>NC_017095.1:0-700000 GCF_000235405.2 Fervidobacterium pennivorans DSM 9078
ATCGATGAGGATTAATTATGATTAAAGAATGAGCACCGTTTTGGACAGAATAGTAGCAATTTTCAAAGTGTGCAGTGAGTGATTACTTAATGTTTCTTAATCGATTCTTTACAGTAAACAATTTCGAAACAAAACGTCATATACCATTCCTTGTGAGTAAAATATCATTCATGAGTTAACATAAAGTTTGTCTTGATTTTTAACATAGACTTATGAGATAATACTCAATGCACAGTAATCTTACCCCACCCCCGCCTTGTTGCGTTATAGATACTAGATTCATTTTAGCTTAATTTTCCTTACAATTGCACGTCTCGAGGTGTACTTATGGACAATGTAGAAATTAAGGAAAAGATTTTGTCCGCACTTAAGGAGAAGGTCAGCCGGCAGCAATGGGAACACTGGTTTATAGACTTCTATGTTAAACGTGTAGAAGGTACCCACGTTGTTTTTGAAGTGGGTAACCTTTTTCTTAAAGGTTACATCGAAAAGAAGTTTGATAAGGTTATCAGAAAAGCTATTAGTGAGGTTGTTGGACAAGGGGCAACTTACGAAATTGTTTACGCTCAAGTTGTCAGTCCTGACAACTTTGAAGATGAAATTCCTGACAATGTTGCATTAGTCAGGAAAAAGCCTGTTCTGATAACTCCTCTAAATCCCAAGTACAGGTTCGACAATTTTGTTGTTGACGAGTTCAACCAGTTTGTTTACAACTTACTCCTCGAAGCAGCAAAAAAACCAGGCACTTACAATCCGATATTTATCTACAGTGAAGCTGGAATGGGAAAGACTCATCTTGTTCAAGCTTATGGTAATTATCTACTATCTCAAAACCCCGACCTGAGGTTTGCGTACTTAACTAGTGAAAGTTTTATGAACGAGCTCATCACAAAGCTTAAGTCTGGTAATATGGAGGAATTCCGAGAAAGGTATAGAAAGAAAATCGATGTCCTTGTAATTGACGATATCCAGTTTTTAGCGGGCAAAAAGGGTGTTCAGATAGAACTTTTCCATACTTTCAATGCCCTTTACGAAGCAGGAAAACAAATTATCGTATGCTCTGACAGGTCACCAAAAGAACTTAAAGACTTCCAAGACAGGGTCATTTCAAGGTTCCAGATGGGTGTCGTTGCACAAATTAAAACACCATCCCAAGAAGCGATGTACAAAATAGCAAGAAAAGTTGTTGATGACGAAAAGGCGGATATCGATGATGACGTACTGCGATACGTTGCTACACACATTAAGGGAAGTATAAGAATCCTAAAAGGTGCCGTGATAAAGTTAATTGCTTACAAGAGCATGTATGGAGAGTTAGACATTTCTGTCGTAAAATCCATACTGCGGGACATACTTACTGAAGATGTTAACACAAGCTCAAATGGAGATATTATAGAAATTGTCGCTAAGATGTTTAAAACAACGAAAGACGATATTCTTTCGGGTTCCAGAGACCGAAATACTTCTTTAGCACGACAGGTGTGCATGTACTTTATGGTGAAAAAATACGGTTTATCAACAAGGAAAGTTGGCGAGATATTTAACAAGACACATCCGTCGGTGATAAATTCTGTAAAAGTTGTTGAAGAAAAAATGAGAAATGAAAAGGATTTTGAATTACTATTGAAAACTGTGGAGAACGAACTTCAAAAAAGTGTTGGAAAAGCTTATTCATAATAAGGTACGAGCATATGTAGAGAGTGATAGATTAGAGTCTGTTGAAAAACTAAAAAGGATGTGATATAATCATCAATGACGTCGAAGAGGAGGTGCTAAGGTATGAAGGTTAGAGTAGATGAAGCAACATGCATTGGTTGCGGAGTATGTGAAAACCTTTGTCCAGATGTATTCAAACTTGGTGATGACATGAAGGCAAAGGTTTTGCAACCGGAAACAGACCTTTCTTGCGCAAAAGACGCAGCTGACAGTTGTCCAACAGCTGCAATCACTGTTGAAGAGTAACTCGGGGTTAAATCGCATTTGGAGTTCTTTGCAGGGGGCAAAAGCCCCCTTTTATTTCTAATACGTTAATTTGCCTTAATCGTGGTTAAAAGCTGGTCAGAGTTGGAAAAAAGAAAAGTATAAGAGGAGAAATACAAAAGTTTTTCTTGTTTTTTGTACATTATTGCATTTGCTAAGACTCAGTGTGATATAATATAATCAACAAGCGGTATTCAAATTTCGAAATTAATGATAAATATGAAAAAGCTTGTGAAAAGGAAGGTGTAAGGAAGTGTACATAGCAAAGCATTCGGAGCGATTACAGAAGTTTTTCTATTCATTCATAACTATCACTTTTTTGATTTTGGTTCTCTCCTCAGTAGTTTTCGGTTTGGATGTGACAAAAGCTCAGCAGATTTACAAAAGTTATTTTTCGCCTTCTTCTGATTTTCACCAATTTGTTATTTCACACATCAAGGGTGACCTTCCCTTGTACAGATTTTTGAAGATTTACATGGTAGGTTCAACGGAGAAAACAGAAACCACAAAAAAGACAGGAGATTATTTGGAAGCCCTCAAACCGATGGAAGGTGCTAATTCTGATGAAGAAAGGTTAGCTCGTACCATGTATCTTTCTTACTGGGAAGCTAAACTGAACAACCGTTCGTTCGATGAAGAACTTGTAAAGGGCTCTCCTATTTTTAATTCTTTCTTCAACGATTATCAGATGCGTCTTGTAGATGCCTTTGGCAATTACGCCCAAGACCTTGCTGCCTACCTTTTCGGTGCCGATGTTAACTTGGCTTATATTCCAGAAGAATTGAAAAAGTTAAGAACCAACGTTATCGGAGATTATGAATACACTCCCGTTTACAACGGTGAAGAACTGCAAGCAATAACTTTAATAATGAGAGAACCAGAAGTATTAAAAACCTTGGAAGAGATAATTTTGGAAGCAGCAAATTCAGCAAAAGATTTGGATCCGGAGATGCTAATTTTAAGAACGCGTGGGACCATATTCAGAAGTACATATACACATATTGCAGGCATAAAAGATGAGATAGCTAGAGAGTTTGTCATGATAACTCCAAAAGAATTAAACTTAGCGTGGATTAGATGGTTAGTGTATGTGGTTGTATTCTTTATCTGGTTCTACTTATTTAAAAACATTCATATTCCACTTTTGTTGATAATAGCCTCGGAAACAGTTTATATAGGTGCGTTCATGAATATTCAATCAACATCAGATGGAATGATTTATGGAATACTTATGACTATAGCACTGCTTTTCTCGATGTTCTACTTTTTATTTAAGAAGCAATTCACTCTTTTCTTGGTAAGCCTTGCTACAGTGGTTATAGTATTTCTACCATCGTTTGCAACAAAAGACCTATTGATGCCGGAAACCTTTAGCGCATCTCCATTTTACAACTCGTTGGTGTCTGAAGTTCTTCAAGAACCTTTGAGTGTTGTACAAAGAAGATTGAAAGACTACAACACTACGGTAAACGAATCCATTGAAAAGTTCAACATTCTTCTGAACGACGCAGGTGTTGATACATTCAGTCTTTCAGAAGAATATTTCGCTCCGGAAGGTTTTGAAAAAAGGATAGAGTATGCAAGGAGTTTGTTAAGCAAAATAACGGACAAAGTGTTGATAAAAGAAGCGAACGATTTTATCTACTTTGAAACGAAAAGAACTCAAAAAGTAGAAAAGCTTTTATCAGAATTTGAAAAAGATTTCATAAGATTTGTATCTATTGGTTCTAACGACTTTAGAAAAAAACTCGTTGAATTCGTTGAATCCAATTTCGATGGAGCACACAAAGACAGATTACTGAAAGCTATGTCATCAACTCAAAGAAAACCTTATATCTTATTGCCTACTTATAAGATGTTCTATTCACTTTCGTCAGTCATACTGATATCTCTTGCTTTGTTCTTAATCGTGCTCAAAAGAGATGAAGCATTCATACCCCTTGTGGGTTCATTTGCCGTCTCGGTTCTCACGTTGTTCAAGACGCAAACTGTATTCATCCAAGTCGGCGTTCCTTCTGTTAACGTGTACGTCAGTTGGATAATTCCGTACACTTTGATACTGTCGGTTATTCTGGGTTACTACTGGTTTAAGGAAAACCATATCATCCTTAAAAGGAGGAAGAGAGTATGAAAAAGTTCCTTGTATTTACGCTTCTTGCGGTTCTTTTAACCCTTGGATTTTCATTCAAAGCTATCATGGTGACTGACACGGGTGGACTTGGCGACAAGTCGTTCAACGATGGAACGTGGGCAGGTATCCAAAGAGCTGCACAAGAACTCAAAGTGGAAGCAAAAGTTATCATGTCACAAGAACAGTCAGACTACATTCCTAACCTTACAAAAGCAGCTGAGGAAGTTATGAAGGAAAAAGACGGCGGAATTGTTTTTGCAGTCGGTTTCATGATGACAGACGCTCTTATGAAAGTTGCTCAACAGTACCCGACAGTTTACTTTGCTGGTATAGATATTGCTTTTGATAAGGAACTTCCAAACGTTATTAACTTCTTGTTCAAAGAACAAGAATCTGCATTCTTGGTTGGTTATATTGCAGCCGCTATGACAAGAACAGGTAAAGTCGGATTTATTGGTGGCATTCCAATACCTCCGGTTGAAAGGTTCAGGTACGGTTATGAAGCAGGTATAAAGGCTTACCAGGATCTCAAAGGGAAGAAGATTACAGTTTTGAGAGGATACACAAATGAATTCAGTGACCCAAAGAAGGGTAAAGACCTTGCAAATTCACAGTTCTCACAAGGTGCGGATATTATCTTTGCAGCAGCTGGTGCTTGTGGTAACGGAGTTATTGAAGCGGCAAAGGAAAGATCAGAGAAACTTGCAGGTAAAGGATACGAAAACATTAAGAAATACGCACTTTCTGGAAAACCACTCTACTACGCAATAGGTGTCGACGTTGACCAAGACTACATGGCACCTGGAGTAGTTCTTACAAGTGCGATGAAAGGTATCGATGTGGCAGGGTACTACGGAGTCAAGTGGGCATACACTGGTCAATTCAAGGGCGGAACTAAAATTCTTGGCCTTAAAGAAAATGGTGTAAGAATTTCAGAACTGAAATACACAAAAGAAATCATCGACAAACTTGCTCCAGGCGTTCTTAAAGAACTTGATTATCTCAAACAACTTGTCATCGAGGGTAAAATTGTTATTCCAGATTCGGAAGATGCACTCAAGGCATTTACAGTTAAGGGTGTAAAACTTCCAAAGTAATCCACATAGAGAAATACAATAATCTTTTCTCTTCTCGTTTTTTCAAGTCGGGGGCAACATGCCCCCGTTTTGATAGACTATACGGATAGTGAGATCCGTTGGTCTATCAAAACGAGAAAGTGTTCAATTGTTTAAATATTAATCATTACTAACCGGAGGTGGACTCATAGTGGATGATTTAAGAAAAGATTCAAGACATTCTGAACTTGAAGGTCACGATAACCGTTCTGAGTACGCTGTTGAGATGATAGAGATTACCAAGAGGTTTCCTGGCGTTCTTGCAAATGACAGAGTAACGTTAAGGATTAAAAAAGGTGAAATCCACGCGATAGTTGGAGAAAACGGTGCTGGGAAAAGTACGTTGATGAACCAACTCTACGGTCTCTATCATCCAGATAGTGGCGAAATACGTATCTTCGGGCAAAAAAAGGTTTTTACAGGTCCGAGGGATGCGATAAAAGCCGGTATTGGAATGGTCCATCAGCATTTCATGCTTGTGAATACATTGACCGTAGCTGAGAACGTAGTACTCGGTAACGAACCTGTGAAAGGTGTTAATTTTGACCTAAGAAGGGCAAGGCAAGAGGTTAAGGAATTATCCGAAAAATATGGTTTATACGTTGATGTCGATGCGAAAATCGAGGATATACCGGTCGGAATGCAACAACGTGTTGAGATAATAAAAACACTTTACAGGGGTGCTAACATAATTATATTGGATGAGCCGACTGCGGTTTTGACTCCTCAAGAGGTTGAAGAACTGTTCGAAATTATGAGAAATCTCCAAAAAAGTGGGAAGACAATACTATTTATTTCTCACAAACTCAACGAAGTCATGGAGATTAGTGATAGGATAACAGTTATGCGTGGTGGAAGGGTAATTGCTGAGCTTATCACGAAAGAAACGAACGAACGCGAAATAGCACGTGCAATGGTCGGTAGGGATGTTGTTTTGAAACTTGACAAAGCGCCGCATACACCAAAGGAAGTGGTATTTGAAGTCAAAGACCTTTGGGTGAAAGATAATAGGCATCTTGATGCCGTAAAAGGAGTTTCTTTCCAGGTGAGAAAGGGAGAGATAGTGGGTATTGCTGGTGTTGCAGGAAACGGGCAAACGGAATTAGTTGAGGCAATCACCGGTTTGAGAAAAGCAGAAAAAGGGCAGGTACTATTTGAAGGAATAGATGTGACAAATAAACATCCTAGGGTATTGCGAGAGATGGGGATGACGCATATAGCGGAGGACAGATTGAAGCATGCTTTAATAAAACAATTTCCTGCCTATTACAATGTAATCCTCGGTAGACATTACAAACGTCCGTTTGCGAATGGTGCATTCCTGAATCACCAAGAGATAAAGAGATACACAGCGGAATTGATGGAAGAGTTCGACGTAAGACCGAGGATAATAGAACACTTAGGCGGTAATTTCTCTGGTGGTAACCAACAGAAGCTAGTTGTTGGAAGGGAAATAAAAGCTGGTCCAAAATTTATGGTTGTCGCCCAACCAACAAGGGGTTTGGACGTTGGTGCAATTGAATTTATCCATAGGCAAATTCTGAGGATGAGAGAGCAAGACGTGGGTATACTTTTGATATCGATGGAATTAGAAGAGATATTCTCACTGAGCGATAGGATATTGGTTATGTACGAAGGGCAGATAATGGGAGAAGTGAGACCAGAAGAAACGACAGTTGAGGAAGTTGGGTTGATGATGGCAGGTAAAAGACTAGAAGAAATTCGAGGTGGTAAGAGATGAAGAAGCCGGAAATGAAGAAGTTGTTAGAAAGTATTGCGGTTCCTGTTCTTGCTGTATTGATTGCCTTGTTGATTTCTGGATTTATCATTCTTGCTATTGGTAAGAACCCGATAAAGGCTTACGGTGTTCTATTACACGGTGCTTTTGGTAGTAAGCAAGCGATAATTGATACTCTTATAAAGACAACCCCTCTGATTTTAACAGGTCTGGCTGTTGGGTTTGGATTTAGAGCAGGTGTGTTCAATATAGGTGCCGAAGGTCAAATGGCAATGGGCGCTTTGATGGCTGCCACATTTGCTAGTAATTTTGGAGGATTACCACCTGCTGTAGCAATTCCACTTACAATGTTAATTGGTATGGGTGCAGGTGCTGGATGGGCTGCTATAGCTGGATTTTTGAAAGCAAAGACCGGAGCCCACGAGGTTGTTACAACAATAATGTTGAACTGGATAACAACTTACGTAGCTTCATTCATGGTAACAGGACCTCTCGCAACGGGCTCAGGAACACCGAAGAGTCCTGAAATTGCACAGTCAGCACAACTCCCCATTTTAATGAGAGTTGGTGCAATGGAATTGAGCGCTGGAATACTTATCTCTATAGCGGCTGCCGTATTTATGTATGTTTTTCTCAACAAGACAACAACGGGATATGAAATAAAGGCGGTGGGTTTCAATCCGTATGCTGCGGAATACGGTGGAATAAGTGTGGCGAAAAACGTGGTGCTTGCAATGGCAATCAGCGGTGCACTTGCGGGGCTTGCAGGTGTTACCGAGCTTATGGGTGTTCATCATAGGTTCTTGGGAGAGCTGTCTGGCGGTAAAGGTTTCGATGGTATTAGTATTGCACTCATAGGACAAAATAATCCGATAGGTATCATCTTCGCAGCACTCTTGATAGGTGCACTGAGAACTGGCAGTAATGAGATGCAGTTCATGGGTGTTTCAAAATATATTGTCATCATCGTTCAAGGTATTGTTATCTTCTTAGTAGCGGCGGACAGAATCGTTAAGGCAATATACGCGAGAAAGAAGGTGAAAGCATGAGAGTTTTAACAGCTATACTTTCGATATTTGTGAACCCACAATTTTACAAAATAGCTCTCACGGCGGCAACACCTTTGATTTTTGCATCCCTTGGTGGGGTGTTCAGTGAAATTACAGGCGTAGTCAACATCGCACTCGAAGGCATTATACTTATGGGTGCGTTTACGTCTGTTGTATTCACTTATTTGACAGGAAACGTGTGGTTTGGAGTCTTGATGGCGATTGTTAGCGGTATATTGCTTGCATTATTGCATGCATGGGGCAGTATAAAATGGGCAGGAAACCAGGTAGTTTTGGGAACGGCTATAATATTACTTTCTCAAGGCTTAACGGGTTTTCTAATGGAACCCATCTTTGGTCAGCCAGGTCAGACAGATTTTGTTGGAAAGGTGGACGAAATTACCATTCCCGGACTTGTAGATATTCCATTTTTAGGACAAGTGATTGGTGAAATCAGCCCGTTTGTCTATATAGCATTTGGTTGTGTTGCTTTCGGTTGGTGGCTGATTTACAAAACTAAACTTGGTTTGAGGATGCGTTCGGTTGGTGAAAATCCCGAAGCTGCGGATACACTTGGAGTTAATGTTTATGCGATAAGATACTTTGGAGTTATAATGAGCGGAGTCTTTGCTTCACTTGCGGGTGCTTACCTAAGCGTTGGCGAAATTGGTCAATTCAAGGAGCTTATGTCTGGCGGAAGAGGTTTTATAGGTTTGGCTGCTATGATTATCGGAAAATGGAATCCTGTTGGAGCGATGCTTGCCAGCTTATTCTTTGGCTTGTTTGGTGCGTTCTCAAACCAGCTCCAAAGTTTGCAAGAGATAACTGTCGCAGCTAATGTTAAGTCACTTTTCGATACTATTCCGTTTGTTTTGACAATAATTGTTGTTGCTGGATTTGTTGGTAAATCAAGACCACCTGCTGCAGATGGTGTGCCATACGAAAAAAGCGAGTAAATTTTCAAACAATTTGGTGGTGAGAAAGTGCTTCGCAAGTTTTCTGTGAGAACTTCAAAAAGGGTTGAATTTGTTGATATAACTGCCAAAGTTAAAACATTAGTAATGGAAAGCGGTGTAAAGGAAGGTGTTGTAGTTGTTTATGTACCTCATACAACTTGTGGGATAACTATAAACGAGCATGCGGATCCATCTGTTGTCGAAGATATCATCAACCAGCTATCCAACTTAGTTCCCACAAACGGAGGATACCATCATTTGGAAGGAAATTCGGATGCCCATATTAAGGCTTCAATCGTGGGTAGTAGTGTGACGGTAATTGTGAACAATGGAAACCTTTTGTTAGGGACATGGCAAGGTATTTTCCTGTGTGAATTTGATGGTCCGAGAACACGTGAGGTTGTTGTCAAAGTTGTTGAAGGATGAGAAGTATGTTTGACAACTTTTTTGTGGAATGAATAAAGTGTTGACAAAACCGCAAGAAGTTGTGATAAAATAAAAGCGAGCAAAACATAGTTGTATCAGCCTCATTTTAAGGGGTCTTTAAGATTCTGATAAAAGCCGATTTTATGCAAAAGATAAAATTCAGTGTCAAAATACTTGATTTCTTCGCATATTTTGTGGTATAATCTGCATAGAATTAGTATTCATCATGGTCTTGACTTTAACTCATCGAAAGTGCTATTATATATTTGATTTTCCACACCATCATGAGAAGGAGGGGGATTTATGAACAAAAAAGAACTTGTCAACGCGGTAGCTGAAAAAACACAACTCAAGAAAAAAGACGTAAAACTCGTTATTGACACACTCTTTGAAACGATAGCAGCAGCTCTCGAAAAAGGCGAAAAAGTTCAGCTTGTCGACTTTGGTACATTTGAAGTTAAGAAGATGGAAGGCAGAACAGGCGTCAACCCAAGAACAAAAGCGAAGATTAAGATTCCTGCAAGAAAAGTTCCAAAATTCAGACCTGGAAAAGTTCTCAAGACAAGAGTCAACAAATAATTGTAAAAGCACAATCAAAAGTCGGGGCTTTGCCCCGACTTTTTTGTTTTTGACCTATCTTTTAATTCTCGCTGAGTTCTTTAACACTCTCAAGTAATTTTTCAAAAACTTCTTTTGAAAATTTTCCTTTTTCCACGTCGGCTTCAATTATTTTCAGAACTTCTCCGAAGTCCCATGCTTCTTTATACGTTCTTTTGGATGAGAGTGCATCGAATACATCTGCGATACCAATAATCTTTCCGAATAAGGATATCTCTTCGCCTTTTTTCCCATAAGGGTATCCACTTCCATCGAGCCTTTCATGATGTTCTAAAGCGCCTTTGAGTATGTCTTCGTCAACGTATTTGACTTGAGATAATATTTCTGCACCATAAACCGTGTGGTTTTTTATTATTTTGTACTCCTCATCAGTAAGTTTCCCTGGTTTCAGTAATATGCTATCAGGGATACCTATCTTCCCAACATCGTGTAATATAGCTGAGAACTCAAGCTTTTCTAATTCTTGTTGGCTAAGTCCCATTCTTTTACCAATTTCCACAGATATCCTCGCTACGTTTTTCGAGTGTTGGTGTGTGTAATTATCACGCTTATCTATCGCGGTTGCTATTGCTAAGAGGATCTTCTTAAATGATTCAGAAAACTTTTCATATCTCCATGCGCTAAGAAGTTTTCGTCCAATCAATTTGGCGAAAAGCTCTACCGTTTCAGCATCTTCCTCGGAAAAACCACCATCTTTGTTTAGCACCTCTATAACACCTATCTTTTCATCCTCTACCCAGATGGGTGAACCAACTATGTTTTTTGTTTTAAATTTTGCTACTTTATCGACGCCCTTAAAATGAACGGGATTTGTTTCCAAGTCGTTAAAAACAAGAGCTTTTCCTTCTAGAAAAATCTTCCCTGCGATCGATTCCATAGGAACAGGTATACTTTCAATCTTACCACTCGCTTTCCCAACGGTCACAAGAAACCGCAGATGGTCAGCCTCGTACATAAGAATAGAAGCGGCTTCAGCGTTGATTATGGTGCATATTTCCTGCTGGATATCTTTTAAAAGCTCGTTCAACCTCAGGTTGCTGTTTAGCTTAGCTGCGATGTACACAACTTGGTCACGCAAGCTCGCAGGGTTAATCTTTACACCATGTTCAATCATCTCTGCAAGCCTTTTTAAAAAGTTTTGAGAGTAGTTGCCGAGCACATAGAATTCTATATCTTCGACAACCACTTTGTTTTTAGATACCCTTCCTACTAAACGTCCGTTGTACTTATACCCACAAAGCCAAGTTGGAGCTTCTACAAGTTTCTCTTTATTAAGATTAGACAACGTTTGGCGCCTCCTTTTTGACGCTTAAAAACGATACCTTACCAGCTAATCTCACTACCGATATAGACACTCTGCACCCATTTTGTACCATCCCAATTGTACACAATACCTGCAACAAGGTTACGCTCCATAATTGGGTATGTAATTCTCAAGAACGATATAGTATCGCTGTCGAAGAACTCGCCGTTTGAAAATGGTGTTTGGTCGAAATAATATCCGTAGATAAATAGACCTGCCACAGCCCCTATCTGCGGTATTGTTATTCTAAACTCACCAAGTGCGTCCATGTCTCCACTGAAGTTACCATAAATGTAAAATCTACCGGTAGCGATATCATGGTAGAAATTCAAACCTGCCAGGAAACCAAACGAGGTTTGAACATTATCCAGTGTTGGCAGTTCGTTTTTGGACTTTTGAATGGTGTAAATCCTGCCAAAGTGGAAGGGTCTAAAACCGTTCCAAGTTCCGTAACCACCGACGATGATATCTGCTATTCCTATCTTTCCACTCAAACCACCGAACGCACCAATACCGAACTTAGACATATCGGCTAACCATTGCGAACCAAATTCCAGACCAAAGTAGAAGTTGTTTAGTAGTGGGTATCTCAAAAATGCTGACAGTGAAAGATTTATTGGTGTATCATCAACTGTAGGTTTCGTATTTTCGTTGGTAACGTCAGTATCGTACAATGCGGCAATTCCCAAATCCATACCAAGAACTGCAGATTTCACCTCCATTTCACCTGCAAACACTGAGTCTGACTGAACAATTTCCGGCATCCAAAGTTTTGTAAGTTCGTAGGGAATATGCAAAAAGAGGGCAAAACTACCAAAGGCTATCTTGATATCAAAAGACTTAGCGTATGGTTTGAAATAATCCCTTACGGAAAAGCCCATACCTAATGAAATCGGAGGCATATTTCCATATCTCAAATAGAAATTTCCAAGATTCAAGGCAACGTGATTGATTGTTATCATGTTTATTATATCTGTGCTTGGATTTTCAGAGGGTATACCATAGTACAAAGTTCCACCAACTTCGGTAGCGTAAGCGGTTAGTCCTATACCCAATGTGATGGGACCTATCGTAAATTCTGGAGAAATGCTGTAGACAATATATTTTTGGTTGTTTTTGATAGCTGTTTCAACACCGAGAGGTGGTATGTATGCCTTTGGTTGTGGTTCGGGTTGAGACTGAGGTTGTTGAATCTCTCCTGTTCTTGATGGCTTTTCTTCTTCCGGTTCTTCTGGAGTTTCTTCGAACAACTTTTCGATTTCTGGCATAATCTCTTTGAGAGGTTCTAAGGTAGTTGAGTCAAAGAGCTGAGAAATATCTTGGACAAGTTCAGTTCCAAGCTGGTAGATGAGTGTTTGACCTGCTGTTATCGGAAGCACAAAGTCATTTCCAAAGAAAGCAAATACCTCTCCACTCCAAACCTTTATAACCGGCTTGTCGTTGATAATTTCTACGCCAAATTCCGTTCCTCTCACACCAGCCGTGACACTACCTGCCTTAACTTCGAACGAAGAACCTGCCATCATTTTTTGAACAATGTTGTATGTTCCACCCTTTTGGATAACTATCGATACGAGAATCTTCCCTTCTTTTGATACTCTGAGTTTTTCAAAAAGAACCTGTGTGTTCTCAGTTATCTTTGTCATAGAACCGTCTGGAAATTTTACAACAACGTAAGATTTTTCCAATGTAAGAATCTCATCACCTTCTTGAATTACCATGTTTTTTGTTATTGATTCCCAAGTTGTTTTGTTAGATTTCTTTATCGCAACGCTTCCTCTGAACGAGTCAATCTGAGCTTTCAACTGTTCTGAGAATTCACTCTCATCTTTTTCCGTTACTTTTATGGAAACTTCTTGAGTGAATATGCTCTTGTCTGTTGTCTCAGCTGTAAACGTTATTTTTATTTCACCTGCTCTCTTTGGAGCCAAATAGTTTAAGACTACTTTCCCGTTACCGGTCAGTCCTTTTGTTAATACTTCTGGCTTGTCGAATCCTCCAAGGTTCAATTTGGCTTTTAAAGTGTATTGAGCAGGTTTTCCGTCTTTGCCGGTCACTTCTACTGTAATCGGCAACTTTCCTCCGATGACAACAGTATCGCTTTGCAAATTGACTTTTAGTTCCGCGAATACCGAAATAGCAAAGAGTGTAAAAACTGCAAGAATAAGCATCCTGAAGATTTTCCTCATAACATCACCCCCATAAGTATCATCGTGGAAACTGTTGTTATGATGTAGCTCAGCATGTTGAATTTGGAGCCCCTTTTCTTGAACTTGAACACGGGAATCAAACAAAATAGTGCATAGATTATTAAAAACAATGGGTTAAGCAGATAAACGATAGGTGCTATCATTCGTAGTGCATATCCGATGTAGTCTCGTTGGTACTTACCATTGGATGTTATAAGGTGTACAAGTATACTTACAAAATACCCATTGAATATCATCACCGATAAGAGAACCACTAAAGTTCTTGGAAGAACAGGTTCCAAATGAGTTAACTGCGAGCTTATGAAAAGTAAAGATAACACATGTAACGATTGGTCAAAGAGATAATAATACCAAGTATTGCAAAATTTCTTTTTGCATAAGAATTTAAGTAAATCAATCAAAAAATGAATACCAGAAAGAAGACCAATCATGGTTAAACTCTTAATACTGAAATTTTTACCCACGATGAATAGAACTTGAGAAAAAAATACTAAAACTGTGTGAAGTCCAAGAACTTTTAAGTCTTTCGACTTGTTAGTTGCTATATAACTTACTTGAAGAACGTAATCTCCAAAAAGGTGTCCCAGGAAAAGGTAAGGGAAGATAAGGTTCATTGTAATTCACCTCTGGAATCTATTACAGCTAAGTAACTATCTGGATATTTGCCTTGTAGTTTTGAGACATTCCACTTCAAAATTACAACATGTTCGGCAAAACCTATTGCTAAGGCTATTTTTGGAATTTCATACCCTTTCAATCCCTTTATACCAGAACCATCTATAAACTCGTGATGATACAAACAAGAATCCAGAATAAAATGTGGAACATCCATTTCTTCGAGAATCTCATATCCTAAATCAACGTGTTTCAGAAATTCCCTGTAATCTTCATTTGTGAAATCTCCGGTGAAAATCCTTACAAATAGTTCATCCCTTAAACCCACAAATCCAACATTGGCTATTCTTAGAGCAAAGTGCACCTCTTCGTGATTTAATTGTTCTATTTGTGCAATTCTCGATGCGATAGCTTCCATTCTATCTATGTCACTCTCATTTAATCGGACGCGTTTGTTCAGAGCAACGAACAATGTGTCAAGTGAACTTTTTAACAGTTGTTCTAGACGGTAGTTTATTATTATACTTTCAACAATGGAAACGAAAGAATCGTAAAATGCGAGCAAACCTAAGACTTCGTCGAACGTTAGAAAGCCGTGCAAAGTTATCGTCCCTAAATTACCGGAATTTTTGCTCACTATTGGTAATGAGGCATGATTATTTTGAATATCCATTTGCAAGCTTGCTTCTGAATAAATAATTTTAACGTCTTTGTGTAGTTTCGATTTGAAGAAATCCTCAACTTTCTTTTTTACACTATTTAAATCTTCCGCCTTTAACAGTTCGTGCACCATATCAAATAGTTTCTCATTTATTGGCAAACTATAATTCATCGCCAATTCATAAATCTCATCTTGAGTTGGTAAGTTGCCTGATATTTGAAATGTACCGTTGTTTTTCAGAACGAACTTAGTGTTGCTGAGTTCAATAATCAAATCATTGGAGCTTTTCAATATAATTCCCCCCATCTTCTTTGTGATAATGTTAACTAAAAGTATTGAAACTTTCCAAAAACCGCATTATCCTTATAAAGAGGGGACACCCCCCAACCAACTCTCGACAAAGGAGGTATCCCGATATGAACAACTCAACGCTCTCTTGTCCAAAATGCGGTTCCACCAGCTTATACAAAAACGGTCATGACAAATACGGTAACCAACAATTCCTTTGCAAACTCTGCCATCATTCTTTCAAACTCTCCCATTCTCAAAAACGCAAAAACTTCCCTTTCCCTTATCCCAAATGCACTTCTTGTGGTAAATCTATGCAAATTTACAAAGTCCGTCGCTCTTTCGTTGTCTTCCGTTGTAGAGCTTGTCGTACCAAAGATAGAGTACCTTTTAACCTCCCCGAACCAGTCACCCTTATTCCTGAGAAATTTAAATACTTCCGCTTCCCTATCTTTTTCGTCTTAAAGGCTTTCGTTTTGTATATGAAACACAATATGTCTTATCGCTCTCTTGCTCATTCTCTTAATATCAAAGTATCTCATGTCACCATATACAAATGGGTTATTAAATTGTGTACTTTATTCTCTGTACTTTTTCCAACATTTACCATCGAAAATGTTTTCTCAGTTCATGCTGATGAAACTGTTCTTGTGTTCAAAGAACAAAAGTACTATGTTTGGCTATTAGTTGATCACGAAACTAACTTAATTCTTTGTTGGCATGTCTCAAAGTATCGTGATATGGGACAAGTCAAAGTATTGCTCGAGAAGTTCTTTGGTAATTCAAAACCTAGAAACATTGAACTTATTACTGATGGACTTGGTGCATATGAAAGTGCAGTAAAGCTGTTGTTCAGAAATATCAATCACGTAGTGGTACCGCTCGGTAAAAACAATCAATGTGAATCTAAGTTTTCATTGTTGAAAGACTTTTTCCGACTCAAGCGAGGGCTGAAGAATACGAAGAACTTAGCGAAATATATTCAAGGATTTTGTGTAGTGAAGAATCTTTGGAAAACGCACAATGGCAATATCAATCGCATTCTTTCACAATTACACTCTTTCATCACTACAAGTTAACACTATCATGATTTTTTAAATTACTCAACGTTTTTGACGATCTCGTAGTCTAATTATTAGGGCCTTCTGCTAAAAATTATACTAGATAAATTCTCTTTTTGAAACAACCAACTGACAATTTGAAGCAAAAACAAAGGAGTGACGCATGAAAAAACTACATATCCTGAACATATTACTAACGCTCTTTATGTTATGGGCAATTATGTTTAGGTTTGAAATGACAGAAGTTTTAGACCTCAAAATCTCTGATTTGTTTTACAAAATGCGTGGTGAGGTTGTCATCTCCCCTCAAGTTATCGTCGTTGGAATTGACGAGTACTCATTAAGTACTCTGGAAATCGAGGGTGATACTTGGCCCTGGAACCGTGATGTTTACGGAAATTTACTACAAAAAGTCTTCGAAGATGGTGCGAAAGTTGTAGCTTTTGATGTCTCGTTTACCGAACCAATGGACGAAGAAACAGATGCTTACTTTGCCAGCATGCTTCTTATGTACGGAAACGTTGTTCTGGGAACTTATCTGATAAATGACAAAAAGACATACGAACTATTTAATCAAAAGCTTAGGGAAAAGATAGAACAAAATCGTACTTATCTTGACTACACATACAAAATGAAAAACTTTCGAGAACTTTCGTTGATGAAACCTTTTAAGGTTTACAAAATACGGCCTGTTTACGAACCATTCGCAGTAGCAGCTTACAGTGCAACTTATGAAATAGGTGCCTTAGACCCAGACGGAACCGTCAGGAGAATGCCATTACTTATCATCGAAGAATGGGCAAACGAAAATGGAATCTCTTCCGGTATTTTACCGCACATGAACGTTATAGCTTGCGCTCTTTACCTTGGGGCAAAACCCGAAGAGATGTTACTCGATTTTTCAAAACGCTTTGTGGAATTGAATGGTAAAGAAGTTCCGTTTGACAATTCAGGATACATGCATCTGTGGTATTATGGTAAATCATCCAACGTGTTCAAAGAAGTTCCGTTTTACGATGTGATATCAGGAAATTTTGAAAAAGGAATTTTTAAAGACAAGGTTGTACTTGTTGGATACACAGCAACTGCAAAGGGCCTTTATGATTTAAGGATAACCCCTTTTTCGAATGAAGAAGCAGGGGTTTTTATCCATGCAACAGCGATAGAAAACATGCTGAGAGGTGATTTCTTAAAACTTTTGTCCCCTTTTTATAACAGTCTATTGGTAGTATTTTTAATGACGCTGCTTGGAATCCTGTCGAATTTTAAGAACAGGTATGTTAACGTAATAATTCCTACCATACCGGCTTTGTTTGTAGTAATATCATCCATCCTTTTTTTAAAGCATGTCTACGTATCGACCTTCTACCCAGTATTTGGATACATTGTTGTTGGTTCTGTCAAGCTGGTAGGTGATTTCCTATCTGAGAGTGCTGAAAAAAGAAGGATGAAGGAATTTCTTTACAGGTATGTTCCAGATAGAGTTGCACAAGAATTGGTGAGTAAAGGTGAACTGAAACTCGGCGGGGAAACTAGAAACGTTGTGGTTTTGTTCTCAGACATAAAGGGATTTACTAGTATTTCCGAAAAAATGAAACCGGAAGAAGTGGTTGCGTTTTTGAATGTTTACTTTACAAGAATGAGCGAGATTATCCGTTACAAGTACGATGGAACAATCGATAAATTCATAGGTGATGCAATAATGGCTATATTTGGAGCACCGGTTTCTTACGAGGATGATATCGAACGTGCACTCTCTTGTGCTTTGGATATGAGAGTTGCTTTGAAGGAACTTAACATAGAGTACGGATTCAACCTTGATAGTGGGATTGGTATACACTATGGACCAGCAATCGTGGGAAATATTGGTGCACCCTTTAGAATGGATTATACGTGTATCGGAGACACAGTAAATACCGCATCAAGAATTGAGCATCTCACACGAGAGGTTGATGCGGAAATTATAGTCTCAGAAGCAGTTGTAACTCGCACTGACAAGTTTTTATTTGAATACCTCGGTGAATTTGCCGTGAAGGGAAAAAGCGAAAAGCTGAAGCTGTACAAACTTGTCGGTAAAAAACTTGAAGAAGACAAAGAAGATAGTGTTAACTTGTAGTGATGAAAGAGTGTAATTGTGAAAGAATGCGATTGATATTGCCATTGTGCGTTTTCCAAAGATTCTTCACTACACAAAATCCTTGAATATATTTCGCTAAGTTCTTCGTATTCTTCAGCCCTCGCTTGAGTCGGAAAAAGTCTTTCAACAATGAAAACTTAGATTCACATTGATTGTTTTTACCGAGCGGTACCACTACGTGATTGATATTTCTGAACAACAGCTTTACTGCACTTTCATATGCACCAAGTCCATCAGTAATAAGTTCAATGTTTCTAGGTTTTGAATTACCAAAGAACTTCTCGAGCAATACTTTGACTTGTCCCATATCACGATACTTTGAGACATGCCAACAAAGAATTAAGTTAGTTTCGTGATCAACTAATAGCCAAACATAGTACTTTTGTTCTTTGAACACAAGAACAGTTTCATCAGCATGAACTGAGAAAACATTTTCGATGGTAAATGTTGGAAAAAGTACAGAGAATAAAGTACACAATTTAATAACCCATTTGTATATGGTGACATGAGATACTTTGATATTAAGAGAATGAGCAAGAGAGCGATAAGACATATTGTGTTTCATATACAAAACAAAAGCCTTTAAGACGAAAAAGATAGGGAAGCGGAAATATTTAAATTTCTCAGGAATAAGGGTGACTGGTTCGGGGAGGTTAAAAGGTACTCTATCTTTGGTACGACAAGCTCTACAACGGAAGACAACGAAAGAGCGACGGACTTTGTAAATTTGCATAGATTTACCACAAGAAGTGCATTTGGGATAAGGGAAAGGGAAGTTTTTGCGTTTTTGAGAATGGGAGAGTTTGAAAGAATGATGGCAGAGTTTGCAAAGGAATTGTTGGTTACCGTATTTGTCATGACCGTTTTTGTATAAGCTGGTGGAACCGCATTTTGGACAAGAGAGCGTTGAGTTGTTCATATCGGGATACCTCCTTTGTCGAGAGTTGGTTGGGGGGTGTCCCCTCTTTATAAGGATAATGCGGTTTTTGGAAAGTTTCAATACTTTTAGTTAACATTATCAAAATCATAAAGGGAGGGCTTTATATGAAGAGCTACACTGAATATCTTTGGTTCAACACGAGTAAGAAGAGAGAACTTGTCCACATAACCGACAAAATCCAGGAAATTGTTGAAAAAAGTGGTATCAAAGAGGGCTTTTGCTTGGTTTCTGCAATGCATATCACCGCTGGAATAATTGTGAACGACAACGAGTCAGGTTTGCACCAAGACATCTGGGAATGGCTCGAAAAACTTGCACCAGCGGGTAATTACAAACATCACTGGACTGGCGAGACAAACGGAGATGCTCATCTGAAGAGAATACTAACACACCATCAAGTCGTCCTGCCAGTGACAAACGGAAAGCTAGACTTAGGTCCTTGGGAAGAGATATTCTATGCGGAATACGATGGTCAGAGGAGAAAAAGGGTCGTAGTCAAGGTGATTGGTGAATGATAACTGCGATGGAGATGAGCGAATGGAAAGGATTTACAAGATAGTCCTCGATTCAATTATTGAAGGTATAATCATCGTCGATAAAGATGCAAGAGTACAATACATAAACAAAAATGCGCAAAAACTTCTGAACTTACCATCGGATATAATTGGCAAAAAAGTTGACGAGGTCGTTAAGAACACTCGTCTACATATCGTTGTACAAACGGGTATCCCTGAGATTGACCAAGTCCAACATACCGAGAACGCGGTGATTATCACTTCAAGAATACCTATCAAAGACGAAAATGGAAAAATCATAGGTGTGGTCGCTGTTTTTAGGGATATAACAAGTATTAGGAAACTTGCAGAAGAAATAACAAATCTGAAAGAAATAGAAGCGCAACTCAAGGCAATAATTGATTCTACCAACGACGCGATAAGTGTCGCCGACGAAAATGGGATAGTAAGGCTGGTCAACAAGGCGTACACAAAAATTACAGGTTACTCACCTGAAGATGTAATCGGTAAACCCGCTACAGTCGATATAGCAGAAGGCGAGAGCATACATATGCTCATCGCCAAACTCAGACAACCGATATACAACGCAAGGTTGAAGGTTGGTCCTGCAAAGAAGGAAGTGATTGTAAACGCTACCCCGTTGTTTGTAAAAGGGAAGTTCAAAGGTAGTGTTGCGGTAGTGCATGACGTTTCAGAGATATTAAAACTCACAAACGAGCTTGAAGAAGTGAAAAGATTAATCCGTCATATGCGTGCACAATATACATTCGATGATATCATAGGAGACAGTAAGCTAATCCAAATCGCCAAAGAACAAGCGAAGAAAGTTGCCCAAACACCGGCAACAGTGCTTCTAAGGGGAGAAAGTGGAACAGGTAAAGAGCTTTTCGCACACGCGATTCACAACGCAAGTCCAAGAAGGAATAAACCCTTTGTTAGTGTGAACTGTGCAGCAATACCGGAAAGCATTTTGGAATCAGAGCTCTTCGGGTACGAAGAAGGTTCTTTTACAGGGGCACTACATGGTGGGAAAAAGGGACTTGTAGAAGAAGCAGATGGTGGCACGTTGTTCCTTGATGAAGTTGGGAAACTCCCATTGTCTTTACAACCTAAGTTGTTGAGATTTATCGAAACAAAGGAATACGTCCCCGTTGGTGGAAGAAATGTGAAAAAGGTTGATGTGAGGATCATCGCTGCAACAAATATGGAACTTGAGAAAATGGTAAGAAACGGGGATTTCTTACCTGATTTGTATTTCAGACTCAACGTATTCCCAATATATCTACCTTCCTTAAAAGATAGAAAAGAAGATATCCCAAAGCTTGCTATCCACATTGTGAAAAAGCTCAATCAACAATACGGAAGAATGGTGGAAGGTATAAGCCCCGCAGTAATAAAGTACATTGTATCGAGGGATTGGCCCGGGAATGTGAGGGAACTTGAGAACTTCCTAGGCAGGGTTATGATAAACATGGGACCTGAGGAAAGATATATAGAACTCAAACATCTTCCGGAAGACAGTGGCTTAAAGGTTGAAAAGAAAGATGAAGAATTTACGGACATAGGTGAGAAGTCTCTCAAAGACTTAGTTGAAGAATACGAAAAAAGGATTATCCTCACGGCATTAAAACAAACAGGTGGGGATAAAGTACAAGCTGCAAAGATGCTTGATATCAGTATCAGGACGTTATATTACAAAATGGAGCGGTATGGGATAGATGGTTAGAAAGGAGTGAGTAATTTGGAGAATCTTTATCCTATGCTTGTAATATTTTCTTATTCACTTGTTTTAAACTCAATGCCGCCGTTGTTAAGTTCGTTTAGGGAATTTTTTAACATCTCGATAGCGCTATCTTCTTTCTTACCATTCTTTTCTTTGGCGGGTACTGTGATTTCCAACATCTTCACAGGTATTTTTCTCAACAAACTGGGCATCAAACGGGCGTTACTTACAGGTTACTCTTTAACAATCGTAGGTGCTCTTATAGTTGCTTTCTCCGGCAATTATTTACTTTCAATCCTTGGGCTTTTTGTATTTGGACTTTCAACAGGATTCGGATTCACAAGTTCGACAACACTTCTTTCGCAAGCTAAAAATCCTAATTTTGGATTTTACCACGGAGCTTATGGACTTGGAGGAATGCTTGCGCCATTTTGTATAACTTGGGCGACGAGAAATCTTGGTGATTTCAGAGACGTTTATCTAATGTATGCGATGATGTTTCTACTATTGGTCTTTTACACAGTTATAAAAACATTCCCAGTACTTCACAGTGTGCAAGGTGCATTCTCGCTAAGAGGGATATCGAATGCATTTAGAAACGCAGATTTTTTAATATTCTTGTCACTTCTCATACTTTACTCCTCTGTTGAAATAGGTGTGATAACGTGGGCTGGGGTGGTTATGAAAGATGTCATTATTTCCTCTTATACTGCTTATGCATTATTTTGGTTAACATTTACCCTGAGCAGATTCTTTACAAATTACTTAGAAAAAGTTATTCCATTACTCTTAAGAACAAATACGGTAATTTTGGGATTTACCATATTTTTGTTCTTTTGGTTAAGAAATCCTCTCTTCTTTGCTCTTTCCGGTCTTTTATTTGGTCCACTTTTCCCTTACATACAAAAGAACGCGCTTGTGAGGATAAAGAAAGAACACCTCACATTGTTCAACGGTGCAACATATGCCTTTACATCGCTTGGAGGTAGTATTGTTAGCATACTTATGGGAGTGATAATAGAACGGAACATCTTTTTGGCATTGCTTGTGCCGTTAATCATCTTTATTTCGATGGAATTGGTAAGTTTGAAGACAGGAAAAGTAAAGTGAGTACTATTAAACAACCCCCAGGTAGGTGCACTGAACCCCAATAATGAAACAGGAAAAAAAACACCCCCGAAGTGGTAAAATATAACCATCAAGGGGGTGTTTTCTTTGGCAAAGAAAGGACAAAAATTCAAAAAGTATCCTTCTGAACTAAAACAAGAAGTCATAAGACTCTATTTTATTGAACATCTTCCAAAAAAGACTATTGCTTCGCTTTTAGGTATTGATGAAGGTAGAGTAAAGTTGTGGATAAAGAACTATATTACTCACGGAAAGGTAGAACTAAAAAAGGGAAAACCAAAGAAAGAAACACTTGAAGAAGAGATGGAAAGATTAAGGGCAGAGAATGCATATTTGAAATTAATGATGGAAAAAATGCTTGAAGAAAAAGATAAAAAAAAACAAAGATTGAAGTAATCAAACAACTAAGCAAAGACTTCAGTATTAAGTTATTGTGTGAAATAGCAAATATATCAAGAAGTACATATTACCGAACGATAAATAAGGAAGATAAAGATGAGGAATTGAAAGAAAATATAAAGGAGATATATTTTAAATACAACGGTATTTACGGATATAGAAGAATAACAATGGTATTGAAAAGAGAAGGAAAGAAAGTAAATCACAAAAAGGTATACAGATTAATGAAAGAGATGGGTATATATGCGAGGATAAGAAGGAAAAATTACATAAGAAAAGCGACAAAAGAAACACAGTATGTAAGTGATAACAAGCTTAAAAGAAACTTTAAAAGTAAAAGTAAGTACGAGAAATTTGTAAGTGATATAACAGAAATAAAAACAGAAGAAGGGAAATTGTACTTAATGATAATTCAAGATTTATACAACAATGAAATAGTCAGCTATGGAGTAAGCAAAAGTAATAATATGGAATTAGCACATAAGGTGATAGATGAATGGCTGCAAAGTGGGAAATATAAAGAAGGAAGTATATTTCATACAGATAGAGGATTTCAATTTACACATATATTGACAGTAAAGAAACTAAATGAAAAAGGAATAATCCAAAGTATGCCAAGGAAAGGATTACCACAAGATAATGGACCAGTAGAAAGCTTTTTTAGTCATTTCAAAGAAGAGGTAGTAAAAATACATGGAGAAAAGACGGAAGAAGAATACAAGAAATTGATAGAAGAATATATAAGGTTTTACAACGAAGAAAGATATCAGATTAAATTAAAAGGCACGACTTCAGTAGAGTACCGAAGTCATGCCATCTGAAAAGTTAATAATATACTTTTTTATCTGTCCCACTTTCGGGGGTAAGTCCATAGGAACCTGGGGGTTGTTGTTAACTTAACGATTTCTTCAGACGTTTATGCGAAATTATTTCACATCAATTTTTTCGAATCTTTCAATTCTAGGTGCGGATGTTGCTGGAATTTCTAACTTAACATAAATTTCATCTGGTGATCTGTTCAGTCCTTCTTTACCTACGCCTTTTCCAACACCGATAAGCCAGCCACCTGCCAGAAGCGTTTGATTTTCGTTGAGACGAACATATGTATGACTTGAGAGCCTATCTTTGAGCCAGATTTGGAAGTAAGGTGTATCTGCATAGCCGAATGCGTAGAACATAAGTTTACCATCCGCTGTTCTGAAGATTCCATAACCTTTTGAAGCCTTTTTCTCAAGAACGATGTTAACCTCCTTACCGTCGAAATCCACTGATTTCACAGTGAACAATTGGTCAATTGGTTCTTTGAATGAATACTTCTCAACAGCATTTATCTTTGCTTCGACGTAAACACCATTTTTATCAGCTTTCAATGGGAAATTATTAATCGTTCCATCAACAAATAGCTTATTTCCGTAAGGATCGATAATATTAACAGTTGTCTTCACCTTTGGTGATGAGGTGTTTGAACCCGGATTAAAGATATTACAACTTGAGAGCACAACCAACAAAGAGAGCACGCCAATCAAAATTATCGTTTTCTTCATACTAATCACCTCTCTTTTCTCGTGGGTAGTTACTTCACACGTTCAGAAGCTGGAACTGCAAAGCCGAACATACTCGCAAAGTAGTACAAGTCATAGTCATCTACCTTATTTGTAGTATCTGTTAGATAACCAGCTCTGTAGCTATCATAATCCGGATATGGAGGAATAAAGTCATCACGAGGACCTATATTGTAAATAACATCGGCTCCATCTACAGTACTGCCAAGTTTAGAGACAAACATATTCCAGTCATTTATATCAACAACAAAATCTTCGTTGAAGTCACCAACAACGTATAAGAATTTGTTTGTCCTAAACGACCTCTTAGCTCTCAATAATTCTGGTTCGACGTTTTGACCTTGGGTTTGTGCGTAACCATACAGGTCAAAGAACTCCATGTAGTAAGCGCTATCCACACCCGTGAACCGCACCTTTTCTGGGAACATTAAGTTCAGAGCAATAGTAGCAACCCTTGTAGTGTCTGTTAACGGTCGTTCGAAACTGCTCAACACTATCTGTAAAAAGTTTGAATCCACAGAACTCAAGTTTTCCAATTTAGTAACTTCTGGTGCATATTCTTGCGAAACAATCCTATCTATGGTTATACCCTTCAGCGTTGTTAATTTTATCGTTTCCGCTATAGAATTTGGTGCCGCATCGAGGAACAAATAGGCTCGAGTTTTTCCATATGCGAATTCCGGAAGTAAGAGTGTGACAGTTGCGTTAAGCTCTGCGTAGAAGATTTCAAGATAAGCCGGACCAGAAAGAGGTAGTTTTACACTGTCTTGATCATAATAAACTTTTTTTGTGTACCCGGTTGGTTCGCTCGGATTCCAAGTGTAGACGTTCCATTTATATGCGAAGAAGGTCTTACCAGCGTGTGTGGGACTTGCATTTATTATTGCAACAGCTGTATCAGGATTGTTCCTGAACGAGTTGTAATCAAAGAAAAAGTCCTTGGTCATCGCTGCTTCAGAGTTAGATTGTAGTGGGTATTTATGATACACATAGAACGTATAAGTAGCGTCGGTAAAAATTTCCAGTTTTCTGTCGTTATAGCGGAACGTTATTGTAGCCGGGTTGTCCCCCTCACTTCCTTCGTAATCATTCGGACCTGTTTTCCAGAATTTGAATTTAAATGTTGAATCTTTTGAAAGTGAAATACCACCACTAGGAGTTACGTATCTTCCTATCAGAAGTTTTGCATCAGTTGGTGTTGCGAATTTGACTACAAGTTTTTGTGAACCCGGTACACCTTCAATTACCTTAGCAAGGTTTGTTTCGTTTGTTCTGTAATTTGTGTAGGTGTTTACAACGGTGTTGTTAGCATCAACAACTTTAGCATCGTAAAGTAGACCATAAGAAATTGTAGAACCAAGCAACGAGCCAGAGAGTTCTCTTCCATAGTAACCTTCTTTTGCTATCAAGAATATTTTCGTTTTAAACGCGATTGCAGTTGAATCGATAAAGCCTGTGTTATTTATATTCTGTCCATACTTTGCCCAAATTCCGTATGGACCTCTTGCATTAAATTGCCATGCATAAACAGTGCCATCGTTTGTGGCTGTCACGAAATAGTAATTATCGCCATACAGTGCACCAAGTGGCGCAACGTTTACCGCGGCACTTATTGGGAATGTGCTTGGAACAGCGTATTCCCATACCTTTGTGAACACGCCTGTAACAGCATCAAACGACAGAATCGTTATCTTTCCAGCCCCTGTTGTAGATGAGGGGATTATGAGATAAGTAACACCATCAATGCCTTTAACGATAGCAGGTGTTGTCGTTATCTGCTGACCTATTGTGTATTCCCCAAGTTTTAATAAATTGCTGTTCAAAGCAACAACTTTGCCGTTATCTCCGAATATGTATATAATCCCATCGCCATCAATGAGTGGTCCAGATGAATTTGCAGAGGACAAAAATCTTGCGTGGTTTTCACTACCGGATGGGTCGATTTTGTAGATAATCCCATCATTGCTGAGCGCATACAAAAATCCGGATTCATCCATCGCCATTGGTGTTGTGAAATCGCCACCGAGCTCTATTTTCAGGCTAGCATTCATGGTGGACACATCTACTGTGTAAAACTTACCATTTTGTGTAAGAACGTAGAGTTCCGTCTTGGAAGGACTGAGAACAGGAGGAATTTTGATTGGGCCAGCAAGGTTTGCAGTGGTTGGAACTGCGAAATTACTACTTGAAGTATCATACTCTACTTTGTACAATGTTCCGTGCATCGTTCCTGTAAATATAACTATTTTTGAACCAGATAAATACGCATTTACACCGTAAGCTGCGTTATCAATACTTGTTGACTTTACTGTTCCGCCTGAACCTGAACCAAATTTATGCACAACTAGTTTATTTTGCGCCGTTCCTTGCGCTGTGGTGTAGATAATGTATTGATTAGAGCTATCAGTGATATATGTCGGTGGTGCAACGATGTTTGTGATTTCGCTTGGCTGACCTTTTGGGTTAACTGCTCCTGCCATCGTAATCTCGTAAAGTGCACCGTCTTTTGCAAGGAAAAGTAAGTTTCCACCGTTTTTGGCTATGATTGCAGGACCATATTTGTCGGGAATAGTTTTGGTGAATATATTGCCTGCCCACAGTCCAGAAATATTGAGCGTGGAAAAACCAACTTCAGCAAAAGCGAAAACTAAAAGCAACGAAGTCATCCAAAATATCAATCGACTTTTCATAACAACACCTCCTTGTGGAATTTGAAGAGAGTTTCAACCTTTTGAGGTTAAACCAGGTTACAAAAAACTGAGACCGATACTATAGCCTTACCTTTCCGCTTTTCGCAGGAGGTAAAATACTTTCTTACTGCTAACCACCTTCTTTTGTTTTTTTCTTTTATGTTGGTTAAACACAGCTATTATTGCACGTACAAGAGGAAAGTACCAATATCGCGCATCACATTTCCGGATAGGTCCTGAACATTCAAAACGGTTATGTAATAGTACCCTAATCCCATTGTTGTCGTCACCGAGAAGACTACTGTTTTTCCGTCTGATGAGATCTCTTCTGCATCCATTAGCAGATCTCTGTAATAGTAATCGAAATTATTTTCCCTTATCAACAACCTCGGTTTCACGCCTGTGTTAATCCCACCTGGGTCGTATACTTTTATCTTGAACGTCACAAGCCCTGGGAAGACGTATCCAGGCTGGTCTTTTTTTAGTTCAGCATCGTTTGCTGTTAAAGATACAAACTTTGGACCGTTGTAATCCGGTACACTCGCTATCGTTTCAGCGATTCCACCTCTATTATCGTCCGATTCTGCGTAAATTGTAATGACATGTGAGCCCTCTTCTACATCCCAGAGAGTAAAGCGTTTTGCTTCTTTTCCTTCAGAACCAATGCTTGTATCAATCGCTTTACCATCCACAAAAAAGACAATCTTTGTATAATTCACGTTCGTTTCCTGGGACACAAGCGCGATAACAGCTGTCCCACCTGCCGTAAGATTTTCAGGACTGACCTCAACGGCAAAACTGAGTGCAGCAGAACCGACGTAGATTCTTTTTGAATAGTAAGCAGGATTACCTTCTTTGTCTTTCACATTTATGTTCAACGTATGAGTTCCAAGCTCCCTTTTTCCTATTCGCACGGCTTTTTCAAATGTTTTATCTCTTATCGAACCTTCTTCGATAACTTCTCCATCAAACTCGATTTGATAACTGCTTAACTCCTGGTCGTCGAAGAATTTTACCTCGAAACTGATGTCAGAGTTTTCCGGATAAAAGGTCTTTGTAAATACATTGATAACAGGTTTTACTCTATCGACTTGGTTGACTTCGAAAGTCACTTTGGTGGCATCTTCCATATTATAGGCTTCGGTTTTTAAGAAAAGCTCAACTTTTCCTGGTGCAGTGATAGGTGAGAGTTTTTTGTACACATATCCTGCTTTTTCAACAAGTGTTTGATTTATCCAGCCACTGTCACTGGTTTTACCATCTATGTAATAAGTCACTACCGGATTCTGACTTTTAACCTTCAGCTGTAGCATTATTTCGTCACCAACGTAAGGTCGTTCCGGCAAAATCTGAACTTCCTCTATTATAGGCGGAACTACGTCGTAGACAGTTATCGTTCCGTTTGCTGTATACCATCTATTTTCGGTAATCGAATATCCTTCAACAACCAAAGAATAGATACCAGGTTTTTTGAAAACCCAAGGAATTTCATAAGGGTATTTTTGAACGAGAATCGCTTCTTCATAGACTTGACTATCGGCATTTTTTAACTTGATGCGGATATTTGTCAATCCAGGTTCCAGTGGCTGTACCGAGATAGTAATGTTCGTATTTACTACCGTTGTTTCAGGGTATACTATACTGAACTTTGGACTATCAGAGGTTGATTGGTTTGAGGTACATGAAGATAGGAGTATAGTAAGAAACACGACAATTAGAAACACTGAATAAGAAATATGAGTTCTTAGTTGGCGAAAATAATCAGATGTCTTTTTCGCAAACCAGCCGAACCATTTTTTAGTATGAAGATATTTCATCGTGCACACCTCCGCACTATGTTTTTCATTTTTCTTCAGCACTGTGAATTTCTCCACTTTCTTATTCTATCTAAGGCGTGCTTCTTCCTAATTTTTGGCGACTCTTCCGTCCGGACTCTTATATGCATTTAAACCTCCGATTTCAGAATTTCATTTAACATTTTATGAAAAAATCCTTTGGAAAAAACTTCTTGATTTTTTTTCGACAGGGTGATATAATTCTGATGCACAATGCGGACTTAGAAGTAATGTACTATGCTAACTTGTGGGGCCGTAGCTCAGCTTGGGAGAGCGCTACCATGGCACGGTAGAGGTCGTGGGTTCAAGTCCCATCGGCTCCACCAAAACTAATCCACTTGAGCCCTGGAAATAAACCAGGGCTTTTATTTTTTCCCGTTGCAGCCCTTTATTTTGTCACCCAACATTAAGTGTTACCTTATTTAGTGTAACTTCTGCAAAATGATGAGAAAAAATAAGAAAACTACATTTTTTTGTCTCTAAATCTAGGTAAACGGTATTAGCTTCGAATTATGGCTATTCACATATTCAATTTTTCTGTTATACTAAAATTAGCACACGGAATATAAGAGTGATAATCTAACACAAAAAACGTGACGATAGTGTTAACTTGTAGTGATGAAAGAGTGTAATTGTGAAAGAATGCGATTGATATTGCCATTGTGCGTTTTCCAAAGATTCTTCACTACACAAAATCCTTGAATATATTTCGCTAAGTTCTTCGTATTCTTCAGCCCTCGCTTGAGTCGGAAAAAGTCTTTCAACAATGAAAACTTAGATTCACATTGATTGTTTTTACCGAGCGGTACCACTACGTGATTGATATTTCTGAACAACAGCTTTACTGCACTTTCATATGCACCAAGTCCATCAGTAATAAGTTCAATGTTTCTAGGTTTTGAATTACCAAAGAACTTCTCGAGCAATACTTTGACTTGTCCCATATCACGATACTTTGAGACATGCCAACAAAGAATTAAGTTAGTTTCGTGATCAACTAATAGCCAAACATAGTACTTTTGTTCTTTGAACACAAGAACAGTTTCATCAGCATGAACTGAGAAAACATTTTCGATGGTAAATGTTGGAAAAAGTACAGAGAATAAAGTACACAATTTAATAACCCATTTGTATATGGTGACATGAGATACTTTGATATTAAGAGAATGAGCAAGAGAGCGATAAGACATATTGTGTTTCATATACAAAACAAAAGCCTTTAAGACGAAAAAGATAGGGAAGCGGAAATATTTAAATTTCTCAGGAATAAGGGTGACTGGTTCGGGGAGGTTAAAAGGTACTCTATCTTTGGTACGACAAGCTCTACAACGGAAGACAACGAAAGAGCGACGGACTTTGTAAATTTGCATAGATTTACCACAAGAAGTGCATTTGGGATAAGGGAAAGGGAAGTTTTTGCGTTTTTGAGAATGGGAGAGTTTGAAAGAATGATGGCAGAGTTTGCAAAGGAATTGTTGGTTACCGTATTTGTCATGACCGTTTTTGTATAAGCTGGTGGAACCGCATTTTGGACAAGAGAGCGTTGAGTTGTTCATATCGGGATACCTCCTTTGTCGAGAGTTGGTTGGGGGGTGTCCCCTCTTTATAAGGATAATGCGGTTTTTGGAAAGTTTCAATACTTTTAGTTAACATTATCACGTGACAGGAGGGGGTTAGAGTATGAAGGTAAAACCGCTTGGTGAAAGGCTTTTGATAAAGCCCATCATTGAAGAAAAGAAGACAGCAGGTGGAATAGTTCTTCCAGATGCTGCCAAAGAAAAACCGATGAAGGCTGAGATAGTTGAAGTTGGAAAGCTTCCAGAAGATTGCACACTTAAAGTTGGTGACAAGGTAATTTACAACAAATACTCAGGGACAGAGATTAAAATTGATGACGAAGACTACATCTTGATCGATTTAAACGACATCCTTGCAAAAATAGAAGAATAAAATAAAAAACAGAGGAGGTGTGAGATATGGCAAAGTTGTTGAAATACAGTGAAGAAGCAAGAAGAGCACTCGAAGCTGGTGTTGATGCGGTTGCAAATGCTGTAAAGATTACGCTTGGTCCAAAAGGTAGGAACGTCGTTATTGAAAAATCTTGGGGAAGCCCAACAATTACTAATGATGGAGTTTCTATTGCAAAGGAAATAGAACTTGAGGACAAATTCGCAAATCTTGGAGCTCAACTTGTTAAAGAAGTGGCAAGCAAGACAAACGATGTTGCTGGTGACGGTACAACAACAGCTACTGTTCTTGCTCAGGCAATGATTAAAGAAGGTCTCAAGATGGTTGCGGCAGGTGCAAACCCAATCCTTGTGAAACGTGGAATCGATAAGGCTGTGGCAAAAGTTGTAGAAGAAATCAAAAAGATTTCTAAGAAACTCTCAAGTACAGAAGATATTGCACACGTTGCTGCTATCAGTGCAAACAGTGAAGAGATTGGTAAGCTCATTGCAGAAGCGATGGAAAAAGTCGGAGAAGATGGTGTCATCACAGTTGAAGACAGCAAGACAATAGACACATACGTTGAATTCACAGAAGGTATGCAGTTCGACAGAGGTTACATCTCACCATACTTTGTAACAGACCCAGAAAAGATGGAAGTTGTTTACAATGAACCATTCATACTCATCACAGACAGAAAACTTTCAAACGTAAAACCACTTATCCCAATCCTTGAAAAAGTTGCTCAAACTGGTAAACCACTTGTAATCATTGCAGAAGATGTTGAAGGAGAAGTTCTTACAACGCTTGTTCTCAACAAACTCAAAGGAACGCTCAACACAGTGGCAGTTAAGGCTCCTGGCTTTGGTGACAGAAGGAAAGCGATGCTCCAAGACATTGCTATCTTGACAGGTGGTATCGTTGCAAGCGAAGAAGTTGGAATCAACCTCGAAGACCTCACACTCCAGGACCTCGGTAGAGCAGATGTTGTCAGGGTGAAGAAGGATGAAACGATAATCGTTGGTGGAAAGGGTAAACCAGAAGAAATCAAAAAGAGAATTGCTCAAATTAAAGCCCAAATCGAGCAAACAACAAGCGAATACGAAAAAGAAACACTCCAGGAAAGAATGGCAAAACTTGCTGGTGGTGTAGCTGTTATCAAAGTTGGTGCCGCAACAGAAACCGAACTCAAAGAAAAGAAACACAGAATCGAAGACGCACTCAGCGCAACAAGAGCAGCTGTTGAAGAAGGTATCGTTCCTGGCGGTGGAATTACACTCTTGAGAGCAAGAAAAGCCATTGAACCACTCCTCAACGAACTGACAGGCGATGAAAAACTTGGTGCACAGATTGTCTACAACGCACTCGAGGCACCAATTAAACAGATAGCTCTCAACGCTGGTTACGATGGTGCAATTATTGTCCACAACGTCCTTAGCAAAGATGATGTAGCATACGGTTTCGATGCTCTCAAAGGTGAATACTGCAACATGTATGAACGCGGTATAATCGACCCAGCAAAAGTTACAAGGAGCGCACTCCAGAATGCAGCTTCCATTGCTGGAATGCTCCTCACAACGGAAGTACTCGTAGTTGAAAAGCCAGAAGAAAAGAAAGGTTCTATTCCTGAAATGCCAGAATATTAATCTGTTCGCAAAACAAAGCAAATCAAGGCGGTACCCGAAGAGGGTACCGCTTTTTTTGTTTGCATTCTCGTGTTAAAATTTAGCTTGGGAAAAATAAGAAGGGAACGGTGATGGATACGAAGATTAGGTTACTGGCGGTAACAGATATACGTGGCACAATCGCTATTTCCGATGATGACAGAATTGAGTGGGGGAGTCCGGAAGATAAAAGACTTTTCAAAGAGATAACAACCCAATCTGGTGTTGTCGTAATGGGGAGGAAAACATACGAAGCAATCGGCAGAAAGTTACCAGGGAGATACAATGTTGTTTTGAGTTCGAAAGCGCATTTCAGGTGCGAAGCACCTGATTTGGTACTAAATGGGAGCGTAAACAATGTGGTGAAAATACTCTTCGAGAGAGGTTTCACGGACATGTGCGTTATCGGTGGGCAAGCGGTTTTCTCACAATTTTTGAAATCTGGAATGGTGACGGACTTACATCTGACGATAGAACCGATAATCCTGCCTGATGGATTGAACCTTTTTTCGAATATAGATAAGCAATTCTTGTTACGCCTTGAAAAAACGCATATTTTGAATTCTAAGGGAAGTATCTACATCCATTATCGGATTGAAAAAGTTGGAAGCAAAATATAGGGTTTGAAAATCCGAAATATTCTGGTAAAATATACCACAGTGACATTTTTTTATCACATACGGAGGTGGGGACATGGTTGCGAAGGACAAACGCACGGTGGCTTTGGTAGGCCACAACGGTTCTGGAAAATCTGCTTTGATGGTGACAGCTCTTAACCTTGGTGGTATGAACGTAACAAAGAAAGAGGTTGATTTTGATCCAATAGAAGCACAGAGAGGTGCAAGCATAAATTCACACGTTGGAACGTTCAAGTTCGAAGGCAAACAGATTACACTGATTGACACTCCAGGTTTCAGCGATTTTATAGGTGAAGTCATTAGTGCTATTTTTGTTTCCGAAAACGTTGTTAGTGTTGTTAACGCTGTTGCAGGTGTGGAAATCCAAACGGAGAGAACATGGGCAATTGCAACAGAAATGGAAAAACCGATTATGGTTTTCATCAACCAGATGGACAAAGAAAGAGCAAGTTTTGATAATTCACTTGCCTCTCTCAAAGAACGCTTTGAGGCAAAGATTGTACCAATAGTTTACCCGATTGGTGCGGAAGCAAGCTTCAGAGGTGTGGTTGACCTCGTCTCCGGAAAAGCATACGTTTACGAAAATGGTAAAGCAAAAGAAACAGAAATTCCGGCGGAAGTTAAGGATAAAGTGGAAGAAATAAAGATGTCCATACTGGAGGACATCGTTTCTCTTGACGATGCTCTTATGGAAAAATACTTCGCAGAAGAACCTATCACACCAGAAGAACTCTGGGCAGCTCTTAGAAAGGGATTCATAGAAAGACAAATAGTTCCAGTTTTGGCAGGTTCCGCTGAAAAGAATATAGGTGTTGATATATTACTTAGAACAATAAATAACATTGGAGCATCCCCACTCGACGCAAAACCTTACAAAGCAAGACTTGAAAGCGGAGATGAAGTGGAAGTTTTGGCTTCTGAAACAGACCCATTTGTTGGATATACATTCAAGGCTGTTGTCGACCCATTCGTTGGAAAATTAAGCTACATCAAAGTAATCTCTGGTGTTCTAAAACCAGGAGATACATTTGTCAATGTGACCAGAGGTTCTCAAGAAAAAGTTGGTCACCTTTACTTTGCAAAGGGAAAGGAAACGTACGAAGTTGAAGAAGCATCATGTGGTGACGTTGTAGTTCTACCGAAACTCAAGGAAAGTTCCGTTAGAGATACTTTGACACACAAAGACAGAAAACTCACGATAGTTCCACCGGTTTATCCAGAACCGATGATTTCAAAGAGTGTCAATCCGAAATCGAAATCAGATATCGACAAAATTAGCAACGGTTTGAGCAGATTGGCAGATTCAGATCCAACGTTTGCATGGGAATTTGACCCAGAAACTTCCGAAACTGTTATCTCTGGTATCGGTGGTATGCATCTTGATGTTATGGTCGAAAGGCTGAAGAACATATTTGGTGTTGATGTTGAAGTCGGAAAACCAAAGATTGCTTACAGAGAAACAGTAACAACAAAGGCAATTTCTGAACACAAACACAAAAAGCAAACCGGCGGACACGGTCAATATGGTCACGTCAAAATCGAAATAGAACCACTCGAAAGAGGTGCAGGATTCGAATTCGTTGACAAAATCGTTGGTGGAGTCATACCAAGAAACTTCATTCCGTCTGTTGAAAAAGGTATCAGGGAAGCTATGAAAAAAGGGGTTCTCGCAGCATATCCTGTTGTTGACGTTAGGGTAACACTCTTTGATGGTTCGTACCACGAAGTTGACTCTTCAGATATATCGTTCCAAATTGCGGCAATTCAGGCGTTCAAGAAAGGTATGCAACAAGCAAGACCAGTTCTCCTGGAACCTGTAATGTATGTCGAAGTCTTTACACCAGATGAAAACGCAGGAGATGTCATGGGTGATATTAGCTCCAGAAGAGGAAGACCAATGGGTATGGAACCTGCTGGAAAAGGCATGACCGTTGTCAAAGCAGAAGTTCCTTTAGCGGAAATGCTTGACTTCCAAAGCAGATTATCATCCATCACAAGTGGTAGAGGTTACTTCACTATGAGATTTGCAAAATACGATATCGTTCCACCAAACATCCAAGAAAAGATAATAGCAGAACGCAAGAAATATCTCGAACAGCAAGCTGAAGAGTAATAGATTATCCTCGCAAAGAGAAACAAAAGGGTCGGCTAATACGCCGACCCTTTTGCTTTTAATAAAAACTTTTCACACTTAGGAAAAATGTACAAAACAAAAGAAATATTGAAATGGAGGTGGAGTGATGAAATCAAAAAAGGCTTTGTTTATCATATTAGGAATAATCTTTGGAGTTCTCTTAATTGGTCTACTATTTTTTTACGGTTATTCTTCCTTTCTCGTAAGTCAGATATACGGTCAGCAAGCCTCTACTTTTCAGGCATGGAGGAATTATTTTGGATACTTATTTTCCAAAATTCCTTTTGTAAAGAACTTTATTCAATATGAACCGATTAGTGTTTTCACTGCAAAGGAGTATTTTGAAAAAGCATACGAAGAATACGCTTCACAATTAGATGCCAAATTGAAAGAACTTGAAGAAAAAGATAGGCTCTTAGCCCAAAAAGAAGCTCAAATCGATAAGCTCTTGGAAGCTTTAAGAACCGTTGAGAACAATTGGAAAGAACAAAGGTTAAAAGAAGAACTTAACAAGGTTGAGGATACTACGACATTGAAACGCTTACAGGATATTGTGGATACATTCCTCAACTCTGAACCAGCGCAACTTAGAAGATTGATGAATGCAGATAACATGTCTGTCGAGACGCTTGCACTGGTATTTTCCAAACTACCAGCGGACACAAGAGCAGAGTTAGTCCAAGAACTTACATCAGTTAACCCTGTGAAAGCAGCTCAAGTTATTGAAAAGATGGGTGGTGTGGATCAGTTAATTAGTGATTTAGAAAACAAGATACAAGATTTAGAAGAGAAGATACACGAAATAGTTTCATACGAAGCTCAAATAGTGACCATTGACGGTTTTAGAAAAGGACTCTCAGCGTATCTGTCTGACATGCCATACGAAGAGATATGGAGTATGGTTGAAAAGATAAGCAAGAAACCAGATTTGGTGCTTTACATCCTATCAAATGTGGATGATCAGACACGAATCAGGTTGTTGAAAGATATAAAAGACAAAAATGAAGAGCTCTTTATCGAAGTATTGAACTTGGGGGCGAGATTTTGATAGATCTGATTAACCTTACGAAGATTCTCGGCAATTCTGAAAAGATACAAGATGTGCTCTCTCAAATAAACAAGAATTCCCAAAATGGAGAATCTTTTGAAAAGATTCTCCAAAGAGTTATTGAAGAGCTTTCAAAAAGCGAAGTAGAGAGTAATCCGATCAACGAAAGTTCAACACAAAAATCTACAAACGGACTTCCAAAACAGGATGTAAAAAGGTCGGAAGAAACGCTTAAAAATGCGGACGGTCTAAGCGAAAGAAAGGTTAAAGAAATAACTGCCGGTGATGGAATTGAAAGAGAGCTTGATAATGTAAAAGGAAAATTGAAAGGAGCAGAAATAGAAAAGGACGATTTTAAATTGCTAAACAAAACACAGTTAATGACTAAACATGAAGAGGATAAGCCACTGGACAGTTTGAAGCCTGCAGAAGCAATTGTGGAAGTAAGTTATGATGATTCAAAGAAAAGCACACAGGATTATGGAGATACTACACTGCCTGTGACGGAGAATGCGGAAGTTATAAGAGGTACACAAGAAAACAATGAGTCTCTTGTTCTCAACAAAGAGAACAAAGAAACGGCTTCAGAACTAAAACAAAAGTTTATAGAAGAATTCTCTCCGAAAGTTCCAAAAGAAAACGAAAAGAAAATTACCGTTGTGGATGCCAGTGCGAAAATCCAAAACAACAATGGAAAGGAAAACGCTACTGTCCACGATGGTACTGAATATCTCTCTAACTTACAAAAGACGTCCAGCACTGAAAATGCCCTTGTAGAACCAACTATGGCATCAAACAAACAAGAACAAACAACTAAACCAAACAGTTCTCTACAACCAAACCAACCAGACCAGTCAATTCGAGCAAGTAAATCGACAGGGGAACTAACTGGGAAAAGGCAAGTTAGTCATTTGAGTGAACAATCGCCTAATAGCAAAACGTATAACGAATGGCGTACATCATCTCAGTCTCAAGCATCAAGAGCCTTCCAAGATGTGAAATCATACCAAGCTCCGCAATCAAAACAACCGCAGCAGGTAATCGAAAACACAGCTGAAGCAAAGGGTAACTATGCCAGCAATGTTCCAAACACTTCAAAAGATGGCAACAAAACATTAAATATTTACCAAAATTTCGGTGTTGAGAACGAATCGATGGAAACAAAAAATGTTTTGAAAGGCTTAGCTTTTCAAAGTTCAAATTCTGGGATGTTAGTTAATAATTCTCAAACAATACCTGGAGCGAATGTTCAAAAAGATTCATTGAGTTCTGGAGATAAGTTCGTTGATGCAGGGACCGAGGAAAGAGAAAAAAGAGAGGTTGGAATCCCGAACAGAGTTACAACTATAGTAACAACTAATAAAGATAACTTTAGAACTGATTTGAGTAACAAATCACAGATACTTAACGCTCTTACTGTTGAGATTTCACGTATTATCCAAAAACAACAAGCAGTCAGCGCGAGTTTATCAAACGTAAACCATGCTGGACAAAACGCTCTAAGTTTTCATCAAATAGTCCAGGTTCAGACAGAGCAAAAGAAGAATTTCACATTTCAGATTCAAGCCGATATACCACTGACCGTTGTTGAAAAAGGATATTCTGAAAGAACGCAAAAAGTCAGTTCACAAGAGGTATTATCTTTCCCAATAGTTCAAACAAATTCACAGAAAGTTTTGAATGATAATAGTAGCAAGAAGAGCTCTAATAAAGGTGTAGATGATAACATCCTGCAAATGATTAATTCCATAAAGGTAATCACTTCTGAGCACTTACGAACGATTGGTGATTTGGAAAACAAAAATGAAAAAGCCCCAGTTGTAGAAACGGTAAACTCAGCTGACCCAAAGCTCACCAATGGTCAGATGATTTTCGCAGCTGAACTTGTTAAAAATATTGTAGCAGAAAAACCTAAAATATACGACAACCAAACCATGGAGAACATTGAAAGCATCGACAGCGAAAATTCTTTAAAAGTTGGGGATAAAACGCTCCTTACAAACGCGTTTCAATCGAAGATTGAAAAAGATGTGGTAGAGCAAGTTCATAGTGACTGGCAAAGTGATTCCCGAAATACAGAAAGCTTAGCTAAGGAAGAATACGATGCTCGAGAGTTTAGGAATGGAATAGCCCAGGCGTCGAAGAATAAATTAGAAATAAAGTCATTCGAAATTGAGTACAAGATGAAAGAAGAAAGTAAGAAAGAAGAATTTCAAGAACGCCCAAATATCTCAAACAAGTTCTTAGAAAGACTTGCAGAGTTGACTTACAAATCATCTGAGGCTAAAACCGATCAGACCTACCAAACTAATAACAGGTTCGAACTTGTAGAACGTTTACAGCATTCCCAGAACCTCGAAGAAATTTATAAAAAAATTAGAGATTTCGGATTCTCGAATAGATTGGAAGAAAACGTAAGGATGAAACTATATCCTGAGCAACTGGGAAACATCGATGTTGAACTCAGAAAAGAAGGAAAAGCGATAACCATCGTCTTTGTTGCGGAAAACGAGAAAAGCAAAGAGTTACTCGAGAAAAACATCGGCATACTGAGAGATAGATTAACAGCTTTAGATTTCGATGTGAGGAACATGGAAGTGAAGATGAAAGAAGAAAGTAGCTATCACGAAGACGCAAGACACTACCAGAACCAGCAAAACCAAAAACATGGAGAACAAAATCATGAAAATAAAAGAAAGGCATTCAGTGAAGAGGTGATGGAAGATGATAATGAACGTGAACGCAACGGCTAATCTCTTCTCTCAAGTGGCTGAAAGAACGACAAAAAAAGATATGGACAAAGAAGCCTTTTTGAGGTTGCTTATTACACAACTTAAAAACCAGGACCCTCTTGAACCAATGAAGGATAGAGATTTCATAGCACAAATGTCTCAACTTTCATCCCTCGAACAGATAATGAACATGAGTAAATCGGTCCAACAGTTCGTAGATACCGCAGCTCAGCTTTATAGAACGCAAGCAGTTTCCATGATAGGAAAGACTGCTGTTGTCAAGACAAACACAATCACGGTGTCAGATGGGGTACCGGAAACTAAGGTATTCAAATTGGACACTCCAGCAACGATAGTTGTTAGAATCTTTGATCAAAACGGTAAGCTTATAAAAGAACAAAAGCTTGGAAACGTTGATGCTGGAATGCAGCTAATCGCATGGGATGGAAAAGATGAGAACGGGATGAAAGTAAAGGATGGAAAATACACTTTTAAAATACTAAAGCTGACAGGTAACGGAGATTACGAAGAAATTCCAAGTGTTGAAAGTGGTGTAGTTTCTGGTGTTCAATTTGACGGGAACAAAATCAATGTTGTTGTAAATAGCAAGATATACGAAATTTCAGAAATATCAGAAATCTATGCGTAGGGGTGAGGATATATGATGAGGTCTCTTTACAGTGGTGTTTCGGGGCTTCAGGGCTTCCAGCAAGAAATTGACGTTGTAAGTAACAACATTGCAAACGTTAATACGATAGGTTTCAAAGGTGCAAGGGTCACCTATGCAACTAACTTTTCTCAGATTCTTGATATGTCCAGAAGAGCAACCGATAGAACAGGTGGAACGAATCCAAAACAAATTGGGTATGGTATTCGTGTTGCATCTATTGACAAGATAATGAATCAGGGAAGTTTCCAAAACACTGGAAAGAAAACAGATTTGGCAATTCAAGGTGAAGGATTCTTTATCCTTTCCGATGGTCAGAGGTATTTTTACACAAGAGCGGGTAACTTCGATTTAGACCTCAACGGAACCATCGTCCAACCAACAACAGGTTTGAAACTCCAAGGATGGGTTGCAGAAGTAGACCCCACAAGTGGAAGAAGATACGTTGATACCAACAAACCAATAGGTAGTATTCAAATATCAGCTGGCCTCAGCATGGCTGCAAAACAGACATCAAGAATGACATTGGCAGGGAACCTTGATGCAAGGGTAGGACCTGAGAAGTTTGTTATTGCAATAAATGGATACGGTGGTAGGACTATCAACACAAAAGTCACATTTGAAAGAGACTTTGGAGGACTCCAGGATACATTCAGTGACTATCAAATATATCTCGGTAAGATAGATGCAAACTTGGACGATAAGATTGATGGGAAAATCTATATTAAGTTTGACAAATTTGGGAATGTTGTGAGTGCTGGAGCTATTAAGCAAAAACTTTCTGGAACGGCTTCAAGTGGTACTATTACACTTACAGAACCAATCCAACAGCAAGATGGAAATTACTTGTTCATTATCAGGGATAGCCAAGGAAGAATAGTGGATACACTTTCTCGAAACGTGCTTAATGGAAGCGTCACAGAGGCAATCGCCAGTGAAAAACTTATTGACGGGCAAACTTACTTTGTGGAAATAGCAGCTTCTACCCAGGAAGTGGCTCCACTTGATTTGGAACTTGATAGTGCGAACGTTGCATCAACCACTGCAGGTCAACTTACAAGAAACTATACAGTTCAATACGTTATTGAAAACCTTGATGGAACATTAGTTGCTGGGATTGCCCCGCAAGACATAAACAGTGCAGGAACACAGAGCTTAACAGATGCAAATCTTGTTGCAGGTAGGCAATACAGAGTGCGTGTGGTTGTCAATGGAAAAACTCTTGGTTCAGAAGTTGTGACAGCAATTGATGATGGCGGAAATGGAAAAATAAGCTTTGAATACACACAAGGAAAATATGGAGTCGTGAGAGTGATTAGAGATTCTGTGACAGGAAATGCGATTGGAACATACAATGTGCTTTTGTTAAACGGAGGTAACACGATATACGATGCAAATCTTTTAAGTGGAAATTCATATCAAGATGTTGTGTATCAGCCATCGAAAGTTGACCAACTAACTATTCCTGGCGCTGGTGAACCAAGGTTCTACGAAGCGGATAATCCAACCAACTTCTCTGTTGTTTCGTTCAAATCACCATTCTATACAACATCAACCCAAGTTTACGATTCACTTGGGAACCCATACACGTTGTACATTGATTTTGTCAAACTAGCATCAGTTTACGGCGATAAAGAGAATGTTTGGGCGTTCAGAATTAGAAGCGCAACAGGGGAAAACATAAAATACCTTTCAAACTACGATACAGGCACTGAAATTACCGGTGGCAGCTTTGGAGTACTGAGGTTCGATAAAACAGGAAGACTACTCGGTGTTAATTCCTTTGATCCAAGTACTGGACGAATATCTGAAGGCGAAAACATTGATGCCATCATGTTCAATGCAGGTGAAAATGGTGATGGTATCGTAAAAATAAAGCTCGATATGAATAGCATGACCCAGTTTGCCGCACTTGCAGATGCGTTTGTTAAATCACAAGACGGTAACGCTCAAGGAGTGCTTGAATCATTCTCAATTTCTGAAAACGGAGACATAATTGGTTCCTTCACCAACGGTTTGGTTGACGTTCTTGGAAGAGTTGCACTTGCAACATTCAATAACCCTGCAGGTCTGCTTGAGCTTGGCAATTCGTTGTATGGAGAAAGCGCAAACAGCGGAACAGCACGTATTGGTCAACCTGGCAAGGGTGGGTTTGGTTCCCTTGTTGCAGGTGCACTAGAAATGTCCAACGTAGACCTTTCCGAAGAGTTCACCAAACTCATAATAGCCCAAAGAGGTTTCCAAGCAAACGCAAGAACGATAACCACAGCTGACCAAATACTCCAAGAAGTGGTGAACCTCAGAAGATAATCAGGTAAAATAATCTGAAACCCATAAGGGGTGAAAAAATTGATAAAACTAACAGGGCTGAACGGGAAAGAGTTCTATCTGAACGCTGAATACATAGAAAAAATTGAAGCCAATCCGGATACCACCATAACCTTATACAATGGTAAAAAGTACATAGTTCTTGAGCCTGTTCAAGAAGTCGTTAATCGTGTTATGGAATACAAAAGGAAGATATTCTTACCTCCGATGGTAGGTGAGGAATAATGGATATTACCGTTTTACTCGGTGTTGTTTTAGGTTTTGGTATGATGATATATGGTATCATTAGCGGTTCTGGTGATTTTGCGACATTTATAAACATACCATCTGTTATTATCACTGTGGGTGGGGCAATTTCAGCTGCTATAACTGCAAACAAGAAGAATGTTGTTTTCGGAATTGTTAAAGTGATAATGAATGCTATAAAGGAACCAAAAATTGATTACATAGGAACTTTAAGAACACTGGTTTCGTTCTCAGAAAAAGCAAGAAGAGAAGGGCTGTTGTCACTTGAGGCGAATTTGGAAGAAATTCAGGATCCATTTCTGAAGAAAGCTGTTCAATTAGTTGTCGATGGAACTGAACCGGAAGTTCTGAAGTCCATGATGGAGATAGAAATTGAGATGGCAACAGCAGAAATGATGGACCAGAAGGGATTCTTTGATTCACTTGGAACGTTTGGTCCAGCATTTGGAATGATAGGAACTCTTGTTGGGCTTATCCAGATGCTTAAGAGTTTGAATAACCCAGAGACATTAGGCCCGTCTATGGCGGTTGCACTTATAACCACGTTGTATGGTTCTATTCTTGCCAACATCGTGGGGCTTCCGGTAGCAGAAAAAATAGCGAGACGTGCGGCAGATTTAGAAGTTGCCAGAAGAATGATTTTGGAAGGTGTGTTGTCTATACAGGCTGGAGAGAACCCTAGGGTGCTTGAAGAGAAATTGAAATCGTATCTACCAATCGCTGAGAAGGTTAAGTACGAAGCACAAGTTCAAGGAGCTGGTGCCTGATGGCAAAGAAACAAAAATGTGTTTGTCCTTCGATGCCGGCGTGGATGAACACATACGCAGACATGGTTACTTTGCTGCTTACATTCTTTGTTCTATTGTTTTCAATGTCAAGTTTGAGCCCTGGAAAATTCCAACAGGTGGTAGTTGGTTTGACCTTAGCTTTGAGTGGTAATCCGCCTAGTGTCTTAACTGGTGGGCAGACCATGAGCGAAGAAGCGCTTATATCTTCAAAGCCAGGTGTTTATCAGGAACTGTTAAGAATATCTGAGGAATACAAAGGTAAGGTAACTATCGAAGAACGAGATGAAGGAATACTAATCACATTGACTAATTTTAAGATTTTCGAAACAGGTAGCGCAAGACTAACAGCTGAAGCTAAGGAAATAATTGAGAAACTAGGTGCTATAATTCTGGAGCATACATCGAACATTATCGAGGTTAGAGGATACGCGGATGACAGACCGACAACCCCAGACTCCATTTATCCATCGAACTGGCATCTTAGTAGTGCACGTGCTTCTTCAGTAGTGAATTTCATGCTAACGGAATTAAAGCAAAAAAGGTATGCTTTAAGATATGCTGAAATAAGATCCGGATTATTCGATATTGATTATTTCTATTCGCCTGATAGATTTGTTCCAATTGGAAAAGGGGATGTCGATGTAAACAAAGAACTTAAATCCATAAAGGCGAACTACGACTACGACATGTCAAAGCTGCAAAAAGATTACGAAAGTGGTAAAATATCTATAGAGGAATACCAGAGACGGCGGACAGAGCTTACTCAGAAATACTATAAAGACGTTGAGCAAACACGTGCAAAATATAGAAAAATAGAAATCGTAATCAAGAGAGAAACTAAGGGATACTGATAAATTAAGAAAGCTAAGGAGGGCGAAATATGCCTGAAGAAGTTGAACAACAACAAGCTAAAAAGAAAGGCGGTTTGATGGACTTAATAAAGATGATAGTAATTCCGTTGGTTGTTTCCCTTGTTGTAAGCTTAGTCGTTTTCTTTATGCTTGGTTCAAATAAGCAACCAAACCAAGCTCAGCAAGAAGAAGCAACTGTTGCTGCAGCACCAGTCCAGATAAAGGCAATTGTTATAGCTCAAGGTAAGTATCAAACATTTATGCTCAAAGGTGGAAGGGATGTTGCGGTTGTTGATTCTTTAACCTTGCTTGTTGGTAGTGAAACTTGCAGAGCGGCTGTAGCTGAAAAAAGCGATGAGATAATGGATGCACTTGCTACGATATTCTTGAGTAAAGAGCGTTTTGACCTTGTAACTCCAGCGGGTTTAGATTTGTTAAAAAAGCAAATCAGGGAAGCTGTAAATCAGATTACTGGATTTACTGGCGAGAAAGAAAAACTCGGGGTATTAAATGTTTATATTTACATAAAAGCGATAAGTAGTGTTCAGTAAAGATGTTAAAATCCCTTTTACGGGAGGTTGTTGGTTTTGCCGGATGTACTGAGCCAAGAAGAAATAGACCGATTGTTGGCGGCACTTTCGCAAGGTGAAGTTAGTATAGAGGAAGTGAAAAAAGAGGGCGAAGAGAAAAAAATTCGCACATATGATTTTTTGCGCCCTCAAAAATTTTCGAAAGAGCAAATTAGAACTGTTCAGATGATACATGAAAACTTTGCACGAAGCGTATCTACATATTTATCAGGTAAATTGAGATCCTTCACCTCAGTAAATGTTGTTGGTATAGATCAGCTTACCTACGACGAATACATGAAGTCCATAAGTAACCCGTCTTTCATAACCATATTCACGGCGAGAGAGTTGGTAGGTAGCGCAATATTCAATATGAGCTTAGAAATATTTTATGGTGTTTTGGATGTTTTACTTGGCGGACCTGGTGAACCTGGCGATGTCAAAAGAATCCCAACAGAAATCGAAGTGGGAATAATTAAAAAGGAAGTTGTAAACCTACTTACCGCACTTTCTCAAGCTTGGATGTCTGTTCACCCGTTTATCCCTGTTGTTGAATCTACAGAAACAAACCCACAATTTGTCCAGATAGTTCCAAGTAGCGAGATGGTTTTAGCAATAACATTTTTTGTGAGTTTTGGAAAAGTGGAAGGTTACATGAGTCTTTGCTGGCCTTCTTCTGTTATAGAGCCGATGGGGGAAAAGCTCACAACACAAAGTTGGTTCAAAGTAAAGCAAAAAGAAATAACGGAAGAGCACGTTGAAAAGCTTAAGGAAAATCTGCAAAGAACGAAGATAGATGTTATCGCAATTATTGGTGAAACTGTGCTGACCTTGGGCGAAATATTAACACTTGAGGTTGGCGACGTAATAAGGTTGAAGGAACACTACGATGAACCGATAAGAGTAGAGGTGAATGGTCGAACAAAATTCTTAGGCAAACCTGGTCAGTACAAGGGGAACTATGCTGTAAAGATTACCGAAGTGATAGAAGAACCTAAAGAGGAAGGTGAAGAAGCATGATAGCTGATGACTTCTTAAGCCAAGAAGAATTAGATGCGTTACTCAAGCAAGTTGTTCAAGATGAAGAACTTTCAGATATTGAAAAATCAATGGTTGGCGAAGTTGGAAATATAATCCTTGGTGCAGGTACAACTGCACTATCTAACATTCTGGGCAGAAAAGTGGATATTTCAACACCAGAAGTTGAAGTTATGACACTCAGCGAATTAAGAAAAGGTATAAGTGGCGAGAAAGTTTGTGTAACGATACATTTTGAAGGCGAAGTTGAGGGCTTAAATGCTCTGGTTCTTGAAAAACAATTGGCAGCTGAAATCGCTGATATAATGATGGGTGGCCTTGGTAAGCCAGAGAGTGATGAACTTGATGAGTTCAAACTTAGTGCCGTTGGCGAGGCCATGAACCAAATGATGGGTTCAGCTGCTACTTCACTTTCCGATATGATAAAAAAGCCCGTTAGTATCACACCACCGACAACGGAGATTCTAAATTTCGATGACGAGAGTGTGAAATTCCCACCGATAGGTGATGAAAACGACAAGGTTGCAAAAGCAACTTTTACGATGACTATCGAAAGCTTGCAACCTGCCAAGTTCTTTTTGGCAATGCCTATTCCATTTGTCAAAAAATTGTATGAATTGATATTTGGGACTACTACCATAGGTAAGGAACAGACTACCGTATCTACCACATCTGCTCAACAAGCAACTCAATCTACAGCTTCAAAACCTACAACATTTGTTCCACCTACTCCACAGAAAGAAGGAAAGCAAGCGGTTGCGGCAAGACCTGTCCAATTTGAAGATTTCGGAAAAACTCAGCAACCATCCGAAAAACCACAGACTTTGGATGAAAGACTCCAGTTGCTATTCGATGTGCCGTTAAATGTTACCGTAGAACTTGGACGTACAAAGCTCACTTTGAAAGAAATTATGGAACTTGGCGTGGGGTCTCTAATAGAACTCGATAAACTTACGGGAGAGCCTGTGGATATCTACGTAAACAACAAACTAATTGCACGTGGAGAAGTCGTTGTCATCGATGAAAACTTCGGTGTGCGTATTACAGAGATAGTGAATCCTAAAGAAAGGCTTTACAGCTTAAAATAAGAACATTAAACTCATACAACAAAAGAAGCCCCTTTCGGGGCTTCTTTTCTTTAGAATTCTTAAGATTTTAGAAATTCCTTTAACCATAACGCTGAATCTTTCAGTATCCTTTTTTGTGTATTGTAATCTACGTAGATTATACCGAAACGTTTTGAATATCCGTATGCCCACTCGAAGTTGTCCATCAATGACCAAATGAAGTAGCCTTTCAAATCAACACCTGCGTTGATTGCTTCAAGTGCTTTTTCAAAGTGCTTTTCCAAATATTCAATTCGGTAATTATCATGAACTCTACCGTTTTCCAATTTATCAGGTCCAGCCATTCCGTTCTCTGTGATATAAAGCGGTAGTTTATATCTTTCCTTCAGATAGACCAGCATATCAAATAATCCCTGCGGGTAGATTTCCCATCCCATTTCCGTCTTTGGAAGGTCGCCTTGCACATACGAAAATCCAAGTGGATTGTTCATGTCAAAAACAACGAGTGTTCTTGTGTAGTAATTCACGCCAAAGAAGTCAATGGGGGTTGAAATAATGTTCATATCGCTGTCGGGAACTTGCAGTCCTTTTTCCGTATAAAGTGCAACAGCTTCTTCGGGATATTTACCGAAAACTACAGGGTCATGGAACCATGCATTAACGAACTTATCAACAAGATTGGCGACCAAGAAACTTTCGGGTTTTGCATCGCCTGGTTCTATTTTCATCACAACGTTGGTCAAGCCAACTTTTCCATCTTTTACTTCCTCTCTGAACGCCTGAACGGCGTGTCCGTGTGCCCTCAACAGGTTATGTGCTGCAGTTATTGCTTCTTGTAAATTTTGATGGCCCGGGGCATGCTCTCCTGTGTAGTAACCCAAGAAAGAAGAACACCACGGCTCGTTCAGTGTAATCCAATGTTTCACACGGTCACCGAGTTCGTTGAACATAAACGTTGCGTATGCTCTGAAATAAAGTGCTATATCTGGGTTAAGCCATCCACCTTTTTCATAGAGTGCGTATGGTAAGTCCCAGTGATAGAGTGTTACGAATGGTTTGATATCATTCTTTAAAAGCTCATCAACAAGCCTGTTGTAGAAGTCCACACCCTTTTGGTTGATGTTCTTCCCATCTGGCATGATTCTGGGCCAGGAGATAGAGAACCTGTAAGCGTCTAAACCTATTTCTTTCATCAGCTGGATATCTTCCTTGTATCGGTGATAATGGTCACACGCAACGTCTCCCGTGTCACCATTCAAGGTTTTGCCAGGCGTGTGTGAAAAGACATCCCAAATCGATGGTCCTCTGCCATCTTCGTTTGCTGCACCTTCAATCTGGTATGCTGCCGTAGCCGTTCCGAAGATAAAATCTTTTGGAAAATCGGACCTCCTTATCATTTTTCCACCCCCTGATTTAGTTCAAAATCTCTCACAATACTGTGTGTCTTCAGAGCCAGGAATGCATTTGCAAACGCACTAAATGTACCTAACATCATCACTAGCGGTAGGAAGATGAAAATAGCTTTTGAACCGATTAAGAAACTGCCAATAGCGAACTGCACTAAATTGTTTGTTACCATTCCCAGAAAGCTTATTCCGAATACACTTAAGAAGTTAAACCTTGAGAGAAAACTTTGAACTATCGCAGATGCCACACTGCCGAAAAAACCCATGAAAAAACCTGGAGTAAATATGGTGCCAGAAAGAATAGAACCAAGTAAAGACTTAGAGACGGCAAGAAGTACAGCGTCTGAAAGACCGGAAAAAGCAGACATGTACAACACTAAGAAATTTGAAAAACCCCACTTGCCTCCTGGTACAGGAAATGGTATTAAACCTTCAATAACGTATACTACGCTACTCAGCGCTATCATTATCCCAAAAATTACCACGTTTCTACGTCTACTTCTTTCTTTTCTTTTTTCTCGTCTGTCTTGAACTCTATTATCATTCTGTTTGGTACGCAAATTATACTCCCTCCTGGTCCTATCTTCCCTGTTTTTTCGCAAATTTTATCTGGACAATTCGAGTCGGTAACCCAAGCTCTATTTCCATCAAAATGTAGTGTTGTAATGTACTTTCCTTGTTGGTTTTTTATTATGAATTCGCCAGGTTCTTCGACCGTGAATACCTCTTCACCTTGGATTCTCACAGAAAGTATTTGTGTTCCTGGAATGTTACCATTATCGTACCTAAAGTGAATAAAATACCAGGTTATTCCAAGAACAATTGCAACCAAAACAAAAACAATATCACTTAGTTTAAGGAATTTCCTCTCAGCCATGATTTAAAGAACCATCCTTCCATCTATAAAAACATGTTCAACAAAGTTCTCTTGCCACATATATGGAATGTCCAGAAATTCTGAAGTTTTCCAGAGTACCAAATCTGCGGGATATCCTGGTCTCACAATCCCGGAAGTAAAGCCAAGTAAATACGCTGAATTGACCGTATAGGCGGTTAGTATTTCTTCTGGTTCCATTTTCAAAAATCTTATTGCAAGGTGCATAACAAAACTTGGCATAAAAATGGGAGAAGAGCCCGGGTTGAAATCAGAGCCAAGAGCCACTGGTATACCTGCATCGATGAGTTCTCTTGCCGGTGCAAACGGTTCTCCGAGATAAAAGCTCGTATTTGGTATTAGTGTAACGATAGTCTGGCTTTTTGCTATTTCTTGGATATCCTCTTTTGCAACTTTCAAAACATGGTCAACACTCACAGCATTGAGTCGAGCACCAAACTTAGCAGCCCCAACATTTTCTATTTCGTCAGCATGCAACCGAACTTTAAACCCAAGTGATTTAGCAAAATTAAAGAACTCTTCAAGCTCCTCTGGAAGGTATGCACCTTTATCGCAGAACACATCAACAAAATCAGCAAGGTTCTTTTCCGAAATATCTTTGAGTAATTCTTTCATTTCGGCAATGTAATCTGTGACAGATTTATCCTTTGGTCTTGCGTGTAACCCGAGGAACGTAGCTATAATCTTGTTTGGAAGCGTATCTCTGAGTCGTCTTATTACTCTCAGCTGCTTCATTTCGTTTTCCTTATCTAGTCCGTAGCCGCTTTTGCATTCAATTCCGACTACACCGTGCTTTGTGAATTCTTTAATATATCGAGCAGAAACATTGTAAAGTTCATCTTCGCTGGTTTGTTTTACTAAAGTCGAAGTATAATGTATGCCTCCGCCAGCCTGCAAAATCTCAAGGTAGGTTTTCCCACGAGCCCGCATGTAAAACTCTTTTGCGCGGGAACCAACGAAAGGGATGTGGGTATGAGCGTCAAAAAGACCGGGAGTGACGAGTCTGGCTTTTATATCAGCACTTTTATGTGGACGTATGTCTTTGATTTTACCATCTTCAATAACGATATCTTTATCAAGGTATTCTTCGACCCTTTTCATGTCTAATCCTCTTACGGGAGGTTCGAAGGTGGGGGTCAAAATTCTTTCAGCATGGATGATAAATTTTTCTGCATTGCTCATATTACAATCTCCCCAACTTTCATCAGAAATTCGAACAACTTTTTAAACGCCACGCTCCTGTGGCTTATGTGCTTTTTCACTTCTTCACCAAGCTCACCAAATGTCTTATCGTAGCCTTTTGGAATAAATATGGGATCATAGCCAAAACCTTTATCCCCGCGTATCTCTCGACTGATTGTTCCTTCAACATAACCTTCTACAGAAATCAAGAAATTCTTAATAGGATTGAAATACGTAGCGGCACACACAAACTTTGCGCTTCGTTCTTCGTAATTTCTCATCAACTGAAGGATGCTCTCCATCTTTTCAACATAACTTGCCCCTTCCAAATACCTGGCACTCATAACACCGGGAAAGCCACCCAGCACGTCTATAGAAAGACCTGAATCATCGGCTATTACTGGCTGACCTATTTCTTTTCCATATTCGAGAGCCTTGATGATGGAATTCTCAATGAATGTCTCACCGGTTTCTTCAACATCAATCTCCCAGTTCACTGTTTCAAGTTCTACAAATTCCGGGACAACGAGTTTTATCTCTTCGATTTTGTGATTGTTCTTTGATGCAATGTAGATTTTTACCTTTTCTTGATTTGCAGGTTTTGTATTGTTTAACACGTTCACGATGCTTCCCCCTCATCACAGCATAACAAATTTTGGATTGTATCTGTATTGTCATTTGAATTTGAAAGCACCATCCTTAAGTATTTTCCAGTCCATGAACTTTCAACTTTTGCGACTTCTTCTGGCGTGCCTGTTGCAACGACGTATCCGCCTTTATCTCCACCCTCGGGTCCTAGGTCTATTATATAGTCAGCAGACTTTATAACATCCAAATTATGTTCGATAACAATCACGGTATTTCCTTTATCGACAAGTCTATTAAGAACTTCTATTAACTTCTTTACATCATCAAAGTGTAGTCCGACGGTTGGTTCGTCCAATATGTACAATGTTCTTCCTGTAGCTTTTTTTCTTAATTCAGAAGCAAGCTTAACTCTTTGAGCCTCTCCGCCGGAAAGCGTTGTTGCCGGCTGACCTAATTTGATGTAACCGAGTCCGACATCTGATAGAACTTGCAACGTTTCTCTAATCGCTGGAATATTTTGGAAAAATTCAAGCGCCTCATCGACAGTCATGTCTAAAACATCTGCGATATTTTTCCCTTTGTACGTGACTTCCAAAGTTTCCGAGTTGTACCTTTTACCTTTACATACCTCACATTCCACGTAGACTTCCGGCAAGAACATCATCTCAATCTTTACAACACCTTGTCCTCCACAAGCTTCACACCTTCCACCTTTAACATTAAAACTGAACCTTCCTTTATCATAACCACGTGCTTTCGCTTCCGGAGTCATAGCGAACAACTCCCTAATTGCATCAAAAACTTTGGTGTATGTGGCAGGATTACTACGCGGTGTTCTACCAATTGGTGATTGGTCGATGGCAATGATTTTGTCGATATTTTCAAGTCCTTCTATCCTATCGTGTTCCCCAACTTCGTATCGAGTTTTGTGAAGTTTATTCGCTATAGCAGGATAAAGTGTGTCAATAATCAACGAACTTTTACCTGAACCGCTCACACCGGTAACGCATATGAAAGTTCCAAGTGGAAACTCAACAGTAATATTCTTCAAATTGTTATGCTTTGCACCAACAATCCGTATAAACTTCCCGTTTCCTTTTCTTCGATACTTAGGTACCTCTATCTTCATTTTTCCAGAAAGATACTTTCCCGTAAGCGATTTTTCGCATTTCAAAAGACCATCCAACGTTCCAGCATAAACAATCTGCCCGCCATTTACACCTGCTCGAGGTCCCACATCTACCACGTAATCCGCGCTCCGTATAACCTCTTCATCGTGTTCAACGACAAGTACGGTGTTTCCCAAATCTCTCAGTCCTTTGAGCATAGATATCAACCTGTCGTTATCTCTTTGATGCAATCCGATGGTCGGTTCATCGAGCACATAGATTACGCCAGTCAGTCTTGAGCCTATTTGTGTCGCGAGCCTGATTCTTTGGGCTTCTCCTCCCGAGAGTGTGCGCACATTTCTTGAAAGGCTAAGATAACCCAATCCAACTTGTTCCAAGAAATCTAAGCGTTTCTCTATCTCGTTTAACAACTCCTTTACAGCTTCTCTTTGCTTTTCTGAAAGTTCTGATGGCAACGCCCTAATGATTTCCAATTCTTTTGATATAGGAAGCTCTGTAAACTCGATGATGCTTAGGTCCTTTATCGTGACGCTCAAAGCTTCCTGACGTAATCTTTTGCCTTTACATGTTTGACAGGTGCGTTCCACGAAAAAGTTCGCAACTATCCATTCACGCATTTCTTCTGAAGTGTATTCCTCGTATCGTTCCTTTACAAGGGCAACTAATCCTTCAAAATACTCAGTTCCGTATAAAAGCGCCTCTTTAACCTCTTCGGGTTGTTGCTCAAAAGGTTTGGAAGGGTCTCCACCGTATTCTCGAACAATTCTTTCGATTCTTCTAGGAAGCCATCCGTCAGCTTTATGTCCTATTCTTAAGCCTTGGGTAACGGGAATATCCTCTTCGAAAAGCGTGCGTTCATCAACTTCGAGTTTGAAACCCAATCCGTGGCAGTCAGGGCAAGCACCGTACGGTGCGTTGAACGAAAAGAACTTAGGATTTATCTCAGGCATTGAAAAACCACAGGAAAGACATGAAAGCTTTTCCGAATAAAGGTGTTCATCGTCATCGGATCTTACCAAAACAAAACCGTTACCCTCTTTGAGGGCAAGTTCAACGGATTGGAACAACCTATGTGTGTCGGTATCGGACAGGTCCAACCTATCGATAACCAGATTTATCGTGTGTCTGATATTTTTATTTAATTCCGGAACTTCGTCGAGTCTGTATATCTTTCCATCAACCTCAACCCTTGTGTAACCTTTGTTGAGAAAATTATCGAATTCGTCTTTAAATGTACCTTTCTTTTCCCGTGCGATAGGTGCTAGTATGATAACACGCTTGGTTTGAAAATGCTTTTGTACGTGTATTATAATTTCATCCACTGACATCCTTTGAAGCTCTCTACCACAATAAGGGCAGTGTGGTACACCTATCTGCGCATACAACACGCGCAGATAGTCGTAAATTTCAGTAACGGTTCCAACGGTGGACCTTGGATTGTGAGATACGCTCTTTTGGTCAATTGCTATAGTTGGAGAAAGCCCTTCGATACTATCCACATCGGGCTTTTTTAGCTCGCCTATGAATTGTCTTGCATAGGTAGAAAGGCTTTCCAAATAGCGTCTTTGTCCTTCGATAAAAATAGTATCCATTGCAAGCGAACTTTTTCCAGAACCAGACAACCCAGTGATAACAACAAGCTTATTCTTTGGGATTTCAACGTCAATATTCTTTAAATTATGCACGCGTGCACCTTTGACAATTATCTTGTCCATCGATTAACCTCTAAACCTCCTTGAAAGTATAGACCACAACATTACTATGAATAATAATCCAAAAAAGAGTGCTTCAACACTCAGAGCGACTATTTTCCTTTGAATATCATCGATGCTTAAATAGCGATACGTTGCTGCTTGGAATGGAAAGAACCAGGTAACTGCCATGACGACAAAAACAACTGTAGTCACTATAACAATAATTCTTAGATTATTCCATGCATCGTCTAATTCTTCTTGCAATCGTTGAAGCCTAAGGTTAATATTCTCTACGTCTTCTTCGTATCTTTTCAAATGCTCTTCAAGTTTTTCAATGGATTCAATTAACTTCTTTTCAATTTCCTCTTTTTCCATACGTCTCACTCCCCATTCAAGTGGAAAAAAAGGAACAAAGTTATTTTATTCCGAGTATATGTGTGACAACGGTAAAATAAATCCACATACCACCAAGGTCTGCCACCGTTGTTATCAGTGGACCAGCCATGACTGCAGGGTCAATTCTCATCAGCTTACCAAGGAATGGTAGCATTGCACCTACAACATTTGCAAATATAATGATGATGAGTAATGAAATTGCTGCGGAAACGTTAACCATCACATCGTGCGAAATCATAAATCCGCGAACAAAAAGAACAGCACTGAGTATTGAACCGAGTATCAGTCCAACGTAAATTTCTCTAAGTAACACTTTCCACCAGTCTTTGAGTTCGACATCCCCCAATGCCATACTACGGATTATGAGCGTGCTACTTTGTCCACCAACGTTTCCTCCAGCATCAACCATCGTTGCCATAAAGGCTGCAAGTATTGGCACAGCAGCTATAACACTTTCGAAACTGCTGATTATGTACGCACTAATACTCTGAAGCAATAATAATCCTAAAAGCCAAGGTAATCTGTTTTTGATAAAAATCAGAGGTGATGTGTGGAAATAAGATGTTGTTGTAACGCTCATACCTGCCATTTTGTGGATATCTTCCGTTGCTTCTTCATCGATAACATCAACGATATCATCTATGGTTATAATCCCAACAAGCCTCATATCGTTATCTACTACAGGAATGGCGTTTAAATCGTATTTCTTCATTAGTTCAGCGACTTCTTCTTGGTCTGTATTCGTTTTAACGTAAATCGGGTCGGGAGTGTATATTTCCTCAATCAATGTATCGGGTTCGGCGAAGAGCAAATCCTCGAGTTTTACAGTTCCAATAAGAGTTCTGTCTTCTTCCACTACGAAAATTGTATAAATTGTCTCTGCGTCTTTTCCAAACTTGCGCACCTTATCAAGTGCTTTTTGAACAGTCATGGACTTTGTCACATATATGAAATATGGTGACATCAAACGACCCGCAGAGTTTTCGGGATAGTTCAACACTTCAAGCGTCTGTTCTCTTTCACTTTTAGGTAGGAACGAAAGCAACTTGGTAACAACATCGGCGGGCAGTTCGTCGAGAAGTTCAGCCCTATCGGAAGGGTCCATGTTCTTGAAGATAGATTTGATTTCATCATCTGTGAGCATCTTTACCAATTCATATTGCTCATCGGGCTCAAGTTTGGAAAAGACTTCCGCAGCAAGATCTTTGTTCAGAAGGCGGAATACTACAGCTTTTTCTGAGGTTTCGAGCTCTTCGATCATTTCGTAGATCACGTTTGGATCTTGGTCTTCGAGTAGCATTTTCAGTGTTCGAAAATCACCGCGTTCGATGAGCTTGCGGATATCGATCTGGATTTTTACCTTCATCCTCTTTACCCTCCTTTGCAAGAGATTTATGGTGGCTTGTTACTGGAATAACTCGGGTATTCCACAGATAATCACCTTCCTTTCACCTGAAGAGTTATCATAAAGAAAACTTTCGAAAGTTTTGGAAGTTGTCCTAAATCAAAAATCGCAGTTTAGGAACAGCTATACGGATTTTTCCGATGCTTTTGTTTTCTTGTGCTTTTTTGGTGTTTTAATTATACCAGAAAAAGTGACTTTCCGTGCAGGTTTGTATATGAATTTTCTGTGAAGAAAATTAGAATTCTTGGACATTTGCTCAAGGAAATAAGATGAGTGAAAAAATCGCATTTTATGGTATAATGTATAAGAAATCAAAAAAGCAACGTGGAATATCAAAACTTAAAACGCAAAAAACTGAGCCTTGGAGGGAAAAGGTATGAAGGAGTATCGTCCACAAGAGATAGAGCCAAAGTGGCAAAAGGTCTGGGAAGAGAAAAAGGTTTTTGAAACTCCTCAGTATTCTGAAAAGCCCAAGTATTACACACTCATCATGTTCCCTTATCCATCCGGAACATTGCATGTTGGTCACGTTAAAAACTACACGATAGGTGATATCGTTGCAAGGTATAAAAGAATGCAGGGATACAATGTATTACATCCATTTGGTTACGATGCTTTCGGCTTACCTGCAGAAAATGCAGCGATTGCTCATAAGATACATCCGAAGAAATGGACTATGGATAACATAAACACTATTCGTGGGCAAATAAAGAAGATGGGGATTAGCTACGATTGGAATAGGGAAGTTATTACGTGTAATGAAGACTATTATAAATGGACACAATGGATATTTTTGAAACTCTACGAGGCGGGTTTGGCGTACAAAAAGCCCGGTGCGGTAAATTGGTGCCCAAGTTGTCAGACAGTTTTGGCTAACGAACAGGTGAAAGATGGAAAATGTGAAAGGTGTGGTACGACTGTTACAATGAAACACCTTGAACAATGGTATTTCAAAATCACAGATTACGCAGAAAAATTACTCGAAGGACTCGACAGACTTCCTGGTTGGCCGGAACACGTTAAAACAATGCAAAGAAACTGGATTGGAAAGAGCACAGGTGCGGAAGTTGATTTTCCAGTCGAAGGTCTCGACAAGAAAATCAGAATCTTCACAACAAGACCAGACACTATATACGGTGTGACGTTCATGGCAATTGCACCGGAATCTCCACTGGTGCTTGAACTTGTGACCGATGAAAAGAGGAAAGAGGTAGAAGAATTCCTGGCGAAAGTTGCTCATGAAGATAGATTCAAGCGAACGAGTTTGGAAGCAAAAAAGGAAGGGGTCTTCCTCGGTAGGTATGCAATCAACCCGTTGACTGGTGAGAGAATACCTATTTATGTTGCCAACTACATACTCTATGAATACGGAACAGGTGCAATTATGGCTGTTCCTGCTCACGACAAACGCGATTTTGACTTTGCGAAAGCGTATGGCTTACCAATTAAACAGGTCATCAAGCCAAAAGAAGGTGATTGGAACATAGAAGAAGCCCCTTACGAGGATGAAGGTATAATGATAAACAGCGGTCCATTTAACGGTTTGGACAGTAAGAAAGGCATTGAAGAAGTCACGAAATATATAGAGGAAAAAGGTTTTGGAAAAAGAAGCGTCCAGTACAAACTCAGAGACTGGCTTATTTCAAGACAGCGCTACTGGGGTGCTCCAATTCCAATAATCTATTGTGACAAATGTGGTATTGTTCCTGTTCCGGAAAAAGATTTACCGGTCAAACTTCCGGAAAACGTTGAATTCTTACCAACGGGTCAGTCGCCGCTTACATTGAGCGAAGAATTCAAACACACGACATGTCCAAAGTGTGGTGGTCCAGCCCGCAGAGAAGTAGAGACAATGGACACATTTGTTGATAGTTCTTGGTATTTCTTAAGGTATGTCAATCCAAAATTGGAAGATAAACCATTTGATACGAACGATGTAAATTATTGGTTACCGGTTGACCAATACATTGGTGGAGTTGAGCATGCCGTTTTGCACTTACTCTATTCAAGATTCATCACAAAGGTCTTACACGACCTTGGATATGTTGGTTTCGACGAGCCATTCCAGAATCTCTTCACCCAAGGTATGATTTACAAAGATGGTTGGAAGATGAGTAAGTCCAAAGGCAACGTGGTCTCCCCGGACGATATGATAGAAAAATACGGTGCGGATACACTGAGAATGTATATACTCTTCATGGCACCTCCGGAAAAAGATGCGGAATGGAGCGATGCGGGAATTGAGGGTGTGAATCGATTTGTTAAAAGACTTTGGAATAACTACTACAAAATGCTTGATATCATAAACTCACAAGATGCTGAAGAAAGTGAATTTGGAAAAGAAGAAAGAGCTCTCAGAAGAAAATTGCACGCGATGATTAAGAAAATAAAAGAAGATATCGAAGGCGGTTTCAAATTCAATACCGCCATTGCTGGGTTAATGGAATTCAACAACCAACTTTCCGATTACCTCGAAACGGCCCAAAACCCAAACAAAAAACTGTTAAGGGAGATAGCGGAAAAAATAGCGCTTATAATTTCGCCATTTGCACCGCACATGGCAGAAGAAATGTGGCACGACTTAGGCAAAGAAACACTCATCGTTGAAGAACGCTGGCCAGATTACGATGAAGAAGCACTTAAGGAAGAAGAAATAACGATAGCCGTTCAGGTTAATGGTAAAGTGAGAGGTAGAATCACTGTTCCGGCAGACTCTTCGGAAGACCAAATAAAGGAAAAGGCTGTTGAAAATGTCAAGAAACTGGTAGAAGGCAAACAAATAGTCAATATCTTCTACGTGCCTGGAAAATTGGTGAATATCGTTGTTAAGTAATTCTAGTACCATAAAAATATTGGGGGGAGTTAAGATGAAGAAACTAACAGTGTTTTTGGTGTTACTCATCAGTTTACTCACGTTCGCTCAGCAAGACATCGTTGCTGTTGTCAATGGAAGAAACATCACCATGGATGAATGGAACAGAGAGGCAAATGTTCAGAAATTACTTTTGGAGATTCAAAACTCAAACCCAACGTTTTACAAGGTTTTAACAACTTCTACAGAAGGGATTATTTTGATAGAAAAATACAAATTGGAGGTTCTGGACCAACTTATTCGTAAGGTATTGTTTATCCAATTTGCTGAGAAACTTGGTGTTGCACCGGACGACAGAAGTGTTAAAGCAGATGTCGATAACGAAATTAACAAAATGCTTACTGAACTGAAGATGACCGAACAACAATTTGACGAATACTTGGTACAGCTTGGAATGGGCAAGCTCGAAGATTACAGGCAAAAACTCTATTTCCAAAGAAAATATTCGCTATCACTTGCTAATGCTTATGCTCAATATCTTAAGAACGTGACGGTTTCGGACGAAGAAATAAAAGCTTACTATGAGAAAAACAAGGACAAATACACGGTTCCGGCTCAATATGATTTACTTGTTTTCAAAACGAACAACAAATCGACAGCAGATGCGTTAAGAGTAGATGTTGTGAAAGGTCTTTCAAACGACGAGATATTGAAAAAATATAATCTTTCACCTGTTGTCAACGGATACGTTAACATCAACGACATATCGAAGATTCCACAATCACTTTGGATACTTATCACCAGTGCGGTTAAAGGTACCACATTACCAGTCCAGCAAGTTGGGAATGAATACTACGTTGTGAAAGTAAGAGACATAAAGGTTGGTGGCACGAAAAACCTTAGTGAAGTTAGTGAAGAAATAAAAAACACCCTGCTTGCTTCAAAACAAGATGAAGTATCTAAGAAGCTTCTGGATGATTTCGAAAAATTTAGAAAAGATTCGAAGATAGAGATAAGGTACAAAAGTCCTATTGTTAAATGAAAAGTGAGAAGCTCTGCGGAATACAAAGATTAGGTGTGAGATATGCCGAAAAAGGAATCGAAAAAAGCTTTTGGAACCGTAGAAAAAAACATACAAAACAGAGTAAAAAATGCCTTAGTAAGTATTTTTCTTATATTTCTAATTGGTACTTTGTACTACTGGTTGTTCGAAGGTTACTCACTTATAGATGCTATGTTCTTTGTTGGAATAACCATATCTACAGTTGGTTACGGAATGCATGAGGAACTTTCGAACTTCGGTAAGTTTTTCACACTGATGCTTATACTTGCCGGATTGTCAGTTGTTTTGTACAACCTGTCGTATGTAACAGCTTTGCTAGTTGAAGGTGAATTAATCAAACTGATGAAACAAAGAAGAGTAGAAAGAAAGGTGTCGAAGATAAAGGACCATATAATCGTTGTTGGGGCAGGAAATATAGGAACGCAGGTGATAAACCAATTACTTAGGTTGAACGAACAAGTTGTCGCAATAGATAACCTTGTGACAGAGGAAGAACTAAGGGAAAAGATAACAGACAGTTCAAAGACCAAGAACATAGTTTTTGTAAAAGGGGACGCAACGAATGAAGAGGTATTACTAAGGGCAGGTATTAAAAACGCTAGGGCACTTGTCACCACTTTACCAAATGACGTACTCAACATCTTTGTCGCTTTAACTGCCAAAAACTTGAATGCAAATATATACATTGTTTCCAATATATCTAACTTGTCAAACTTAACAAAATTCATTTACGCAGGAGTAGACCATCCAATTGCAACAGCAGAAATAGCTGGATTGAAGATAGTTGAGGCGCTGACTTTTCTAAAAAAACGGGAAAATATCATAGATGTGCTAAACATATCAGATAAAGCCTTTCAAGTTGAAATAATCGATATTAAAAACACAAAACTTGCTGGCAAAAAGATAGAAGAACTGAGACTTAAGGAAAAGTACAATGTTTACATAATCGGCTTGTTGAAAGATAAAAACTTGGTTTTAGGTCCTTCGAAAAATGAGGTTTTGAGGGATGATAGCAAAGCGGTTCTATTTGGTGAAATAAACGGTCTCTCTAAGTTTAGGGAAGAATTTTTAAACAGCTAAAAAATCACAAAAATCACAAAAATACGGTTAGGAGGGAGCAAACGATGAAGGCGAAAGCTCAGACAAAAGGTTTGAAAACCATGACTATGGAGTGGAATGGAGATGCTTTAATACTTATCGACCAACGAAGGCTTCCTTTTGAAGAAGTCTACGTAACTTGCGCAGACTATCGTGCCGTTGCGCTTGCTATAAAAGAAATGGTTGTTCGAGGTGCTCCGGCTATAGGTGCAGCAGCAGCGTTCGGATATGTGCTGGGAGCAAAAGAGATAACAAGAAAAACTTACAATTACGAACAAGCTATGATGCAGCTGAAAAATGTGAAAGAAACCTTGGCGAGGACAAGACCAACAGCTGTGAATCTTTTCTGGGCACTAGACAGAATGGAACGGAAAGCTGTAGAACATGGAAAATTTGAAGGACTTGTTAGGGCGTTGGAAGAGGAAGCTTTGAAAATTGCAATTGAAGATATAGAAACTAACAAAGCCATTGGCAGACACGGTGCACAACTACTTGAAGATGGGTTTACAGTCTTGACACACTGTAACGCCGGCGCACTTGCAACTGTAGATTACGGGACGGCACTTGGTGTTCTAAGAGCGGCCAAAGAACAGGGCAAACGTATAAAAGTTTACGCAGATGAAACAAGACCATATCTACAAGGGGCAAGGCTTACCGCATGGGAATTGATGAAAGATGGTTTCGATGTCACTGTCATAAGTGACAACATGGCAGGATGGGTTATGAAACAAGGGAAAATCAACGCAGTTATCGTCGGAGCTGATAGAATTGCTGCCAACGGCGATGTGGCAAATAAGATAGGGACCTATATGGTTGCCGTTCTTGCGAAAAGACACGGCATCCCATTCTATGTTGCTGCTCCAACGAGTACGATAGATATGTCGATAAAGAGTGGTTCAGAAATACCAATTGAGGAGAGGTCTCACGAAGAAGTTGCAACTTGTGGTGGGAAAAGGATAGTTCCAAACAATGTGAATATCTACAATCCCGCTTTCGATGTGACTGACAACGAACTTGTCACAGCGATAATCACGGAGAAAGGGATAATTTATCCTCCGTACGAAGAAAATTTGAAAAAGTTGTTTGAAGAAGGAAAATAAGAGGTTGTTTACAGAATCTGAGGAGAGTGATGATATGATAGATCTCAAATTACTGAGAAAGAATCCAGAGTTATTCTACGAAGCAATTAGAAAAAGAAATTATTCTACTGAAATCCTTGACAAAATTGTGGAACTTGACAGAGAGTGGAGAAATTACGTAAATATCGTCAACAACCTAAAAGCAAAAAGAAATGAACTCTCTAAGATAGTTGCAAAATTAAAGGCAGAAGGCAAGAACGAAGAAGCGAATGAAATAATCGCCGAAAGCAAGAAACTTGGCGATGAAATTGCTCAATACGAGGCGAAAGAAAAAGAACTGGAAGACCAAATGTACAACTTGGCACTTTACGTACCAAACGTTCCACACGAAAGTGTGCCTGTTGGAAAGGACGAAGCTGAGAATGTCGAGGTTCGAAGGTGGGGCGAACCGAGGAAATTCGATTTCAAACCGAAAGCACACTGGGACCTCGGCCCTGAACTTGGCATGCTTGATTTTGACAGGGGTGCTAAGTTAAGTGGTTCGAGGTTCACTGTCATGTTTGGAGAAATTGCCAGACTTGAACGTGCTCTTGCTCAATTCATGCTTGATACTCACACACAGAACGGATATATAGAAGTCAACGTTCCGCATTTAGTTAAAAGGGAAACGATTACTGCGACGGGCCAGCTTCCAAAATTCGCAGAAGAACTTTACACATGTGAAAGAGATGATTTATTCCTCATCCCGACCGCGGAAGTTCCACTTGCCGCGCTACATATAGATGAAATTCTTGAAGAAAATCAACTTCCGATAAAGTACACAGCATTCACGCCATGTTACAGACGAGAAGCTGGAAGTTACGGGAAAGATGTGCGAGGTTTGATAAGGCAACATCAATTTGAAAAAGTTGAACTTGTCTGGTACACAACACCTGAACGCTCTTTTGAAGATTTGGAACAACTTACCCGCGATGCAGAGAGGATTCTCCAACTTCTTGGGTTACCTTACAGGGTTGTAGCGCTCTGCACCGGTGACCTTGGTTTTGCAGCTGCGAAAACGTATGACATAGAAGTCTGGTTGCCATCTTACAATGCATATAAAGAAATTTCTTCTTGTAGCAACGATACCGATTTCCAAGCAAGAAGAGGCAACATGCGCTATAGAACGAAAGACGGAAAGCTCAATTACGTTCACACACTGAATGGCTCAGGTCTTGCGATAGGAAGAACACTTGTCGCTATTATGGAGAACTATCAGAATCCTGACGGTACAATAACTGTGCCAGAAGTGCTTAGGCCTTACATGAAAACTGACGTAATAAAACCAATGAAGTAAGTGGGAAGTAGGGAATACAAACAAAAAGATAAGAGTAAAAAAGGACGGGAGAATTTTGATGCAAGAGTTCAACGCAATTTTCGGCGAGGATAAAACCTTGATAGAAAAGATTAGAAAAATGGATTACGAAGAGCTTCGTTCTTTTGCTCAGGAGATTAGAAAATACATGATTGATGTGACCTCCGTCAACGGAGGTCACTTGGCTTCCAATTTAGGAACTGTCGAATTAACCCTCGCACTATATCGAGTCTTTGACCCATACGAGGACTACGTTATTTGGGACACGGGACATCAAACGTACACTCACAAACTATTGACAGGTAGATGGGATGCGTTTAAAACACTTCGGACCTTTGGCGGGATATCAGGGTTTACGAACGTGTTTGAAGCGAAGGTGGATAGATTCGGTGCAGGGCATGTTGGAACCTCGATAGCAGCCGCATTAGGTGTGGAAAAAGCATTAAAGTTGCAAAACAAAAAGGCTAACGTTGTGGTGGTCATAGGTGATGGTGCGCTGACAAGTGGACAAGCTCTAGAAGCACTCAACCAAGTTAAAGCGCAGGATTCAAAGATAAAGATAATACTTAACAGCAATGGAATGAGCATTTCCAAAAATGTTGGTGGGCTGTCCCAAGTACTTGAGGCTCTCAGAACGAGCAAGATTTATATAACAATCAAAGAGAAGCTGAAAAAAGGGTTCAACGAAGCTGTTGAGTTTGAATTGAAAAAGATTAGAGAGGTTTTAAAAGTTGCACTCATTGGTGAGGACTTCTTTGAATCCATAGGTTTAAAACATTTTGGACCTGTTGACGGGCATGACGTGAGGTCTTTAGAAGAAGCTCTAAGACAAGTTAAAGACTATCCATATCCGACGATACTCACAGTATTTACAATAAAGGGTAAAGGCTATTATTTCTCCGAGCAAAATCCTACAAAATTCCATGGTGTGGATAAATTTGATCCAGATTCTGGCATTTTTGAAAAGCCTGAGGGAACTTACTCCTACAGTGAAGTCTTTGGAACGACATTGACAAAAATTGCTTCCCAGGATGATAAAGTTGTTGCATTGACTGCTGCAATGCCTGATGGAACAGGGCTCAGTCAATTTTCAAAACAATTTCCAGAAAGGGTTGTTGACTTGGGTATAACCGAACAATCTGTGGTTACCTATGCTGGTGGCTTAGCGACTATGGGGTTCAAACCTGTGGTAGCAATATATTCTACATTCTTGCAAAGAGCCTATGATCAGATAATTCACGATATCGCACTCCAAAATCTGGATGTTCTATTCGCCATTGACAGAGCGGGCTTAGTGGGAACAGATGGTCCAACGCACCACGGAGTGTTTGATATAGCTTATCTCAAACTAATTCCAAATATGAAGATACTAACACCGCTTGATGGCCAAGATCTTGCCAATATGTTGTGGACGGTCCTAAAAGAAAGGGATAAGTACAAAGGTCCCATTGCCATAAGATACCCACGTGATGTGGAATTTGGCAATTTAGAGGAAATTTGTGGTAAAATAGAAATCGCTGACCCCTTTAAATGGCAGTTACTTGCGGAAGGGAAGGAAGTAGCTTTACTAGCTGTTGGTGTGCTTGCAAAGAAATATTTGGATATAGCAAGAGCAAATGGGTGGAGTTTGATTGGAGTGAGAAGTGTAAAACCGTTAGATGAAGATATGCTCGAAAAAATTTTCGAAACGCACAAATACGTTTTTACTATAGAAGAGGGAGCAGAACTTGGTGGATTTGGGGAGAGTGTTGCTAGGAAATACCTAAGGGATTATGCAGACAATTACGAATGCAAAGTACAAGTCATTGGTATACGAGATGAATTTATACCGCATGGCGCAAGGGATGAACTTATAAGGTACGTTGGACTTGACAGCACCAATATTGAACAATTAATAAAAAAATACATGATGAAAGGAGTGAGATTATGAAGTTCCAAACAGAATACGGTGAGGTTGAAATTACCGTTAACGCTATAAGGAGACTAGTTTATCTCGCAGTCCTTGAAACTTATGGACCTATAAGCATAGGTTCCGACAATTGGTTTTCAAGATGGTTTTCCTCCGAGGAGGGTAAGATAAAGGTTGAAGAAGACGAATACGGACACTTAAAAATTGATATATTTGTTGAAGTAGAATTCGGTACAAAGGTCACAGAGGTTGGTAAGAACATAGAAGAAAATGTCATTCACAAACTCCGTGCATTCGCGAACTGTGAAAATCCAGAAGTGAACGTGCACATCATCGGCGTGCGATGAAATGAGGTGATAGCTTGCTCACTACAATAAATGGTTCAGAAATGAAAGGCATCTTCATGAAAGGTGCCGAAAATTTGCTTGCTCATAGGGATGAAATAAATGCACTGAATGTTTTTCCCGTTCCAGACGGGGATACAGGTTCGAATATGAGTTCTACAATGCTCGAAGCGTGTAAATATCTTGAAAACGTTACCGACGAAAAGCTGAGCAATGTCCTAGATGCTATAAAGCGAGGTACCTTGATGGGGGCAAGGGGGAATTCTGGAGTAATCCTCTCCCAGATATTCAGAGGTTTTTGTGAGACACTCTCGAAAAAAAGCAAACTCACGGTTGCAGATTTTGTAAAGGGCATAAAAGGTGCTAAAGAGACTGCTTATAAGGCAGTTCTAAGACCTGTAGAAGGTACTATCCTTACAGTAGTACGAGTACTTGACGAACATTCGAAAGAACTTGCAAACCTCGAAAGTTTTGAAGCGCTTTTTGAGAAGATGGAAGAGCTTGCACTTGATACAGTGAAAAAAACCCCATCATTGTTGCCAAAACTAAGAGAGGCGAATGTTGTCGATGCGGGTGCAAAAGGTTTGTATTACATCATCCAGGGGTTCAAAATGTACGCCTTGGGTGATACATCAATAAACCTGGAAGGTGTTGAAACAAGACCTTCAGAAGAAATAACCATAGCATATGAAGAACTAACGTATCAATATTGTACGGAACTCATCGTCAGAACCAAGAAGCCGATAACTAATGGTACACAAAAGCTGTTGGAAAATTATTTAAATTCAATAGGCGATTCCGTCGTCTTCTTTGTCCAGGATGATATTATCAAACTCCATGTTCATACGAACAATCCAGGACAAGTCATTGAAGAGTTCCTAAAACATGGAGAACTATTAAAGGTTAAAATCGACAACATGAAAGAACAACATGAACACGTTGTTGGAGAAGCGTATGCAAAGAAGGAGAGAAAGAAAATAGCCTATGTTGCTGTTTCGCCCGGCGAAGGGATTTCCAAAGTGCTCAAAGACCTTGGTGTTGATGAAATCATCTCCGGTGGTCAATCGATGAATCCAAGTATGGCTGATATACTTGACGCTATAAGACGCGCCAATGCGGAAAACGTTATCGTCTTTCCAAACAACTCGAACATAATACTGGCGGCAGAACAAGCAGCGAAGACTGCAGAACAAGAAGGAATAAAGGTCTACGTTGTAAAAACAACCAACGTTCAACAAAGCATTTCAGCGATGATTTACAGGGTGGGAGAAGAAATTGAAGAAATAATAACCAGTATAGAAGAGGCGGTAAAAAAGACAATAGCGATATCAATTACAATTGCTGTAAGAGATTCCAAATACGCAGGTGAAAAGATTAAGAAAGATGAATACCTAGGTTTCTTGAACAAAGAACTTGTTGCACACCACAAGAATTTGGTTGATGTGCTTGATAAGATTTACCAAAAATGCAAACTTGAGGAACACGAGATTCTTACCGTATTCGTCGGCTCAAGTGCGACCCCTATTGAGCAAAGTATTGTCGAAAAATACACCAAGAAGAAATATCCAAACATACAGATAGAATTTATCGAAGGAGGTCAGCCACACTATCCGTTCCTTATGATGGTTGAGTAGAAATTGAGATGCCTACAGCTTTTGCGTTAGAGGTGAATATATGAGGGAATTAATGACAGTTAAAAATGTCGATGAGCGTTACGTATATCTTTCTTTAAACGTTGACAAAGTAGCATGCGCTTCATGTGCGTTATCAGGTTCTTGTTCAATTCAAAACGAGAGCTCCAAAAAGGGAATTTTCAAGATTGATAAAAGAAATGTAAATCAAGATTTACTTCCTCTCATGCCAGGTGATTTGGTAGTTGTTGATTTCAAATACAACCCGGCGATACTATCGCTAATTGTTTATGGTATACCTTTGGCAGGCTTTATCCTTGGCACGCTTATTGGTTACTTACTAAAACTTTCCGACATTGTCTCTTTCATACTTGCGTTGGTTTTTACCGGAGTTGGAGCGTTGCTAACGAGAATTTACGACAGGAAATATAAAATAGAGATAATAGACGTTAGAAGAAACACGGTGACAATAAGTACGGAAACTACGGAACAACTTTCCTAACAACAACGATAACGTAGCTTCTGGAACTTTTTTGGAATTTTAGGGGGGAAAGGTATGGTGTACCATTTCAAAAAAGGAACGGGTAATAAGGGTTGGGTTGTTATTGTACACGGTCTTGGTGAGCATATAGGTAGATATGAGAAGCTCATTAACATGCTTGTGGAAAACGATTTCGGTGTTATTGGATTCGATTTACCTGGTCATGGTAAAAGCTCCGGTAAACGTGGACATACCTCTATTGAAGAAGTTATAGATTTAATCGATGAAATCACAAAAACAGTTAATTCCTTTATCCTTTTCGGACACAGTCTGGGAGGGCTCATCGCTGTACGCTACACAGAAGAAAGACCGAATAAAGTTTCCAAACTTATTGTGTCTTCTCCCGCACTCCAACTAGAACCGAAACCAAGTCAGATAGCGATGTTGAAAATATTCTCAGTTTTGGCACCTTCACTAACTGTGAAAAATGGTATAAACCCTGACCTTTTATCGAGGAATAAAGACGCGGTCCATAGATATGTTACGGATCCCCTTGTTCACGACAAAATCTCGATTAAGCTTGGCAAGAGTATGTTGCACAACGTCCAATTAGCACATGAGAGGGCTTCAAGAATCAAATGTCCTGTAGTTGTCCTAATAGGCACAGAAGATAAAGTAACACCTCCGCAAGGAGCACGTAAGTTTTACGAAGAACTTGATACACAAAAGATAATTGAAGAATTTGAAGGTGGTTACCATGAACTCTTTGAAGACCCAGAACATGGCGAAGAATTTCACAACAAAATCTTACATTATATAAAAGATTGGGCTATAGATAAGGTGGCTGAAGAGCGATAAAAAAAAGAAAAAATGCTATTTGGAAGGATGAGCAAAAATGGGAGTTCACAAAACAAGGTTTGGTGAGCTGGAGATAAACGATAATGAAATTATAACCTTTCCAAATGGAATACCGGGTTTTGAAGAACTCAGAAAATTTGCAATTTTGAACATCCCAGAAACGCAACCAATTCAATGGCTTGTCAGTTTAGAAGATGAAAACATATCTTTTCCTCTCATAGACCCTTGGCTGATTTTGGAAAACTATGAGGTAGATTTATCAAAACAAGACTTAGATATTTTGCAAGTTGATGACCCTTCAGACTTGGTTGTTTGGAGTATTGTTACTATCCCTGTTGGGAAACCTGAACTGGCAACGGTAAACCTAAAGGCTCCAGTTGTGGTAAACATAAAAAAGGGAATAGGCATTCAAGTTATACTTGAAAAGTATGAACTAAAGCATCCCATAGTTTCTGCAAAAGAACCAGAGAGTCAATCTGATGATAGAAATGGCAAAGAAGAGAGTGGTGTTTGATATGCTTGTACTGTCAAGAAGAGTTGGAGAGAGCATAATAATTGGTGATAACATAGAAGTGAAAGTGCTGAAAATCGACGGTAATGCTGTTAAAATAGGCATAATCGCACCGGCTGACGTAAGAATTTACCGTGAAGAGGTCTACAAAACTATAGCTCAAAGCAACAAAATGGCCACCGGTGCTGCATCACAAATAGAGACGGTAATGAAATTGAAGGAGGTTATTGACGGTGATAAAGATAGATGACAAACTTATTGACCATCTTTCCAAGCTCGCACGTTTAACTTTTGAGGAATCGGAGAAATTAAAATCCGACTTGCAGAAAATCATTGACTATTTTGAAATACTTTCCGAGGTTGATATCGAAAGTCTCGAACCGATGTACACACCTATAGAGGAACCATGCAAGCTTAGAGTGTCGGAGCCAAAGTCATATGATAATGTTGAGAGCATTATTGAAAACTTTCCTGAAAAGGAAGGCCGATTCATCAAAGTTCCAAGTATCTACGGTTGATGTAACAATCAACTGGAAAAAGGCGGAAGAACTCGCTGCAGAATTCTTAAAACGCAACGGCTATAAAATACTTGAAAGAAACTATCGCACGCCATTTGGTGAGATAGATATAATTGCAAAGCGCGGTGAAACTTACGTGTTTGTCGAAGTAAAATCCGGCACAGGTGTTCAAATTAATCCTTCCGAGCGTGTTGATATGAAGAAGTACGAAAGAATAAACCGCAGTGCGGAATATTATTTGAGGGGTAAGCGGTATTCAAAAGCCCAAATTGATGTTATTGAAATTATAAACAACGAGAAATTAGAAATAAGACACTACAAGAACGTAGGGTGGGATTTTGTATGAAGATAATAGCAACCAATAAGAAGGCGTACACTGATTACATTATAGATGAGACATATGAAGCTGGCATCGTCCTCGTTGGCACAGAAGTAAAGTCTTTGAGGGAACACGGTGCAAGCTTCAAAGATTCATTTTGTCGAATAAAAGACGGGGAGATATATTTGCTGAATTTGCACATACCACCATACCGGTTTGGAAATATCTACAACCACGACCCTGAAAGGCCTAGAAAATTACTATTACATAGAAAGCAGATAGACAGAATATGGGGCAAAATTAGACAAGAGGGATATACTGTGATTCCGACAAAAATCTATTTCAATGACCGAGGAATAGTCAAGGTAGAAATTGCAGTTGCAAAAGGTAAAAAGAGTCACGACAAACGTGAGGAAATCAAAAAGAAGGAAATCGATAAGAGAATAAAAGAGTACTTGAAAAGATAAAAACCTTCAAAGGGAGTGGTAAGGATGGATGTAAAAAAGGTTGTGCTGGAGAAATTGGAAGAATTCAAAGAAAATTACAAGCCAGAAATCGTTGAGATAAATTTAAAGAACACATCACTCAACGAATATATCGACCATACAAATCTCAAACCTACTGCCACAACAGCAGAGATAGAAACGCTTTGCAAGGAAGCTCTTGACTACAAATTCAAAGGTGTTTGTGTTAACCCTTCGTTTGTTCCTATGGTAGCACAAAGACTGAAAGGTAGCCAAGTTCTCACAGTTACGGTTATCGGTTTCCCGCTGGGAGCCACCAGTACTTACGCTAAGGTAGAGGAGACAAAATGGGCTGTTGAAAATGGGGCTCAAGAAGTAGATATGGTAATCCACATAGGCAAATTGAAAGAGGGAGATTACGAATACGTCTACAACGATATAAAATCTGTTGTTGAGGTTGCGAAAGTTCCTGTCAAAGTTATTATCGAAACATGTTTCTTAACGGACGAAGAGAAAATTGCAGCATGTGTACTTTCAAGACTTGCCGGTGCCGCTTTCGTGAAGACATCTACAGGTTTCGGAACAGGTGGCGCAAAGTTTGAGGATGTCCAACTCATGCGATGGGCAGTTGAGGGTAAGATAGAAGTTAAAGCATCTGGTGGTGTACGAACCTACGAAGATGCGATAAAAATGCTTACGGCAGGGGCTACGAGAATCGGAACGAGCTCAGGTGTTGCGATAGTTACAAATAAAGCTCCTGTACAGGGTGGATATTGATGCTTTGATTTACCTGTTTATTAAACATTGGGGGTGGTCCAATGAAAGTGCTAGGCTTGATTTTGGCTGGTGGTAAAAGTGATGCTCTGGGTAAGCTCGTGTATAAAAGGGCAAGTGCCGCAGTTCCAGTATTTGGAAAATACAGAGCAATAGATTTCACACTAAGTAACATGGTGAATTCCGGGATATACAAAGTAGGCGTTCTAACACAATACAATCCAAGAAGTCTGATGGACCACCTCGGCTCTGGGAAAGAATGGGACCTCGATAGAAAGCACGGGGGACTTTACATACTGCAGCCTTACATTGGTATGACTGGTGAATACTGGTACCGAGGGACTGCGGACGCTATCTTTCAAAACACAACAATGCTTCGTAGGGGCGATGAGGATTACGTCTTAATAGGCTCAGGTGACCATATATACAAAATGCTTTACGACGACTTGTTCAGATACCATTTTGCGAAAAGTGCAGACATTACGTTGCTTGTTAAAGAACTGGATGACACATACGATATAACCCAGTATGGAACAGTTGTTACGGAATCTGATGGAAGGATTGTAGAAATAAAAGAAAAAGTCCAAAACCCACCGACTCGAAAAGCCTTCTTAGGAGTTTACTTTATCAACAAATATCTGCTACTCGAGCTTCTGTATGACACAGTTCCAGCAGGTAAATACGATTTACTTCTGGATGTTGTTATACCAAATCTTTCGAAACTCCGCGTATACGCGTACGAATTCAAAGGATATTGGAGAAATGTCAAAAAAGGTATCAACGAATATTACAAGATGAATATGGAAGTTTTAAACAGTCAAGCGCTTCGTGAGGAACTTTTCATCAAATACGGTAAAGTTTACACTAAGCTAAAAGACTATCCACCTGCTAAATATACCAATACTGCGAAAGTGAGCAATTCAATAATAGCGGATGGTTGTATAATCTCAGGTAACGTTAAGAATTCTGTATTGTTCAGAGGTGTTGTTGTAAAAGCAGGTGCAAGAGTTGAAAACTCCATTGTAATGCAGGACACGGTAATTGAAGAAGGTGCAATCGTTAAAAATGCGATAATAGATAAAAACTGTGTAATTAGGGCTGAACAGATGCTTGTCGGAGACTTTGAGCCCGTTGTACTCGAAAAGTGGATGGTAGTCTGATGTTGTCATTTGTGTGAGTTTTCGCACTTTCGTGATGTTTGTTTCTCTTTTTTCATGTTTAATCTTGGGGGTGTTTATAATGACAAATGTAGTTGCGCTGATACTTGCTGGTGGACAAGGTACACGATTAGGTGTATTGACTGAGAAGATTCCCAAACCTGCTGTTCAATTTGGAGGGAAGTACAGGATAATAGACTTCACACTGAGCAACTGTGTTAACTCAGGTATCTACAGGGTGGGGGTTCTTGCACAGTACAGACCTCACTTACTAAACAAACATATTGGAATTGGTAAGCCTTGGGACTTAGATAGAAAAGGCGGAGGAGTGACGATACTCCAACCTTATTCTACGTTGACGGAGAGTGTTTGGTACAAAGGTACCGCGGATGCTGTTTATCAGAACATAGAATTTGTAGATGAATACAATCCTGAATATGTTGTAGTTCTATCAGGTGATCACATATACTCGATGGATTACAGCGAGTTTGTTTATTACCACGTGTCAAAGGGCGCATTGGCGACGATAGCTTGTATGGAAGTCCCAATTTCCGAAGCGTATAGGTTTGGTATCATGGTAACCGATATCGATTACAAGATTGTCGACTTCCAAGAAAAGCCAAAACAACCAAAATCGAATCTTGCCTCACTTGGTATCTATGTTTTCAACTGGGATTTCATAAAGCAGGTGCTTATCGAAGATGCAAAAGATGAGACAAGTGAGCACGATTTCGGAAAGAACGTAATTCCAAAGATTTTATCTACAGAAAGGGTTTACGCATTCCCATTTGAAGGTTACTGGCAAGATGTGGGAACAATTATGTCTTACTGGGAGACGAATTTAGAACTTGTCAGACCCATTCCGCCATTCAATATACATGACCCGAACTGGAGAATATATACAAGGTCCGAAGAGATGCAACCAGCGTATATATCTCCAAGTGGTGAGGTAAGAAATTCAATCATTAGCGAAGGTTGTGAAATATACGGCTTAGTTGAAAACAGTATCATTTCACAAGGTGTAATTATCGGACAAAACACCGTTGTCAGAAACAGTGTGATAATGACAAAGGTAGAAATTGGTGATAATGTGATAATTGAAGATGCAATTATTGCGGAAAACACAATTATCAAAAACGGGTGTAAAATAGGATTAGGAGAATACGCTGAAAGCAAATATGATAAAAAGGTATACAATTCACACATAACTGTCATTGGAATGGATTCAATAGTTGAGGACGATTGTGAGTTTGGTAAAAACGTAGTCATCGGTAACGATAAAGTTATTCCAAAGGGTACCAAGATAGAAAGTGGTGGTTATTTCATGTGATGTCTCAACACAAAAAAATGGCTTTAGCAACCAGAAGGAGGAATTACAGTGGACCTTTACTTCATAAAAGTGAGGGCACGCAGTAAGGGAACAGCGGAAGAAATAGTTGGGTATTTCTTTGGAAAGACCAATGGAGCACCAGATTTTGACTTTCTGGTAGTTCCTTTTCGTTATTCTGAGATTATAGATAACATTACTTTGGATGAAGACATTAGAGAATTTAAGGAGAAAATTGAAGAAGCGAAACAAAAAGTAAAGGAATTACCGGGTGTTTACGACGTTACTATAGCATTCCTTGCGTATCTTAACAACATGATGAATCGCCGTGGGAAGATACCTTTGGGTATAGAATTTTCTACCGCATTAAAAGAAAATGACACCGAGATACTTAAAGTTATCATTGGCGATTTATTCGAAGAATGGAGCCCGAAGATGGAAATCTTTGTGAAAGCTGAAGGAATGCTTTTAGAAGAATACTCAGCTTACACTTTCCTTTCCATGCAGGAAGATGTTTCCGATGAAAACGTAACAAAGGCTTACACACGACCTGACGTGGCAGATTTACCGGAGGTCTTCCCCGTTATCGACCCTATCAACGGTGCTCCGATTATACAATTTGATGTTGGAGACAAAATCCCAGTTGTAATTCTTAATCCTGGCAAATACGAAAAACAAATCCGTGAGAAATTTCCAAATTTTGACAAAGATAAGCTTTCCATAGAAGCAATACTTTTGAGCAAAGAGCTTATTCGAGTAAAAGGTGGCGATCTTTATCTGATAAAAGTTGAGTTGGACGAGGGATTAGTAGCAAAATCACTTGTGAGTCCGGCTCTGAAAATTCTTAGTGATGAAACATACTTTGCTAAAAAGAAAAGACAGCGTGAATATGAACCGAAGGAAAAACATGAAAAATACCTAAAAACCATCAAAGTTGAAATACCTTCCACAACAGGCACTGAGCTGCTTATCTCGCTCATGACTACTCTTTTAATCACGGGTGCTTTGCTTATTATCGTCTATCTATTTACTAAGTAGTCTTGGACAATACTAACCCTCAAATAAGTTCAAAACCAGAGGTGGTATTTTGCAAACGACGGTTGTAAATAAAGACAATATCGACAAGGTAGTAGGTTTAATATACGAAGAAAAGAAGGCGTTCTACGATGAACTTTTCGGGGGAAATGCACCTAAATACTTGAAAAAGGCTTTCGAATCTGATATACCACCTTTTTTAAAGAAGAATTGTATCGTGCTCCAAGATGGAGAGAACGTAAAAGCAGTTCTATTGTATGCAACCAAGGCAGAATTTCGTCACGGATACCAAAGGTGGTTTCGTGTACTTGGATTAAAGATAGTACCTGTAGGAGCAAAGATGATTTACATTATAGAAAGGATATTGCTTGATTTCTCAACTGATGATTTGTATATCGTATCGTTGGCTGGAGAACATAAAGAACTGCTTTTGTATAGGTTTATCAAATCCAGTAGGTACAAGAAAGTAATAGTCGATACAATAGAGTCTGACCTATACGAACGTTTCAATTTTACCGAGAAGTCACAGATTCACCCAAAATTAAAGCGCTTTTCCAAATTTTGCGATTACCACACATTAACAGGTCTGGGATGGGATACTCATCCACTTGTTCAGGGAAGGAAATTAATACTCGGTGGAGTTCAGATACAATCTCAGCTGGGTCTTCATGGCCATTCCGATGCGGATGTCCTCTGCCATGCGCTTATCGATAGTCTACTTGGAGTATCTTTGAAAAAAGACATAGGAGTGCTCTTTCCAGAAGATGACGAAAACAAAGGACGGAGTAGCTTGGAGATGCTTGAAATAGTTGTTCAAACTGTTAACAAGAGCGGTTTCTTCCCATCATCCGCAGATTGTGTTATAATTTCACCGATTAAGCTGAAAGATTATCGGGAAAAGATATCGGAAAAGCTCGAAAGTGTTTTAGGTTGCCCGGTTTCGATAAAGTTCAAATCCGGCAACGGAGTGTACCCTGAGTCTGAAATGAAGGGAATAACCGCAATATGTGTAACCAATGTTGATAAGATTTGAAGCTTGAAAATCTAAAGATTGAAAAATAGAAAGATGGAGGTGTGAGAGATGGTGAATTCCTTCCTGAAACAAACAGAAGAAAAGATGAAAAAATCTGTCGAAAAGATTGCAGAAGAACTTAAACACCTAAGAACAGGAAGGGCAACGCCCGCTGTTCTTGAGGAGATTAAAGTAGATTACTACGGTGTCCCAACTCCCGTTCTTCAACTCGCCCAAGTGACAACGGAAGAAAGGCAACTCATAGTCAAACCTTGGGAAAGGAACCTACTGTCTGCGATAGAAAAGGCGATTCTTGCAAGTGATTTGGGACTTACACCTGTAAACGATGGAACCGTTGTGAGAATTAACTTTCCAACACCAACAACAGAACAAAGGCAAAAATGGGTCAAAAAGGCTAAGGAAATTGTGGAAGAAGGAAAAATAGCCGTTAGAAATATCAGAAGAGATGTGCTGAAAGATATCAAAGATGCTAAGAAAGAAGGAAAGATGTCCGAAGATGATGAAAAAAGGCTTGAAAAAGAAATACAAAACCTCACAGACAAATATATAGCCGAGTTGGATAAATTATTCGAAAAGAAAGAAAAGGAGATAATGGAATTCTGATGCCCGGAGAACAGCAACCACTAACGCATATCGCATTCATAATGGACGGAAATGGTCGATGGGCTAAGCGTCAAGGAAAGCCTCGAACATACGGTCATTACGTTGGAGCATACAAAATAGAAGACGTTGTTCGATGGTGCGCTGAACGTGGCGTGAAGTACGCCACGTTCTATGCGTTTTCAACAGAGAACTGGAAACGACCACCTGAGGAAGTTAATTTTATATTAGGCTTACTCGTTGAAAAAATAGGTGAATTCTACGAACGCATGGCAAAAGAGCATGTAAGATTACGATTCATTGGAAGGATTCACGAACTTCCCGAGCCTGTTAAACAAAAGTGTTACGAGTACGAGGAAAAGACAAAGGAGTTTGATAGAATACAAGCGATACTCGCTTTAAACTACGGTGGTAGAGCGGAAATCATAGATGCGGTGAAGAAAGTCTTGGAATCAAGGGTTCATCCTCAAGATCTGAACGATGAAATCTTTAGAAATTATCTCTACGCACCGGATATTCCAGATCCGGATCTAATAATAAGAACCTCCGGTGAAATGAGAATTAGCAACTTTTTGATATGGCAAGGTGCGTACAGTGAACTGTATTTCAGTGAACTTCTTTGGCCCGATTTTAATGAAGAAGAGCTCGACAGGGCGATAGAATCTTACAAACGGCGGGAGCGACGCTTCGGGGGGATAAACGGTTAAAATGCAGGGGCAAAACAACACTAATAAGAGTATGGAAAAGAACAATTCGTTGAAAAAAGAGACTATAAAAAGAGTTATAAGCGCTTTCATAGTTGCACCATTTGTCGTATTTTGTTTTGTATCATATCCAAGCTTGGTTGGGCTTGTTGCAACCATTGTAATGATATCTTCTGGGGAATTTTTCTTTGTCACGTTGAAAAAACATGATCCCTGGCTTTCTATAATTTACACAGCTTTGGTAACAACTTATCCAGTCCTTTATGGTATTGCGTTCCGCAGCAATCCAATGGAGTTGTTAGCTGTCGTTTTTATGGTTGGAGCAATCTTCGCACTAAGCAGAGTTAAGAATAAAGAGATAATAACGGAAGTTTACTTTGCGTATTCTGTAGCTTTGATTTACATAAGCTTTTTGCTTTCGTTTTTCATCCCGTTGTATGATAAACATGGGGCAGCAATTGCGCTACTCACACTAACACTTTCTTGGTCTTACGACAGTTTTGCCTACGCATTTGGTATGACTATGGGCAAGCACAAATTCGGAAGCTATTACAGTCCGAACAAAAGTTGGGAAGGATTCTATGGTGGAGTATTTGGAACGTTTGTTTACATCTTGATTTACCAATTTGTTGCGAACAGTGTTTTTAAATCTCATATGCACATAGATCTTTTGTTGGCACTCATACTTGCTTTCGTGACCGGAATCTTCGATACATTTGGAGACATATTTGAATCTTCTATAAAAAGACATTACGGTGTTAAACACATGGGCAACCTTATGCCAGGACATGGAGGAATGCTCGATAGAATCGATGGACTGTTGTTCATGACTCCCGTTGTTTACACGGTTTTGAATCTGTTCTATTAATACGCAAGATAATGTGAAAAAATAATCCAAAACGTTTGAGTCGGAGGTGCAAAGATTAATGAAATACATGACCAGTGACGAGATACGAGAAGCGTTTCTTTCTTTCTTTGAGAGCAAAGGACACAAACGGTTACCGAGTGCATCGCTCATACCGGATGACCCACAACTCATGTTCACCGTTGCTGGTATGGTTCCGTTCAAACCTATCTTCTGGGGAAAGGTTGAACCTGTTTACACTAGGGTTACAACCTGTCAAAAATGTGTTCGAACAAATGATATAGAGAACGTCGGAAGGACTCCTAGACACCACACATTCTTCGAAATGCTTGGTAACTTTTCTTTTGGTGATTACTTCAAAAAAGAAGCAATTGAATGGGCATGGGAATTTGTGACGAAAGTTCTTGAGATGCCAGAGGAAAAACTCTGGGTAACAATTTACGAATACGACGATGAAGCTTTCGAGATTTGGAAGAGTATAGGTGTTCCAGAACACAAAATAATCAGAATGGGAAAAGAGGACAACTTCTGGGGACCAGCAGGTCCTACAGGTCCATGTGGACCATGTTCTGAAATTCATTACGATACAGGTCTTGAAGTGCCTGTCAAAGATGGAGGTATACCAACACCGGCCAATACCGACGGAAGGTTTATTGAAATCTGGAACCTAGTTTTCACAGAATTCTACCAAGACGAGGAGGGCAACCTCCATCCGCTTCCGAGGAAAAACATAGACACAGGTGCAGGGCTTGAAAGAATCTCTGCGATGATGCAAGGAGTGCTTTGGAATTTCGATACAGACCTGTTTGCACCAATCATCGAAAGAATACAAAATGTCCTGAACGTTAAATACAAGGAAGATCCGAAAAAAGATGTTTCCATAAGGGTTATTGCTGACCATGTTAGAGCGGTCACATTCATGATAGCTGATGGTGTCCTTCCATCGAACGAAGGAAGAGGTTACGTACTAAGAAGGGTTCTCAGAAGGGCTTTAAGACACGGGGTTCTTCTTGGTGCAAAAGAGCCGTTCCTTTACAAGATAGTTGAAAGCGTTGTTCAAAAAATGGGACATGTGTACCCCGAAATAGTGGAAAAACGCAGTTTTGTTGAAAACATAGTCAAAGGCGAAGAACTCAAATTCATTATGAATCTTTCAAGAGGTCTTGAACTTGTTCAAAAAATTATCGAGACAAAGGGAAAAATAACTGCAGAAGATGCATTCAAGCTGTATGATACATACGGCTTCCCAATAGATATCCTGCGTGATATTGCACAAGAAAACAACTATGAACTCGATGAAAAAGGCTTTGAAGCATACTTACAACAGCAACGCGAAAGGTCAAGAAAAGCACAGGGGGAGGTCGAATTTGCACAAAAGACAGGTTACGAAACGCTCGAGATAGAGACCGTTTTCGTGGGTTACGAAACAATGGAGTCCGAAGGAACAGTTGTAAAAATCAGAAAAGATAATGAATTTGTCGATAATATAGAATCTCCCGAACCAGTCCAGTGCGAGCTGGTCTTGGATGTCACACCATTCTATGCCGAAAAAGGTGGACAGGTGTCAGACAAGGGAACTATCACCTGGGAAGGTGGCAAATTCGAAGTTGAATATGTCTATAACCCAGTGGAAGGTATTATTGTCCACAGAGGAAAATTAACAGGAAAACTCAGTGTAGGTCAGAAGGTCTTCTCCAAAGTTGACCCTATCAGAAAATGGACGATGAGAAACCACACTGCCACACACTTACTCCACGCAGCACTAAGAAAAGTTTTGGGAACTCACGTACGTCAAGCAGGTTCGCTCGTTGAACCTGAAAGATTGAGATTTGACTTCACACACTACCAAGCACTAACGAAAGAGCAGATAACAGCGATAGAAGACCTGGTGAATGAGGTAATACTTAGTGCTATTCCAGTTGTTACGGAAGTGAAGAGCTACGATGAGGCTGTTAAAGAAGGTGCTATGGCGCTCTTTGAAGAAAAATACGGAGATTACGTAAGGGTTGTAAAAGTGGGCAATTTCAGTGAGGAACTCTGTGGTGGAACGCACGTCAAGAACACAGGTGAAATTGGGCTATTTAAAATAGTATCGGAGAGTGCAGTAAGTGCGGGCGTTAGAAGGATAGAAGCAATTACTGGATTCAATTCGCTTGCATACGTGCGCAAGCAAGACGAGATATTAGAAAACCTAAAAGACAAACTTGAAGCACCGATTAACGAATTAGTAATGAAAGTGGAAAAACTCATAGAAGAAAGGAAGTCATTGGAGCGCGAACTTGCAAACCTTAAGAAAAAGCTTGTCAATCCAGAGAGCGTAGCAAGTAATGTGAAAAGTTGGAACAACGTAAATTACGTATCCGCTGTGTTTGAAGAGATTGACCCAGAGGTTCTAAAAGAACTGACAGACGAGGTTTCTGAAAGAATCAAAGGGGTTGTCTTACTCATTTCCAGACTTGGGGAAAAAGTTGTCTTCACGGTGAAAGTGCCAAAAGAATTGACCAACGAATACCATGCTGGGAACATTGCCAAAGCTGTAGCAAAAATCCTTGGTGGTGGCGGTGGCGGAAGTCCAACGTTTGCACAAGCTGGAGGGAAGTTACCACAAAGTATACCAGAGGCATTGGAAATGTTTGAAAAGATAATAAGAAAGGAAGTGCAGTGATGTTTGGCAGGTCTGATTTAGGAATAGATCTTGGAACGGCGAATACGCTGGTTTACGTGCGAGGTAAGGGCATAGTTATCAATGAACCGTCCGTCATAGCAATTAACGTTGAAACGAACGAAATAATAAAAGTTGGAGCAGAAGCTAAGAAGATGCTTGGCAAAACACCTTCATACATTCGGGCTGTCAGACCTCTGAAAGACGGGGTTATAGCTGATTATGACATTGCACTCGCCATGCTTACATATTTCATAAACAAAGCGCAAGAAAAATTTTCGTTCTTTCGTCCAAGGGTTGTCATAGGAGTTCCTCACGGCGTGACAGAGGTTGAGAGCCGAGCGTTGCTCACTGCTGGAAAAGAAGCGGGTGCTAAAAAAGTGTTCTTGATTGAAGAGCCCATGGCTTCTGCTTTGGGTGCGGGACTTCCCATTGAAGAACCCCAAGGTAACATGATAATAGATATCGGTGGGGGAACAACGGAAGCAGCCGTTATTTCACTTGGTTCCATAGTTACAGCAACATCAATCAGAATAGGAGGGGACGAATTCGATGAAGCGATAATGCAATACGTTCGAGAGATATACAGGGTCACAATAGGTGTGAGGACCGCAGAACGAGTTAAGATAGAGATAGGGAACGTTTACCCACTCAAAGAGTTTGACGAACTGCAAACCGAGGTTGTCGGAATAGAACTATCTTCAGGTCTACCAAAAAGATTGATACTAACCGGTGGTGAAATCAGAGAAGCGATTCGACCAACAGCTATGCAAATTGTTGAAGCTGCTAAGGTAACGCTTGAGAAAACACCTCCGGAACTTGTAGCAGATATCACTGAGCGTGGAATAGTTATTGCAGGTGGTGGTTCATTACTACGCGGTATTGCTGAATTGTTGTCGAAAGAAACGGGCATAAAGGTTTACCAAGCTGAAGACCCGCTCAGTTGTGTGGCGAAAGGTGCAGGTCTGGTCCTTGATAAGATCGACATACTGGCGAGGTTGAAGAGTGTAGAATGAGGCTTAACTATGTGTCTTTAATGTTTATCATTTTGTTAACAATCTTCTTTCTCGATGTGTTTACGAACAATAGCATATCACGAACTATCCATTCGGTATTTTCAACGGCTGCGTCGCCACTTTTCAACGCAAAGATATTTCTTGAAGATTATTTCGAAAAAAACATAACAGTCCAGAATATAAGAATTTTTGCCAACGAAAAACCGGATGAGTTATTGGTTCTCAGTGAAGATTTGAAAGGTTACTATGTACGAAATGTGAAGAAACCGGGTATAATCTTAAACGAGAAAGGTCAACTCGTTGGATTTGTTGAAAAAACTGGAAGTGTGGGGTACGTTTTAAAATGGTGGGAGTCTGAATTTCCCGTAACTTTAGAAGCAACCAATGTTACCGTTACCGGTTATTACAAGGGTTATAGAATTACTATTCCGGATCCAAACATATCGTTAGAAAAACTTCAAGCGAAGGTCTACATGTCTGAATACCTACCGTATGGAAAGCTTCTAAAAAACTACGATATGCACTTGGGATATTACGAGAATGGTATTCTCAAAATTAACATCCCAAAAGTCTCAAAAAAAGTTATTTTGCTTGAAAGCTATGCTAATGATAATGGAAAAAGGCAACAATAGTCAGGTTAATAGTTAGGTTGAGTTAAATAAATCCTCATGACAGGGGGGAACAATTATGGGAGTTACGGGTGACATGGATTACAACAGATTAACAAAAGAAGAGCTTATTCAAAAAGTGCGTGAATTGGAAGATGAAGTCTCCAGACTTAAAATGCGCGAATCTGAGCTTGAGATGCTTCTAAGTGAATATTCTTCTATAATGAAAAAGCAGTTCGAGGTCTTTGATGATTTTATCAAAGATGTTGGAACACGTAGGATGATAGACCCGCTCACAAGGGTTTACTCTCGCGAACATATTTTAAAACTCATCTCCTACTACCACCAAAAGGCGTTTGAGGAGAACTTTGGATACGCACTCGTAACGATAACAATCAATAACTTCAATAAACTTGAACAAATGGAAAAAGAACACGCCTTATTAAGTATTGGAAAACTGCTCAAAGAACTTGTCAGAGTTCCACTTGACAGCGTCGGAAGGTCAGCAGAGGATCAGTTCATAGTCTTACTAACAGAGATAACGAAAGAAAATGCATTGAAAGTTAAAGATCGAATAGAAAACGCACTAGCTTTGCACAACATCGATGCGACAGTAAGATTTGCAGCGTATCCTGAAGATTCAACAAACCTTGAAGAACTTGTTAAGATGGTCCAATAAGTAGAGCACCGAGTATTCTGACTGCAGAAAGGAGATTTAGCAATGGGGTCAATAATTGTTGAGAGATCGCAGCTAACAGGTGAAGTCGAGATTTCCGGAGCAAAAAATTCTGCGCTTCCATTGTTGGCTGCTGCACTTCTAACAGAGGAAGAGGTAGTTCTACACAAAGTCCCCGTTTTATCTGACGTTGAAACAATGATAGATATTTTGAGAACGACAGGCAAAAAGGTGTTATTTGAAAAAGACAAAAACACAGTCCACATATCTGGACCTATCCAGCAGACGCATGTACCGTACGATTTAGTAAGAAAGATGCGAGCATCGTTTAACGTTCTTGGACCAATAGCGGCACTCATGGGAGAAGCGAGCACACCACTTCCAGGTGGTTGTGCTATAGGTGTTCGCCCTGTCGATTTCCACATTGAAGGCCTCAAAAGGCTTGGCTTTGAAGTTACTTATGACCATGGTGAGATATTGGCCAAGCGTGGAACAAAACAAGAAGAGGTGACGGTCTATCTTCCATTTCCAAGTGTAGGCGCTACAGAGCATATAATGAGTACTGCAGCGATACTACCTGGTGTTACTATTATTGAAAACGCTGCCATGGAACCGGAGATAGTAGACCTTCAAGATTTACTAAATAAAATGGGTGCAAAAATTTCGGGTGCTGGAACAAGTAGGATAGTCGTTGAAGGTGTCAAACAACTTCACGGTTGCGAACACACGGTTATACCTGACAGAATCGAAGCAGGTACGTACGCTATTGCATTCCTTGCAACACGTGGTGAAGGGGTTATTAAGAATGTAAATCCAACGCACCTTGATGCATTATGGTTTGTGCTCGAAAGAACAGGTGCAGTTGTTAAGAAAGGGACGGACTTTGTCGAAGTCAAATCCTGGAACCGATGGAAAGGTTGTGATATCAATGTGCTACCTTATCCAGGATTCCCAACGGATTTACAACCACAAATAATTGTTTACCTCGCACTTGCGGATGGTTCAAGCACGGTCACAGAAAATGTATTCAAAACACGCTTTGCACACGTTGGTGAGCTTGTTAGAATGGGGGCGGATATGAGAATAAAGGACAACACGGTTTTCATAAACGGGGTTCCAAAGTTAGAAGGAACTACAGTAATGGGCACGGATTTAAGGGCGACTGCGGCACTGGTGATAGCAGGACTTGCTGCCGAAGGAACAACGGAAGTTACTCAGGTTGAGCACATATTTAGAGGCTATGAGAACGTCATCGAAAAATTTGAAAAAATCGGTGCAAAAATCAAATACGTGCCCGGAGGTGTTCCAGAAATTTGATCGATAAGACACAAAAGAAAGAAAATTCCCAGAGAACCAGCACATTGGAATATTCAAAAATCAAACTGCTTTTAAAATCCTCAAGAAACCTTTGGCTTTTCTTCATTGATACCGCTTTACTTTTTTTGTCTGGTGCTATCGCTCTTTTCGTAAGATTTGGATTCAACTTTACAGAAATGCGCAAATACGCACCAGGTGTTTTACTATTGATAATGTTTACAGCAATATCGAACCTATTCAACGGTACATACAAAATCGTTTGGCGTTACGCCCAGCCTGTTGAATTTCTCAAGCTTCTCAGAGGACTTTTTATAGGTTACGCTTTAACGGTGATTTTTATACATTTTACACGAATCACCGTCCTACCGAGGTCCGTGGGGATGCTCACATTCCTCGGTGGTTATTTTCTACTCTTCAGTGCTCGAACTACGTATCAATTCTTACTTGGTATTCGCAAAAGTTCTGGAAAACGTATAGGTATAGTCGGTGCTGGCGATGCAGGGGTCATATTACTCAATGAAATAAAACGCACAAATTATGGTCGTGTAGTTGCCTTCTTTGACGATGACCCTGCAAAATTGCATAGGACGATAGCTAATGTGAAAGTCGTTGGAACAATCGACGAGATAGACAAATTCATTGATGAACTTGAGCTTGATGAAATATTAATTGCAATTCCCTCGGCATCGAAGGAACTCATCGCAAGAGTTTCAGATAAAGTCAGCGGAAAACACGTAACACTAAAAACGTTCCCCCCAATCTCTCAACTGCTCGATAGAGAACCAACAATTGCGGACCTTAGGGAGATTTCTATCCAAGATATCATCGGTAGGGAACCTGTCACGGTTGACCTAAACTCCATAAGTGGGTACATATCGGGAAAGACAGTCTTAGTTACCGGTGCGGGTGGAAGTATCGGTTCGGAAATTGCAAGACAGGTTGCGAATTTCTCACCGAAGAAACTTATCTTGCTCGGTCGTGGTGAGAATAGTATATACGAGATATACAACGAACTTAAAGAAAAAGATACAGCTTTAGAGTTAATCCCTGTGATAGCCGATGTTACAGATGAAAAATTCATGGAACAAGTTTTTTCAGGTTATAAACCTCAGATTGTTTTCCACGCGGCTGCTCACAAGCATGTATTTTTCATGCAAACAAATCTTTACGAAGCGCTGAGGGTAAACGCTCTTGGCACGATAAACTTAGTAAAACTTTCATGTAAATACAGTGTTGAGAGATTTGTCTTCATCTCTACAGACAAGGCCGTCCATCCAACTTCTTACATGGGACTTAGCAAACGGATTGCAGAACTTTACCTTTTAACAATCCCTGAAACGTGCAGTACACGTATCGCAATCGTGCGATTTGGAAACGTTATAGGCAGTCGAGGAAGCGTGTTGTGGAAGTTCAAAAAACAAATTGAAAAAGGTGGACCGTTGACGATAACCGATCCAAGGATGAAGCGTTACTGGATGAGCATACCGGAAGCTGTCTCTTTGGTGATACAATCTGGTGCGTTTTCCAACAAAAGAGAACTTTACGTGCTTGACATGGGTGAGCAAATTCCTGTCGAAAAGGTGGCAAAAACACTGGCAAAGCTTATGGGAAAACCGGACATACCGGTAATTTACACAGGTGCCGTGCCTGGTGAAAAGTTAGAAGAAGAGCTCTTCTATGAATTTGAAAAACCAGAACCGACAGACCATCCCAAAATTTCCCGTGTTAGGTATACTCAAATTACTTTAAACTCAGATGAGATAGAAAGTATAGTCAAACAATCCATGGAACTTTACATTTCGGGAAAAGAAAAAGAAGCAGTCGATTTACTGCAAAAGATTGTGAGTGCAGTAAATCCTGATGAATAAACTTTAGTAACTGAAAAAATAACAAATGGCAGGACGTGGAAAACTCAGCCCTGCCATTTGTAATTTATTTGGTCTTCTGATTTCAATCCATCGATTTTTTCTTTTCCTCAATCACAACCTTAATCTCTTCCGGTCCGAATGTATAAGTTGTCGAACACCACTTGCAAGTAACTTCTGCTTTTCCTTCTCCAAGCATCTCGTCCAAATCGCTGAGTTCTAAGACTTTCAACGATTCGAATGCTTTTTCCCTACTACACAAGCACTGGAAAATAACGTTCATCTCTTCGAACAATAATTCCTCGGTTCCAAGCACATATTTCGTGATATCTTCTAGAGTTTTCTCCCCAAGGTGGCTAGTGATGGCAAATCCGTTTAACCTTTTCTCAATTCCTGACACAATCTCCTCAGAAATGCTCTTATCCAATATCTGAATTGCGAGTCCACCGGCTTTTGCAACACCATCTTTGTCCATCAATACTCCAAGAGCGAAAGCAGATGGGATTTGTTCAGACTTCGTATAATAATAAGCGATATCCTCTGCAATTTCACCGGACACAATTGGCACTTTGGACACCAGTGGTGTCTTAAGTCCTACATCCCTTACAACAGTCAACTCACCACCAACAATGGCACCCTTAACATCGAACTTTCCAAACTCGTTCTTTTCCAGCTCGAAATTCGTATTTGTTATGTATCCTCGAACTGTTCCTTTCCACGTTGATTGTGCAACAACATTACCTGCAGGTCCCGTGCTACTGATCACAAATGTTATTGTCTCTCTTTCTCCAAGCCAAGGGATAACTAATATTGAAGCGGTAACTAACCTTCCAAGCACAACGGTTGGCAAATACGAAAGCTTGTGCCTTTCTCTAAGTTCACGGACGACATCTTTCGAATCGGTTATTGAAAATCTAATCATGCCACCGTAAGCAGTCCCGTAGAGTAATTTAGCCAAGATTTCACCTCCAATTATTATGATTCCCTTGCTTTCTTGCACCACTCATAATAAGTTTAGCAATTTTCCAGACAAATAGCAAGAAGTAAATCGCATGAAAAGTTAAAAAAGTATAGCATCTTTTAGTAAAGTTTGTGATATAATTCAGTTGGAATGTTTAGAATGCTATCCCAGAATGGGGGGATACTATGCCTGTTGTAGATGCCGTGAAAATTGAAGAATTAATATCGAAGGTTCCAGGTGTAAAGGCAGTCAAAGTTGTTGGCGATGGAGCTGGACTACATGAAATCCACGTGATTACAACGAGTGACAAAAGTCCCAAACAACTTGTAAGGGATATTGAAACCGTTGTGCTTGCAAGCACGGGAATAAGACTTGATAGAAAAATCATCTCCATTGCGCAAGTCGAATCTGATGTAAAGACTCAAAAAGTTCTTCCATATCAAATATCCAATTTGAAGGTTGAGTATGTCGATGAAAGAAACATTCGTGTAACGGTCACGATAGAACACGGCGAAGAAGAATTCTACGGTGAATTCTTAGGTCCTAAGACATCGAGAAATATTCCTAGAGTTATTGGCAACGCTGTTTTAAACGCACTTTCGGAAATCCATGACTTCGCACTCTCTTTCGATGACGTTGCTGAGGTTTATTTTGTTGGAAAAAAATACGTGCTTGTGCATATAACAAAGCAATACAATAACGTAGAAGAAAGCATAATCGGAACAGCTGTTATTGAAGGTAGCTATGAAAGAGCTGTTGCGGAGGCGGTTCTCGATGCTTTCAGAAGGATTTAAAACATTGAAAGTTGCGACCATAGTTCTCGTAACTTTTCTATTCTTACCGACAGCCTTCTCACATATCCTGATTCCCAACAATGCTCAACCCAAGTTAACAGGTGCTTATCCAGTGCCCGAGTTGTGGCTTGGAAATCCATCAACAACTGCGCAAACATGTGTGGAAATAAACTTCTCGCTTTACACAGCCAATTGGTCGAATACCATAGTGACCAAAGACTCCAGTTGGTGGGGAGTTCCGGCAAATCCTGCCCAGAACATCTTTTACTTACCGGAAGAGGTACCACCGTTTTTGAATCTTATCTTCGATTACTCAACGGGGAACGTGGGATATTATCTTGAGTTGCCATTGAAAAAAGAATACAGAAACACGTTACTGACACTTTCAGATGGGAATAACTTACCATTTAACTTGCTTAACCCCCTTGATATGAGCAAGCTTTCCGTAGACCTAAATTTCCCAACTATAGGATATATCTACTACGCCAACGAGCGACTATTCTTCGCAGTCGGGCGGTTCCCACTGAAATGGGGAGATGCAAAATTCCCGGTCCACATTTCTCCAACGACTTACCAAGACAACGCGACGTTCGCGATAAGATTCCCAGGCATGACCTATACATTCCATGCGATAACTTCCTACCCATTACTTTCTCCTAACGAATACTACATTCAAACACACTACTCTGACCAACACACATCAGGAAGATACTTCTACGAGTCATCAAAATGGATAATTGCCCACAGATTGGATTTTTACAACACGTATGGAGATATCAACTTGAGGTTGGGTTTTGGTGAACTGAATGTCGTTGGCGGTAAGCACCTTGATTTGATAGACTTGAACCCCATACTTATTTATCATAACACATACGGTGAAGGCTACAGAAACGTTACAGGTAGTGTTGATTTTACACTGAACTGGAATTCAATAACTTTGTATGGAGAATACGTTCTTGACGACATCGAAGGACCAACGGAGATAGGTTATGGTTACAAACCCGGAGCATCCGCATATGATATCGGGGCAAGAATAGAATTCAACGGTATTACTCTGTGGTCTGAATACGCCGAAATATCTGAATGGATGTATGTGACAAATTATCTGCCATACTTGAGAATAAACGTTCGACACTTCGATTTAGAGAACAATCCCAGTGGTCGATTCATGTTTGACTACCCGCTTGGTTTTATCTACGGACCTGATGCAAAGATGTTCTCAGTTGGTTTAGAAGGTAACCTGCTTGGTGCAGATTTCCAAGTCATGTACAACCTTTTGAGAAAAGGCCTGGTAGACGATAATGGAACGATAAGGTGGAAATGGTTCTGGGATTCCTGGCCTGGGAACGTTTCCGAGCCCGATGCAACAACTCCTCCAAAGGTTGGGGAAGAGACCTACAACATTTTCTCACTGAAATTGACATGGGAAAACTTGACAGTGTTCTACAAAACAATCGATTTTGATAAATACTTCCTCTCAGTTAATTACAAAAATACCTTCTAAGTTTACCGAATTTAAGCTGAATTTTTCCTGCTCATCCAAACCTTATAATTTGCCCTGCACTTTAACGCAGGGCTTTTTTAATTATTAACCCTTGTAACAATGTAACATTTAAACTTAGCTCAACGGTATAAAAAAACTCTTTACAAAAGGTAAACGTTTGTGGTATAATCTTAAAGAAATTCAATATCATTTTAAGGAGGGAAAAGTATGGCAAAAAAGACGATTATGGTTATCGACGACCAGCCTGAGATTCTCGAATTGGTTAGCTTTACTTTACAAAAAGAGGGGTACGAGGTCATCCCAGTGGAGGATGCTGAAAAAGCGTTACAAGAGCTGAAAGATAAAGACGTTGACATGTTTATTGTTGACATTATGCTTCCAAACATGGATGGTTTCGAATTCGTAAGACACATTCGTGCAACGGAAAAACACAAACTAACTCCTGTAATATTCCTCAGCGCAAAGGGAGAAGAATTTGACAAAGTGCTCGGTTTAGAACTCGGTGCGGACGATTACATAGTTAAACCGTTCAGCATCAGGGAACTCCTTGCAAGGATTAGAGCAGTCTTCAGAAGGATGCAACTTGGAAACGTTGTAAAAGAGGAGAAGCCAAAGAAGATAGTTGCAAAAGACCTCGAAATCGATATCGACAAATACGAAGTTAGGGTAAAGGGTAAGAAAGTTAGCCTTACACCACTTGAATTTGACTTACTCAGATTCCTTGCCGAAAACGAAGGAAAGGTCTTTTCAAGAGATGTACTTCTTGACAAACTTTGGGGTTACGATTACTTCGGTGATACAAGAACCGTCGACGTACACATCAGAAGGTTGAGAACAAAAATTGAGGAAGATCCTTCAAATCCAAGGTATGTCGTAACTGTGCGTGGAAAAGGATACAAATTTAGAGATCCTGGAAAGGAAGAACAATAAGTAGATGGTAATTGCCACGATTGTTAGTATCATCCTTGCCGTTACTTTTGCAATTCTTTACAGCTTAGCAAGAAGGAACGAAAGAACATACGCGAAATACTTGGATAAAATAGCTTTAAGTATAGGAGAGGAGGCGGGTACTCCTCCCCTATACGTTTATGAGCGCTTGAGGAAAAAATTAGAAGAATTGGAAAAGAGAATTACCGAGACTGAGCGTGAAAGACGCAATATATTTACAATCCTAAATAACATCACTGACCCAATAATAATAGTGCGAGGCGATGGTGTTGTAACATTCGCCAACATTGCCGCACGAGATATCACACGCCCCGGTATCGAGGGTAGAAGGGTCTATGATATCATCGAGAACTACCATCTACTTGAATTATTCGAGAGGGCACTTGAGACAGGAGAAATACAGAGTGCGGATGTGTCTTTAGTTGTAGATGCCGAACCCCGTTATTACGATGCAAAGGTTGTGCCGATAAAATTCGACGAAGAAAGCGAACGTTACATTATAGTCTTGCACGACACAACGAAAGAGAAACAACTTGATAAATTAAGGAGAGAATTCATCTCAAATGTTTCCCACGAGCTCAGAACACCACTAACTTCTATCCACGGGTATGCCGAAGCGCTCCTTGAAGACGACCTTTCGAACAAAGAACTCGTCAGGAAGTTCCTTAATGTAATAGAGAGCGAATCTGCCCGAATGACAAGATTAATCAACGACTTACTTGATTTAGAAAAGCTCGAATCTGGCGATACTAAATTCAACTTTGCGCCTGTTGAAATGTGTCAGGTAATGGATAGGGTTTACAGCATCGTTGAGCCACTCGCTCATGATTATGGAGTGGAGCTTGACATGGAGTGCGATGAGCCAAAAGTCGTCTGGGGAGATTTTGACAGACTTGTCCAAATGGTTCTAAACCTTGTCGATAACGCTGTGAAATATACATCTACCAAAGAGTCTGGTGAAAAGAGAGTTATCGCAAGGTGTTATGAAAAAGAAGGAAAAATCGTCTTTGAGGTAAAAGATACAGGTCCTGGTATCCCAGAAGATGCACAAAAGAGATTGTTTGAAAGGTTCTACCGTGTCGACAAAGCAAGAAGCAGAAAAGTTGGAGGAACAGGGCTTGGACTTTCAATTGTAAAAACGATTGCTGAACGCCACAATGCAATCATTACGTTTGAAAGTAAAGTTGGTGAGGGCACCACTTTCAGGGTGTTTTTCGATAAATACAGAGAAAAACAACCATCCAAAACAACCAGTGAACAAAAATTAGGCAATTGATAGACATATGGAGGCGGTAGCAAATGAGAGCTTACGATATAATCCTCAAAAAGAGAAACGGAGGAAAACTTTCAAAAGAAGAAATAGAGTTCATGGTTAATGGTTACGTAAAAGGTGAAGTTCCTGATTATCAAATGGCTGCATTCCTCATGGCGATTTACTTCCGTCACATGGACCCAGAAGAACGCGCTATTTTAACCGAAGTTATGGCAAATTCAGGTGATAGGATAGACCTATCTTCCATCCCCGGGATAAAGATAGACAAACACTCAACTGGTGGTGTTGGAGATAAAACAACGCTTGTTGTTGGCCCCATTGTTGCTTCACTCGGTGTTCCCGTCGCGAAGATGTCTGGTAGAGCACTTGGTCACACCGGAGGCACGATAGACAAACTTGAATCGATACCGGGTTTTCGCACATCACTATCGGAGGAAGAATTTTTCGAAAATGTCAGAAAAATTGGCATTGCAATAGTTGGGCAAACAGCGAACCTTGTTCCAGCTGATAAGAAGATATACGCTCTTCGTGATGCAACGGCAACTGTTGATGAAGTATCGCTCATTGCTTCGAGTATCATGAGCAAAAAACTCGCAGGTGGGGCAGATGGTTACGTACTCGATGTCAAAGTAGGTAGCGGTGCATTTATGAAAACAATAGAGCAAGCAACCGAACTTGCAGAAGCAATGGTTGGAATTGCAAAAGCACATGGTAAAAAAGCGGTAGCTGTCCTGACAAACATGGACGTGCCACTTGGAAAGATGGTCGGAAATTCACTCGAAGTGCTTGAAGCGATAGAAACATTGAAAGGAAGAGGTCCCGAAGATTTCACGGAACTGTGTTTGAACTTAGCTGCTTGGATGTGTCATCTTGCCGAGAAAGGAACGTTTGAAGAATGCCTTGCTATGGCTAAAGAATCTTTAGAAAGTGGGAAAGCCCTTGAGAAGTTCAGACAACTTGTCGAATACCAAGGTGGCAATCCAGAGGTTGTCGACAGACCAACAGAGATACTGCCCCTGACCGATAAAACAGTAGATTTCATCGCACCACAGAACGGATACATCACCGCTATAGATACTGAAAAAATAGGCATTGCTTCGAACTACCTTGGTGCAGGAAGAAAGACGAAAGAAGACACAATCGATTACCGCGTTGGTATCGAAATACTCAAAAAACTCGGCGATTGTGTGAAAAAAGGCGAACCTATTGCAAAATTGTATATCTCTGACAAAAGCGATGTAGAATCCGCACTAAAACTGCTGTCGGAAAGCTACAAATTCAGTGACCAAAAGCCTGAGCACAAACCAATAATTTTAGGAATCGTGAAATAAAGTTTTCAAAGAGTAAATAAGCAAGACACACCAAGGGAGGGCTAGGAACAATACGACAATACAACAATACCCTCCCTTTTTTGTTTCTTTTAGATATTCTTGATTGCAGAGCCTAAACATGGTATAATTCTCATTGGAAGGAAAATAAAAAATCTAAACCAAGGGGTGTTCTCTTTCGTGAACGCAAAAAACTCGGCACTACTGAAAACACTTTCTTTGTTTTTCTTGACCTTGGCAACCTTTCTAGCTGCCCAGGTTTTTTTAATTAATAACAAAGTCTTCGAACCAAGCAATGGTTATTTCACAGAATCCCAGCTCAGAGATATGGGGTTTAGCGTTGTCAAGAATGAGAGGGTTTACCTCATACACAACAAAAAGCTTATTATCGGTTCAGGTGGTGACTTTCTTGTCGATTTTGAATCGTATGTCCCGAAAGCCTACACTATTATCAACGATGTCTTATATGTAAAAGTGGATTTCATATCAAGCTTTTTGAAATTATCAAAGATGAACGACGTATACTACGATAAACCGTTTTCAATAACATCGATTGATTATACAGATGATGTACTTACTATCGCTACCTCAGTTCCTGCCAAAAAAGAGTTTTTTAGTGTATCACTTTCCAAGAACACGCTTTCACTCAAAATTTCACCAACTCAAGGTGATTTAAAAACTCCTGCGGGTGTATCGATTTCAAGAACGAATCACACTACAATAATAACCGTTGAAAAAGCTGTATCAAATTACAAAATCACGTATTTGGAGAACAAGATAGTTGTACAGCTGGAACCCGTGATTAGAAAAATAGAATACACAAGGCGTACAGAAACATTTGTTGGAAGAACTTTCACTGTTAATTACATCATAGTGGACCCGAGACATACTAATATCACCCCCTTGTTGCCAGCGAAAGGCATAGGTTCAATGGCAACATTGGCAAATATCCTTTCCCATCATGGGTATTCTAACGGTGTTAATGCAAACTACTTTGATCCAGCAACAGGGTTACCAATAGATATCGTCATATCGAATGGGAAAGTGCTCTCTCATAGGTATGGATTGAGGCCCATGTTCATCCAAACAACCGATGGTAGAGTGTTTATTAAAAAAGCGTACGTTGATATTACGGTGAGAATTGGAGATGTTTTACTCTTAGTCAAAGGTGTGAACACAACATCTCTGGGAGAAGTGAACTTATACACTTCCGAATTTGCTCTCAAGATACCAAACGACAGAACAAGAACGTATGTAGTTGTAAAGAATGGGAAAGTTGCATCGATTGGCTACGTTTCAGCAGTCCCATCAAATTCGGAGGTTATAATGATTAGCAACGATATAAGAAACAAATTCTTACCTGATCTCAGAGTTGGTCAAACTGTCACGGTCGAGCTTTACACGGACGATGGATATCAGATCAAAAACGCTGTTGGCGCAGGTCCATTGTTGTTACAAGATGGCAACGTCATTCCAGACGCAGCCGAAGAAAAACTCAGATACGGTGGAGGTATACCAACAACGCGTGCGAACAGGACAATAATAGCGATAAAGGATGGGAAAGTTCACCTCATAACGATAGAGGGCACCAATGGGGTTGGTATGAATTTCGATGAAGCAGCCCAGTTCTTGAAATCCAAAGGTTACGAATCAGCGATGATGCTTGACGGTGGAAGCTCGACGTCGATGGTCTACGCAGGAAAGTATGTAACAAGCGGTTCTCCAAGAAGTATACCTGTTGCGTTGGGAGTAAAATAACAAATGAACACCAATCAAAACTGCCCCGATGTGACGGGGCAGTTTTCATTTAAATATCTCAAGCTGAGCTAAAAAGTCCTCAAAGTAAGGTGCGTGGAACTTACCTTCAAGAGATTGCTTAGCCAATTTATCTGCCAAATTGTTCAATTGGTTACCTCTATGCGCTTGCACCTTTACAAATTCGATATCAACGTAACTCATGTAGTATTTCACAAACGCCTTATACAACTTTGTCAGCTCAGTTTTTGTTTTCCATTCACCATTAACCCAGTGCGCAAGCCCTGAGTAATCATGGAAAATGCGTAGTTTACTGATTCCTTTCTTTGAAGCGTAAAAAACAGCGTACATCACCGCGTAAATCTCTCCTGAAACATTTCTATGAGCAGAAAGTGTTTCAGATTGCATACTAAACGCGATTTCTTCTATCGTTTCATCACACTTAATTACAACACCACTTCCCACGATACCATCTCTGAAACTACCATCTGTGTAAACATCGCATATTTTATAGTTTGAAGTATCTTTCATCTGCATATCACCTATTTTTCACTTCTTAGTCTAAGCACATAGAAATTCCAATAATCACGTACGAATATCAAAATTGGTAAAGCGAGTAGCACGCCAGCTAGTCCAAGGACGCTACCTAAAATGAATATCGAAAGCAATATCACGAACCAGTGAATTTTTAAATTATTACCCTGAATTCTTGGGCCATAGAACCAAGATTCTGTTTGATTAACAGCAACAAGCACGACGGTCAGCCAAACCATGCCCTTTACCCCTTGAGAAGTAAACGCCAGAAGGTACATAGGAACAGCGGTGAACAGCAGTCCTACGAACGGGAAGAATCCGCCGATGAAAGACAAAATACCCAATGTTAGCGCCGAAGGTACACCGATGATGTAAAGTCCAATCGTTGTAAGTGCTGCACTGATAAACGAAACCAAAACCTGCCCTCTTATGTATCGCTTTACATTACTAAAAAAGTGAGCAATAAACTGTTCACCGTATTTTGGATCATCAATAAACAATAAATGGACTTTTTCTTTGAAATAAAACCTGATACTCTCTATACCAGCCATCGTAACTATAAGTAAAACAACCATTGTGAAAAGCGATGGCAATATGTTGGCAACGTATTTTATCAACTGCGCAAGGAAAGAAGAGATATTACTTTTGAATTCGTCAAGATATTTCAAAGCCCAAGACGGTAAATCCAGATTGAGCTGTGCCGACTGTGCACTTTGTATAACCGAGTTTATTTGATTGATAACTATTGGGAAAAAAGAGGCGATTGCATAGACAAATATTGCGATTACAAAGACGTAAGATGCGATAGCAAGAAACTGCTTTCCAGTTTTCTTCAAAACATAATCGTAAGGGACGCTCAGAATAACGGAAAAATAATAACCCAATATGAGCGCACCGATAACAAAAGGCACTTTCCATGCAAAGAATATGAAAAGTAGAAAATAAACCAAAACTAACCACATATCTCTGTATGGTATTCTTTCAGCCTTGATATTCTTACTATCATTGTTGACAACAGTTTTTTTACTCTCCTTCATTTTCTTTTGTCTCCTTAATGATTTTCTTTTCAATCTCAAGCACAAGGGCTTCTGCAGTTGCAAGATTCGTTGCTAATGGTACGTTATGCACATCGCACACTCTCAAAAGTGCACTCACATCAGGTTCATGAGGCTGAGCGGTGAGTGGGTCTCGTAAAAATATCACGAAATCGATTTCTTTATTGACTATCAGTGCACCGATTTGCAAATCTCCTCCGTACGGTCCAGATTGGAACTTATTCACCTTCAGCCCTATCTTTTCCTCTATCACCTTCCCTGTAGTGCTTGTTGCATACAACTCGCATTTGGAAAATACATGCATCCACTCCTTGACGAACATTGCTAAGTCCAATTTTTTCTTATCATGTGCGATAAGTGCAACTCGGATTCTCTCCATACACATCGCTCCCGTATATTCTACTCTTTCCTAACAAAGACATACGAATTTTCCAATTTTCGTTGTGCTGCCAGATGCCTTTGGACGTACTGACCACAGTTACTTCCGATTTTATTTTCTTCCAGCTCTCCAACACTGATTATAACCTCATACCCACTTTTCTCAAGTTCTTCGACGAACTTTCTGTGTTTAAGCACAAGTCCACGCTCGTCAACATCCGAATTCAACCTATTCTCAACCGCCCTGTACGTAGGATTAACTGGCGTAATTTTGATTAAGAATTTCTCAGGGTCAAAGTACTCCATGATTACCGATGCATCTACTTCATTTTCCTGCGCGAGTGCGAAATTCAGTGTCACTTTTCTATCACCTTTTTGAACAAACCGTTCTCCGTACTTTGTAATTTCTTCAAAACCCCATTTCTTTACAGGAATAATCCTATCTCTTTGCTCTTTCGACGTACTGTGAATTGAAAATTGCATTTGGAACCTACCTATATAGTATTTGTTCTTTATCTCAAGCAATCTTTCGAACCATCCTTCTCTCCCAACTGGTGCAACGGTACTTATTGAAGGCATCAATCCTGGTGCATCGAGCATGTGTGGGAGTTTTTCAAGCACGCCAAGCACATTATCATTCAAAGCCGGTTCCCCAACACGTGCAAATTGGATTTTAAACTTCTCTACAGGGATACTCCTACCATATCTTTTATTGGTTAAAAACAAAATTTGAGCCAATATCTCTTCTTCCGTCAGTTTTCTTTTGTAATACCCTCCTGCATCGCACATCATACAGCCAACAGGACAACCGTCCATAGTCGACACAATCAAAACCCATTTCTTCTCTCTCGGAATCGGGGGTTGGATTGATTCAACGAATTCTATCAACGCACCGTTTTTAATCTCGGCAAGATAAACCATGGCGATATCTTCCTTGCCATAGCTCGCAATGATTTTCAAATCGTTAAGCAAACTCTTAACTTCGGAAAATTCCATAAGTTTACCACACCTCCACAAATACTTTCTATCTATTCAATTGCTCAGCAATTTTCACAATCTCCATCGCACACTTAATTCCATCACCTATTGCTATGGAAGATTGCCGAAAATCGGGATGAGCAACATCTCCAATTTTAAATACTTTCATGAAGCTCGCGTTTATTTGAGGTTCATTCGGTGCTCTACCAATTGCGATTAGAAGAGCATCGAAGATATACGACCCGTTGTTTGTATAAACGTAGACTCTCTCACCATTTTGTTCAACATAAGCGATAGCTTCTCCAAATCTGATGGGAACTCCTCTTTCTTTTGCGTACTCAACCAATCTGCTAACAGCCTTAAGCTTGTTGTTTCTTACAAAGACGGTAGGTTCTCTCCCATCTTCCTTTGCATGGATAGCGTAATCTAAAGCTACATCACCCCCACCGTAGATGCCAACTGTTTGAACATTTTGAGGTAGATGGAGATATTCATAGAACGTTCTTGGACCTTCTAATTCTACCAGCCGTTTTGGAACAGTGCCGGTGGCAACAACTGCAACATCGCATTGATATCTTCCAGTTCTACCTGTAAGTTCAAAGTCGCCTATAGTTAAAATCTCTTCCTGCACAACCTCTATATTATACTCTTTAATATACCACCTTAACTTATCTGCAAATTCCTTTCCAGAGATAAACCCAACTGGTGGGAAATTTTCAACGCGCCAAGCATTCCTTATCAACCCACCAACTTCATCTTTCTCATAAATTGTAACATTCATACCGTATCTCTTCAACAACACCGCGCACGATATCCCGGCAGGTCCACCACCTGCAATCGCTACCTTCAAACCATTCCTCCCCTTATTTCAAAAAACTTCAAAAAATTTCAAAAAGCCGTGGCATTTGCCACGGCATGGTAATTCGGTTTTAAAATATTTATTGAGCTTTCAATTCAAATTTCCAAACCTTTCCTTCTGCCACTCCACCATGCGAGTCTTTTGCAACAACCCGCCAGTAATATACACCTGGTTCGTTTAATGTAACCTGGGCCGATTTCTGAGAAGTTCTTATTGGGTCCACGCCGTTAAAATCATTCGTTTTTGCGATGTAAATTTCGTAAGTCAGACTATCTCCATCTGGGTCAGAACATCCCCAACTAAGAGTTATGGTTGTTGGCGTGCTTGGCGAAGAAATTACACTTTCATCTGCTGGATTTGGATTTGATGGGAAGTCGGGAGCTTCGTTTGGTTTCGTCGTAAAGTTCCAAGTGGTACTGTAAGCGTAGTTTCCAAATGTATCCTTGATCTCGACTCTCCAGTAGTATGTCTTAATTGGTGAAAGCCCGGTTACAACCTGAGAGATTTCAGGACCAGTTTGACCGGTTATCGTTGCGTACAGCGTCATCTGGTCAGGTTGACCTATGTAAAGATAATATACCAGAAGTGCTGGGTCTGTAGTTTCTCTATCCGTACTTGCTCTCCATCGTAACGTAACGTTGTTAAAATTCGTATTCTTTGAGTTGTTTGGGGGTGACAAGAGCTCAGGTGCTGTAGGTGGATAGTCCTGGTCAGTTATTTTGAAACTCCATATTGGTCCTTCTACTGGTGGATTGTATCCGTCTGAAACTACAACCTTCCAGTAGTATGTCTTTCCAAACTCAAAAAGCCTTCGAGTTTCAAAGACATTGGTTGTTAGTCCACTTGCCAGAAGTTGCAGATTATCACGATTTTCACCCAAATAGATATCATATGTCAACGGATCCCCGTCAGGGTCTTCTGAAACCCATGAGAACTTTGGAATCCTGTTTGGAAGGTTTTCAGCCTTATCCGACGGATATGGTGATTTAGGAACCGTTGGTGGATTGTTCCTGTAAGTGGTAAACGTGAACTCATCGCTCTTTGTGCTTCCACCATGTGGGTCTTTTGCTAAGACATACCAAGTGTAACTCTTTCCAACTTCAAGCACACCAGAGATATTTAAATTTATGTTATTGCCAAGCACAGGACTTTTTCTCAGCACAACCTTGTTTTCGGAAAGCAGCACAAACTCGTAGCTAACTGTATCTTCATCAGGATCACTCACTGAGCTCCATTGGAAATTAACACTAGAAGTCTTCGCGAAATTCAACTTTACTTTGTTTTCTGGAGCAAATAGCGTAGGTTTATCAGGCGATGTATTTGCTCTTGTTGTAAAGTAGAAACTTTGCGTTTTTGTTTCACCATACTTATCTATCGCCGTTATAGTTAATTTATATGTAACACTTGGCTTTAGTCCAGTGACCGTAAATTCCGTGTAGGTAGAATTACTGAGCAGATTTTGACTATCGTTGAGCGAGATACTATATTTCAAATCTTCATAGTCTCTATCGTATCCTTGCCATTTGAGTGTTAAATTATTGAACTTCACATCTCTTTCCCCATCGCGCGGATTAAGTAGTTCTACTCTGTCCGGCGCCTCGTTTTGCTTTGTTGTGAACGTTGCGCTTAACAGAGAACTCTTCCCACCCCATGGGTCAACCGCTTGGACGGTCCACTTATAGCTTGTGAGTTGTTTCAGGTCCTTCACAACTGCAGAATTTGTGGCTACCGTTGTTTCAAAAACAGGTGTCGTTTCTTTGCCTAACTCGTAGACTTTCACATAGAAGGTCAAATCGTCATTATCGGAATCGCTGGCATCCCATGTTAGTGCAAGTGCTCCGAACGGATGACCAGATGTATTATCTGGTTTCAGATTGCCTATCGTTGGCAACGAATTTTCTTTAGTTGTAAAGTTCCAGTACTCACTTGCAATCGAATCATTTTCCTTGAGCCTAACATACCAACGGTAGGTAGTATTTGGTTTTAATCTACCTTTAGGAACATCTACCTGGATACCTTGACCACCACTAACAACTTGGGTAAAGACTGTGACTCCCGTGCCATTTTCTCTGACTATTACTTCATATTCACCACTTGTTGGGGTATTAAAGATTAGCTTCACACTGTTGAAGTTTAAATTATTCTCATTGTTTCTGGGCGATAAAAGTTCTGGTTTCTTGGAAGTTGAAGGATTTACGCATGAACTGAGGATAACCCATAAAACGAAAGTAACGAAGAAAAATTTGGTTGCTTTCCAAGAAAAGATTTTCGTATATACCATTTGTATCCCCCTTCCATAAAACTGCTTGCGATACTTTTCATCTACTAAATTATACCACAAACCAAAAAAACAACACACCCTCAAAAGTGAGGGTGTGTTGCCTAAAATTGTATTCAAGTCAGTTATATCAAAGCAATATCACATTTTCATACTTTCCTTTGGTCACGTTCTTTGTGTCAAACAGAAACGGCACGTTCTTTGCAACAAACTCATAATCGATACCTATTGTATGTCCTGATGTCACAATAGCCCCATCCATCTTTCTTAGATTTTCTTCTGTCAGCTCAATGCGTTTGTAATGTTTTCCATTGTGCGTAAATTCAGGAACGAATGGGTCATAGTAGAATACGTTTGCCTTTTTCTTTTCGAGTATTTCAATTACCTTCAACGCGGGACTTTCTCTCAAATCATCTATATTCCCCTTGTAGGCAACTCCAAGAAGCAAGATATTCCTTCCGTTCAAACACTGTTTCCTTTCGTTTAGTATGTCGGTAAGCCTTTCAACAACGTAATACGGCATACTATTGGAAATTTCTCCGGCCACTTCCACAAGCATCATGTGAAGGTCGTATTCCTTCGCCTTGTAGACAAGATAGAACGGGTCAATCGGGATACAATGCCCTCCGATGCCAGGTCCAGGATAGAACGGCATGTAACCAAAGGGTTTTGTTGCCGCTGCGTCGATAACCTCCCAAATGTTTATCTTCATCTTCTCCGCAACTTTTGTCATTTCTTGAACAAGCGCGATATTCACAAGCCTGAATGTGTTTTCCAATATCTTTGTCATCTCTGCCGCCCTTGGTGAAGAAACGGGGAAAACACCTGCTTCAAGCACGTTTTCATACAATGCAACGGCATGCTTTGTGCATTCTGGGGTAACTCCACCGACAACTTTCGGTGTATTCCTCGTCTTGTACCTTGGGTTACCTGGGTCAACACGTTCTGGACTGAACGCAAGATAAAAATCCTTTCCAACCTTTAGTCCTGTCTCTTGCAAAATTGGTAGGACAACCTCTTCCGTTGTGCCTGGATACGTCGTGCTTTCAAGGACAACGAGCTGATCTTTTCTCAGTCTTTTCTTTATTTCATTCGCACTGTTGATTATGTAACTCAAATCCGGTTGCTTGAACTTATCAAGTGGTGTAGGCACGCATATACTTATCACATCGCAGTTCTTCAATTCATCAAAATCCGTGGTTGCTCTGAGTCTTTTTGCTTGGACCAGTTCTCTTAATTCATTATCATCAACATCGCCAATGTAGTTTTCCCCTCTGTTAATCATATCAACGCGTTTTTCTTGTATATCAAACCCAACGACCTTGTAGCCAGCTCTTGCTTTCTCAACTGCCAGAGGTAGTCCTACATAGCCCATCCCAATTACACCAACAACCGCTTCTTTGTTTAGAATCTTTTCGTACAAACTCATCTTCATCCCTCCAGCCAGCTTTATTATCCCACACTCGCTCAAGAATTTTAAAATATTCATTCACTGAATGAATTTTACCATACAAATTATCGTCCGTCAATTAAGAAACTTTAATTATCCCGCCTGATTGGTTAGCAACATCTCTGTAAGCATATATTAACGAAAATTTTTCTTGAAAAACTTTCCTCAATGGTAAAATAATACACGTATGCAAGTTTCATATGCAAAAAACGGGTACTTAAAACGCGTCTTAAACGGTTGGGGATTCCCCGCACGTCTCCAACCTACGTTGTTTTAGTACCTGTAAAACACTCAGGGAGGTGAACTTTGTGTACGCGATAGTGGAAAGTGGTGGAAAACAGTACAAAGTCGAGGCTGGACAACTACTACACACAGAAAAGCTCAACGTGGCTCCAGGTGAAACCATCGAGCTTGACAAAGTTGTCATGGTCAAAACAGACGATGGTAAAGTCCTTGTTGGACAACCATACCTCACAAACGTAAAGGTTACAGGAACTGTTGTCGAACACGCAAGGGCAAGAAAAGTGCTCGTTGGGCAGTTCATTCCAAGAAAAGGCCACAAGACAATCAAAGGGCACAGACAGTGGTACACCACTATCAAGATTGAAAAGATAGAAGTGAAATAATCACATAAGATGATTGTGTGCAAGTTTAAGGTATTAAAAGGCTTCTATGAAGCATTTGAAATCTCAGGACATGCGTTGTATGCAAAGAAGGGAAAAGACATAGTCTGCGCGGCGGTAAGTACGGTTTCTCAGCATACGGCGAGGGCGTTGAGTGAAGACGGAGCGCAGTTAGAAATTGAAGAAGGATACCTGAAAGTTGAAAAGATTCCGAAAGACAATATCTCGCAAAGATTCGTAGAAGAACTTAGAAAAACACTGGAAGATATCGCAAGTCAGTATCCAAGATACGTCAGAGTGGAGGTGAACGATGATGCGCATTAATATACAACTCTTTGCAAAAGCCAGTGGCGCAGGCAGAAACGGAAGAGACAGCAATCCAAAATACTTGGGTTTCAAGAAATACGATGGTGAAAGAGTCATCGCAGGGAACATCATACTCAGACAGAGAGGCACAAAATTCTGGCCCGGTCAGAACGTTGGAATGGGTAGAGACTTCACACTCTTCGCACTCAAAGACGGTATTGTGAAGATTGTCGAAAAGAACAACAGAAGATACGTAACGGTTGTCGAAGAACAATAAGAACCCCAACTTCTTCCCATCGAAGGGGGAACACAGTATGAAGAACAGTTCTGCGGTAAGAATTGCAACAATTGGAATAATGTCTGCACTAGCAACCGGACTCATGTTCTTAGAACTTCCCATATTTCCATCGGTGAATTTCTTAAAATTCGACCCAAGCGATATACTTCCATTGCTTGCAGGATTTATTTTTGGACCCATCGACGGAATTTTGGTGTTATTAATCAAAGATATACTCTTTTATTTACTGAAATCCGGAGATATTGTAGGCATCATGATGAACTTTGCAGCAGGTGTTTCGTTCCTGTTACCGGTTATCTACATCTACCGAATTAGGGAAAATAGGGTATTCGAGATAATTGGTTACGTAGTTGGTGTGCTCGTAGTTTCAGGTGTAATGACCGTTCTCAATATGGTAGTTGTTCCGTTCTACTGGAAAATCCCACTCAAAGAGACACTGAAATATTTACCGTACATAGCAGGTTTTAACGCGATAAAATTCTCAATAGATGCGGTTGTAACTGCCTTAATTAGAGAGCGAATTGAGAAAATATTTGAATAATGACAGTCGAAACGAAGAAAGTGAAAAGTGAAGGGAGGAAAACAAAATGGCAAGGCCATTACCAATACAGAAAACCACATTCCCGAAAAAAGTAGAAAGAAAATGGTATCTTGTCGATGCAGCAGGCAAGCCACTTGGAAGGCTTGCGACAAGAATAGCGCTCTTGCTCCAAGGCAAGAACGAACCGACATGGTCTCCACACTATGACAACGGCAATTTTGTTGTTGTAATAAACGCAGAAAAAGTAAAACTCACAGGTAAGAAAATCAAGCAGAAAGTCTATTACCACCACTCAGGATACCCTGGTGGACTTAAATCACAAACCGCAGAACAAATTCTCCAAAAACACCCTGAAAGACTCATCGAACTTGCGGTCAAAAGAATGCTTCCAAAGACAACACTCGGCAGACACCAATTCAAGAGATTGAAGGTCTACGCTGGTGAAACACACCCACATGAAGCGCAAAAACCTGAGAAGGTAGAACTTCTCTGATAGGGAGGGAAATAAATGGCTGAAATCTACATGGGCACAGGTAGGAGGAAAACTTCAACTGCCAGAGTTTACCTCAGACCAGGGACAGGGAAGATAGAGATAAACGACAAAGTCTACAACGATTTCAATGAATACTTTGAAAATAAAGTCTGGACAATGCACGCGATTGAACCACTCAAGGTAACAGGTCTTGAGGGTACATTCGACATCCAAATCAGGGTCGAAGGTGGCGGTAAGAACGGACAAGCCGGAGCTGTCAGACTCGGTTTGGCAAGGGCACTTGTTGCATTCAACCCAGACCTTAGAAAGACACTCAGAGACAAAGGATTCCTCACAAGAGACCCAAGAATGGTCGAAAGAAAGAAATACGGTCTCAAAAAAGCAAGAAGAGCTCCACAGTTCTCCAAGCGTTAATTTGGAAATCTCAAATCTTACTTACATTTCGCAATTAACGACCTACAAGATTACAAATCAGGTGGCGGATGGTACGTTCCATCTGCTACCTTTATTTTCATGATTTTTGTATTTCCACTTTTTCTTTCCCCGCTTCAAGAAAGGGGCGGTGAGTGGTATGATACCAAGAGACATAATTGAAAGAATTAGGGAGAAGAACGACATTGTTGAAGTTATTTCGGAATATGTAAACCTTCAAAAAGTGGGTTCAAATTACCGAGGGCTTTGTCCATTTCATCTTGAGACCACCCCTTCGTTTTACGTAAGCCCACAAAAAAAGATATTCCACTGTTTCGGTTGCGGTGCCTCAGGTGATGTTATCAAGTTCGTCCAAGAGATTGAAAACATTTCGTATGTTGAAGCGGTTCGAAAGCTTGGTGAACGTGTAGGTATAACTGTTTCGTATACGGAAGAAGACGAGGTCAGAACCAAATACTACACATTCTACAAAGAACTCCACCAGCTTTACAAATCCAAATTGAATCAGAATCAAATTGCAATTGAATATCTAAAAAAACGTGGTTACGATGCACGGGAGATTTCCTTGTATGAATTCGGCTTTTCTCCTGTCGATTCAAAATTTCCACAGCAGGTTGCACAAAGATTAGGACTGAGCAAAGATGAGCTTGAAAAATTCGGTTTTTCAAACTCAGACCCATTTGCCGGCAGACTCATCATACCTATCGCCGATGATTTTGGTCGGGTCATCGCATTCGGTGGTAGACTCATAGGGGAAGGCGTTCCAAAATACCTAAATTCACAAGACACGTTAGTTTTCAAAAAATCTTCCACACTCTTTTTGTTCAGCTTTGCGAAAGAATACATAAAGCAAGTAGATTACGTGATTATCTGTGAAGGATACTTTGATGCTTTGGCATTTCACAGAGCCGGTATAAAGAACGCGGTTGCAACACTCGGAACAGCGCTGACAAAATCGCATATTTATAAACTCAAAAAACTTACACCAAACATTGTTCTTGCTTTCGATTCAGATAGCGCTGGGATTAAAGCAGCGTTGAGAAGCTTAGAGATGCTCATACCTGAAGGATTCAACGTTGCCATTGCAAAATTTGAACAAGCAAAAGATGCCGATGAAACATACTCGAAACTTGGAGTGGAAGGTCTTGTCAAAGTCCTTGACAACAGCATCGGTGCCGAGCAATTCGTTGTTGAAAGCTTGGCAAAACAATACGATTTATCCAACCCAAGTGGGTTCAATACTTTCATAAAAATTCTCAGAAACTGGGAACGTTTGTTTTCTTCCAATCCCAAAAGCTTGGAAAAATTCTACGAGCATGCGAGTACAACGGCGGGTGTGATGAAGGAAGAATTGAAAAACTTACTCGCATCTCAACAATTGCAAAATCAAGGTGATAAGTACAGTCAGTACAATCAACCATCTAGAAGCTATCAGCACCAAAACATCCAACTTCCCAAAACACCTGTCAAAAAAGTCCCAACAACGGAAGATTACCTTGTTTACATGTATTTCAACTACCCAGAATTATTCAAACAAATTGAATTCACCCCAGATTTGCTCGAGGGAAAGGCAAGAGAATTCTTTTTAATCGCAAAAGATTTGAACGTTTCGTTAGATTCGTTGTCTAAACATATGGGCGAGTATGTTAAAGAGGTGTTTGACAAAATTGATTTCGAAGTCGATGATAAAATAGTGGAATACATTAAGAAAGACCTCGAGCTAAGGCGTATTGACAAACGCATTGCGGAAATCGACTCCCTCGTTTTAAAAGTTACATCCGATGAAGAAAAGCGCATACTTTTGAAAGCTAGGACAGAACTGGTCCGGCAGAAGATGAAAATAAAAAATCAAAAATGAAAATAAAGTTCCTCAAAATGGTGAGGAGGTGTTTTTGTATGTCAAAAACAGCGGTAAAAGAGAACACCGAACTACAGAAAAAGCTCGAGAAGCTCATCGAACTCGGTAAAAGGAAAGGATACATCACATACGACGACATTGACCGCACATTCCCACCAGGGGAAAGTGAGGAAGTCGATGGTAATTTGGATCTTGTTTACGAAACACTTGAAAAGAACAAAATAGAAATTAGAGATACAACTGATTTTGCCAACATGGAAGAAGAATTGAAAAGTTACCTAAGCGAAGGTCCTGAGGTATTCGACAGCACAGAACCCAAGGATTTAATAAAAATGTACCTACGTGATATTGGAAAAATCAGATTGCTTACACCATCTGAAGAACGCAGGCTTGCTCAGAGAGCCCAGATGGGCGACAAAAAAGCAAAAGAAGAACTCATCATCTCAAACCTTAGACTTGTTGTCAGTATGGCAAAAAGATACCTCGGTAAGGGACTTTCTTTCCTCGACCTTATCCAAGAAGGTAGCTTGGGATTGATAAAAGCAGTTGAAAAATTCGACTGGTCAAAAGGTTACAAATTTTCCACATACGCAACCTGGTGGATTAGACAGGCGATAACAAGGGCTATAGCTGACCAAGCAAGAACAATCAGGGTACCCGTCCACATGGTTGAAACAATAAACAAAATACAAAAAATAAAAAGAGAATACATGCAAGAGCATGGAGAAGAACCACCTCTAGAATACATCGCCGAACAGGTTGGAAAACCGGTTGAAAAAATAGAGGAAATCTTGCAATCAACTCCTGAAACACTCTCTTTGGAAACACCTGTAGGCGAAGAAGAAGACTCTTCTATGGCTGATTTTGTTGCCGACGAATCCGTTGGTTCACCTAAGAAAGAAGCAATAAGAACGCTCATGAAAGAAGAAATCGATAAATTATTGGAAACACTCAACGACAGAGAAAAGATGGTTTTAAAGATGAGGTACGGTATACTCGATGGGAAGCCCAAAACACTTGAAGAAGTCGGTCAGTACTTCGGTGTCACTCGTGAAAGGATAAGGCAGATAGAAGTCAAAGCGCTAAGAAAACTCAGACATCCTTCACGTAGCAGATACTTAAGGTTACTCCAGAAACTCGCCGAAGAAGACTAAAAATATTAAGGAATGAGACCATGATAAGACAAATTTACGACACGATATTAAAAATCTCCTTCAGAAACTTCATCAAACACTGGAAAGTAGGCTTACTTGCAATCCTTGGCACGATGGTGGCCACCATGCTCCTTGTTGGTGGCCTTTCTCTTAATGATTCTGTTTCTGCTTATCTGCATCAAAAGCTCACGAAAAACTTTGGAGATGTGGATTTAATAATCAAAGATAAAGCGGACACGATATTCCTTCCAAAAGCTGTTAACGCAGAATCTGTCGAGTTGTTGCTTAAGCAATACCCCCAAGTAACAAAATACGTTCCTGTCAAAATCGCCCAAGTAACTGCCAAAATAAAAGGAAAATACGTTGACCTATTTGCAATAGCGATTAACGAGAACTTCGAAAAATTTCTTGGGCAGAATGTTCAACCGTTCACCATCAGTGAAGATACAGCAAGAGCATTTGGAACTAACATCGGTGATGAGATAGAGATAATCACGGCGAAAACATCTTTCAACATCAAAATTGGAGCCTTTGGTAGAGGTACACTCAATTTCAGAGGAGAAACAGCATCAGCAAATGGGACAATCTTTTTACCCGAAAGTTATTTTGAAGAATACAGTGTTTACCCATTGAAAGACCCGAACGTCTATTTTGTCTCTACGAATTTGCCTGTCGAACAACACGAAACATTTGCTAAAGAATTGGAAGAAAAAGAAGGTTCAATCCGCGTCATCGCTGGCAAATACAGATTATCAACTTCCCCGTTGAATAAAATTATCGGCTATCTCTTCATTGGATTTTCCGGGTTCACAGTTATCTCAAGCTTTCTTTTCGTCTCCTCGTTTTTTGGCATCATTGTTGAAGAGCGCAAACGCTCACTCGGTGTGCTAAGGGCGTTAGGTTACACAAGCCTTCGAATGTTCTCGGTGCTTTTTGTTGAGGGATTGCTTTACCTGATATCTTCGGAAATCGTCGGTGCAGTCGCTGGAATATTCTTTGGTAGATACCTACTTGACAAAATCAACTCATTTGGAAGAGAAGACCAGCTCTTCGCATTTGTCCAGGATAGAATACCTTTCAACATATCATTCTCAACCATTGTCCTTGGTATTCTCATCGCTATGATTGTCCCGGTTATAATCCTCATCTACCGTAGCATGGAATTTTCCCAAATCACCCCATCCGAACTGTATGGTGATAGACCCATTGAAAAAAAGAAAAAGAAAGGGAAAGTAAAGAGAGTTTTCGTAGCAATTGTAGGAATTCTCCTTTTCCTCTTCCTTTTGCGCACATCGTATATCTATGCGCTTTTGGGATTACTTTCCATCGTTCCTCTTTTTTACCGCAATTCCTTAGTTACTTTCGTATACGGACTTTCCATCCTTGCTTCGGCCTACCCTCTTGTAGGCTCTGGTGGAGCGAAAGATTTACTTATCCGCTCAGGTTTTGCGCTTGTTGGAAGTATATACTCTATCTTTGCTTTCATCCCATATGCCAAAGCATTTTTCGAACGCTTCAAAAATGTGTCCGTTGTTTTGGCGTTATCTTACATCGACAAACACAAAATGCGCAACTTTGCGATGTTTGTAATATACGCCGTCACACTTATTTTAATTCTTGTGAGTGCAATAGTTCCAACGAGCATTTCTGAATACATAAAAGAAAAGAAGGAAGAAGGCGCGTTTGGTTACAACTTCATCATCGTTGAAAACCCCATTAAAACATTCTTCGGTTCCTACAAATACCTCAACGATGAACAATTCGTCTCAAAATTCCAAGCACTTGTTCCTATCCAACTTGTCCAAGCATCGTTCCCAAATGACAAAAAGAAGTACACAATAATCGTTTCAGACGAGAGAATATTCCAACACCTAAAGCTCCCGAGTGAAAAGTTAATGAACGATATCCGAAAAGAAAACTGGTCAAAAGTACCAGATAAAACATTGTACCTGTCAAACAAAATCCTAAAAACTCCTGGCGTAGAAGTCACAATGGTTTTAAAAGGTGTTTTGCCTGGCATCTCACCAAAAATTGTTGAAACGCTTTACATAAAAGGTGTCTACGACCCCCAGGAAACTTTGCTGCCCTTGGACGGTGTTCTCATTTGGAGAAACAAAAAATTCTTCGGTGCCATAAGTGGCTATGCAGGTGTTATTAAAGATCCACAAAAGGCACTTGAAGCCCAAGAATTTGTCGCAAGAAAACTCGATGGTGCATTTTATATAACCGGTGAAATCGAAAAACTGTACGCTTCAACAAACAACCTTGTTGACTTATCCTTGCAACTTTTCCAACTCGGGTTTATCGCCGGTTTTGCCGGTCTGGCGATAATTACCTTTAGAAACGTTTATGCGCGTAAAAAAGAGATCGGTATGCTCAGAGCCATAGGGGCAGACAGCAAAGTGGTTTATCGAATGTTCATCTACGAAGCACTGGCTATAGTACTCATTGCAACAATCGTTGCGATACTCGCAAGCATATTCGTTGTCAAAGACCTCGTTGCCTTTGTCCAACCTTTGCTCAGTTCATTCAAGGTAGTGATACCGTTTTGGAAAGTATTTGTAACCTTAGCTGGCGTTTTTGGAATTACAATAATATTTGTCTCACTTCCTGCGAGTATATCGCAGAAGATTCCACCTTCAGAGGCGTTAAGGGTGTTTGATTGAAAAATTCTTTGGAAGTTTGTTTGGACATGGTATAATCTAATGGTATAGTAGTTTAAAATTAAACATAAAAAGGGGTGTACACAAGGCATGAAAAAAGTCTTCATTGGTACAATCTTACTGCTCACACTAACTACTATTTTTGCCTACGCCGTTCGGGTAGGAGATACTATTGCCATCGAAGTTTTTGGTCAGCCTCAGTTCAGTAGGACGGTTAAGGTAGCTTTTGATGGAACGATCCCTTATCCATACGCCGGGAATGTGAAAGTTGTGGGATTCACTACAGACCAAATCAAATCGATAATCGAACAGACAGTGCGCAGGTTTATAAAAGACCCCGTTGTTACCGTTTACGTTGTCGACTACGGACCTATGTACGTATACCTCCAAGGAGCTATCAACCGTATATTTGATATTTCGAACTACAAAGAAGTCACTCTAACCCAGCTGTTCGCACTCTTGGGGCTATCCCCGTCGTCTGAGATAGACTTTGAAACAATTCAACTGAGACGAGCAGGAAAAACGCAAACGCTGAATATGCTTTCGTATTTTTACGATGGGACCATCACAGACGACCCGAAGCTCCAAGAAGGTGACGTAATTTACTTCCCGCCTTTGAAATATAGCCAAACAATCCAAGTCAGCGGTGCTTACACTTACATTGGCAGATACGAGCCTGGCATGACTTTAAAAACATTAATTTTACGCCTCGGAACACTTGATAAAGAAAAAGCGGTCCTCGAAAGTTCATACCTTACGGTTTCAGGAAAGACAATAGTTGTAAACCTCGAGGATGTTATTAGTGGAAAAATCGATTACCCAATTTTGTCTGGTTCATCACTATACATCCCAAAGCGTGAAGAACGATTCATTTACGTTGTTGGCTTTGTGCCTTCTCCTGGTCCAAAAACTTTCCTTTCAACAGAACCTCTAACTCTTGCATACGCACTTGCCAAATCTGGTGGCATCTCTCCAGATAACGAAAAATGGATAGAAAAAATCACAATAACAACCCCTGATGGGAAAACACGAGAATACAAACCAGATATCATTAAATCATCAGAAAATCTCCTGTTGCAAACGGGTTCTATCGTGAACGTTGTAAAGTACCCAGAATTTAAAGTATACCTAACAGGAGATTTCTCTACAGGTGTGATTGTCTTTGAACCAACTGAACCAAAGACACTTAAAACATTACTTACGAAAGTAGGTGGCTTAAAGACAGACCAGCTCAAATGGATAGAATGGATAAAGATAAATAACAAACTTGTGGACCTGGCAAAGCTCGATGATTACACACTTTCAAACAACGACAGTGTCGAAATCAAGAAATACCCAGAATTCAGAGTGTATGTCACAGGTGATTACAAACCGGGCATAGTATCATTCGAACCAGATGAACCAAAGACACTCGAAGGGCTGTTGACAAAACTTGGTGGAATACCAGTAAATGAACAAAAATGGATAGAGAGTGTAACGATAAATGGACAACCAGCTGACATATCGAAAGCTGCAAGCTATATGTTGAACAATGGTGATAAGGTAGAGATAAGAAGGTATGCGGAATTTAAAATCTACCTCAGTGGAGACTTTGAAACTGGAGTAATCAACTTCGAACCACAAGAGCCAAAGACATTGAAGACATTACTTACAAAGATAGGTGGCCTAAAAACAGACCAGCTCAAATGGATAGAGAGTATAAAGATAAACGATAAGGCGATAGAATTAAGCAAACTTGAAACCTACACGTTGAGAAATGGAGATAGTGTAGAGATAAAGAAATACCCGGAATTTTACGCTTACGTCCAAGGTTATGCAAATGCAAAAGGAAAAATTGTATTTGAACCACAGGAACCAAAGACACTAAAAACCCTTATTAACAAAATCGGACTCACATCGCCAGATGTAGAAAATGAAGGTCAAGCAATAATTAATAACGCCACGGCTGTTGCACTCAAAGATGTTGTTTACTCTAATAAAGATGTTCCGCTTTCACTCGGTGATACCGTTCTTATTTCATACGAGCCGTTCTTAGTTTACGTAACAGGTTCTGGCATGCCCGGTGTTGTTCAATTGTCTTACTATGAGCCAAAAACTCTTAGCTACATCTTCAAAAAGCTTGTTAACACGCCCGAAAACATCGAACAGGTTACACTTGTACGCAATGGAAAAGAAACCGTCTATTCACCAAACGACTTACTCTACGGACTCAAAGACTCAGTAATTGAAAGAAACGACACTGTTGTCTTCAAACAAGCACACGTCAACGCCGTCTACCTTATTGGCGATGTCTCTTCATATGTCTCGTTTGCACTCAACGAACCGATAACAATCCAAAGAATTCTTGCTAAGGTTGGCTTGAGTGATTTTAGAAGAATCGAAAGCATAACCCTTGATGGGACAAATGTGAACTTCACATCCGATATATCAATACCAAAAGGTGCAATTCTTAACGTCCAACTCAAGAAGCCAGTCTTTGTAACGGCAATGGGATATATCAGAAACACCGGCAGAGTGCAATTTGATTACTACGAAACACCTGATTTAAAAACACTCTTTGCCAAACTCGGTGGACTCATAGTTGGACCGGAAAATTACTACGCATCTGACAAAGTACTCGTAATACGTGAAGGAAAATTAATAGGACAGTTCGATGCGGAAAATATCTTCAAAGGCATAGAAAACGCGGAACTTAAAGATGGCGACTTCGTCTATGTAACCCAAAAAGACCCGAACCAAGTCTATGTCTTTGGTAAAGGCGTTCCAAACGGATTATTCAAATTCACACAAGGTGAAGAATTCGACCTTAGAACGCTTATCGGCAAGCTGGGCGGAATTAAAGAAGGCGTTAGCAGAAAACTGACAATCGTCACTGGTGATAAGGTCGAAAGCATCAAATGGGACGAATATACAAACTTCAAACTTACAAGCAATAGTATCATTCTCTTCGATGTAGACAAAGAAAACTATGTCTACATCATCCGTCAAGACGGAAGACCAGATATGATATACACAGACAAACCAACAACCCTTTACGAAATACTCACCAAAGTAGGAATCGACAAAAATTACAGAAAAATTGAACTCACACGCGGAACAGAGAAACAAACACTTGAACTCAAAGACCTTGCTCAAGCAAGAGGATATAATGTTTATCCAGGAGATATTGTCAGAGTGCTCGACGTTTTGCAGAACTACGCCTTCGTGTTTGGCGAAGTTAATCAGCCTGGTATAATTAAGCTGACTGAAGGAATGACCGTACTACAAGCAATACTCCTATCAGGTTCATTTACTCAAAAAGCGGCACCATCGAGCGTGTGGCTTTACAAAGGTGGAGTTGAAGGTAAACCGATACAAGTAGACCTCTCCGCCACAGTTTCTGGAGGAGTAATCAAGTTTAACCCTGTTGTTGAGAATGGGGATATCATATTTGTACCGTCTGATCCTTGGAGAAGTGCTCTCGATTGGTTGCCTGTTATTACGAGCTTATTGGGATTTTACACGTACACAACTAATTTGTTCGGCGGCAGCAAGTGATGAAAAACCAAATGATTTATAAATGGACAAAGGAGGAAACCTAATATGGAAGCAAGAGAGCTGCAACAAGATGTCGTTAACGATGAAATAACACTGAGCGATATAATCCAAATACTCAAAAGACGAAAATGGCTTTTAATTGCAACATTTGTTATCACGGTTGCACTAACTCTTGTCTACTTATTTTTCATTGCAGCACCTACATACGAAATAACTGCAACGATAAAGCTTCCAAAATCTTCGGGAATGAGCCTTTCTGGTGCGGCAGCACTCGTGCTGGGAGGTTCAACAACCTCTCCAGCTGTTGATGAGCAGATAGAAATAATCAAGAGCAGAAAAGTTCTTGGGAATGTTGTAAAAGAGCTAAACTTACTGGATTACTTCAAAAACAAGGCAAAGAATCCTGAAAAAGTTGAATTAACAGAAAACCAGGTTATTAATATGCTCGCTAAAGACATAGTAACTGCAACATCTAAGAAGAATACATCACTTATCAGTCTTACAGTCGCCCTTGACGACAAAGAACTTGGTTACAAAATCGCACAATCGGTTATAAAGAACTACATCGAAGTTGCAAAAGAACTCAACAAGGATGAAAATTCGTACCTGTATGATTTTGTAAGGCAGCAACTACCTATAGTTGAAAAAGAACTTGCCGAAGTAGAAGCCAAGCTTCAGGAATTCCAAAAGACAAAATCGCTCATGCCAACGAAAGAAATAGAACAGTTGATCCAAAGCTATAGTGACATAACAAAACAAATTGTTGACACACAGCTTGCAATTCAATCGGCAGAGGCTCAAATAGCGGAGCTAAACAAAAGGATTTCGGAAGTAAAAGGACTGGCAAAAGCACAGTCATACACACCAACCAGTGACCAACTTGAAGAATTAAAAAAGGAACTATCTCAACTTGAAATTCAACGCAGTTCTTTACTTTTGAAATACACAGAAGAAGCAGAACCTGTGAAAGATGTTGAAAAACAAATAGAAGTTATTAAGAAGATGATAAATGACGAGCTAAACAGAATAACATCAGCAAAAGTTGAAGCTCAAGACCCTGTGCTCAGTGAACTTTACGCTTCGCTTTCAAAAGCAATCACAGAAAAAGAAAGCCTAAAAGCTGCGCTCCAAGGACTTCAAAAGACAAAAAATGACCTTGACAACCAACTTTCAAAGTACCCAGAAATCCAACGTGAATATGTTGCCTTGCAAAGAGATTTCACTGTCAAACAACAGACATATACAGCTCTTAAAGCCAAGGAGGAAGAACTCCGCCTTTCAACTGCTGGAATGAACTTCAACGTACCTGTTGTTATCGATGAACCATACATTCCAGAAAAACCCGCCAAGCCAAATAAAAAACTAATGCTTGCTGTTAGCGGGGTTCTTGGTATTTTTCTTGGTATTCTTGTTGCCTTTTTACGAGAAGCAACAGACCAAAGAATTCTCGATAAATACCAACTTACCGCCATCACTGGAGTTATACCAACCGAATTCAAACTACCATTTGATAGTGCAAAGAACACTGAAGCAATGAAAGAGTTGTACGTAAAACTCTTTGGCAATAACTTTTCACATGAAGAATCAAATAAAACTGCCAAAATGATCCATATCACATCGGTAGGAAGAATAACTGAGAAAAACAGCATCAGCTACGAGCTTTCAAAATTTTTCTCCGCACTCGGTAAGAGAACCTTAATTATAGATACCACCGGTGATTTTAGTGATCTCATCGATAAATCAAAAGCACTATCTTTTGCTCAATTCATTTCACAAAGCGACTTAGCTCAGTACAAGGACACGCTGTCTTTTGTTATCAAGAGCAAAGATGACGAACCTTATGCATTTTTCAATGAAACCTTCTTAGAGAAGGTCAATTTACTTAAGGATACAATGGATGCAATAATGATAATTACACCAGACTCTGATTCTGCTGAAGCAAAGTATTTCGAAGATATCGCAAACAGTTCTGTTGTTGTTATAAAACCAAGCATTTCAGAAAAACCAAAGTTGCTCTTTGGTAGTTTATTCAAAAACGTCCACTTCGTTTGGATTGACAAGAAATAGAAAAATTTTTGAAATTCGGGAGAAAAATTAATGATTAAAAATGGTAGTAAAATATAACTGATGAACGGAATATCATCAAAGAAAGTCTAAATTAATGAAAAGAGTTAAATCATTGGAATTGGGGGGGCTTTCTTGAGCCTGCAGTTTATAGCAAATTACGTCATTTTAGCAACATCTGGGTTACTTGTGACCAAAAACTACTATATGTCCCTTTTATACCCATTTTTAATTATCACAACTTTGTATGCTTTTAAATTCTATGAATACTCAGACGACTTAAACGAGGCGCTCTCAAGAAGTATTTTTGGAATTACTATTGGTTCGCTCTTTCTTTTCGCATTCTGTAAGCTCTTTGATATACAATTTTTCACAAAAAAACTTATGCTTATATTACTTATCTTCATTTTCATCCTCCCATTTCTCAATTACATATTATCAAAAATATCATCGAAGACAATTAAGCCAATTCGCTATCTTGTGGTTGGAAGAAAATCAGAAATTTATAGCATTCTTAAGGAAATCGAAGAAAAATCAAAGGGAAAGTATCAATTTGTAGAATACATTAACCCATCACCGGTGACATTCAAAGAGAAAATAGCACAATACGATAATGTTCTCATAACAGACCCGCAACTTGAAAAAGAAATCGGAAACGAACTGGAGCAAATTAGGCAAACTCACAAAATCGAATATCTTCCAAACTTAGCAGAAATGGTTTTAAAACGCATCCCTCTTGAAGTTATGCAAAAATTCGAAGAATACTACAAAGTTTACTTTGACAACATCAAAGAATCTCCGGCAAAAAGAGTAATGGACATATTCTTTTCACTCATCGGGCTGGTTGTGTATTCGCCAGTGATATTGATATCGGCGATATGGATATTCCTCGAAGATGGAAAACCAATTTTATTCAAGCAACAAAGGGTTGGCAAGAACGAGAAAATATTCGAAATAGTCAAACTTCGTTCATTAAGAAATACTAAGATAGATGTAAGCAATCCAAATAAGGATATTGAACAGAGAGCTCTAAAAATAGGTAAGTTCATAAGAAAAACAAGAATAGACGAATCAATACAGTTCTGGCTTATTCTAAAAGGTGACATGAGTCTTGTGGGGCCAAGACCAGAAATGGTTGAATATCACGAAATGATGAAACCACACATACCGTATTATACATATCGTCTCTTGGTAAAGCCGGGTCTAACTGGCTGGGCACAGATTAATTACAAGCATTCGTCGACATTGGAAGAATACAAAATAAAGACGGAGTATGATTTGTACTACGTCAAGAATCGAAGTATCTTTCTGGATTTGAGAATAATTCTGCAAACTTTGGAAAGATTGGTGTTCAAAGATGGAGCTAGATAACAGACTAAGGTTTATTTTACCCTACATAGCTTGGTGAGGTGGCTTTGTTTTGGCAAAGCACATACTTATAATTGCTCAAGTTTTCTACCCAGAGCAGTACAGAGTTAATGACTTAGTGGCTGAGTGGACAAAAAGGGGTTACAAAGTTTCAGTTCTTACCGGCATCCCAAATTATCCAGAAGGCAAGTTCTATAAAGGATACGGTTTTTTTAAAAGGCGTCATGAATATTACAAAGGAGCAGAGATTTACAGAATTCCAATAATCCCCAGGGGAAGAAATTTTTTTACATTATCGCTTAATTACCTTTCTTTTGCATTATCTGGAATTATTTGGTCTCTGTTTGCAAGATTAAGAGCAGATATAGTTTTCGTGTATGCTGGTTCACCGATAACTCAAGCCTTGCCAGGAATAGTATATGCCAAAAGGCGGAAGATTCCGTGTTTTTTATATGTTTTGGATCTATGGCCCGAAAACGTAGTCGCTGTCACAGGTGTCAAAAATCGGGTTTTTGTGGGAGTGATTAAGAAGCTGGTGAGTTATATATACAAAAACTGCACAAAAATCTTTGTCCCATCAAAGGCTTTTATTGAAAGCATATTAGAAAACGGTGGAACAAAGGAAAAATTAGTTTATTGGCCACAATATGCAGAGGATTTCTATAGACCGCTAAGTGAATGTAGTTACGGCTCTTACATACCTCAAGACCGTTTCAATATTGTATACGCTGGCAACATTGGATACGCCCAAGGATTGGATATTTTAGTAGAAGCCGCAAAAAATCTGAAAAGAATAGGTGCACCGGTTAGATTTAACATGGTTGGAGATGGAAGTTATAAGGAAGAGCTCATAAGGAAAATTCAGGAAGAACAAGTCGAGGATTTTTTCAACTTTCTTGGAAAGCAACCAGCCGAAAAAGTCCCGGAAATGATAGCATGTTGTGATGCGACATTGTTAGTTTTACGTGACAACCCAGTTTATGAAAAATACATTCCGGCTAAACTCCAAACATATTTGGCATGTGGAAAGCCAGTAATCGTATCAGCAAATGGTGAAGCGATGAACATAGTGCGAGACGCACAGGCTGGAGTTGTCTGTCCCGCCGGAGATGTGGAATGCTTGACGCAGGCAATACTATACTTGGCAAGTACTCAAAAAGGGACTTTGGAAAAAATGGGGGAAAACGCCCTTAGATATTCCAAAAAACATTTTGACAAAAATAAGTTGCTGTATTTAATGGATGAATATATCAAGGATGCGATTGCGGAGGTGAGGAAATGAGTATCTTTACTGGGAAGACCCTTCTCATCACAGGGGGAACTGGAACTTTTGGAAATGCTGTACTTAGAAGATTTCTCAATACTGATATAGGAGAGATAAGAATATTCTCACGCGATGAAAAGAAACAGGATGATATGCGAAAGCTTTACAAAAATGACAAGATCAAGTTTTACATAGGGGACGTTCGAGATTTACAGAGTGTTCGTAATGTAATGCCTGGGGTAGATTTTGTGTTCCATGCAGCAGCTTTAAAACAGGTACCCAGCTGTGAGTTTTTTCCACTTGAAGCAGTAAAAACAAATGTAATTGGCACGGATAACGTTCTCACCGCTGCAATAGAATTTGGTGTAAAGAAAGTTGTATGTCTTTCGACTGATAAAGCACCTTATCCTGTCAATGCGATGGGCATGACAAAGGCTCTTATGGAAAAAGTGGTACAAGCAAAATCGAGAACGGTGCCCCCCGATAAAACCACGATGTGTATTACACGTTATGGAAACGTTATGGCCTCAAGAGGGTCTGTTATTCCTTTGTTTGTTCACCAAATTAAAACAGGTCAACCCTTAACAGTAACACACCCTGAGATGACAAGATTTCTCATGAGCATAGACGAAGCGGTAGACCTTGTTTTGTACGCAATGGAGAATGGAAAAAGTGGAGACATCTTAGTCCAAAAGGCTCCAGCTGCACGCGTAGGAGATTTAGCTCAGGCTATAAAAGAATTGTTTGAAGCAGACAACGAAATCAAAATAATTGGCATTCGGCATGGGGAAAGAATGCATGAAATTCTTCTCACCAAGGAAGAACGCACAATTGCAGAGGACCTTGGCAATTTCTTCAGAGTACCAACTGATACAAGAGACCTAAACTATGACAAATACTTCGTTGAAGGCGATCTTAGGGTAGAAAATGTTCAACCTTATGCTTCAAACAATACAACAATCTTAAACATAGACCAAATCAAAGAAAAGCTCTTGTCTCTTGAATACATACAAGAAGAACTGGCTGAGTACAAGAAAGAAAAAACAAGAATTTTTCAAATAGAAAAATTCGTATAGTGAGGGTTGATTGGAATGAAAATCCTCGTGACCGGTGCCAAGGGGTTTGTTGGGAAAAATCTTGTTGCACAACTTAAAAACCTTGGTTATAACGAAATTTATGAGTATGACAGGGAAGCTGAAGAAAAACTTCTATATGACTATACTAAAGAATGTGATTTCGTTTATCATTTAGCAGGTGTGAACAGACCTCAATCTGAGGAAGAATACATGGAGGGGAATTACGGATTTACAAGAAAACTCATAGAAGCTCTTATACAAAATGAGAACAGAGCTCCTATTCTCTATGCATCTTCCATTCAGGCAGAGCTCGATAATCCATACGGAAGAAGTAAGAAAGCTGCTGAAGACCTACTTTTTGAATTCGAAAAGAATCACGGCAATAAAGTCCTAGTGTATAGACTGCCAAATTTGTTTGGAAAATGGAGCAGGCCCAACTACAACAGTGTTGTTGCAACGTTTTGCTACAACATAGCCAATGATTTACCAATAGAAATAAGAGATCCCAACGTAGTTTTGAGGCTCGTATATATAGACGATGTGGTAGACGAATTTATCAGAGCAATGAACGGTCAAGAGACAAGAAAAGGTCAATTTTGTGAAATACCGAGGGCATATACAATAAGGCTCGGTGACTTGGCAGAGATGATTTACAGTTTTAAACAAGCTTGCGAAGACCTATCGGTTCCCAAATTATCTGATGAGTTCGTTAAAAAGCTCCATGCTACGTATTTATCGTACTTACCAAAGGATAAATTTGGATACAAGTTAAAAATGAACGTCGACCATAGAGGCTCCTTCACAGAGTTCCTAAAAACACCAGATAGGGGACAAATTTCTATAAATATCATAAAGCCTGGTATCGTAAAAGGTAACCACTGGCATAATACAAAAAACGAAAAATTTCTCGTAGTTAGTGGTAAAGGTGTTATTAGACTAAGAAGAGTAGATTCAAGCGAAGTTATCGAATACCATGTGTCAGGTGAGGAACTTCAGGTTGTTGACATACCACCAGGTTACACTCACAACATTGAGAACACGGGCGATGCAGATATGGTAGTTATAATCTGGGCAAATGAACCTTTTGATCCAAATAAGCCGGACACATACTACTTGGAGGTTTGAGCGATAATGAAAAAACTTAAAGTTATGACTGTTGTTGGAACTCGACCAGAAATAATTAGACTTTCCGAGGTGATTAAGAAACTTGACAGTTGCGAAGCTATAGAGCACATCTTTGTGCACACTGGTCAGAACTACGACTATGAACTAAACCAAATATTCTTTGAAGACTTGGGTCTAAGGAAGCCTGATTACTTCCTTGATGCCGCAACCGGTTCCCCGATTGAGACTATAGGGAACATACTTATCAAAATAGATCCCATTCTCAATGAAGTTAAGCCCGATGCTTTCCTTGTTTTAGGAGATACTAACAGCTGTCTTGCGGCAATAGCTGCTAAAAGAAGACGGATACCGATATTTCACATGGAAGCTGGAAATAGGTGTTTCGATCAAAGAGTCCCTGAGGAAACGAACAGAAGGATAGTTGATCATATCGCTGACATAAACCTTACATACAGTACCATTGCTCGGGAATACTTAATTAGAGAAGGCTTTCCACCAGACAGGGTAATAAAAACTGGCAGTCCGATGTACGAGGTAATACATGCCAACATGCAGAAGATACAAAATTCTGATATACTTGAACGCCTCGGACTTGAAAAAGATAAATACTTTGTAGTATCATCACATAGAGAAGAAAATGTTAACGATGAAAAAAACTTTTTTGATTTGGTAGAGAGCTTGAATGCGATCGCAGAGATTTATGGATTGCCGATTATAATGAGCACACATCCCAGAACAAGGAAAATGCTAGAAGCAAAGGGTATAACCTTTCATCCATTGATTAGAACACTTAAGCCTCTGAGTTTTAGTGATTACGTAAAGCTCCAGATGAATGCAAAAGCAGTCCTTAGCGATAGTGGTACGATAAGTGAAGAAGCGTCTATACTTGGACTAAAGGCTCTTAACATAAGACAAGCACACGAAAGACCTGAGGCAATGGAAGAAGCAGCAGTAATGATGGTTGGACTAAAAAAAGATAGAATACTCCAAGGACTCAAGGTTCTTGAAATGCAAGGAAACCGCCGAATGAGGATAGTAGATGATTACAACGTTCCAAATGTTTCTGATAAAATTGTTAGAATAATCCTTTCATATACCGACTACGTAAGGAGAGTCGTTTGGGGAGAGTACTGATGAGAGTCTTACAAATTAACTCGGTTTGTGGTGTTGGAAGCACTGGAAGAATAATGTTGCAGATTCATAACACTTTGAAAGAAAAGGGGCACGAAAGTTACATTGCATACGGACGTAAGCCAGTGAGAAATTGCGAAGAAGCTATAAGAATAGGCAATGACCTTGACGTGTACTTTCATGTTTTACTCACTCGAATGTTTGATTTGCATGGATTTGGTTCAAAGAAAGCAACAAAGGAATTTGTAAAAACTGTGGAGAAAATTAACCCAGACATAATACATCTGCATAACATACACGGGTACTACTTGCACATAGAGGTACTCTTTGACTTTCTAAAACGATATGATAAGCCCGTTGTTTGGACCTTGCATGACTGCTGGGCTTTCACAGGTCACTGTGCTTATTTTCTCTATGCAAGGTGTGATAAATGGAAGACAGGCTGTTATTCATGTCCAGAAAAGAAGGCATATCCCAAAAGTGTTTTTTTGGACAATTCTAAATCAAATTATCAACGAAAAAGAAAAATCTTTACTGGTGTTAGAAACATGACATTGGTAACACCATCTCAGTGGTTAGCAGGACTGGTCAAGGAATCCTTTTTGGCAGAGTACCCAGTAAAAGTAATTCCAAATGGTGTTGACGTGTCTATCTTCAAACCAACTCCGAGCGATTTCAGAAAGAGGTTTGGGTTGGCCAATAAGTTTGTGATACTCGGAGTTGCTAATGTATGGGATAGGAGAAAGGGTTTCGACTATTTCTTAGAATTGTCTAAATATCTATCCGATGACGAAGTTATCGTACTTGTTGGGGTATCAGATAAACAAATTAAAATGCTACCAAGAAACGTAATAGGTATAAAGAGAACCAGCTTAGCAAAAGAGCTTGCCGAAATTTATACAGCAGCAGATGTGTTTTTTAATCCCACGTTAGAAGACAATTATCCAACCGTAAATCTTGAAGCACAGGCGTGTGGAACATATGTAATAACCTTTGACTCTGGCGGTTCTAGTGAAACTATCGTTTCAGAGAAATCAGGGATGGCTATAAAACCTTGCAGCGCCAAATACATCTTGGATTTGGTAAAAAGCCTGAAGTCAATTGGTACAAAAGGTGTAATTATAGAGAGTTCGATGAGAAGTGTTATTTCTCACCAGTTTATGGTAAACTCATATATTGGCTTGTACGAAGAGTTATATTGTGAAGGGAATGAAAAAGTTGTTGGCGTCTAATTCTAGATGTACAAGAAGCGCACAGATTTATGACTCTAAAGTGTTATTTATAATTATTGCAATAATCGTTTCTTATACCGCTTACCTAACATTATTAACTCCCAAGCTCAATCCTGGGCTACACTGGGTAGCTATTCTTACCTTTTTGCTCAACGGCTCATTCTTTTTAATACAGTTAGCAACTATATCCCCGCTCGGATTTAGTCTCAAAGAGATATATTATTTGTTTATGGTAATTTTCATGTTCGTAGCACCGCTTATCCAATACATTTCTGGACAGTTTCCTTGGTGGGATACATACTTGTTAACAAATGAAAGAATTATTTATGCTAACATTCTCATTTTGCTCTTCACGGTGCTATTTGAGCTAACATATATAAAAACGAATGAACGTGCCAAAACATTTCTGGGAAAGATTTTCCAGAAGGAAATTAAACACCACAGGCTTTACATCTCTTGGTTGTTGATTGTCTCAGCTTTTTACTTTGCTTACCTGCTTCGGGAAGCTTCAACTATTGTTCTTTTGTTTTCCAGAGGTACCTATGGCGAAGTCTTCACAGATGTATCTCAGCCTGTTATGCTGATTTTGAACATTACCTTTGGCGGAATTTCGGTACATCTCTTAGCTTATGTTATTGCTACGGCAAGAAAGCGTGCGTCTATTAATCGCATACTTCTGGCTTTGGCGTCGTTACTGGTTATACTGGAAAATTTTCCAACAGGAAGAGCAAGATTTTGGACGGGGGCAGTTTACTTGGGAATTTTTATAGTTTGGAAAAGAACCTTTAAAAAGAAAAATTTGTTTAAAGTAATTTTTATAGTAAGTTTCATAATACTATTTCCACTTTTGAACCTTTTTAGAGCACAAGCCATTAACGAAGCACTTGGTTCGAACATCAAACCACCAACCATTCTTGAAACTATAACTACCGGTGATTTCGACGCCTATTCAATGTTTGTAAGAACCATAGCGGTAGTTCACGAGGAAGGACCAACAAATGGGAGACAACTCCTCGGCAATCTGCTTTTTTTCGTTCCCAGGTCTGTATGGCAGAATAAACCTGTGGGAAGTGGTCATGAAATAGCTCAAAGACTTGGGTGGAGCTTTACAAATGTGTCATGTCCGCTCGTGGGAGAGGCATACATTAACTTCGGGATTTTGGGAATACCATTGTTTGCGATTGCACTTGGCTATGTGACGAAAAAGTTAGATTCCTTATATTATGGCTCTATAGTTCGTTTTAGTAATAATGTGCTGGTGATAGAATTACTTTACCCTTTTTACATAGGATTCCTGTTTTTCATCCTTAGAGGGGATTTGCTCAGCTCATTAAGTTATACTATAGGTTTTTCGATACCAGTCTTTATTGAGGTTTTGTTGGAGCACATGCTATTCAAGTCCGTCTTGTAGAAGGAGGGAGAAAACGTGAGAATCGTACACGTGTGCCTTACAGGTCCGTACACCGATGGGCTCGGGTACCAAGAAAATCTTTTGACAAAATACCACAAGAAACTCGGACACGAAGTCATTATAATAGCCAATGATTGCAGGTGGTCAAAATCGGGAAAAATCGAATGTTCTAGTCTTGAAGAGACTTACATAAACGAGAATGGAATCCCAGTCTACAGATTGACGCCAGTGTTCGGAGCTTTTGGAAGGAGATTAGGACTCTATCATGGCTTTCTTAAGCTTCTTAGAGAGCTTGATCCCGATGTGGTATTTTTTCACGGTCCTCAGTCTCTCGCCCTGTTAAAGGTCGTAAAGTACAAGAAGAGACATAAATCAGAAGTGGTTCTTCTGGTTGATAGCCATGCGGACTTCTGGAACAGTGCTAGGAATTTCATTTCTAAAAACATCCTGCACAAAGGTCTGTGGCGAATAGTTGTCAAAACAGTGGAACCTTATGTCGAAAAGTTCTATTGTGTCGCTCCACAATGTTGCGATTTCTTAAGACAGGTGTATAGGATAGCCGACTCAAGGATCGAACTTTTGGTAATGGGCGCAGACGACGAAAAAATAATCTTGGACCAGGATAAGCGCGGAAAAATCAGAAAGCAAATTCGTGAAAAACTTAAAATTAAGGAATCTGAGTTTCTGATAATTACTGGTGGCAAGATCGACAAGCAAAGACGCCAAACGCTTTCACTAATGAAAGTGGTAAGAAACTTTCGAGAAGCCCCCCTGAAAATGGTAATCTTTGGTACTATTGCTGAAGAGCTAAGTGAAGAATTCATGAGCCTTCTTGATGCCGACAAGATTATATATCTTGGCTGGCTGAGCCAGGAGCAAATCTATGAGTACTTAATTGCATCGGATCTTGCAGTCTACCCAGGAAGTTTTTCTGTGTTATGGCAACATACGGTCGCCTTAGGCATTCCTTCAGTCTTTAAATACTTCCCTGGTCAAGAGTACCTCGATTTGGGAGGTAACTGCTTATTTCTATACGATGACTCTGAGGAAGAGATGTATAAAGTTCTCAAAAGGGTAGTAACGGATGAAACACTCTACGGAAGAATGAAGGAAGTTGCTCTTAAAGAGGGACACAAGGTCTTCACGTACGGCGAGATTGCTAAAAAGTCCTTGGAACCAGTCAAGGCAACCTCTGTGATTCACAGTGCTAAACAATGGTAAGTAAGAAAGCAGAAAGCGGAATAGAATCATACACGACAGTGCTGAGGGCAGTGTTGACTTGTAGTGATGAAAGAGTGTAATTGCGAGATGGTGCGATTGATATTACCGTTGTTGGTTTGCCAAAGATTCTTCACTACACAAAGACCTTAGACTTACTACAAGAAGGACATATGGGATAAGGGAAAGGGAAGTTTTTGGGTTTGTGAGAATGGGAAAGTTTGAAAGAATGATGGCAGAGTTTGCAAAGGAATTGTTGGTTACCGTATTTGTCATGACCGTTTTTGTATAAGCTGGTGGAACCGCATTTGGGACAGGAGAGTGTTGAGTTGTTCATCATGGGGAACCTGCTTTGTCAAGTTGTTTGGGGGGTGTCCCCTCTTTAAAGGATAATGCGGTTTTTGGAAAGTTTCAATACTTTTAGTTAACATTATCTCCTTTTATGCAGGAGGTGGCAATTCTGTGGAAAAGTTAAAAATACTCGCACCGAGAAAGTACAAGCCTGAAATTGGATATATTTCAAGTGTTCTTTTCTTCGAGTTCTTAGGGCTGAATTTTGAGCTGTTGGAAGGCGAAGGTGATGAAATAGTAATTACTTTAAGTCATTCCAATAAGATACTGAAAATTAAAACTGTTTTGTTTTCTATTCCAGAAAAAGAATGGTGTAGCTTTGATAGTTTGCCTAAATTACCACTGGAACGATGGGATGTAAAAAGTGATTTGCCAGAAGCTGTGGTATGTGATGACTATATACCTGTTATCTACGGTCAAAAGCTCCAGAATGGAAAATATATTCAACAAGATAACGAAGGTATAACTTTAGGATTAGACATATTTGGCTCGACATTTTTTATGCTAACACGCTATGAGGAATACGTAAACAAAGCAACTGACATGTATGGGCGTTTTCCAGCAAGTGAATCGTTAGCATTAAAAGAAGGATTTCTTCTGAGACCTATTGTCAATGAGTACGTTGAAATCCTTTGGGCCGTTATAAGAAGATTGTGGCCAGGTTTGAAAAGAAACGAGAGAACGTACAGAGTAATACCAACTCATGATATAGACCGTCCGACAGTTGCTTATAAATTTCGTTGGAAAAGAGTTATTAGAGGATGCATTGGTGACATTGTAAAAAGGAAGAGTGTGAAGACCGTATTGAAAAGAGTTCTAGCAAAGCTTGGAAGATTAGAACTGGATCCTGCCTACACGTTTGACTTTATAACGAAGACAAGCGAAAAAAGGGGAGTTGTTTCCGAGTTTTATTTTATGACAGGTCATACAGACCCTAAGTTTGATACGTTTTACGATTTCGACAGCGAACATGTTGAAGAGGCATTGAAAATGATCTATGCGCGTGGTCATAGAATAGGTTTACATGCAAGCTTTGGTGCGTACAAAGATTTGAAGAAGTTAAAAATGGAATTTGAAAAGTTAATTTTGAAAATGAAAGAACTTGGAATTAAACAGAGTAGCATTGGAAACAGACAACATTACCTGAGGTTTGAAGTACCAACAACTTGGCGCATTCTGGACCAGGTGGGTGTTGATTATGATAGTACAATGACCTATGCTCAACATGTTGGTTTCAGAACAGGTACTTGCTACGAATATACGGTATATGATTTGGAACAAAGGGAACCACTTAAGATAAAAGAAAGGCCACTAATGGTTATGGATGGTACATTATTTGCAGAAAATTACATGAACTTAGATTACGAGGATGCTTTGAACTATATCGAAATTTTGGCAAAACGTGTTAAAATGTTTAATGGTAACTTTGTTTTGTTATGGCACAATACGATGCTGTTAACAGATGGCCAAAAACGATTCTACGAAAAAGTGTTAGACACAATAACTACTGTGTGATGGAAGCATTGTAAAAGGGTTGTAGCGATGAATGAAACCAGTAATGAAACTTTGAGTTGGAAAAAGCCTATAACTTATGGAATTTTAGATTCATACTGATTGTTTTTGCTGTTAGCCAGTATTATTTGACTAGGAAAGCGGAAGAGTTTAAAGGAATCAGGAACAGGTGTGACATGTTCTGCTATATTGAAAAGTGCTCTACCTTTGGTGGCAAAATTTCTGAAATGGTGTTTTGTGTATACAGACAGCTCCTTTTGTAAACGTGCGTTTAGTGTGTTCCATATTTAAATAGCACTGCGATTTTGGAAAGTTTCAATACCCTTTTAGGTAACACTATCGAAACTGCAAAGGAGGATTGCGAGTGAACAAAATAGATTTGTCAATAATAATTCCGCATTACAACTCTCCCAAAACGTTACGTAAATTATTGGAGAGTATACCTGTCTTAGATAGCTTAGAGGTAATCGTCGTTGATGACAAAAGCGATAAATACACGGAAGAGCTCAGAGAAATAAGAAGCGACAAACGCTTCGAACACGTTTTGTTTCTAAGTAATGATACCGAAATAAAAGGGGCGGGAAAATGCAGAAATATAGGCCTAAGCCTTGCAAAAGGAAAATGGGTTTTATTTGCAGACTCCGATGATTTCTTTGTTGAAGGTTTTTACGACATCGTTTCAAAGTATTTTGATACTGACTATGATGTTATCTTTTTCACACCTACTAGTGTGTATTTGGAAACAGGTGCTAAAGCTAAGAGACATCTAACTTACGAGAAGTTAATCGATAATTTCCTCAACAAAGGCGAAGATTCTGAACTATTCCTGAGGTTTTATTTTAAGACCCCCACATCGAAGATAATTAATAGGCAGTTTTTGATAGAAAATGACATAAAATTTTCTGAGGTTATTGTATGTAATGATGATTTTTTCTCTGTAAAAGTCGGGCTTGCAATGAGGAAATTTACAGCAACGAAAGAGACCATTTATTGCATAACAGATCATGAAAATTCACTATCCAAAAAGAAGGATAGAATGTATTTTTGGTGTTGTTTCAATGAGGTTTTAAAGATTAATGAGTACGCAAAAAATAAACTTTCACCGAGTGATTTTAAAAAGGTTGAAATTTGTGTAGTGGAACTCTTGTACGCAAGCTTAAGGAAATACTCTATCAGTTTGTCGGATGTACTAAAAGCGTACATGGAACTAAAAAAGCATAGGATGCCTTTTTTGTCAACACGCTTAGTCAAAATGTTTATTCAAAGATTCGTTCTAAAGCGCAAATAAAGACTAAACACAGACTGGATTGCAAGAGTGCTTTACGAAATTTGATAAAGTAAGGCTTAGTTTGAGAATTAATAAGCCCAGATGTCTGTAATCACTGTTCAAAATAGAAGCCTCTTTAAAAGTAAAGTCGAACAATTGGTAAGAAACTACTTTTCTAGAGTGCGTGTATTTTATTTATTGCTTATACTGACTTCCCAAATGATGAGATGGAGAGGAAAAAGTTCTTTAACCAAAAGAGATAACGTGGAGTACAAAAGGGGAGATTAAGTTCATAGCTGTATTGCTTCGATAAGAGCTAAAGAACATTTAACGTGGATTTATTCGCGTTGTCAGAATTTAAGTGGGTAAACTGGAAGTACTCTATTACTGGAGATGGAGAAAAAAGAGAGTTTTAAAGGAGAAGTATCTGGGCATTGATAGTAAAGTAACATTCCATAGTATGAAACCAAGAGAAGAGACGTTATAACACATGCGGGAATCTGATGCTTTTCTCATGGTTAGCGCTTCGGAAACTTTTAGATTGGCTTATTTAGAGGATGTGGCAAAGGGAAATAGAGTGGTAAGCTCAAAAGGTCGGGGAATAGATGTGGGTAGTAGATAACGGTTGGAAATGAATTTCTGGCAAACAATTTCTGAACTGACAGAAAATTGCTGCAGAGAATTATTTGAGGAACATAAGATAGTTAAGATAGTTAGATGTTTCCGGATACAAGTTTAGTACAACATTTTTAACTCTTACGCCGTAATAAAGATTAGTGTTCTAATGATAAGTATATAATAATAAGTATATATAGATACAGGTACTTATACTTAGAAGATACGCTTCGAAGTGCTTTGAGCAGTGTTGAGGTGAGACCATGTACGTCCATATCTTTAACAATACCAATCACAAATTTTCAGAGCCCTTTTTCGATTTCATTGAGCGTAATTTTGACATACGTGAACATCTCTTTTTGATAGTAGGTGATTATTCGATAAACGAATATCGAGAAAGAGAAAATTTGGTTGTACTTCCGAATTTAAAGAAAGAGTTTGGAAGATTTCTCAAGATTTTGAAATCATCCAAAAAGATATTCTTACATCAGTTGTTCTTTTCTTTGAGAATCCTTCTTTTCCTTAACTTCCAAAGGAAAATTTTGGAAAAGACGTATTGGGTTTTGTGGGGAGGTGACTTGTATTTCTATATTCAAAACAGAGGTAACCTTGCTGTCAGACTAAAGGATTTCGTTCGAAAGAGGTTCATTAGAAACATAAGGGGCATAGTAACATTTGTAAGAGGTGACTATGAGTTAGTAAAGCAACATTACAAAACTAAAGCTAATTACTACTATGCATTTTATCCAAATCCAGTTGATTACAAATATTTAGATACTCTTTTAGAGACGGTAAATAAAGATAAAGGAAAAATAGTTGTTTTAGTTGGAAACTCCGCTGATCCATCTAACAAACATATTGAGGTATTCGAGAAATTAGAAAAATTCAAAGCCAACGGAATAAAGGTGATTTGCCCTCTTTCATATGGAGGAAAGGTGGAATATACTGAAAAGCTCATAAGAGAAGGAAGCAGAATTTTTGGAGAAAATTTTGAACCGTTAACAGACTTTTTAAAACCAGAAGAGTACGGAAAAATTCTGAAAGATGTTGATGTTGCGGTGTTCAATCATGATAGACAACAGGGGTTGGGAAACATACTGGCGCTATTATACATAGGAAAAAAGGTCTATATAAAAAGCACGGTAACGACATGGAAAATGTTTGAGGAAAAAGGTGTAAAAGTTTTCGATACTTGCAACTTAGGGGAAGAGAATTTTGAATCCTTTTTTGGCATGAGTGATGAAGACAGAAAGCACAATCACGAGATTATAAAAAGCGAGTTCTCAGAAGAAAAATGCGTTTATTATTGGAAAAAGCTTTTCGAAGACTAAAGTAGATTAATATTCTAAGCAGAAGGGCTAAACAAAGTGAAGACAAGAGCTCTTCAGCGCTTTCTAACTACCTAGTGAACCTTGTCAAACGAGGTGATTAGCATGAAAGGCATAGTTCTCGCTGGTGGTTCAGGTACAAGGTTTTATCCAGCAACGATAGCTGTCAACAAACAACTGTTGCCTCTATACGATAAACCACTTATATACTATCCTCTGTCTGTTTTAATGCTCGCTGGCATCAGAGAAATTCTCGTTATTTCCAGCCCAGAATATTTGCCACTCTATCAAAAACTACTCGGAGATGGCTCTCATCTTGGTGTGCAGTTTGAATATCAAGTCCAGGCAAAACCAAGAGGGATAGCCGATGCGTTTATCGTTGGTGAAGAGTTCATAGCAAAAGACAATGTCTGCCTTGTGCTAGGAGATAATGTCTTTTTTGGGCAAGGTTTTTCTCCGATTTTGCAAGAAGCAGCTAAGCTAAAAGAAGGTGCGATAATCTTTGCTTATCCAGTGAAAAATCCAAGAGATTTTGGAGTTGTTGAGTTTGATGGAAATTTCAATGCGATAACCATAGAGGAAAAGCCAGAAAAGCCAAAGTCGAACTATGCAGTGCCTGGGTTGTATTTTTACGATAACAGAGTGGTTGAAATAGCCAAAAGTATAAAGCCATCTTGGAGAGGAGAACTTGAGATTACAGATGTGAATAAAGAATATCTTAAGATGGGGAAATTAAAGGTAATACCGCTTGGTAGGGGTTTTGCATGGCTTGATACAGGAACACCGGAAAGCTTTTTGGAAGCTGCGAATTTCGTCGCAACGATACAAAAACGCCAGGGATTTTACATCGCATGTTTGGAAGAGATTGCTTACAGGATGGGGTTTATTTCAAAAGAACAACTATTAGAACTTGGCAAGAAGATGGAGAAAACAGAATACGGAAAATATTTGATTGAGATAGCTGGTGAGGAGAAATGATAAACGTAACCAGAAGCATGATGCCGGATTTTGAGAAATATCAAGAGAAAATCAAAAAGCTCTGGGAGACACGGTGGTTGACGAATAATGGTGATTATTTGGTCGAACTTGAAAGGCGACTATCTGAAAGGTTTGACACTCAATGTGTGATAGTTTCAAATGGAACGCTTGCACTCTTGATAGCAATTGAACTTTTTGATTTCCCGAAAGGTTCCGAGATAATCGTTACTCCGTTCACATTTGCAGCGACTGTTGAGGCGATAATCTGGCAAGGTTACAAACCGGTATTTGCAGATATTGATCCAGAAACATTTAATATATCTCCAGAAGAGATAGAAAAGCGCATAACAGAGAAAACAGTTGCGATAATGCCTGTTCATGTGTTTGGTAATCCTTGCAACGTAGAGGAAATTCAGGATATTGCTGAAAAGCATAATCTAAGAGTAATCTACGATGCAGCACATTGTTTTGATGTTTTTTATGAAGGAAAGTCTGTATACAAATTTGGAGATATTTCAGTTGCAAGTTTTCATGCGACAAAAGTATTTCATACAATAGAAGGAGGGGCTATCTTTTCGGATAATTCAGAACTGATAGAAAAAGCCAGACGACTGAGAAACTTTGGATTTAACCAAAAAGTTGAAATTGTAGACGTCGGGATAAATGCAAAAATGAACGAATTTCAAGCAGCGATGGGGTTATTGAATCTTGAGATTGTCGATGAAGAAATCGAAAAGAGGAAAAGAGTCTTCGAAAAATACAGAGAGCTTCTCGGTGATGTAGTTGATTACCAAAAGCTGAGTGAAAGACTCACCAAGTACAACTATATTTATATGCCTGTACTGTTTGCAGATGAGAAAACAAGAGATAATGTTTTTGAAGAACTCAGGGCTAATAGCTACAACACGAGGAAGTACTTCTATCCATCTTTAAATAGCATATTTTCAAGGCAGAGCTGTCCAAACTCAGAGAGTGTGTCATCGAGGATATTGCACTTACCATTGTACGGCGACTTAGAGGACGAGCATATTGAGAATGTATGTATCATAATAAAGAGAATAGTAGGAGGGAAATGACAATGTCGATCAAAACTTCCTTTTACACAAGAGAGGAACTCGAAGAGATAGGATTCTCCAAGATAGGGGAAAATGTGTTAATAAGTCGGAAAGCCTCGATATACACGCCGGAGCTTATAGAAATAGGTGATAACGTAAGAATCGACGACTTCTGCATTATTTCAGGTAAGATAAGGATTGGTAGCTATGTACATATAGCAGCTGGTTGCTATCTTTTTGCGGGAGAATACGGGATAGAGATGGAAGATTTTTCTGGATTATCAAGTCGTGTGGTGATATATGCAGTGACTGATGACTATACAGGGAAATACCTTACAAATCCGACTGTTCCAAGTGAATACAGAAATGTGATCGGTGGGAAAGTGCGCTTGGGTAAACACGTTATTGTTGGAACAGGTGCAACAATATTACCAGGAGTAACAATAGGCGAAGGTGCAGCAATTGGTGCAATGAGTTTGGTTACTAAGGATATACAGCTTTGGAAGATAGCAGTAGGAATACCAGCAAAAGAGATTAAGGAAAGAGATAGGAGTCTTTTGCAACTTGAAGAGCAGCTGAAATCTGGTGGAGGGAAATGATAATGAAATACCTTATCACCGGTGGTGCAGGTTTTATTGGAACAAACTTCATATATTACATGCTCGAAAACCATCCTGAATATGAATACGTTTGCTTGGATAAGCTAACGTATGCAGGTAACTTGGCAAATTTGCAGAAAGCAATGGAGTATAAAAATTTTCGATTTGTCAAAGGTGATATTGCTGACAGAAAGTTCGTTTTTGATTTATTTGAGCAAGAGAGATTTGATGTAGTAGTGAACTTTGCAGCAGAATCACATGTGGACAGGTCGATAGAAACTCCTGATGTGTTCCTTGTCACAAATGTACTCGGTACTCAAGTTTTACTCGATGCGTCCAGAAAATTTGGTGTTAAGAGGTTCCATCAAATTTCCACAGATGAAGTGTACGGTGATTTGCCACTTGATAGACCTGAATTGAAGTTCAAAGAGACAGATAACCTAAGGCCATCTTCGCCATATTCAGCATCAAAAGCATCAGCAGATTTGCTTACACTTGCTTATTACAGAACGTATGGACTACCTGTGACAATTTCAAGGTGTTCAAATAATTATGGACCGTATCAATTTCCTGAAAAGTTGATACCGCTGATGATAATCAATGCATTAAATGACAAAGAGCTTCCGGTATATGGGACAGGACAGAATGTAAGAGATTGGATATATGTGACAGACCACTGTGAGGCAGTGGATATAATCTTACAAAAGGGAAAGGAAGGGGAGATTTACAATATTGGAGGAAATTGTGAGAAGAAGAACATAGATGTTGTTAGGACGATACTCGAGAAGCTGGGAAAACCTGAGAGTTTGATAAAGTTTGTGAAAGATAGGCCTGGACATGACTTAAGGTATGCGATGGACACAAGTAAGATGAAGGAAGAATTTGGTTGGGAGCCCAAAGTGAGTTTTGAAAAGGGAGTTGAAAAAACCATAGAGTGGTATCTGAATAATGAACAATGGTGGAAAGAAATAATCAATGGGGAATACTTAGAGTATTACAGAAGAATGTATAACGATAGACTGAAACAAGGTTATACCCTTCCTAAGGAGGCCATAAATGAGCACGAGAAAATACTTTAAATCTTTTCTTTCCTTTTCAATTGGCACGTGGTTGCGTGCGTTCATTTCTATTTTCACAACACCAATAATCACTTACTTGATAAATCCTGAAGAATTTGGTAAAAGTGCGATGTATGCAACAGCTTTTGGTGTAATTAACACAACTGTGCTTTTTGGAACCGACCAGGCTTTCGTAAGATTTTTTTATGACTACGAAGAAGACAGGAAAAATGAACTTCTTTGGTCATGTCTTTTGCCTTCTGTTTTTATTGCTACTATTCTCTCGCTGTTTGTCTTAGTTCTGTCGGACAGAATCAGCGTAGTGTTGTATGGTCAGAGATATGATTTTATAAACCTCATACTCGTTGTAAATATATACCTGTCGTTGTTCCAAAGGTACAACCAATTGATAGTAAGGATGTTAAAGAAAGGGATGCTCTATTCTTTGATAGACATAGTTGCCGCCATTTCAACAACAGTTTTTACGATAATCTTTGCACTGATCAGTCGCACATTTTACTCGGTAATTTTGGGAGGACTTGTTGGAACACTGCTTGCACTTTTAGTAGGTATTTCTCAAGGGAAGAGCTATTGGAGGGTAACGAAACCAAGGAAAGAAGAGTTAAAAGAAGTTCTTAAGTATAGCGCTCCATTTGTGCCAACCATGTTGTTGTTTTGGTTGTTTAGTTCAATAGATCGAATAAGCCTAAGGCAATATAGCACATTTGTGCAGATAGGAATTTACAGTGCGGCCTTCAAGGTTGTACAAGTACTAACCTTAGTACAAAGTGGTTTTACCACATTCTGGGTACCAACAGCGTATGAAAGATACTCAAAGGATAATCAGGATACATCATTCTTTGTGAGAGCCAATGAAATGGTAAGTTTTGTTATGTTTTCGGTTGGTTTTCTTCTTTTGGGGTTTAAAGATATATTGTTTTTGTTGTTGGCAAAGTCATATAGAGAAAGTAGTATGGTGTTTCCATTCTTAGCATTCTTGCCAATAATGTATTCTATTTCTGAAACAACGGTAGTGTGGATAAACTTTAAGAAAAAAAGTTATTGGCATGTGTTGATAACGATGGTTTCCGCTTTAACAAACTACATCGGAAATACAGTATTAGTCCCGATTTACGGAGCCAGAGGTGCAGCAATATCAACCGGGGTATCGTATATTGTATTTTTCTGGATGAGGACTTTAGTTGCGATGAAGTTGCATCCGAAAGCAGGATACAATTTGAAGAAAGTTACACTGGTAACTGTTTTGATGACAACTGTTGCGTTAATTGAGACGTTTCAAAACAACGTTGCGGTGAATATGGTTTTGGGAACATTGGGGATAATAATTACGATAATTGTTTACAAAGAACCTTTTACGCTAGTAAAAAAAGAGTTTTTGGATGTTCTAAAGGCGGGACTTTTGAGGTAATCATATGAAGCCTGAGGTTAAACCAGGACTTCTGGAGATATTCTTTTGTAGGCAAACAGTTTGATTTTGCAAAGTTTTGGTATACCCCATGAATACAAAGACCACAAACAGCTCCTTACCACCCCATTCCAAGCACCCACATCGGGATACAATTTCTAACAGGCAGGTCTATATCGTCTCGGATGGCAAAATCTGCCAGTTTTGGGTTTTTGTTTGCTCCTCCGATTTCCAAGCGAATCTCGTTGAAAATTAAATCTGCTTTTATTTCGTCTTTTTCAGCCAATAGTGTTCCACGATTTTTCAATGTGAAGACATTCTGTTTCTAAGGTTCTAAGGCATTGTAAATAACAGGGTCAGCGAAGAATATCTTTGAACCTTTGGAGCTTGGCTTTTCAGCCGGTGATTTTAAGTAATTGTAATTAAACCGACTTGCGGCATTGCATAGAGAACTTGGTAGAGTTTTTGTTTGCTCATAGCCCAGTCTTTGCACATGGTCTCGACGTTAATGTTGACTATTGCTTTGACGGTTTTCAGTGAGTTTCCCAGCAAATCATACAAACATTTATGCATTTTCTAGGGAGGTTTTCTCTCAGTAAAATTTCCTTCCTACTGCTGGTTTGTAAATTGCCAGTCTGTAATTTGCCCAGACTTTCGTGATCCTAGATCGTTTTTACATTTCTCTTCTGAGCGATTTTCTTAGTATTTGCAAGTTGTCTTTGCTAGAAACACCTTTCCAAATTTTTAATGTCATTATAGATTTTGCATAATAAAGCTAGAATAACATGATATAATATAATTATCCAGGAGGTGATAGTAATGCATGAAATTGTACAGTCTTCCGCTATTATTTCAAGTAGAGGTCAGGTGCAGATTCCAGCAAAAATACGAAAGGCAATAGGTGCCCAGACGGGAGATTTGGTCATCTTCCGTATGCTTGATGATGGAACTATTCTGATGAAAATAGTGAAAAGGAAAAGACTTTCTGAGTTGTACGGCTCTTTAAAATCAGGTGTGAAGTTTTCAAGTTTGGAAGATGAGACAGAGAACACCAAAAAGATGTGGACGGCTAAGAGGGAAAGTGAGAGGATGAAGAGATGAAAAAATACTGGATTGATGCAAACATCATCCTAAGATACTTGCTCAACGATAACGATGAATTGTCACCAAAAGCAAAGCATGTAATGGATATGGCGGATAAGGGAGAAATTACACTATTAGTATCTGTGATAACCATTGCTGAGGTTGTATGGGTATTAGAATCGTTTTATGAAATTGCAAAATCCCAAATCGCAGATACTTTGTCGGTATTTGTGTCATCAAGAGGTATAGAATGTGAGGAAAGGGACAACGTGCTCTTGGCTCTTGAGGGCTCAAGTCAAGGAACGTGGATTTTATTGACGCATACCTTGCGCAACATGCTCTAAGCTCAGATGCAGATGGAGTAATAACTTTTGACAAGAAACATTTTGCAAGATTAGGCGTGAAAATATTTGAACCAGACGTTTTTCTAAAGTAGCATCGTTTCTGATAGTCAGAAAGCTCACTGGGGACGTCTGATATTGCTGTAGTTCCTACTAGCTGAAGGGCAATCGTTCTTGGTGTGTTTTTATTGGTTGTGTTGGCTTATTGAAATAATTCAATTCACTATAGGGGATATTATTGTAAAAGAAAAAGTTATACACAAACGACAAGTTCTACGAAAATCTCGAATCTTATACTATCTCCCGGAAAAATGAAAAAGAATGATGTGCTGATGATGAAAAAAATCGAGAAGTATTTCGGAAAAACAGATAGTGTTAACTTATAGTGATGAAAGAGTGTAAGTGTGAAAGAATGAGATTGATATTACCATTGTGCGTTTTCCAAAGATTCTTCACTACACAAAAACCTCGAATATGTCTCGCTAAATTCTTCTTATTCTTCAGTCCTCGCTTGAGTCGGAAAAAGTCTTTCAGCAATGAAAACTTGGATTCACACATGTTTTTACCAAATGATACTGCTTGGCCAAGAAAGCATTGAGTTATTCATCTTGGGGGACCTGCTTTTGTCAAGAGTTGGTTGAGGGGTGTCCCCTCTTTAAAGGATAATGCGGTTTTTGGAAAGTTTCAATACTTTTAGTTAACATTATCAAGCACAGGTACTGGGGAGTGAAGTGAAACTTGTCCCAGAAGAATATACGAGCCCGATCTGCCCAGTATGTGGCGACAAGAATCATGCAGATGGTCGGAACTATGAATGCAAGAGTTGCGGATTTAGATATCACAGGGACGGAGTAGGCGCGATAAACATTTTGCAAAGGTATCTTGGAAAAAAATTCCAAGTAGTAGCGGGATTGGCACCCGTCAGAGGAGTGAGGTTTAAACCACACCTCTGTGGCCATGGAGTTAAAAACGCTCCATGGAAGGCAGCCTAAATGAGCAGCTAAGAATCCCACCCCCTTTAGGGAATTGGGAGTGTCAAGTGAATATTGGCTCTTGATAAAAGGACGTCGAGAAGAGGTATTATGTTTCTTTGGTCTACCTTTCTTATGTTCAACAATGCCAGAAATTAGAAAGTTTTTGATCCAAGTTTGAACACTATGCTCATAAACACCTAAGAGAAAAGCAACTGTACTTTTTGGAAGGTGTTCATCCAACAATGTTGTAAATGACCAGTTCCATGCCTGAATTAAAATAGCCGACCAGGGATACCCCGGTCGGTTTTTTGGTATTTTCTGCTTAGTCATCTTCTCCATCAGAGTAAAATAGTTCATTGACTTCTGCCAACTCGTCAGGAGAGACGTAGTCAAAGCGAATGGGTGTGAATGGCAAGTGTGTGCATTTTGGGGGTTTTTTGCCGTACATCATTATCGATACAACCTTGTTTCGTATGTACCAATTGAGAAATTGTTCTTCATCACCCCTTCCGTCAAATTCTTGTAAGCCTACCATGAGAATATACCAGATTGTTTGTTCAAGGTCTTCGTAAGAATAAAGGAAGGCTTTGTTGATACCCCAAAAGTAAGCAGTCCAACGACGGACAAGATGTTTGTAGCTAAGAACCTTATTGTGCCATTGGTTGATGTCTTCCGAGCATTTTTCTGCCGGGAGTTTTTCTTCTGCTGCCCCATCCGCAAATTGTTTTTGAACGTGCTTTTGTTCGTTTTGTTGTTCCATTGGAAAAACCTCCTTGCAGAGAGTTTTTTTGAGGATGGTTACCAGTGGGGGATATGTATACTAATGTATACATATAATACCAAAATTTAAGCCCCTGTGTCAAGGGGGATATGTTGCAAAATTATAAAACCACCCGTCAATTAGATGTATCTACCAATTTTGCACTATTTTTGGAAAATTTTTTGTCACAAGGATGGATACAACTAATTGGAGGTGGTTGTATGGGGAGTTTTGTTAATCCGTTTAAGATTGGCAAGACGTACACTCCAGAGAATTTTATTGATAGAAAGGAAGAATATAGTTATTTGTGCAATGCAGTTGAGAGTGGGAACAATGTTGTGGTTGTTGGTCCACGAAGGTTTGGTAAAACTTGGTTGCTCCAAAAGTTCATTGTTGAGAGTGGGTACCCTGTAATTTATCTTGATTTGTTTGGTTCTTTTTCATTGAAAGGTTTTGTGCAGAAGATGATGAAGCAGGCATACGAGTTGCTGAAAGGTAAAAACCCTATGAGCTTTGTGGGTAGGTATCTTAAGCATATTGCAAAGCATGTGAGTTTTTCTTTTGATGTTGGTGGGATTTCGTTTTCGATAGATAACGATTTAAGCGATGAGGTACTCATTGAGCAGATGTATGAACTATTGGAAGGTGTGCAAAAAGATTTAAAGAAGAAGTTAGTTGTTGTGCTCGATGAGTTTCAGGCTTATAAATCTATTAATGAGAAGCTACCGGAAAGTTTGAGAAGTTTATACCAAACGCAAAAAGATGTAGTGTTTGTTTTCTCAGGTTCAATGAAGCACATGATTGAAGAGTTATTCTTTGAAGAGTCAGGGGTTTTGTATCATTCGTGTTTGCGAGTAGATATTGGAAAGATGCTTCCTGAAGATGAGAGTGTTGAGTATATCGTTGAAAAATTTAATAGCACTGGAAAAAAGATAACATTGGAGGATGCAAAGAGGATATATGGGCTCACGAAAGGACATCCATATTTTCTCCAACTTCTGTGCTATGAGCTATGGGATAAGGCAGGGGAGCTGATAAGCAAGGAAGAAATAGATGTTATTTTCGATGGCCTTTGTGAAAGGGAATCGTATGGGTATGAGTTAATAATTGAAACGCTTGAATACAAATATTTAAAAAATGTGCTAAAATTAATTAGTGAGCAAACAGATGGTTATTTTAGTATTGCCAACCTTCAGAAATACAAAATCCCGAATGCCACTACGTTAAATAACTTGCTTAAGAAGCTTACCGAGCGTGGAATAATCGAAAAGTTCGGTAGGGGAAAATACCAAATAATTGATCCGTTGTTTGAAAGGTATGTGATGGTGAGAATGGAATGACAAAATTTTGCAGGTGCTTTATGAAAGTTTTACTGCTTACATATTTCTGCCCATATGTGAGTAACAGAGTTTGTGGTTGAAAAAGGGCCAAAGTTTGAAGGTAGAGTTGCCAAAAAAGTTGTTGATATGCTATTAAATGGATATGACGCACCAATGATTTATTGAGAGGCTCAAATACTTGGGAGAATAATGTGGAGATGGAAAAAATTTACGAAGAAGTTGTCGCCAAAAGACTAAAGGGTTTCTGATAAATGACCGATGGAAAATTTACAATCAATAGTTTGGAGGTGCCTTTGTGAGAATAGGTATTGTTTTTGGTACAAGACCAGAGATTATTAAAGTTGCACCTGTATATTTGAAAGCAAAGGAAATGGAAAAAGATGGCATTGAGGCTGATTTTATCTGCACTGGTCAGCACAGGGAAATGGTCGATATGATGAAGGGGATTTTCAACGTTGAAGCGGATATCGATATGAATATCATGACAGCAAATCAAACGCTCAATGAGGTGATGTATAAGGTCGTTCGTGGATTCGAGGAGTTGTTAAAAGAAAGGCACTATGATTGGATTTTTGTTCAGGGCGATACAACTACGGCAATGGCAGCAGCACTTGCTGCGTTCAATAGAGGTGTGAAAGTTGGGCATATTGAGGCAGGTCTTAGAAGTGGGGATTTGTACGACCCGTTCCCTGAAGAGATGAATAGGAGGGTTATCGATCAAGTTTCCGAGAAAATGTTTGCACCAACGCAGAGAGCTAAGGAGACGCTTTTAAAAGAAGGGTTTGATGAGAAAAGAATCATCGTTACAGGCAATACCGTAATCGATGCTCAGATGTACGTTGTAAATCATTTTGACCTTGAGAGCGTGAGAAAGAAGATAATAGACCATGAGAATTACTTTCTTGTGACTTTGCACAGAAGAGAGAACATAGGTCAACGAATGAGAAATATATTGAGGGCGTTAAGAAAATTCTCTGAAAAAGAGGGGATAGAAATCGTCTTTCCAGTGCACAAGAATCCAAAAGTTAGAGATATTGTATATACTGAATTAGATGGCTGTAAAAATGCGCATTTGATAGAACCCGTTGATTATGTGGAGCTCACCGCTTTGCTCAAAGATGCGAAGTTTGTTGCAACGGACAGCGGAGGAATCCAAGAAGAGGCACCAACGTTTGGAAAGTTCGTCGTTGTGTGTAGAAAGACAACGGAAAGACCGGAGCTGATAGAGAGCGGATTCGGAATATTGGCAGGTACAGAAGAAGAAAGTGTATATGCTGCTTTAAACAGAGCGGTACGGTTTGTTCCAGGTACGTTGAAAAATCCATTTGGTGATGGATATGCATCTGAGAGGATCCTAAGTTCAGTTCTGAGGTGATTATATGAAAAAAGTTTTGATAATTGGTTATATGCACTCGAAATACGACAAGAGGGTTTACAGGACCGTTCAGGCACTTTCAAAGTATGCAAAGGTGATTTATCAATATGTGGTGAAAGAAAAAGAGAGTGAATATGAAGAAGGAAATGTGCGCTATGTGCCTATTGAAAAGAAAAGTGAGCCTACGAAGAACATTTTAGCCAAACTTCAAAGGCGAAGAAAGTTTGATAAGCAGGTTGTTGATTTGATAAAGAATACCGATTTTGATGTTTTGTACATGCATCATTTCTTACCATCGAAACCGATCGAGCCGTTTGAATATGCTAAGAGCATTGGAAAAAGAGTAGTATACGATATTCATGAATACCACCCAGAGAATTTCTTATTAACACTTTCTGGACCAGTTGGAAGGTTGAAAATTAATGTGGTGAGAAGATTATTTGAAAGGCAGATAGATTTGTCCGATAAATTGATATTTGTTTCTCCAGAGCAGATGAGATATTCGCTGGGTGAAAGAAAGAAAGATGTTTTAGTCGTGCCAAACTATGCAAGTATAGCGGTCTGTAGTAGAGAGAAAAACAAGGAAATAGTTTTTGTTGGGAAGGTAGCAAGAGCTCTTGGTGATGAAGAACAAGCAATTAAAAAGCTTATTAACGAAGGATTTATTTTCAAAATAATAGGCATGGAGTCGAACGTTTTCTCAAATATAGAGCATGTCTACACCGGTTTTCTGCCATACGATGAGATGATGAAAGAAATATCGAAAGCAGCATTTTCCTTGGTTTCATTTAAAACGATAGAAAGGGAAGACTACAAGAATGACTTGTGGTCTTTACCACACAAATTCTACGATTCGATAGCCGCAGGAACACCGGTAATTGTTAAGCAGAGTTTTGTGTCAATGAGTAAGATAGTTGAAGAATTGGGGATAGGTGTGGTGATAGAGCCGAAGGATGTTGAAGGTTCCGTGAAAAAGATTTTAGATGCCTATAACAACTACGATAAACTTATTGAGAATGTTGAAAGACACAAGAATAAGTTTGTTTGGGATGAGACGAAAGAGAAAGAGTTTGTCGAATTTGTCCTTGGGTAAAAAATAAACGTGAGATAGTGTTAACTTGTAGTGATGAAAGAGTGTAATTGTGAAAGAATGCGATTGATATTGCCATTGTGCGTTTTCCAAAGATTCTTCACTACACAAAATCCTTGAATATATTTCGCTAAGTTCTTCGTATTCTTCAGCCCTCGCTTGAGTCGGAAAAAGTCTTTCAACAATGAAAACTTAGATTCACATTGATTGTTTTTACCGAGCGGTACCACTACGTGATTGATATTTCTGAACAACAGCTTTACTGCACTTTCATATGCACCAAGTCCATCAGTAATAAGTTCAATGTTTCTAGGTTTTGAATTACCAAAGAACTTCTCGAGCAATACTTTGACTTGTCCCATATCACGATACTTTGAGACATGCCAACAAAGAATTAAGTTAGTTTCGTGATCAACTAATAGCCAAACATAGTACTTTTGTTCTTTGAACACAAGAACAGTTTCATCAGCATGAACTGAGAAAACATTTTCGATGGTAAATGTTGGAAAAAGTACAGAGAATAAAGTACACAATTTAATAACCCATTTGTATATGGTGACATGAGATACTTTGATATTAAGAGAATGAGCAAGAGAGCGATAAGACATATTGTGTTTCATATACAAAACAAAAGCCTTTAAGACGAAAAAGATAGGGAAGCGGAAATATTTAAATTTCTCAGGAATAAGGGTGACTGGTTCGGGGAGGTTAAAAGGTACTCTATCTTTGGTACGACAAGCTCTACAACGGAAGACAACGAAAGAGCGACGGACTTTGTAAATTTGCATAGATTTACCACAAGAAGTGCATTTGGGATAAGGGAAAGGGAAGTTTTTGCGTTTTTGAGAATGGGAGAGTTTGAAAGAATGATGGCAGAGTTTGCAAAGGAATTGTTGGTTACCGTATTTGTCATGACCGTTTTTGTATAAGCTGGTGGAACCGCATTTTGGACAAGAGAGCGTTGAGTTGTTCATATCGGGATACCTCCTTTGTCGAGAGTTGGTTGGGGGGTGTCCCCTCTTTATAAGGATAATGCAGTTTTTGGAAAGTTTCAATACTTTTAGTTAACATTATCAAACGTGATTTGGGAGGTTATAGAATGAAAGTTCTTTCCTTAGTCGGTGCAAGGCCACAGTTTATTAAGGAAGCGGTTTTACACAAGGAGTTTGAAAAGGCGGGAGTTCAAGAAGTTTTGGTTCATTCAGGACAGCATTATGACTTCAACATGAGTGATGTGTTTTTTGAAGTACTTGATATCCGTAAGCCCGATTATTATCTGAACGTAGGTTCAGGGTTACATGGCGAAATGACTGGAAAGATTATGATTGAATTTGAAAGGGCGTTCTTGAAGAAAAGCCAGATGTGATTGTTGTGTATGGTGATACCAATACCACACTCGCTGGTGCAATTGTTGGTGCAAAATTGAAGATTCCTGTAGCGCATGTTGAAGCAGGCTTGAGACAAGAGCCAAAGGATATGCCTGAAGAGATTAATAGGGTGCTTACAGATAGGGTTTCAAAGTATTTGTTCTGTCCGACCAAGCTTGCTGTTGAGAATTTGAAAAAGGAAGGAATCGTTGATGGTGTGTATTTTACTGGTGATGTAATGTACGATTTGTTTTTGATGATGGAGCCGACTTTTAAATACGATGTATTCGAGCTTTTAGGTCTTGAAGAAGAGAATTATATCGTTATGACCCTCCACAGAGATTTCAATGTGGATAACAAAGAGAAGTTTGAAAAGATTTTGAGCGAGGTTGCAAAAGTTGCAGAGCAGATTAAAGTTGTCTTCCCAGTCCATCCAAGAACCCGTAAGAGAATTTCTGAATTTGGTTTGGATGGGTATTTGAAAAATGTTACAGTAATCGACCCAATCGATTATTTGAACCTTATGGGCTTGGTGAAGAAATCTTGGAAGGTTATTACCGACAGTGGTGGGTTACAGAAAGAAGCGTATTTTGCAGGCAAACGAGCTGTTGTTGTAATGCCGGATACAAGCTGGCGAGAGCTTGTTGAGAGTGAGTGGAACATCTTAGCAGATGGTGAAGGAATTTACGATGCTGTGTTTTCTTCTCAAGAAAGGCCATATCCAACAGGGCTGTATGGAAATGGCGATGCAGGCAACAGGATAGTGGAGATTTTGAAGCAGTAGTGACCTGCGTGTTTGAAGATATTCCCTTGACTCTAAGACTAAACAGAATATCTCCGTTGTGCAAGAAGCACGACGCAATTACAAGCCCTCATCATGATTTGGTGGGGGCTTTTGTTATCTTGGTTCATTTCCAAAGTTCAACATACGATTGCCACTCCTACTATACCTGAAAAATTCCATGTCAACACACGTGCAGAATTTTACTAAGAAATTTGATAGTTTTGTGGAATCCTAAGCTAAATGTAAACTTTACCTATGATAGAAATTTTGTTAGCTTTGCGAAATTTCAAGAGAATTTCCATAAATGAAAGGAAGCAAAAGAAATGTTTAGATTGACGAAGATAACCGTCGCTATTTGTAACTCATGACTCTTGGAAAATGGAACGTATGAGTGATATGATACGTAACGAAACTGGTAAGACCACTATACCATCATACCTTGTATATCTAGTCAATCTATGGAGGTGTCTCGTGTGAAGAGCAAAGTTGCAATTGTCAATTCAAGCAGTTTCGGAAAGTATTTCCCTGAGCATGTTGAAATACTTCAACAAAAGTTTGACGTTCAGAGGTTCGATTTACCACCGAAATTGAGTGGTAGAGAGTTGGCAGATGTTCTTAAAGGTTTTAAATACATAATTGCAAGTACAACACCTTTCTTTGATAGCGTGTTTTTTGATAATGTCGAAGGTTTGGTACTGATATCAAGACACGGCCTTGGGTATGACAACATCGATGTAGGTAAAGCGACGGAGAAGGGAGTTATAGTAACCAAGGTTCGTGGAGGTGCTGAACGCGAGGCGGTTGCAGAACATGCGATAGCCCTTTGTATGTCAGTTTTGAGGAAAGTTCCTCAGTCGTATAGCAAGGTGTTGCAATCAAAGTGGTCGGAACGACAAAAGTTCTTCGGAATTGAGTTGAAAGGTAAGACAGTGGGAATAATTGGATTTGGGAATATTGGAAGCCGTGTTGCAGAAATCGTGCACTTTGGTTTCAATGCAGATGTTGTTGTATATGACCCATTTGTGGCTGAAGAAAATATGAGTTACGTTAATGCAAGAAAGGTAGAACTTAACGAGCTCGTTAAATTGTCCGATGTAATATTCATCTGCGCGAAGTACACAAAGGAAAATTACCATATTCTGTCTACAAACGAATTCGAGATGATGAAAGAAGGCGTGTACATAGTAAATACTTCGAGAGGGGAACTAATTGATCAAGAAGCGCTTATTCAAGCGTTAGAATCCGGCAAGGTTGCTGGTGTAGGGCTCGACGTTGTTGAGGGTGAGCCGATAAACGGGGAGCATCCTCTTTTGAGATTTGATAATGTCGTGGTCACACCTCATATTGCGGCGTACACTTTTGAAAGTATAAAGGCTATGGGTGACAAAGTGGTCAGTGACGTTCTTCGAGCTGAAGAAAGAATAATACCGGAGGAAGTAGTGAATGTTGCAGTAATAAAGAAACTGGAGGAAGAAGGATGGAAAAAGATTTGATTCTTGCTGTGGACGTTGGAACGACTTACTTGAAAGCGGGATTGGTTGATGCAGAAGGTAATATCCTGAGGTCTTGTAGAAACAAGATTAGGATGGATGTTGACCCGTCCGGAAAAGCTGAGCATAATGTTAAAGACCTCTCAAGACTTTTGCAGAAAACGATGAAGAAAGTAGTTGATGGATTTGAAAAGCGTGTAGCCGCTATTGTTCCATCCACATATATCTTTGGTTTGATGTTGCTTGATTCGAATAATGTTCCGCATTCGAATATGATTACCTTAGCAGATACACGAATCAGAGAAGTTATGTGCGACTTTAAGGGCTATTTCGATAGAGACTTCATTTACTCAAGAACAGGTATGCCTCCAACGTTTCATACCGCGCTTGCAAAGGTTTTTTGGAGCCTAAGGAGGCTTCAAATTGAGGATCTAAGGAAAGTGAAGTTCGTGTCGTGTAAGGATTACATCGTTCTTCTTTTGACCTCCAAGCTTGCGACTGAACCAAGTACGGCTTCGTCAACAGGGTACTTCAATACGTTTACCTTGGACTGGGATGATGATATTTTAAGCTTTTTGGGAATAAGTAGAAATAACCTGCCTGAGATACTTTCACCTTACACGGTGATTCCGTTGAAAAAGGAAATTTCTGACTATCTCGGGTTGCCAAGAGATGTTGGAGTGGTAATGGGTTTGTACGACGGTGGAGCTGTAGCTCTTGCTAGTGGTGTTTTTGGGAATAAAAGAAGAGCTGTAGTAAACCTCGGAACCACAGGGATGGTTCGAGTTATCTCAGAGCGGCCTTTCATATCTTCCACCCCCATGCTTAAGACTCAGACTTTGTATCTGTGCAACGGTAGGTGGTTCCCTGGAGGTTCCGTGAATAACGCAGGTTCTGTAATTGAATGGCTGAGGAAAGTTTTAAGGATAAACCTTGATAAATTTCGTTCACATGAAGTTAAACCGGTCAAAGGATTGCTATTCCATCCTTATATAACTGGTGAGAGGGGACTGGAGTTCGGTAGCGAAGCAAAAGGGATGATTCAAGGGCTTGAATATAAGATTTCTGCTGAAGATATACTCACAGCAGCTTTGGAAGGTATTTCATTCACGTTGCGAATGATGGTAGAACCCCTTATAGAAAAAGGCATTGGTTTTGAGAGAGTGACTGTGTCTGGTGGAGGAACAAAGTTGAAGCAATGGCTTTACATACTTGCGAATGTTCTTAAGAAGGAAGTTGAGGTCTCACGGTTTGAAGAACCCGCTCTCGTTGGATCTACGATGTTGGGAGGTGTTTCATTAGGCTGGTTTGATTCGTTGAATGACGCTACAAATCATATTGTTAAGGAAGGAATGATCGTGACACCGGACCAAGAGTTAGTTGAAACGTACGATGAGAAGTTTGATGCTTTTTTGGGTTCTCTTAAACGTATGTACATTGAAAAGTGAGGGGTGAACTCCTTGTTTGAGGAGATTGATAAGACCCAAACCTCCGAAAAGATTGTTGAGGAAATCGTTAAATTAATATCGAGTGGCAAACTTAAACCGGGACAGGCGTTACCACCGGAGCGAGAGTTGGCTTCACGACTGGGTGTCAGTCGAGTGGCCTTAAGAGAAGCGATAACGTCTCTTGCAATGCTGGGAATTGTTGAGAAGCGCTGGGGGAAGGGTAATTTTATCTCGGAACAGCTGAATTTGTCAATTGTTCAGAGGTTTACGAAACATTTAATAATTTCAAAGCAACTGGAAATATTTGAGGTTATGGAGGCAAGACTTGCAATTGAAAGTGAGTTGGCTGCTTTCGCTGCCCTTAGACGAACTGAAGAAGATATCGAAAGGATTCAAAAGGCGCTTGACAAATACTTGAACACAAGTCGAAAGAGCATCAAGAGAGTTGAGTATGACAAGGAGCTTCATTTTGCAATTGCGAAGGCCGCTAAAAACAGTATTCTGGAAAGCCTCCAGAATGCCGTGATGAATAAGGCTTTTGAGGTTATTAAGATCACGACGAAGGTAGGTATTGCGTACAAAAATACGGAAGAAGAACACAAGAGAATTGTTACCGCGATCATCAGTGGGAATCCCGAATTGTCGAGAATAGAAATGACCAAACATTTATTGATGGCAACGGAAAGGGTTTTCTCCTCAGAGAAAGTTTTGGATAAAGCGGTTTCTGAAAGATTACAGTGCTTAATAAAAGGTTTACTAACGAAGTAGGAGGGATTTTAGGATGCACAAAGACGAAGTAGCTGCTTTGATCGAAAAGGAACGGTTTATAGCAATTTTGCGTACCAGCAGTACGGAAGATGCAGTAGAAAAAGGTGTTACCCTGAGCGAAGAAGGTGTCAAGTTGATTGAAGTAACCTTTACAGTTCCAAACGCAACGGAGGTCATAAAAGAACTTAAAGAAAGGTGTCCGGATGCTGTTATAGGCGCTGGTACCGTCATTAATTTGGACATGTGTGTTGAAGCGCTGGAAGCCGGTGCTGAATACATAATCTCACCAAACTTTGATCCGGAAGTTTCAAAGTTTTGTGCAGAGAGAGATATTTGCTACATTCCCGGAGTTATGACACCAACTGAAATTGTGAATGCCTATCTGGCTGGTAACACTATTCTCAAGCTTTTTCCTGGAGATATTCTAGGACCAGCGTTCATCAAGGCTATGAAGGGGCCATTCCCGAACGTGAATTTTATTGTCACAGGCGGAGTTTCACCAGACAACGTTTTAGAGTGGCTCAAAACAGGTGCCTTTGGTGTTGGTATGGGTGGTTCTCTGGTAAGTGGATCAAAAGAAGAGGTCAGGGAAAGAATTAGGAATGTATTGAAGAAGATAAGGGAACTTTCTTAATGTACTTCAATTTATGGACGGTGGTGTTGTGGGGTGAAGCGTTACTATATTGGAGTAGACGTTGGAACTTCGAGTACTAAGGCTGTTGTCTTCGATGAAGAGGCACTTGAAGTTAGGTACAAAGCTGTTGAGAACTACGCGTATAGTTTCGATGAAAAGATCGGCATTACTATAAGACCGAAAGATATTGAAGCGGCTCTGGAAAGATGTCTAAGAGATGCAGCGAATTTCTTGAGAGAGCTTTCTTCGGATAGGAAAGAAATATATTTGGTCGTAGATACTATGTTGCACTCGTTACTTTTCTTAGACAGCGATATGAAACCTGTTGCCAACATCATCCCATGGACCAATGATTTGGGAACAACAGAAGCGATCAAAATCCTCAAGAACGAATCGGTAGCGACGCTCTTACATAGCAGAACAGGTTGTCCTGTTGCGCCAACGTATCCATTCTACAAGTTAATATGGTTTTCAAAAAATGAGCAAGATTTTCTGAAACAAGTGACTAAGATTGCGTCTGTGAAGGACTATATAATCCATCTCCTTACGGATTCACATTTCGTTGATAAATCAATCGCAAGTGGTTCGGGCTGCTACGATATTAGAGCTGATAGATGGGCAGATGACTTGCTGAGAGATTTTGCTAAGGTTGATTCATCAAAATTTCCAAGTGCAGTTTCAGGAAATACGGTGCTAAAACCCAGTAAATTCTTGACGAGCTTATTCGATGAAAAAAATTTCGATCTAAGGGTCATTGTTGGAACCTCTGATGGAGCTGCATCGAGTATGGGGACAACGTTCGGCGATAGTAGTTTGATTACGATATCGATGGGAACAAGTGCTGCGATCAGAAGAATCACCAGTAAGATCCCTGATGTTGAAGATATGCCTGGGTTTGGCCCGTGGTGCTATATATTCGATGATAACAACTATATAGTCGGAAGCGCTACAAATAATTGCGGCAATGTTTTGAACTGGTGGAAAGATAACTATCTGAAGTCAAGTGATTACACTCCATACGAACAGACTCTTAACCGGATTTTGAACGATGAAGCAAGGATTCAAAAACCTAATAACTATAGGGTACTTTTTAAGCCAACTGTTTTTGGAATGCGCTCGATCAGGTGGATACCGTATCAGAAAGGAGAGTTTTATAATTTATCACCACATACAAGTGTTGATGACTTAACAGCCGCAGTTATCGAAGGGTTGGTGTTTAAGTTTAGAAGAGCCGTCAATGTGGTCGAGGAAGTCACACGCAAACTATTAGGAGACGTTACTGGATTTGTGGCTTCAGGAGGGTTGTTGGAAATACCGGGGTTCGGGAACTTGCTCTCAACCGTATTGAACCGAGGCATTTTTTACAGGAGTAATAGGTACGACGCTGTGCTTGGAACCGTTCTTTTTGCTCTAAGATTAGTCAACAAAGCCCAGTTCGAAAAGTTTGTGAATACCAACAAGGAAACGAAAATCATATCGCCGACATTGAAATTTGTGGGCTTTTACGAAGGTCTGTATCAAGCATGGACTGAAAAAATAGAGGAAAGTGAAAAGCGCACTCTTGATGAAATTCTAAAGAGCTAAACCTTTGGGGGTGTTATTGTGGAGGCTTTCTTGAAAACGTTCCAGGTAGGTATACCCATAGTGTTAAACCCGCAAAATCTTTTAATAATAGTTATTGGTACAGTCTGGGGGCTGATATTTGGTGCGGTCCCAGGGCTCACAGCAACGATGGGTGTCGCTTTGGCGTTGCCCCTAACGTATGGTCTAAATCCATATAGCGCATTGGCTCTGTTAAGTGCAATTTACGTTGGCGCTATATCGGGTGGATTTATCTCAGCGGGGTTGATAAATATTCCGGGAACTCCTTCATCTATTGCAACAACATTTGATGCTCATCCCATGGTGAAAAAAGGACAGGCACCACTTGCGATGGGAATTTCTCTTATGAGTTCGTTGTTCGGTGGGCTCATAGCGGTATTCGCGATGATAATAGCTACCTATTCATTGGCCCAAGTGGCCTTGAAGTTCGGCCCGTTTGAGTATTTCGCACTTGGTATCCTCGCATTTGCTGGTTGTATTGGAATGTTTGAAGGGGGAATAGTGAAGAATACCCTCTCAATACTTCTCGGACTTCTTATTGCTACAGTCGGAGCAGACCCACTAACAGGTGTTAAGAGGTTAACGTTTGGAATTGAGAATCTTATTGCAGGAATAGATATTCTGCCACTTCTAATAGGATTGTTTGGTTTGAGTGAAGTATTTGTAGCCATAGAGCAGCGCTCGAAGTTTGTTGTTCCGCCAGAAACTAAAAAGATGAGAATGGGTTTCAAGGTGGTCCTTGAGTCGACGAAACTGATATTCAGCCAGCCGATTAATTTCATCAGGTCGTTGATTATCGGTTTTATTATAGGGGTGTTTCCAGGCGTTGGTGGGGCAACCTCCAGCGTTATAGCTTATGGACTTGCCAAATCGTATTCCAAACATCCGGAAAAGTTCGGAACGGGAATCCCAGATGGTGTAATAGCTTCTGAAACCGCCAACAACGCTACCATCGCCGGAGCACTGGTTCCTCTGTTGTCGCTCGGAATACCTGGTGATTCAGTCACTGCGATGATGATTGGAGGGTTTATGATACACGGAATGATCCCGGGACCGATGCTGTTTGCGGAGCATGCTGACAGTGTTTATACAGTGTTCGCATCTCAGATCCTTGCTAACATAACGATGGTTGTACTTGGGCTCGTACTGATGCGATTTATTATATCTGCCTTAAGCGTCAAGTCATATTTCCTCTACCCGGTTATAACCATCGCGATGGTTGTTGGTGCTTATGGACTCTACAACAGGGTCTTTGACATCTGGGTAGCACTCTTCTTTGGGTTTGTTGGGTACGTCTTAAGGAAAGCAAACTTTCCTCTTGTACCTCTTATAACTGCTTTCATACTCGGTCCTATTGTTGAAAAAGGGCTCAGACAAGCTCTCGCATTGTCAGAGGGTAGTTTAATGCCACTGTTCACAAGACCTATTTCGCTAACTCTAATAATACTTGCGGTATTTCTCTTTGTTCTTGGGCTATACATCAACGCGCGCGTTGCAAAGAAACAAAGTGCTTAAACTTATCCTTATACCAGGAGGTGTGGTGTGTTATGACAAGAAGGTTAGTGTTTTTGGTTCTTAGCGTTTTGCTGACATTACTTCTGGTCACACTTAGCTTCGCCGCTTATCCGGAAAGACCGGTAACTGTTGTTGTTCCGTATTCAGCAGGTGGTGCAAGTGATATAACAGCAAGGCTCATAGCAGAGTTTTGGAAGAAGTACACTGGCAAAGAAATGATAGTAACCAATGTTGTCGGAGCAGAAGGAGCGGTTGCAGCCAGACAAGTGCTTCAGACAAAACCAGATGGTTATACCGTACTTTGGTACCACCAGGCCGTATTGGGAAACTACTACCTTGGCGTAGCGGATATAAAGTGGACGAACTTTACACCGGCGTGTATCGTAACAAAGACCTCGAGAATAACTGCGGCACGGGCAGATGCTCCCTGGAATAATTTGAAAGAAGCTATTGAAGATGCAAAGAAAAATCCGAAGAAGTACGTGTACGGAGCCGGTGCAGGTGGAATAGCTTATTTGGAATACGCTCCGATCGAGATGGCAGCTCCAGGTGCATTCAGAGTGGTTCCTAACGAGGGTGGAGATGCGCAAAGAATTGCTGCCTTACTTGGTGGCCACGTCGATATTGTTCCATTAGCTCTTGTCTCAGCCGTTCAGTATATCAAGAACGGGCAAATCAAGGTTTTGGCTGTGCACGATGATCAACCAGACCCGTTCATACCCAATGCGCCAACGGCAGCTTCTCAGGGACTTAGGAGTCTGAAATTCCCGATGACAAACACGTTTTTCTTCCCTCCAAGAACTCCGGCTAACATAGTGAACGAGTTCAACAAGATTATTGAAAAGATAGTAGCCGACTCAGAATTTCAAAAGAAGTTGGCCGAAGTTGCATACGCAGTCCCGTTCTTTAAGACTGGAAACGATCTGTTGAATTTCTGGAGAGAACAGGAAGCAGTTTACATGAAAGCAGCTCAAGTAGTTAAATGAGAAATACAACAGTGGGGGGCAACGTGCCCCTCACATATTCAAACTAAGAGCTGGGGAGGAATCATCATATGAAAAAATTGACTAACATACTAAAGAACCTAATATTCCCAATAATATTTATCGTTGTATCGATAGTAAGCTATATACAAGCTGCATTAATTCGAACCCTTCGATTTGGCGGCTCACTCGGTGGAGATTTCTTTCCAAAACTGATTTCTCTACTTACATTACTGTTCTCCATTTTGTGGCTGGTAATGGAAATCCGAAGTCTGAAGAAGAAGTCTCAGGTTGCAGAATCTTCAAATGATGCAGGTCATAATGTTGGATTTCGCAATTCTCTACTGTTTTTGATAATCTTCGCTGCTGCGGTATGGCTCATGAAATACGTGGGTTTCCTGCTTTCCGCGTTCTTGATAGTTTTCTTTAACTACATTTTCTTGAAAGATGAGATGAAATTGAAAGATCTGCCGTTAGCTATCGCATATACGGCGGTTGTTTCTTTTGGAATCTGGTATCTCTTTGAGAAAGTCTTTGAATTGGTTTTTCCGAGAGGCATTTTCTGGTAAGTTGGGTTGTTCTAAATTCTTTAAAATGATTTAGAGGGTGATAGATGTGGACGGAAAGAGTGACGTTGGAATAATTGGGCTTGGTACCATGGGTAAGAATTTATCACTCAATTTTGCACAGAAAGGTTTACGTGTTAGTGTTTACGACAAAGAATACGGAGTAACTAAGCAGTTCTTATCAAGCATTCCTTTCTCCTATAGCATTCGAGGCTTCCAAGGTATCGATGCTCTTGTTGAATCTCTCAGTAGACCAAGGGTGATTATCTTACTCATCACGGCTGGGAATCCGGTAGATGAGGTCATTAATTCGCTTATTCCATTTCTGGAAGTAGGAGATATAGTAATAGACTCCGGAAATTCGCACTTTAAAGACACCGAAAGACGCTATAGGTTCCTCGCTGAAAAAGGCTTCCGCTTTTTAGGGATGGGCATTTCCGGTGGTTCTGAAGGAGCTTTAAAAGGGCCCTCTCTGATGCCCGGTGGGGATTATCAAGCGTATAAACAGGTCGAAGAAATGCTGAAGAAAATCGCAGCTAAGAGTAGATATGGTGAGTGTGTGAATTACATGGGTGAGCGCTCAGCAGGGCACTTTGTTAAAATGGTGCACAATGGCATTGAATATGGGATAATAGCTGGCATCTCTGAAGTTTATCAAGTAATGCGTGAAGTCTTATTGCTACGAACAGATGAAATCGCAACTATTTTTGAAGAATGGAACGAGTTGCTGTTTGATTCATTTCTGCTCAGGGTTGCAAGTATCGTCTTGAGACAGGTCGACGAACTTACAGGTGCTCCTTTTATAGATGTGATCCTTGACGTTGCAGAGCAGAAGGGGACAGGTCTGTGGTTTACTCAAACTGCGTTAGAGCTAGGAATTCCTGCAATCACGATAGCAGCTTCAGTGAACAGCAGAATGATTTCAGTGTTCAAAGAACTTAGAATGAGGATTTCTAAGAACTCTCAAATAAAGAGGCGTTCACTGGAACAGGAAAGTTTAGGTTTAGACTTGATAAGTTTACTCAAGGATGCCCTTATGTTTGTTAACTACATTGCTTTTAGTGAGGGACTGTGGTTGTTAACGCGAGCCTCGAATGAATTTGGCTACAACGTCCAGTTAGATAATGTGTTAAAAGTTTGGAGAAAAGGAAGTATCCTCGAGTCAAGTTTCATAGATTACTTACTGTTGGAAGATCTTGGAGGTTTGGGATGCTTAATTGAGAAAGAGAATATCATAAAGAATTTGAACCTTTTGTACGAAAATGTTATCCAGGTTAGCAGTATAGCCAAAAGATACAATATCCCAATTCCTGTTATTGATTCCGCTATTAATTTCTATCTCTCTATTGTTTCTGAAAAGCTGCCTGCAAATCTTGTTCAGGCGATAAGGGATTGGTTTGGTTATCATGGGTTTTACAGGGTCGATAAGCCGAATCAAGTATTCCACTTTGAAAAAGGAGAAGCTGATAGCTAAACACATAACTTCAAGAAATTCACGGCTGCCCTTCCTTAAGGATAAAATAGTTTCTTACGTCTCGTATCTGGTCTTTCACTCTTAAATCAGGGAGTGGAAGACTTTTTGTTTTCGTTTAAAAAGAGTCAAAAGTCAAATTTGTGAAACCGTTGCTATGGATTTAATGATTATTTTCATCAAATTGACTTTGATTCGGACAGATAAGAACTCTGCTAACACAACTACCATTGGAACTTTTATAATAACTAAGATATATGGATAGAAAACATTTTTAGATTATGCCTTTTTGACAAGTCCAACAAGTGAACCTGTCCCGTACGATATGTGCAAAATTAGGAATGAAGTTAACGTATAGAAAAATATGCTATTGTCGTTGTGTTTGGTGCTTACAGATGCTGAGAATATGGTAACCATTGCTAAGTAAAGTGAAAGAGAAACCAAGCCAAGTAGTTTAAAGAAAGTTGGGATGACCGGAATTGAGAGGGTTACAGCCAAAATGAGTAGATAAATGACAAAAAACAAAGGAATTAAGTGCCTTAGCTTGTATGCTTTTTTCACGTACTTTCGGCTGTGGGTAACCCAAAATCCGTTTGAAAAGTTGTTTTGCCAAAGTCCTTTGAATGTGTCTCTGGCAAAGTAGTACGCTCTTGCTTGCGGAACAAGCATGATTTTATATCCTGCATCTTTGAGCCTTATGTTGAATTCTATATCCTGATTTCTTATCAATCTTTTATCGAACAGTCCGACCTTTTCAAAGATTTCTTTTTTGTAAATTCCATAAGCTACCGTGTCGACGTATTCATTCTTCTGAGCGCCTGTTCTGTACTTTGCGCCACCAACTCCGAATGGATGTTTCAATACCTCAGCGTGCTCACAGATAGAGTTTCTAAGTACCTGTTCTGTCCGACTAAACTGGCTGTTGAGAATTTGAAAAAAGAAGGTATAGAGCAAGGAGTTTATTTTGTCGGAGATGTGATGTACGATTTGTTTTTGATGATGGAGCCTATGTTTAAATACGATGTGTTCGAACTTCTTGGTCTTGAGGAAGAAAATTATATTGTTATGACCCTCCACAGAGATTTTAATGTGGATAACAAAGAAAAGTTTGAAAAGATTTTGAGCGAAGTCTCAAAAGTTGCGGAGAAGATAAAGGTTGTTTTCCCAGTTCATCCAAGAACACGTAAAAGAATTTCTGAATTCGGGTTGGATAGGTATTTGAAAAACATTATTGTAATCGAACCGATTGATTATTTAAACTTAATGGGCTTGGTGGAGAAATCTTGGAAGGTTATTACCGACAGTGGTGGGTTACAGAAAGAGGCGTATTTTGCAGGTAAACGGGCTGTTGTTGTAATGCCGGATACAAGCTGGCGAGAGCTTGTTGAGAGTGAGTGGAACATCTTAGCAGATGGTGAAGGGATTTACGATGCGGTGTTTTCTTCTCAAGAAAGGCCATATCCAACAGGGCTGTATGGAAATGGCGATGCAGGGAAGAGGATGGTTGAGATTTTAACTAAGTAATATGAATTAAACTTAACAAATAGCTGCCATATAGGCAGCTATTGTTTTTATCTTTCCAAGAACTCATGCAGTGCTTGTTTGTTTTTTTCTATATCAGTAATGAATATCCACTGTTTTATTCCATCAATTGTTGCATACCCTTCTCTATACGAACCAGAGACGGGAAGTCTGGTGTGCTCGAGCGTGTATTTTGAGTAGTTTTTCGTGGCAAGAGAAACAATTTCGTTACGTGTTAAGTTTGTTTCTATATATGGGAGCACCATATCAATTATGCGCAATTTTGTTCCAAGTGATGCATTTTTCACTTTTTCAAAAACTTTTTCGAAGACTCTCTGCTGTCGCTGGACTCTTTCGTAATCACCATTGCCTACATATCTTATTCTTGCATACGCGAGAGCTTGCCTGCCATTGAGACGTTGCAAGCCAGGATATTTTACTTCCGGCACATCTCCGCCTATCAGGTTTCTTACTTCCCTCATGTTTATGTTAATATGTTCCACTTCGTAGTCTTTGACATCTATCTCAACCCCACCAACAGCATCAATTATTTTTTCAAAACCGCGGAAGTCTACAGTTACGTATTTTGTTAGAGCAAGTTCAAAGTTTGTATTCAGTGTTGAAAGTGCAAGCTTTGGACCTCCTAGTTCATAGGCGCTGTTAATCTTTCGTTTACCGTAACCAGGAACATCAACGTAAAGGTCCCTCATTATCGAGGCAAGTTTTATCTTTTGCATAGAATGGTCAATAAGAAGAATCATAATCGTATCGCTTCGGGAGCTTTCACCTTCGTGGCGTGCATCTAAACCAAACAATGCAACTGCAAACTTCGAGGAGTTTGCAGTTGTAGATTGGTTATTATAGGCATTTACGTCCTCTAGACTGAATTCTGTGGTGAAAAGAATCTTCGAAAGCTTTGTCTCAAAGTATAGCCAGACAATCAAGCCTGTAATCGCTACCGTTAGTAAAATTGCAAGCAAAGGCTTTAAGAAAGCTGATACCAAGTTCTGTCCTCCATCTTTTATAGATTATTACATTACTTTTCTGAATAATCCAAAAATTGAACCTATTCCGTATGATGTGTGCAAAGTTAGGAACGTAATCAATGAGTAGAAAAATAGTTTGAAGTTTCTGTGTTTGTGGGCTATCTTCAATGAGAATGTTGTAACAAGTGTCAGATAAAGCAAAAAGGGTATTACACAGAGCAATTTAAGAAATGTTGGAATTATAGGGATGAACCATGTTATTAAGAGAGTAAGTAAATACACCACAAAAAACAAAGGTATCAAATGGCGCAATCTGTAGGCTCTTTTCACATATTTTGAACTGTGTGTCACCCAAAATCCGTTTGAGTAGTTGTTTTCCCAAAGTTTTTTGAATGTGTCTCTTGCATAGTAATATGATTTTGCCTGAGGAACGAGCACAATCTTATAGCCTGCGCGTTTTAAACGTAAGTTGAATTCGATATCTTGGTTTCTTATCAGCCGTTCGTCAAATAGTCCTATGTTTTCGAAAATTTCTTTTTTGTATATTCCATACGCAACGGTATCGACATACTCGTTGTCTTCTACACCTGTTCTATACTTTGCCCCACCAATACCGAATGGATGCTTTAATACTTCACTTATTGCTATCGCTTTTGGATTATGAGCTCTTGGGAGTGTTTCCATTAATCCTCCAGCAACATCACAGAGGTTTGACTCGATGGCTTCAACGCAGGCAGATATATAGTTCTCTGAGTAAGTTGCATGCCCACTTGCTATCATTATATACTTCCCAGAAGCGTTTTGTATACCGATGTTCAAGCCAGCAGGTGTGTGCTTTTTAGGATTTTGGAGTATCTTTATTTTTGTGGGATATTTTGAGACATATTCTTCGAGAATTTTCTTTGTATTGTCAGTGCTCATACCATCTACCACGATGATTTCGATGGCCTTGTAATCGTTGTTGAGTAAGCTTTCGAGTGTTTTTGAAATGGTCTTTTCTTCGTTGTAAACAGGGATAATTATCGAGATTTTGTTTTGAGAATTGATATCAAACATGTGAATTCCTCCATATGTTTTTTTAGAATTGTTCCATTTGAAAGTATATCGCATTTGATTGTGTTTTCAACTACAAAAGGAGGTAAACGGCAAGAATAAGTGAGAAGGTAGCAAATGTAGTGCAGTCAAAACTAGGGGATTGCGTTGCTGGGTTGTTTGAAGGATGTATGGTGGAATTTTAAGAAGACACTGGTGGTTTTCGATTTTAATTAGATGGGAAACAATCGTCTCGAATTTCGGCAATTTTTCCTTCGACGAATCTCTTAATGCGCTGAATCTCATCCAAAATGTTTTGTAAGAATAATTTAACGTCCCGTTTTTTAGACATATTTTGCTTCCTCCAAAATCAAAAAATCCCATCCTGGAATTGTTTGTGGAGAACAGTTTTTTAGACATATTTTGCTTCCTCCAAAATGTATGGTTTTAGTCGCGGTTTTATAGCAGATTTGATAACAAGGTCGACGGTTTTTCCGAAAAGTTCTTCAAGGTAGAATTTTAGGTCCATGTAGTTATCGAATGTTTTATAGCCTTCTTTAAATTGAACCAAAATGTCGATGTCACTCTCTTCGTTCTCCTCACCTCTCGCGTACGAGCCAAAGAGTGCAATTTCTTCTACGCCAAAATTTTGGACAAGGTATTGTTTTTGTTCAGTCAGTATTTTGAGAATATCTTCTTGCCTTTTCATATACACCACCACCGAGCAGAGTATTCAAAAATTATTATACCATACCCCCGCATTTAATGAGAGGCAATATATTTACATCAGGCATAGAAACTTTTATCCAATCCAGTTAACGATTTCATATATCAATGGTAAAATCTACAATGAGAGACAAATAGATAAGGGGTGGTTAGATGGTTGAGAGTAAAGAGATAGATACTTTAGTTTTTGACCTTGGCAGAGTATTAATACACTGGGACCCGTATGGGTATATGGTTGAGGAGTTTGGCGAAGAGATTGCTAAGCGACTGGCTGAGAGAGTCTTCAGTGTCCCGGAATGGAATTTGATGGACAAAGGTGATATATCCGAGTCACAGCTTTGGAAGATGATGGAGGAAAGATACCCGGAAGATGCACGGTACATTCACCATATGAAGAATGTGGTATTGAATTTGCTTAAGCCGATAGAGGAGAACACAAGGTTGTTGCCTATTCTGAAGACTCATGGGCATCGCCTGTGTGTGCTTTCGAATTTCAGCTACAAGGCATTTGAGTATGTGTACAATACGTTCGATTTTTTCAAGTATTTCGATTGCATGGTCATCTCAAGCCATGTTAAAAAGATAAAGCCCAATGAAGATATTTTCTATGAATTAATGGAACGTTGCGGTGTGAAACCATCAAGTTCTTTGTTTATTGACGATAGGGCGGATAATATTGAAACAGCGAAGAGATTGGGTTTCTATGTTATTCATCTTGTTGAACATTGGAAGTTGAAAGAAGCGTTGGAGAAGATGCTTGGAATTAAGTTTGAATAAGAGACTAGGAGTGTTCAGGAGGAGAGATAGTATGGCTGAAACTAAGGACTTTGCATTAATTATGGCTGGTGGAAAAGGTGAACGATTTTGGCCACTTTCAACAGATGAAAGACCAAAACAGTTTTTGAATTTGTTCAGTGACAAGACGATGATACAGCTCACCGTTGAAAGACTTGAGGGACTTGTTCCGATTAATCATACGTTTGTTGTTACAGGCAAGCAGTATGTAGAAATCACAAGTGAACAGTTGGCAGGGTTGCCAAGGGAGAATATAATTGTTGAGCCGATGGGGAGAAATACAGCACCAGCAATCGCATTATCGGCTTTCTATATCAAAAAACATTTTGGCAGTGCTAACCTTGTGGTTCTACCAGCGGATCATCTTGTAAAGGACGTTGAAGGGTTTAGGAAGGCTTTGAAGAGTGCTTTGGATTTTATCAAGAAAAATAAAGATGCCGTCGTTACTCTTGGAATAAAGCCAGATAGACCTGAGACAGGATATGGGTATATTAAATTCGTGAGGGAGAATGAAGATGTTAAATACAACGAAACGGTATTGAGAGTTCAAAGATTTGTTGAAAAGCCAGCATATGAGGTAGCACTCAAATACTTAGAAGAGGGCAATTACCTGTGGAATGCTGGGATATTCATTTGGAATGTTGATACGATAATCGAGACAACAAGAAAATTTCTACCAAAGACTTACGAAATTCTCAATAAGTTATTTGAATTGCCTGAGAATTCATACGAGCAGGCTTTGAAAGAACTCTATCCACAGGTTGATAATATCTCCGTTGACTATGGGATAATGGAGCATTACGATAGGATTTATGTTATCCCTTCGGCATTTGGGTGGGACGATGTGGGAAGTTGGACAAGTGTTGAAAGGCACAGTGAGAAAGACGAGATGGGAAATGTGTTGGCGAGTAATGTGTATTATTTCAAGAGTAAGGGAAATATAGTCAAAACGAACAAGAAGACGATTCTGAACGATGTTGAGGATTTGATAGTGATTGAGACGGATGAGTATATAGTGATTTCGAGTAAGAAATCGGCGCAGGGGATTAAGGATATAAAGAAGGAAGTAGGTAAGTAAGGTTGAAAAAATGGGGGAAGGGGGTGAGTTTGATGGGACACAAGTATTTTGTTTCTTCAAAGAATAAAGTTTTTGCGTTTAGTAGTGATATGAAGCCTGCTTTGGTTATCGAAAATGGAGATGAAGTTGTCTTTGAAACGATGGATTGTTTTTCAAACCAGATAAGGACAGCAGAAGATAGGTTGGAGCATCTCAATTGGTCGGAAGTTAACCCTGCAACGGGTCCTGTTTTCTTGGAAGGAGCGAAGCCTGGGGATGCATTGGTAGTTAAGATACTCGATGTCGAAGTTGCAAATCAAGGTGTTATGATTGCTGGAAAAGGACTCGGACCTCTTGGAGAAAAGTTTGAAAGTTTTTATACAAAGATTGTGAAAATAGAAAACGGTTGTGCGATTTTTAATAATTTGGAATTGCCTATTGACCCAATGATAGGTGTGATTGGAGTAGCACCGAAAGAAGGAAGTGTAAATTGTGGTACTCCAGGACCCCATGGAGGGAATTTGGATACAAGGTGTATAAAGAAAGGGACAAAGGTGATTTTGCCGGTTTTTGTCGAAGGTGGTCTGCTTGCTTTGGGTGATTTACACGCGCTCATGGGGGATGGGGAAGTTTGTGGAACGGGGATAGAAGTTGCTGGGAAGGTTACGGCAAGAATTTTTGTCAAAAAGGGCTTGGAGCTCAGGAATCCGATGGTAATTTCTGAAGGTAGTTTGTTAACTTTAGCTTCTGCAAGAACATTGGATGAAGCGATGAAATCAGCCGTGAGTGATATGGCGGAGTTTGTACTAAGATATGCTAACATTAGCCTTGAAGAATTGACGATGTTGTTTAGCATCGTTGGACATGCTGAGATTTCACAAGTTGTAGACCCACTTGTAACGGTAAGGTTTAGGATGCCACTGGATGTTCTTGAAAAGTTGGGGTTTCCGAAAGATACTATTGGATATTAGAACGGAAAAGGAGGAATGAAAATGATTTCTGAAACTGCAAAGATAGGTATTAATGTGAGACTTGGTGAAAATGTTGTTATCGAAGATAATGTTGTGATTGGTGATAATGTTGTGATTGGTCACAATGTTGTTATCAGGAAAGACACGGTGATTGGTGAAGGGTGCGTTATAGGTGATAACACGGTGCTTGGAAAAAAGCCGTTTAAAGCTTCAGCATCTGCGACGACTGATGAGAAAGAGCTTCCTCCACTTGTGCTTGGGAAATACGTAACGATTGGTGCAAATTGTGTGATTTACAGAGGAGCAGTTTTGCATGATTTTGTGTTCGTTGGAGACCTTGCAAGTATACGAGAGGACGTGGAGATTGGGGAATATACAATAGTTGGTAGGGGAGTAGCAGTTGAGAATAAAACAAAGATAGGAAAGTATGTGAAGATAGAAACAAATGCTTATATTACTGCTATATCGACAATAGAAGATTATTGTTTCATAGCCCCGAATGTGACGTTTACAAACGACAATTTCTTGGGACGAACTGAGGAAAGGAAAAAGTATTTTAAAGGACCAACTTTGAAAAAAGGTGCACGTATCGGTGCTAGTTCGACGATACTTCCTGGAATAGTGATTGCCGAAGACACGCTCATTGCTGCCGGTTCGGTCGTCACGAAAGACACAAACCCAAGAAAGATTTACATGGGCGTTCCTGCAAGAGAATATAAAGATGTACCTCCAGAACAGTTGTTGGAGAATCAATTGTATTACAAAGGCTGAATACCTTTTAAAAACTCTTCAACTTCAATCCTTTTGGGAATTGATGGCTGAGCACCTTTTCTTGTAACAGAGATAGCCGCACATATATTGGCGTATCTTATAGCCTCGGCTAAGTCTTTACCTTCACTCAAGGCTACTGCAAGAGCTCCATTAAAGACATCGCCAGCTGCTGTTGTGTCGACAGCTGTGACTTTTATTGTTGGAATGTTGAAGAGTCTGTTGGAATCTACATACGTTGCTCCCTTATCCCCCAGTTTAACTATCATAGCCTTCAAACCTAATTTGTTGAATTTTTCGAAAGAATCTTCTATTGAAACAAAATTGTCAAAAAACGTTTTGCTAAGTGCGTTAAGTTCTTCCTCATTTGGTGTAAGAAAGTCGACATATCTAAAAATCTCGGGCCTGATATCTTGAGCTGGTGCGGGGTCAAAAATAACTATTTTGCTTGCTTCTTTAAACATAGCACAAGCGTAGAGTGTTGTTTCGAAAGGTATCTCGTTCTGTACAAGTAAGATATTAGCTTTGAGCAGCTCCTCTTTCGAATCTAATACCATTTCTTGAGTTAAACAAGCATTCGCACCTGGATAGATTATTATTCTATTCTCTCCCGAGAGGCAAACTTCGATAAAAGCCATACCTGTCGAGATACCACTGACAACTCTGTATCCGTGAATATTCTCGCGTTCGTAGTTTTCAGTCAATATTTTTCCGTATTGATCATCACCTACGGCGGTGAGAAAATACACGGGTTTCTCAGATAGGCGGGCAATAGCAACTGCTTGGTTGGCTCCTTTTCCACCAGGAAAATACTCAAGTTTAGTTATTCTCTGAGTCTCTCCGGGATTTGTGAAATGTTCCACTGTGAGCACGATATCTATGTTTGAGCTTCCAACGATAGCAATCATATTTTTGTCCTCCTTGTTGATTCTCGGACTACAAGTTCCGGATCTAGGATAATTCCTTCGGCTGTTGATAACTGCTCTTTTATCATAAGTAATAAGAGTTCGGAAGCTTTTTGACCCATCTCGTACATCGGCTGGCGTACAGTTGTTAAGGCGGGTTTATAGTGCTTGCTGAAGGGTATATCATCGAAACCTGTTACACTAATTTGTTCAGGGACATGTATCCCTTTCTCTTCCAAAGCGTCTATAACTCCAAAGGCTATCAAGTCATTTCCACACAGAATTGCGTCGAATTCTAATATATCATCGAACTGCGAAGCAAAGTTGTAACCTGCTCTATATGAAAATCCTGTGAAATAGTGTTCATGTTTGTATTTACCTGATTTCATTCTTTCCATAAACGCTACGTGACGTTGTTTTGCGCTGAAGGTATTCTTATCACCGTTGACAAACAAAAAGCTCTCGTGACCGTTTTCAATAAGATGGTCGAGCAGTAAGTTTATACCTTTTTTGTTGTCAACGATAACGTAAGAGGAGTTAACACCCCGTATGATTCTGTCCAAGAAGACAACTTTTAGTCCCTGCTCAATTTTACGGAGTAATTTTGGATTAGAGTCTCCAGAACCTGTGAACAGTAATCCATCTATGTGTTTGGAGAGAAGGACATCGAGTAGGTGGTTTTCTTCGTTTTTGTCTTGATCGGAGCTTCCGAAAATAAGAGTGTAGCCGTGTTTTCTTAAATAATCTTCTGCACCACGAACGATGTGTGCAAAGAATGGGTTTGTTATGTCTGGAAGTATGAAACCAATAGTTTTTGTTGCGCCATTCCTCAAACTCCGAGCTATACTACTGGGAGAGTACCCCAGTTCTTGTACGGCTTTGATAACTTTTTCCGTTAATTCCTTTGAGACTGGTGCGGAGCCTGTTAAAACTCTCGATACTGTCGAGATAGAAACTCCTGAGAGTTTAGCAACATCTTTGATACTTACTTTTTTCATGCCGTTCCTCCTTTTGAAATGCCCAGGGGATTACCCCCTGGGTGACAGAATATTGCTCATGTTTATATTTTACTTCCCTTTTGTCACAAGCTCAAGTTCCACTGGAATAAATATTGTCTTTTGCTTTAAGTATTCGTATGCTTTTTGAACAGCGAGCTGACCCATGAGGTAAGGTTGCTGTGCCACTGTAGCTGCCATTTCGCCTTTTTTCACTGCTTCGAGAGCATCTGGAATTGCATCGAAACCTACCACCATTATCTTTCCAAGTTTCTTGGCAGCTCTAATAGCTTCAATTGCACCAAGTGCCATCTCATCGTTCTGCGCAAAAACGGCGTCAATATCAGGGTATGCCTGAAGGATATTCTCCATGACTCTCATACCTTCTGCTCTATTGAAATTTGCGACTTGTTCTGCAACAAGCTGGATCCCTGGGTATTTTTTGAGCTCGGTTTTAAACCCAAGTCCGCGGTCACGAGCAGCTGAAGTTCCTGGAATTCCAACAAGCATGACAACCTTTCCTTTGCCTTTGAGTTGTTCTGCTATGAATCTTGCTGCCATGGCTCCACCTGCCACATTGTCAGACGCTATGTGAACTACAACTTGTCCACCAGCTGCAGCGCGGTCAACCGTGATAACAGGAATCTTTGCTTTGTTCGCAGCTTCAATTGCCGGCACTATTGCGGCACTGTCTGTTGGGTTAATTATTATTAGGTCAACTTTTTTCTGAATCAAGTCCTCAATGTCGTTGAGTTGTTTTGCCGGCTTGTCTTGTGCATCAACAACAAGTAAAGTTATTCCGAGTTCTTTTGCAGCTGCAAGAGCTCCATCTCTAAGTGTTACAAAGAACGGGTTGTTAAGTGTTGACAACGAGAGACCTACCCTGAAGCTGAAAGCTGAGACTACCAAAAGCAACACCGCAAGAACCACCACTAACCTTTTCATACCGTTCACCTCCCAAAAGTGTGTTACCCTTCACGTTCGATCAACACAGCCGTCAAAATAACGATGCCTTTGACTGCATCTTGGTAAAATGGGGAAACATTTAGTATGTTCATGCCGTTGTTTAATATACCCATAATGAGAGCACCGAAAAAGGTGCCCAGTACCGTTCCTTTGCCGCCCGATAAGCTTGCTCCACCTAGAACAACCGCGGCGATGGCATCAAGCTCGTATCCAACACCGAAAGTTGGTTGTGCACTGTTCAACCTTGAAGTGAGAATTACTGCGCTTACTGCTGTCAGTATGCCACTTAGAACGTAAAAACTGATTTTGTAAAGATCCACTTTCACACCACTTAACCTAGAGGCCAGTTCGTTACCACCAATTGAGTACGCGTAGAGTCCGAACTTTGTGAAGCGAGTTAGATAGCTCATGAGAGCGAGTAAGGAAAACATTATTATTACGGGAACGGGAATACCCAAAACATCGCCGGCACCGATAAAACGGAAAGACGAAGGGAACCCTGTAATCGGCATTCCTTCCATATATGCAAGGGTTAAACTCCTAGCAATAGCCATAGTAGCGAGTGTCACAATAAAAGGTTGGAGTTTTCCCTTCGCTATGAGTAAACCGTTGAAGAACCCAAAAGCCGCCCCCACCAAAAGAGCAGCCAAAATGCCAACGAATATCGAGTTACTTTTTGCAATGATTGAAGCAAGAACGGCAGCAGATAGTGCAAAGACAGAGCCGACTGACAGATCGATTCCTCCGGAAATTATCACAACCGTCATGCCAAAAGCGATAATTGCCTGCATAGAGACTTGTCGAAGAACGTTAACGAAATTCGACAACGTAAAAAATCTGTCTGATAAAAGACTGAAGAGTATTACGACACCTAAAAGTCCTACTATAGCAGGATACTCTCTAACCTTAGCAAGCAATCTTTTCGAGTTCATTAGTCGTCAACCCCCGTTGCAAGTTTTAAAATCTTTTCCTCTGACAATTCGTGACGTTCGAGTATACCCATTGAGCGACCTCGGTGCATGACAAGGACCCTGTCGCACAAACCGAGTATTTCTGGAAGTTCTGAAGAGATAAATATAACTCCGACACCTTCATTGGCAAGCTTGTTCACGATGTTATAAACCTCAACTTTTGTTGCAACGTCGATACCTCTTGTTGGTTCGACCAGCATTACTAACTGAGGAGTTTTTCTGAGAACTTTGGCCAAAACAACCTTTTGTTGATTACCACCTGATAGCGTTTTGACCTTCTGGAACATGCTGCTAACTTTAATAGAATATTTCCTAATCTCTTCAAAAGCCATAGCCTTGGCTTTTTTCCATGAAATGTGTAGACCCTTTGAGACTTCATCGGCATTTTGAAGAACGATATTTCTCATGAGATCTAGTTCGAGCACTAACCCCATCTTTTTCCTGTCTTCCGGGACCAATGCGATCCCGTGCTTAAGCATATTTTTTGACGGTTCAAGCTCAGTATTATTCAGTACCATTCTTGACCAGGTCGCTGGTAAGTTTCCGAAAATCCCCAACGCGATTTCAGATTTTCCGGATCCAACAAGCCCTGCTATACCGAATATCTCTCCCTTTCGAACTTCGAAAGTTACGTTTTTTACAAAATTGCTTACCGAAAGATTCTCCACTATAAATATAGTTTCATTCTTAGGTTGATTGAACTTGGGATACATTTCCTCGATTTTCCTACCAACCATCATCCTTATAAGTTCTTCTCTGCTAACTTCGTTTATACGCTTGGTCCCAATGAGTTCGCCATCTCTAAGGACTGTAACTCGGTCTGCTATTTGATAAATCTCTTCCAGCCTGTGGGATATGAATATTACCGAAACGCCTTTGTTTTTTAGGTTTTTGATGATTTCAAATAGTCTTTCAGCCTCGTATTCAGTGATTGTTGCAGTTGGTTCATCCATTATTATTATGCGAGCGTTTAAAAACAGAGCTTTTGCAATAGATACCAGCTGTTTTTCGGATGTATTAAGATTCTTGACTTTTTCGTCTGGTCTTATATTGAATTTCAGGCTCTCGAGAAGATTTTTGATAACTTCGAACGCTTTTCTTTTAGAGAATCGAAACCCTTTGACGTTTCCAACAAAAATATTCTCTGCAACGGTTAATTCCTCAAAAAGGTTCAGTTCCTGGTGTATTGTGGAGATGCCGTTGGAAATAGCTTCGGTCGGATCTTTGAAGTTAACTTTGTTACCGAGGTAGTAAATTTCCCCACTATCTGCTTTATGAACACCGCTTATTATCTTTATAAGCGTACTTTTACCAGCACCATTCTCACCGACAAGCGCAAGAACTTCTTTTTCGTAAAGGTCTAGGCTGACATTTTTCAGTGCTTGCGCCCCAGGAAATGATTTACTGATATTCTTTACTTCAAGTACCTTTTCAGGCATTTAGAAGATCACCCCAGCCACAAGTATTGCGTTGGAATAAGGTGTTGTATCCCCTGTTCGAATAACCGCTTTACACTTTTTCGCCAACTCTTTCAACTCCTCATGTGAGATCTTTTTAAGCTCAGCTGATGGCAATTTTTTTTGAATCTCATCAATAAAAATTTCTGATGACTCGGTAGCAATAATGCATTGCTCAACTTCTAGTTCCTTAAGAACAACCTCAAGAACATCTGAAAACCTTGGTTTTCCGTAGTCTAAAACTATATCTATCTTCTCAACGGCATCAGGAATTGGAAACCCCAAATCCACAATTGCTAACATGTCTTTATGACCCATCGAGGCAACAACTTTTGCGATCTGTGAGTTGAAAATGCCCTGCTTTTTCAACTTATCCACCTCCTTCGTTAAGATGAGAAAATGAATCACTACGTTTATGCTGAAACGTTTACTCTTTTGAAAACGTTTTCGAAAACGTTTTCAGATAAATCATACCACGAACATAGATTCTTACCAAATGTAGAAAGAGCAAGAAAAAAATCCTATGAAGAAGAAATGATAAGAGTTCCGACTATTAATCTTTTTTGCGGAAAAATATGACACTATCTGCAAAATCTTGAGAAACAGTTTGATTTAGTAGTGTTTGTTGATATAATTATCACAAGGGAGTGTGGAAATTTCGTGGCATCTTACCAGGAAAAACTTTTCAACGACTCATTATCAACCTTAGCCAAAGACCTGATGGAACATCTTGAGAGATGTGACCTTTGCCCTCACCAGTGTGGGGTTAATAGGTTCGAGGGCAAAGTTGGTTTTTGCCGTGCCACAGCAGATATTGAAATAGCAAGCTATGGACCACATTTTGGGGAAGAGTCTGTTTTGGTTGGTTTTGGTGGTTCTGGAACGATATTTTTTACTCACTGCAATATGGGGTGTGTTTTTTGCCAGAATTATCACATCAGTCAGCTTGGTGAGGGGAGAAAGGTTAGCATTGAAGAACTTGCCGGGATTATGCTTACTCTCCAAAAGATGGGGTGTCACAACATCAATTTAGTCACACCTACACATTATATCCCCCAGATTGTCTCTGCGCTTGTGATTGCAGCAAAGAGTGGGTTAAGAATTCCATTAGTCTACAATTGCGGCGGGTATGAACGCAAAGAGATAATAGCTCTACTTGATGGGATCGTCGATATATACATGCCCGATTTTAAATACGGAGATGATGAAAAAGCATTGCGATATTCTAAGGTTCCGAACTATACAAAATATGCAAAAGAAGCAGTTATTGAAATGCAACGTCAGGTTGGAGACTTGGTTGTGGATGACAATGGAATAGCCCTTAGAGGATTGATAATCAGACATTTGGTGATGCCAAATAATGTGGCAGATAGCAAGAAGGTGCTTGAGTTTATTGCAAAAGAGGTATCTGGTAAGGCGTATGTAAATGTAATGGCACAGTACTATCCTACCTTTAAAGCACATCAATTTCCGGAGATTGCAAGAAGAATAACGATGGGAGAATACAAAGAAGTGCTCAAATTTGCAAGGCAAATCAGCCCAGGATTCAGATTTGCTGAATGAAGGGTGGAATGTGCGGAAATTGTTTATCCATGATGTGTCGACCCTGTCCGACGTTTGTCGAGCTTGTCGACGGTGTCGAGCGAAAAAATGTTGGCTTGCGTGGTATAATTGGTTTGAAAAGTATTTTGACGGTCGAAAATGTGTAGAGGTGAAATTATGGATGACAAGGGTATTTCTGTTCTTATTCCTCTTTTAACGGATAAGCCTTTGAGAGAATCAGATTCAGATTGGTTAGTTAATAGGCAAGAGGAGATAAGTTATCTCAATAATATTACAGCTCACTTGCCTTTTGGAATACTTGGTGTGGCTGGTGAGACTGGTATTGGAAAAACAACGGTACTCAATTTTGTGAAACCATCGCACGTATATGTTCAAACTGTCAATATTTCTCTCCGAGAGACTATGGAAAGTATTCTCTACGATTTGCTTTATTCATTAGCCTCAAAGTTGGAACACGACAATGATGTTGGTGAGGTTGCAAGAGAGTGCAAGGACTGGATTACTGAAGAGGTAGCGACTCTGAAGGGATTTTCATTGGGCTTTTCGATGCTTGGCAACACGGAAGCTAAATTTGAAAAGTCCAGAGCCCCGCGATTTAATTTCTTTGCCGCTCGCGAACGGCTCGGGTTGTTAATTGAAGAAACGGTGAATGCAAAGAGAAAATTCTTGCTGATAGTTGACGAACTGGACAAGGAAAAGAAAGAAGATGTGTTGAGAGTTATTGATGCATTGAAAACGCAGCTTCTTATCGAGAACTTAGTTGTTGTGTTCTCATTACCGTTTGCCATATACAGAGAATATGTATCTGATAGGATGCGCTGGAACGAAGCGGGGAATCTGGAGAATGTTTTTAAAGACATCGTGTTTTTAGAACCTTTGAAAGCCTTGGATATCAAAGAAATGTTGGTCAAAAGATTAGATAGATACTTGGACTTCGTTGAGCACGATGTGCTTGAGGTCGCTGCTGACTTTTCAGACGGAAATCCAAGAGATGCGCTATGGATATTATACAAAAGTGTGTACGACAACATACATGAGGATAAGCTTAGAAAGGTACATTTGTTAAATACAATCAATAAGGTTGTTAAAGAGTATATCTCAACGGGTGTTAGCTTAACTGAAAATCAGAAGAAAGCAGTTAAATTGTTGGGGGATTATTTTGGTCCAAAGGAAGGAATTTTGGAAATTCTCCAAAAGAATGGTTTCAAAAGAACAACAGCATATTCGGTTTTTGAACAGTTAGTTGAAAAAAGATTTTTGATAGTCAGAGATGGTAATTACAAAATCTCTGGGAAGTTCAAATTTGTTGATTTCTAAAAACTGTCGAGCCTGTCCAATGTGTGTCGAGTGTGTCGACGATGTCGAGCAGATGGCTTGTTTTGGGAAGGGGAACGCGTGGATGGAAGAAAGGTTTCGAATGTTTGTTCTTATTGTTTGGGTACTGCTATGTAGTATGATTTTCGCAAAAGTCTATCAAGTTTACTCAGTTGATGATATCGAGAAGGCTATAGCTACAGATATATTGAATTACGAGCAGGCAACGGTGCTTAGAGCAAAAGGGATTAACAATGCTTCAATGCTCAAGGTAATAGGTACGATAATAGAAAGCCTTCCGGAAAAGCTGTTTATTGAGCGTTGGGAGGCAAAATCACTTGAGCAGGAAGGCACAGTTGAAACAACGATTACGTATATCTATACAGAAACGGTAGCGCAGCGAAAAGTGGTTGATGAGTTCATATCCAAAAATCTACCTGTTATTGTTGGCAATGCGAAGAGTGATTTAGAGAAGGTTTTTGCAATTAACGAATGGATAAAGGCATATATCACGTACGATGAGTCTTACTCGCACAAGAGCGTCTATGAGACTTTGAAAGATAGAACCGGGGTTTGTCAAGGATATGCACTTTTGTTCTACAAGCTTGCAAAAGGAGCGGGGCTCAGCGTTTACCTTGTAAGTGGGCAGGCGAAACCTGCTGAAGCATCGGCTGATAAATTGCAACCACATGCTTGGAATATAGTAAAAGTTGAAGATAGTTGGTATTACATAGACACCACTTGGAACGATAGTACTGGCACTAATGCGTACTTTCTTTTTGGTAAAAACCAAGCACGCTATTCTCACTATCCTACAACAAAAGTTCCGGCTGCCGTTTCAACAAAGAGCTATGCAGAGAAACTCTACGAGGAGATAGTCGCCGGAAATAGCCGGTCGCTCAATTTGTTTAATTCATTGTATGGGAATTTGATAGAAAAGTACGATGATTTTGTGATATACCTAACGAATGTTCTGAAAAATAGGAACAGTAAACCTGAAGTAAAGTTCGTGTCATCTGCAAGTTTTGTGACAAGATACTTGTCGAGGGCTATGCAAGAAGCCATGTTCAAATTAAATCTAACAAGTGTAAGTTACGATTACTCGCATCTGTATCTTTTTACTTTTGAAGGAAAGGACTTTTTTATATGGACGCTAAGTTTTAGTCGCAAGTGAACGAAACTGACTTTATTTTGAATTTTTTAGGAGGAAAAAGGTTGAAGAAGCAAAATTCTGAGGTTGTAGTTTATACAATCGATGGTTTTGAATTTAAAATCGAAAAGAGCAAACGATGTTTGAAGAAAGTCTCTCTGAGGATTGATGTAGATGGGCGTGTCGTTTTGACATTTCCTTGGAGAGTTAGCGAAAAAGATGCGCTCCGATTTGTGAAAGATAATCTGCAAAAAATTAAGCCATCGGTTCAAAGGTTAAGCGAGCAACGTATGTCTATTGGCAACGACACTTTACTTTACTTTGGTGTGCCAAGAAAAATCGTCGTTGATAATTCTGTGCTCGTGCCTTTTAGCTACGACACTGACCATTTTGTACTAAACCCAAAGTATGCAGATGATGTGAATATACTTGCTCGGCGGTGGTTGATTAAGAAGGCTGAGGATTACTTACCAAAAAGGCTGACGGAACTTGCACAAAAACTTGGTGTGAGATACAAGAAGGTCCAGGTTAAGGATGTAAAATCGCGTTGGGGGAGTTGCTCTTCAAAAGGGACTATCTCGTTGAATTGGAGGTTGATAATGGCACCTTCTGAAGTGATAGACTATGTGTTAATCCATGAACTTGCACATATTGTCCATCCGAACCACAGTAAGTATTTTTGGAAGTATGTTGCAACGTTTTGCCCGGATTACAAGTTGCACAAAAGTTGGTTAAGGAAAAATGGGCAACACCTATTTAATTGGAGTGTTAAACTTGCAGGTGTGAAAGATTCTTGACACGTAATAAAGTGTATGGTAAAATCATACCGCTGTTTGAGAATATGTGTGGCGGCGTAGCTCAGTGGCTAGAGCAGATGATTCATAATCATCGTGTCGAGGGTTCGAGTCCCTCCGCCGCCACCAGATTTTTTAATTATAAACAAGCTATGCGAGCCAGCGTAGCTCAACCGGTAGAGCGACGCATTCGTAATGCGCAGGTTGAGGGTTCGAGTCCCTCCGCTGGCTCCAAAAATGAAAAAAGAGAAACTCAAGGGTGGACTCCATGGGGAGTCCTTATTTTTTTGCATTTTGAGTGTATAATATTTTCGAAGAAGCGAAAAGCTTATGTGACTGGAAGGAAGAGGTGTTAAAAGTATGGAAAAGGTTGGATTTGTTGATGTTGTCGATTTTTATGTAAAAGCCGGTAATGGCGGTAATGGTGCTGCTACGTTTAGACGAGAAAAATATGTCCCGTTCGGTGGTCCGGACGGCGGAGATGGTGGAGATGGTGGGTATGTCTTTTTGGTTGCAGACCCAACTATCTCCACACTCTATCCGTTGACCGAAAAGAGAAAGTATTTCGCTGAGAACGGAGAAAATGGTCGCAGAAAGAAGATGCATGGTAGGAATGGAAAAGATTTAATTTTGAGGGTCCCTGTTGGCACTATCGTGCGTGACTATGATACGGGTGAGATTATTGCAGACCTTGATGAGCCTGGCAAATATTGCTGTGTTGCACGCGGTGGAAAAGGAGGAAGAGGTAATACACATTTTAAATCCTCGACAAACCAAGCACCAAAGCTTGCTGAAAAAGGTGCACCTGGCGAGGAGAGACACATATTGTTGGAACTAAAATTACTTGCGGATGCGGGGTTGGTTGGTTATCCAAATGTTGGTAAGAGCTCGATAATCTCGCGTATCAGTAATTCCAAACCAAAGATAGCAAATTATCACTTCACAACGCTTGTTCCGAACCTCGGAGTCGTTGTCGTTGAAAAGCCAGAAAATTCGTTTGTGATAGCCGATATCCCGGGACTTATCAAAGGGGCAAGTCAAGGGAAAGGGCTTGGAAATGTTTTTCTAAGGCATGTGGAGCGTTGTAATTTGATTGTGCACGTTGTAGATATCGCTGGTAGTGAAGGAAGAGACCCTGTCCAGGATTATTACGACATACGCGCGGAACTGGAATTCTTCAGCCCAGAGCTTGCAAGCAAAGAAGAAATTGTTGTCGGGAATAAGGTGGATTTACTTACACAAGAAGAATTGCAGGCTAACATCGAAAGGTTCAAAAAAGAAACAGGAAAAGATGTCTTGCCCATATCTGCGGTGACAGGTTACAACCTCGATGCATTGAAATACGCTATCTGGGAGCGTATAAAGGAAAGTAGAAAGTTGCTCGCGGAGAAGATTGATATTGACAAAATCGAGTTTGTAAAGCCAGAGCCTGTGAAGATTCTGTTGCCTGAGAAGGTCGATATAACTATAACTAAGAACGATAAAGGTGAATTCGAGGTGCATAGTGAGTACATCTCGACGTATTTAGAGAAATACAAGAAGGAAGCAAAATACATGCTTGAGGATATTCTTGAAATCCTTGAAAAGAACGGCCTTGATGAAAAATTGAGGAAGGCTGGTGCGAAGGATGGAGATACTGTATGGATTGAAGGAGTTGAATTCACTTACAAAGAATGATACTGCAGTTGTCTTTGGTAGTTCGTTCAATCCACCACACGTTGGGCACGTTGTGATTTTGAATTACGCACTGAATTATTTCGATGCGGATTTTTACATTGTCCCAACAAATGTGCCACCTCACAAAAAGCTGGCAGTCCCATTTGAAAAGCGTTTCGATTGGGCAGTGAAAACATACAAAGTTTTCTCAGACACTAATAAAGCAATATTCATCACCGACATGGAAAGGCATATAGAAGGTGTAAACTATGCAATCCACAACGTTGAGTATTTTCTAAAATACTACAAGAAAGTGATACTTCTTGTTGGAGAAGATGCGCTTGGAAATATCGAAAGATGGTATAGATACGACGAATTGCTCAATAAATCAACACTTGCGGTTTATCCAAGAACACGTGATGGGAGCCTTTACAAACGTGGACGTGAGGTGCTTGGGAAACTCTACAATAGGGTGCTGGAATTGAACTTCCCGATTGTTGAGGTTTCCTCTTCGGAGATTAGAAGGTTTGTCCGGGAAGGAAAGACGATAACGGGTTTGGTACCAAAAGAGATAGAGGATGAAGTTATAGGGACTTACAAGTATGTTGAAGAAGGGGAAAGATGGTAGATGGGAACTAAGAACAATTTTCTTCCAGGAACCGTTGGATTGGCTCCCATGGCAGGAGTTACGGATTATCCGTTTAGAAAGATATGTTTTGAGCAGGGCGCAAAATTTGCATTTACTGAAATGATAAGTGCAAAGAGTGTGCTTTTGAATATCGCCGTAAATGAAAAATATTTTCCAAGAACAGATGAGAAAAATTTAGTCGGTGTACAGCTTTTTGGTTCGGACCCGTTTGAATTAGCACAAGCGGCAGCCTTAGTTGAAGAGAGAGGTCTTTGGGTTGATTTGAACGCGGGTTGTCCAGTGGCAAAGGTTGTGAAAAGAGGTGCTGGTAGTGCGTTGCTCAAGGATATTGATTTGTTGAAAAAGATTGTCCGTGAGATGAGAAGAGTTGTCAATAAGCTCAGTGTAAAAACCAGGATAGGTTGGGAAAAGAATGAGTTTGAGAAAATCTACGATGCACTTGTGAGTGAGGGTGTCGATATTATTTTCGTGCATGGTAGAACGGCAAAGCAGATGTACTCCGGGAAAGCAAAGTGGGATATCTACAATCCCGGAGCTGTTCCGCTTTACATAAGCGGGGATATATATTCGAAGGAGGATATAAAGCAGGCAATGGAGTTGTCAGGTGCGGATGGTGTAATTGTCGCAAGAGGTGCAATCGGCAATCCGTGGATATTTTCAGAAAATCAAAATCCCCCGTCGATAGATGATAAGCTCAGGGTTGTCTTACAACACATAGATTTGCTGACCGGGGAATACGGTAAACATGGGGTAATAGAGTTCAGAAAATTTGTAGCAGGCTATACCAAAGATATGCCACATGCAAGGGAATTCAGAAATAAAGTTATGAAGATTACGGATGTTAACAATTTGAAGCAAGCGTTCGTTGAGTATTTTACAAATATATCTAAACACAAACATTCATAGGTTTAGAATTTTTTTGAAAGGGGCATGGGACGAAGATGGCGTGCATCTATCTTGTTCGACATGGCAGCACAGAATGGAACGAGCGTCAATTGTGGCAAGGTGTTGTGGATACAGAACTTTCTGAAAAGGGACGCATGCAAGCAAAAGCAATCGCGTGGTTTTTAAAAGGGAAAGAAATATCAAAGATTTTCTCGAGTCCTATGAGACGTGCATTTGAGACAGCAAGGATAATAGCGCAAGAAATAGGTTATAAAAAGGATATAGTAACAGATTTTAGGTTGCGTGAATGTGAAATCAGGCTTTGGAATGGGAAGAACTTTGAGCAGGTGCTTTCAGACCATCATGACGCGTTCAATGAATGGAGAACGAATTTGTTTTCTAACGTTGAGGGGGCAGAATCGTTAGGAAGCGTTCAAGAAAGAATGTACAACTTTTTACAAGAAATTGTTGTTCACTATCCGAACGAAAATGTTATAATTGTTTCGCATGCGATAGCACTCAGGATGTTGATTGCCAAGGTGTTAGGTTTGATGCCTCCGGCACATTTGAATTTCGGTTTGGACAACGCATCTTTGAGTTGCTTGGTTGCTAAGGATGGGAACCTTAGGGTAAAGTTTTTGAATGTGACGAGTGAGGATTTTCCGCTTCTCTCTCAATTTTAAAAAAGGGGGATAATCGATGAAGCTTGTTTTAATTATCCTTGGTTTTTTATTTCTTGCATACATTGCAGTAAAGGTTTTACCACTTAAGTTAAGATACGCAAATATATTCTTTGCTCTCAGTTTGATTTTCCACATATTTGCAGCGTTTACATGGTCGTACGGGTTTATCATTTTTTCGTTTGTACTGATAATAGTATTTTTCTTGATACTCCTTTACTTGTTTGGTTTCTAAATAAAAGTCCGGTTATGGGAGTGATGAGAAGTTGCCTGGCAGCAGTGTCAGTATTGTTAATGTGGATAAATACTTTGGCGATTTCCACGTGCTGAAAAATATAAACCTTGAAATCAAGGAGAATGAGTTTTTCTCACTTCTGGGACCTTCCGGCTGTGGAAAGACTACGCTTTTACGTATCATTGCAGGACTTGAAGATGTTGATGATGGTGATGTGCTTCTTGATGGTAAGAGTATCCTTCACCTTCCCCCGAACAAAAGACCGGTCAACACGATCTTCCAAAACTATGCACTTTTTCCTCACTTAAATGTTTACGAAAATATCGCTTTCCCGCTAAGAATTAAAAAGCTTTCCGAGAGTGAAATAAAAGAAAAGGTTGAATGGTTACTTTCGCTCACTCGGCTTGAAGAACATGCGAAGAAAAAACCTGCACAACTTTCGGGTGGGCAAAAGCAGAGGGTGTCTCTTGCAAGGGCACTTGCGAATGAACCGAAGGTGCTTTTGCTTGATGAACCAGTGAGCGCACTTGATGCGAAGTTAAGACAAGAGCTGTTGATAGAACTGGATAATTTGCACGACAAAGTGGGTATTACATTTATATATGTCACGCACGACCAGGCAGAAGCTATAAGCGTTTCGGACCACGTGGCGGTTATGAACAACGGAGAGGTTGTCCAATACGGCACTCCGTACGAAATATACGAGAGCCCAGCTGATGCCTTTGTTGCAACGTTCATCGGTGAGAGCAACTTGATGAAGGGAACGGTGAAGAAGTTAATCTCAGAGACCTACGTGCTTGTGGAATTCCCCACGTTGGGTGAAATCGTTTGTTACCGTGACAAGCCCGTTGAAGTCAATGATGATGTTTTGGTGACACTGAGACCAGAGAAAATCAGGATAACCCACTCCAAACCTCAGCTACCTGAGGATTCTTTCACAAACATCTTGCACGGTGTCGTGGATGAAACGATATATATGGGTTATCAAACAAAGTATTTTGTAAGAACGGATGGTGGGTATATCCTCAGGGTCTACAAACAGCACGCAAGTTACCTGCTCGATGAGAAGATTATCCAGTGGAAAGATGAAGTGTTCCTCTACTGGAACCCTGATGACAGCTTCATCGTGGAGGTTGACAAAGGGTGAGTAGGAAAAAGCATATAAGACCGTTAAGCAGAGGTTATGAAAGCTACGGGCTTGTTTATTTGCTTTGGCTCGCAGTGTTTTTCTTAATCCCTGTGATAGTAATTCTTACGTACAGTTTCTTCGAAAGGGATTACCAAGGTGGAGTAATTTTCAAGTTCTCCCTGCAGGGTTACAAAGATATTCTCAATCCGAACTACGTTGCGGTGTTTTTGAGAACTATTTTCATTTCGCTTGTTTCTTCTGTTGTTTCCATAATTCTCGCTATTCCTGTGGCTTACTACATTGCGTTCAGTAGGTGGAAAAACATCCTCTTGCTCCTGGTGATAGTGCCATTTTGGACGAATTCGTTGATAAGGATTTACGCATGGATATTTATCCTTGGAAATAACGGTCTTGTTAACCAGTTTTTGATAAAAATGGGGTTCACGGAGTCTTATGTTCAGTTTATCTACAACAACTTCGCTGTTGTGCTTGTGCTTGTTTATACGTATCTACCGTTTGCCATCTTGCCACTTTATTCGGCAATAGAAAGGCTCGAGAAGAACATCTTTGAAGCGGCGATGGATTTGGGTTGCACAAAAAGGCAGGTATTTTTCAGGGTTTTGCTACCGAACATAAGGCAAGGGATAATCTCGGCTTTTGTGTTTGTTTTTATACCTGCGATAGGTACTTACGCGGTACCGGAATTGGTAGGTGGAAAGAACTCAAGGTTGATTGGTAACGAAATTGCAAGGCTTCTAACTACGGCAAGGAATTGGCCCGCCGCAGCGGCTATATCCTCCGTTTTGCTTGCGATTACGATAATTGCAGTGATTGTCTTTATGTTTGGTGGTGAGAAACGTGAAGCCAGGTAAATTTGCATTTACAATGATTCTGATTGTGCTACTCTTTTTCTACATCCCCATATTTATCGTTGTACTCTTTTCGTTCAATTCTTCGAAATCTCCTGTATGGACAGGTTTCAGTTTGAAATGGTACGAAAAGCTTTTCACATCATCTGCCCACATCTGGCGAACGTTTATGAACTCCATTATCGTTGGTATCAGTTCAAGCTTCGTAAGTGTTATTTTGGGGACGTTCGGTGCGGTTGCTATGTATATGGGGGCTAAAAAATTCAAAAAACTCATGTGGACAACGACGTATATTCCCTTTATCATCCCAGACATCATTATCGGTGTATCTTTGCTAATCTTTTTCACAACGATACACCTTAGGCTCAGTTTGCTTACGATATTCATAGCGCATGTGACGTTCTCTATTCCTTACACGATGATGATTATCCTCACAAGGCTCCAAGACTTCGATAAGTCTATAATCGAAGCGGCATACGACTTGGGTGCCACAAGGCCTATCGCACTTTGGAAAGTGATTATACCGATAGCGCTCCCCGGGATTGTTGCCGCGTTCTTCATGGCGTTTACCCTTTCAATAGATGATTTTGTCATCACATTCTTCGTTGCAGGACCAAGCTCGACAACCTTGCCGTTGCAGATATTCTCTATGGTAAGATTTGGCATTTCTCCGGTGATTAATGCGATTTCTACCCTTTTGCTCGTTGGAACGATTTTCATAAGTATTTTGCTTAGAAAGTATGTGCGTTATATAATATAAATTGGTTCACAGGATGTAAACTCTCAAAAGTTTTGAAAACGGAAACGGAGGTGTGAGGGATGGTTCAGGATATCAAAACATACGTTGAAAGGGTTAAAAAAGCTGCAGAGTTTATCAAGTCCAAGATTACGGAAACTCCTGAGGTTTGTATAGTGCTAGGTTCTGGTCTCCATGGAATTGCCGAAATTGTTGAAAACCCGATTAGAATACCTTACAAAGAAATTCCCGAGTTTCCGGTTTCAACAGCTCCAGGTCACAAAGGAGAATTGATTTTTGGAAAGATTTCAGGAAAATATGTGGCACTTATGAACGGAAGGTTCCACTATTACGAAGGTTACCACATGAGGGATGTTACGTTCGGTGTGAGGGTCATGCAAGAACTTGGCGTTAAATACTTGTTCTTAACGAACGCAGCAGGTGGGCTTAACCCTGATTTTGAAGTAGGAAGACCAATGATTATCAGTGACCATATCAATATGATGGGTGACAATCCACTTATCGGACCAAACGTAGAAGAATGGGGTCCGAGATTCCCAGATATGTCTAATGCTTACGACAAAGAACTCAGGGCAATTGCGAAAAAGGTTGCTGAAGAACTCAACATCCCAGTTTACGAAGGTGTTTATGTTGCCGTTGCAGGTCCAAATTTCGAAACCCCTGCTGAATTGAGAATGCTCAGATGGATGGGGGCAGATGCAGTTGGTATGTCTACGGTTCCAGAAGTCATCGCGGCAGCTCACAGGGGAACAAAAGTGCTCGCTATCTCGGCGATAACTGACAGAGCTGTCCCGGATGATTTGAAACCGCTCACAGCAGAAGAAGTCCTTGAAGTTGCACACAGAACAGGACAACTGATTGCAAAGATTATGATAAAAGTGTTGGAAAGAATCTAACCTTTAAACTGCGGCGATAATGCTGGTGAAAAGTATGTCTATTCGAACTAGACTTCTTTTGTTGGCGATATTACTGGTATCGGTTCCACTAACAATCTCTGTTCTCTTCACCGTAATAAATCTATCAAGAGAGAGTGCACGAATTGAGAACGAGGTTAAACAGCAATTGGGTGACCCAAAGGTCATTTTCAAAGATTTCTTTGAGACTTTCTCAAAACAGCTGGAAGAACACATCAGTGCATACAACGAAAAGCTGGTTTCCGCTGTTGAGAAGCAGAAGGAAAGCGTTCAGAAAGCATTTGAAGAAGTATACCTTGGGGCGCTTGAAAAAGAGGCAAACTCTATAAAAAATGTGGTTGAGAACCTCATAAAGGACAAAGTGAGTACAATAGAGAATCTTTCAAAGGTGGCTGCTGCTTCAAAAGATGTGGTGAATGCAGCAGCCGAAAAGAATTTAGGCTTGGCTGAGAAAAGAAGCCTACTACTCAACTATGTGGAACGTGCGTTGTTTGATTACATCTCGCTCTGGACGATAGAGGATTCTGAGCCAAGGTTGAAGATAAGGCCATTTGTAAACCTTGGGTCGAAATACCTTGTTGAATACGCTTATTCACTTGCACCCGGTGTGGACGCAACTGCATATAAAGACCTTGAATTTGCAAATGAACTCACTGAAAGAACAAAGAAAATTCTGGACTCGCCTTCTGCTTATTCAGAATCGTTCGTATTTAAAGGTAATAAGGGAATATACTTTATTGCTATTAACCCTGTCATGCACCCGCAGTTGGGAAATACAGTCACAGGTTTTATAATAGCGGCGGGAAGACTTGCAGATAACTTTTTGGACGATATCAAAAGGCTTACGAATGCTGATTTGACAATATACATCGATGGAAGAGCTTATGCAACGACAAAAGTGGATGAAACTGGAGAAAGAACACTGAATGCTACAGAGCCTGCGGAAGAGAAATACATGTTCAAAGTAGGTGATGAAGAGTACCTTGCAATTAAGAGCGATTTGAACGTAGCTGGTGAGTCTTTGGGTAAGCTCGAGGTTGCCATCAAAAAAGAAACAGTGAATGCACAAATTGAGATACCACAACCAGAAAAGTTCCAGATGCCGGAGATTAAGATGCCTGAAATAAATGTAAGTGTTGATTTGAACCTGACAAGGTTAGTTGTAATTAATCTGATTGTTGGAATGGTTATTCTTGCGATTGCGCTCGTTGTTTCGGTACCTATGATCAACAGCATTTCAAAAGAGATTGTCAGGTCTTCCGAGATTATTGAACGATTCTCAAACGGCGAGCTCGTATCGTTTGATGTAAAGACGTTTGGTGAATTTGAAAGAGTTATCAACTCGCTGAAACGACTTTCCGAAAACCTACGTGATTATGCTGAGGATATGAAGGAAAGCTCCAAGGAGTTGACAAGTGAAATTGCGCAAGTAACAATGATAAAGGATACTCTGGAAAACTCCGTCTCGAGGTTCAGCGAGTTCGTTGATAGGTACATAACTGAGGTTGAGGATGTCAAGTCAAAAATCATGATGCTTCAGCAAACAGTGGAGTCATCTATGGAAAGTAACGAAAATCTGTCGCAGCAACTTTCGGAATTGTTGAAAGATATAGAAAGTGCGCAAGCAGAGATTTTGAAAAATGTAGCATTGATAGAAGATATGAACGAGTCGGTCAATGCGAACGTAGAGGTTTTCGAGAAGTTTAGCACCGCCGTTAGAAAAACGATAGAAAAGTTCGCATCTATCAAGGAGTCTATTGCAAAAATCCAGAACGTTGCGTCGCAAACGAACCTGCTTGCTTTGAACGCAGCGATTGAAGCAGCAAGAGCAGGAGAAGCCGGTAGAGGATTTGCTGTTGTTGCCGACGAGGTTATGAAACTGTCCGTGGAGATCAATAATCTTTCCAAAAACCTTGTTAGAGAAGTTGACACATACACAAATGACCTCAAGGAACTCGACCAGCTCTATGAAACTTCTGGTGAGAAGTTCAGAAAACTACAGCAAGCAAAAGAAGAATTTTCAACGAATTACTACACGGTTATTGAAAAGGTTCAAAACATCGGTGTTCTAAGCGCTCAGGTAGGTATTCAGATACAAGAAAACAACACTACGTTCTCGCAAATAGAGTCATTGATGGATGATGTATCAAGTTCGGTTATGTCATCTTCAGAACAACTGCAGCGATTCAATAAAGAGTTCAAGCAGATTACGAGGGTGTTTGAGCAGTTGAGTGAAAGTACAGGAAAGTTGAAAGAGATAGCAAAGAAGATGGAGAATATCTCGGAATGGTTCAAGGTAGGCTAGTAAAGACATTTTGGAAAGATAGAGGGTGGCTCGAAAGAGCCACCTTTTTCGTGAATATGTTTCATGGTATAATTGAAAATAGATTTTTCTATTGTGATACTTTGACAGGAGAGTGTAAAATGGTAGAGATGGAAAGAGTGGAAGAGCTCAAGATGCTAGAAAATGACGGTAATACTCGTGATACGATTGTTGCAATCGCAACACCGCCGGGTGTAGGAGCTATCGGTATTGTAAGAGCTTCTGGACCTCATTCTTGGCGAATTTTGGAGGAATGTGTGCGAAAGGATATTGGTACTGAAAGGAAAGTTAGATACGGTAACTTCTACGATAGTGATGGAAATATTATAGATGAGGTGCTCTTTGTCGGGTTCAAGGCGCCTAGAAGTTACACAGGGGAAGATATGGTGGAAGTCTACTGCCACGGAGGGATACTTGTAACTCAAAAGATTTTGGAAGAGTTCATAAAAAAAGGGGCAAGGCTTGCTAGGAACGGAGAATTTACAAGAAGAGCGTTTCTGAATGGAAAGATAGACCTAATCAAAGCGGAAGCAATTTTGCAAATAATAGAAGCAAAGAGTGAAGAGAGTTTGAAATTGGCTATCGATAACTTGAAGGGTAAGTTGTCTGGAGAAGTATCGGCAATAAGAAAGATGCTGATAGATGTACTTTCGAAGATAGAGGTAACGATAGACTACGGGGACGATATTGAAATCCCTAGAGAAGAGATTGTTCGTGATATTGAGAACGCCGTTCAGTTCTTGTCAGAAAAACTAGCGCATGCGGATAAGGGAATTCATATCACCACAGGGGTCACACTTGCTATTGTTGGAAAGCCAAACGTGGGCAAAAGCACACTATTGAACAGGTTGCTTGTGGAAGATAGGGCGATTGTTACGGATATCCCTGGCACAACGAGAGATGTTATAAAGGGTGAAATCAAGATTCGTGGTATACATTTCGTTATATCCGACACAGCAGGGATAAGGGAAACGGAAGATGTGGTTGAAAAGATAGGAATCGAAAGGGCGATACGGGAAGCGAGTCAAGCTGATGTTGTGCTGTTTTTACTTGATGCAACTACAGGATTTACAAAAGAAGATGAGTATATTTTGAATATCATAAAGGATAGCAACTTTATAGCAGTTTGGAACAAGACCGATATCGGGAATAAATTCTCGAAAGTTTCAAAAGATGGGGATGATGTTTATATTAGTGCTTCCACAGGCAAAGGGTTGAGAACTCTGGAGAATAAAATCATCGAACGTGCAAGACCTTTGATAGAGGATGGTCAATTGTCCCATGTGACCACAAGAAGACAACTCGAGCATTTGAAAATAGTCTATCAGCATTTGAAAAAAGCTTTGAAATCGCTCAGTGGTGGGTATCCGGTAGATATCGTCTCAATCGATATTCAAAACGCGCTATCTGAGCTTGATAAACTTCTTGGAACGAATTTCACAGATGACTTGTTGGATAATATCTTTGCTAACTTCTGTGTTGGAAAATAAAAGGTTAAAAAAAAGCGGGCCTTTTTCGCCCGCATAAAGCCGTGGGGGGTGTATCTCAAGGGGGATAGGGGGTTCTCTGAGTAAAGTGTACCATAGGTTGAATTAGTTTGTGTTAAATTATTAGTCACTTTAAGTATAATATTGCAGAACAAACTTGTTACAGAATACTTTCGAAAATCGAATTTCTTTTTCTCGTCCTCTATTATATTTGACCACGGAAATTTGAAATCGTTCAAAGGATTTTTGGAAATTTTTAGAAAATTTAAAATACGGCTTGGATAAACAAAGTTTTAAGCTTTAAGCTTTAATTTAGAAGGAAACAGCCGGAAGCTCTCGATTAATAGAGGTGATAAGGTGAAAGCAGATGTTGCAGTAGCGTTGCTTATTGTTGCCATTGTGCTTTTGATGATAATACCGATTCCCGATTTTTTGCTGGATTTTTTCCAATTACTTAATATATCAATATCTTTAGTTATTCTCTTCTCAACAATGTACATCACCCATGCACTTGAGCTTGCTTCTTTTCCAACATTGCTATTGATTGTGACGATATTCCGGTTGGCTTTGAATGTCGCTTCAACAAGGGCTATCTTGCTGGAAGGTCCGAAGTTTCAGGGAAAGGTTATCCAAACGTTCGGTAATTTTGTCGTTGGTGGAAATTATGTTGTTGGTATCGTTGTGTTTTTGATACTTGTGATAATTCAGTTTATTGTTATCACACGTGGTTCTGAGAGGATTGCTGAAGTTGCTGCAAGGTTCACGCTCGATGCTATGCCGGGAAAACAGATGAGTGTTGATGCGGATTTGAACGCTGGATTGATAACGGAAGAAGAAGCGAGAAGACGCAGAGAAGAAATAAGACGCGAAGCGGATTTTTACGGTGCGATGGACGGTGCCTCGAAATTTGTCCGAGGAGATGCGATAGCGAGTATAATTATAACGTTAGTTAATAGCATTGGTGGTATAATAATTGGTGTGTTAATGCACAGGTTAGGGTTCGGAGAGGCGGCGAGAACGTTTTTGCTTTACACGGTTGGAGATGGACTGGTATCGCAGATACCTGCGCTGATGGTATCGACTGCTACCGGTATTATTGTTTCAAGAAGCGCTACGAAAGATAATCTTGGAGCAGAGCTGATAAAAGAGCTTTCCGGTGAGAAGAAAGTCATCGTACTCACAGGCGTTGTGATTATACTTCTTGGATTGTTTACCCCGCTTCCAACGTTCACAAGCTTGCTCATAGGTGGCATGTTTTTGGTCGTTGGAATCATGATAAGAGAAGAAGTACAGCCACAAGTGCAACCGGGTGTAGCAGGTGCTCCAGGCGTAGCAGGTGGACCACCAAGTGGTGTGCCCACAGGTCCTGTACTTTCAACTCCTGAGGAAGTGGCAGAGGTATTGCAGGCGGATACTGTTGAAATAAACATCGGATACGGGCTTTTGCCGTTGGCTGACTTATCTCAAGGCGGGGATATGCTAGAACGTTTGACGATGATACGTAGGCAACTTGCTCAAGAATTAGGTCTTGTTCTTTCACCTATAAGGGTCAGGGATAGCGTCTTACTAAAGCCAAACGAATACGCGATCTATATACGTGGTGCAGAAGTTGCAAGGTATGAGCTCTTTCCAAACAGGTTGCTTGCAATAAACCCAGGTTTCATTACCGAACGCATACCGGGTATAGAGGTCAAAGAACCGGCTTTTGGGTTGCAAGCGTTTTGGATAGATGAGTCTAAGAAAGAGGAAGCAATTCAGAAAGGTTACACGGTCGTTGACCCACCAACGGTCTTCGCCACGCACGTAACTGAAATCCTACGAAAGTATGCACCTGAATTACTTGGCAATAGAGAATTCCAGCTTCTTGTCGATGGTTTGAGGAACAAATTTGATAGACTGGTGGACGATGTCTTTAATGTTGTGAAGCCCACGGTAGTAAAAAAGGTTTTACAAGAGTTGCTGCGCGAAGGTGTGTCGATAAGGAATTTGCCATTCATTTTTGAACTTATTCTTGACAACGCTGAAAAGGCTAGGGATGTTGAAAGTTTAGTGGAATACGTAAGAAGGGGACTGAAGAGGCAGATTGCAAGCAAGCTGATGAGCCAAGACAAGCAAATTCATGCAGTTGCGCTCGATAGTGAATTAGAGAGAATTCTTACCGAATCGATTTCGGAAAGCGATGAAGGTAGATATCTAAGTGTCAACCCACAAATTATGAGGGAAATTATAGAGAAGATTTCCCAGGAATTGGAACAACTCATGAGGAAAGGTTATTCACCAATTCTCGTAGTCTCTGGTGCTATTCGCCCTTACCTTGCAAGAATGGTGCTCAGGTTCATACCAGGTATTACGGTTATAGCATTTGAAGAGGTTCCTGAGGATGTTAACCTTTCAATCGAGGGTGTGGTGAGGGTATGATTGTAAAAAAGTATCTGGTGACTGACATCAAAGAAGCTTTCGAAAAGATAAGAGTCGAGCTGGGAAAAGATGCGGTTATATTAAGCACACGAAAGGTAAAAAAAGGCGGTTTCCTTGGGATAGGCGCCAAGACTTATCTTGAAGTAACGGCAGCAGTTGAGGAAAAGAAAGTGCCACAGACCGAGGAGAAGGGGCAGATTTACAAACTTCAGGAGATACTCTCTAAAACAAAACAACCACAGCAATCTTCAGAAGATTTGACTGAGCTTAAGAGAATGATGATGGAATTGAAATCGATGGTCGCAACACAAAGGGCGAACGAACCACAGTGGGTGCAAGATTTGAGAAAAGCATTAGAAAAGCAAGATATCGACGACGAGATTGCAGAAAAGGTTATAGAGTATGCCAGAGTTAAGTATCAGGAACTCGATTTCAGCAACGAAAACACTAGGCTAATACTTTCTGAAATGTTTCTTCCTTTTTTAAACACATCCGTGCCTGATGTAAAAGGAAAGGTTCTTTTTGTTGGGCCGACAGGTGTTGGTAAAACCACCACTTTAGCAAAATTGGCTGCGAAATTGAAGCTCAATGACCACAAACGTGTAGGGATTATTACACTTGACACTTACAGAATAGCCGCAGTTGACCAGTTAAAGACGTACGCGATGCTTCTGGATGTACCTATCAGAGTGGCTTACACACCAAAGGAGGCAAAGTTAGAGGTTGAGGCGCTATCTGACTACGATGTTATCCTCATCGATTCAGCAGGTAGGAGTCAGAAAAACGAGCTGCATATGACGGAAATAAAAGCAATGGCTGAGGTTGTTGACCCAGACCTCGTCTTCTTGATAGTAGGTATGCAATACAGGTCAGAGGATGTCAAGGAAATAACTAGTAGGTTCTCAATAGTTTCGCCTACGCATGTTGTACTTTCGAAGATGGATGAAACCTCTTCTTATGGACATTTTGTCAATGTTCCTACGTTCTTAAATGTTCCAATAGCGTATATAACGAATGGACAACGTGTGCCAGACGATATAATGGAAGCGAATAGTAGAGAGTTAGCTGTTCTTCTAGCACGTGAGGTGTTGAAAGATGCAAGATCAAGCAAGTAACCTTAAAAGTAGCGATATTGTAGCTGTCATAAGTGGAAAAGGTGGCGTCGGAAAGACACTTGTCGCAACGAATTTGGCAGCGGTAATTGCTGAAAATGGTAAGAAGGTCTTGCTACTCGACGCGGATGTAGGTTTTACTAACGCCGATATATTACTTGGAGTTTATCCAAAACACTCTATAAAAGATTTTGTGAACCACAAGTGCGATGTTCAAGAATTGATAACACCGACAAGTTATGGTGTAGACCTTATCTCCTTGGGTGGTGATGTGTCGGACCTGCTTGCGATGAATGAGTTTGTTATCAAAGACTTTGCGACAAGTTTTCTGAAACTTCTTGAAAATTACGATATCGTCTTTATGGATATGCCACCGGGATTTTCAAATTCGTATATGCCATTTTTAGCTCTGGTTGATAAATTTATTGTTCTTACCACGCCAGAACCAACGTCTGTTGTTAACACTTATACGATGGTAAAGTTACTTAGCATAAAGGGAATAAAAGGTGAGGATATACACATTGTGGCGAATATGGTTCAAAATACAAAAGAAGCGGAAAGTCTCATGGAACGTTTTTCCGAAGTCGTCGAAAAATTCATTGGGAACAAGGTTTCGTCAGTTACTATGATAAAAGAACACCCACTTGTGGTAAAAAGCATTCATGACCGTCAGCTGTTTGCTTTAAAGTACAGAAGTATACAACCATCGTTTTCAATTATGCGTATAGCTTCATATTTATTGAGAAGTGAAGTGAAAAAAATACAGGAAGATACGTTGATTCAAAAGTTTTTGAGGTTCTTCAGGGGTGATAATAAGTGACGCTGGAAGAATATGTGAATGCTAATTTAGCGGGGGCGGTGCTCAGAGGTTTTTCAAAGGACGGAGAATTGCTTGTAAGGTTGAAGGAATTAAAAGGGAAAAGCATAAAGGTATCTTTTCTTTCTTTTGCATCGGTACCAGAAGTTTTGAGGGTGGATATACCCATAGAAGGTTTTGTACTTTCAGTTATAGGCAAATTATCAGGTCACGATGAAGGAATATATGAATATGTGGCTTTAGAAAAAGCAGGAATTTTACAAAGGCGTTCAAAACCGCGTTACGCAGCTTTTGAAGCGTGTTCAATATATGGTTTTAATTCTTTGATTATTGATGTTTCGGAAAACGGTTGTCAGGTGATTTCTGAGTTCAAGCCAAAAGTCAGAGAAAATGTCGAACTTAAACTCAAAGGTAACAATGACAAAACTATCGAAGGGAATGTGATGTGGTCGGTTGAAGAAGAAGAATGCTATCGATACGGTATTTACATTCCAAATCCTGATGCCTTTTGGGTGCAGCTTGTTGAAAAATACAAAAGTATAGGAGAGGTAATCTGATGGCATACGTGGAATTGATCAACGCTGAAAAGGCTTTAAAAATAGGGCTACCAGCGTTGGTAAGGATAACAATGGTAAAAGAACTCGAAGGTGAATACAAAAGCAACGTTGTTGATATAGATTTAGCGAGGCGCATCCTATTTCTTTCGATTCCTTCTTATAAGGGTAGATTTATACCTATACCCAAAGGCGTTCGTATGACGGTCAACTTATTTGACCGGTCTTCGATTTATGAATTTGATACCGTTTCTCTTGGGGTTATTAAGCGTGACAATATCTATGTTATACCTGTTCCATTCCCTGAAACCGTGCGAAAAACGGAAAGAAGAAAGTTCGTTAGGATACCTCTTTACCTGGAAGGGCGGTTCTATCTCTCGGATGAAGCAGATGCCGAGTCTTACGCGTTTACCACACGTAACATTAGTGCTGGCGGGATGCTGATGGTGACGAAGAAATATTTGAAGATGGGCGATATAATATATGTCGATTTAAAGCTTGACAACGAGCTCTCGTTGAACAAACAGAAATCTAAGATTGTCCGACAAGACGAGCAGACGGATGAGGGATTTATGTACGGTGTCCAGTTCCTCGACGTGCCACCTTCTCTGGAAAAGGCGCTTGTGAAGTTCATATTCCAGAAAGAAATTAAGATGAAGGCTGTCAAATAATAAGTAGGCTTGAAAGGAGGAAAGATGATGTTAGAAAAACTTAACGAAGCTCAGTTGGATGCAATTAAAGAAGTAGGGAATATAGGCACTGGCAACGCAGCTACAGCACTCTCTATGATGCTTGACAAAAAGGTAGAAATTTCAGTCCCTCAGGTAAAGGTGATACCTATTTCGAAGATACCTTTTCTTTTCGAAAATCCTGAAGAAGTGGTTTGCTCAGTGAAAATGGAACTCAAAGAAGACATGACTGGTGAGATACTTTTGGTCTTTGACCCAAAAACTGTTAAAGCACTTGCCAGAGTGCTTACCGGAATGGAAATAGCCGACATAACGGAGATGGACGAGTTTACGTCTTCGATGATGAAAGAGATTGGTAATATTATGTGCGGTTCCTATATAACAGCACTTGCTGGATTCACCAATCTCTTCATAAATCCGGAACCACCTGAATTGATAGTTGACATGATAAGTGCTATAATCTCTGAAATTTCGATACCACTCGCACTGGCAGGTGAGGAAAATATACTTCTTGTTGAAACGCTTATAGAGATAGAAGGATTAGAAGAAGCACTCCAAGGTTACTTACTGTTAGTACCTTCTGTAGATTCTCTTGAGAAACTTCTAAAGGCGTTGGGGATGTGACAAGATGAAGAAAAAAGTCATTATCGGAATCGGAGAATGGGCAGTTGAAAAAAACCCTGCAATTTTGGTTACCTTGGGTCTTGGGTCATGTGTAGGAGTTTGTATCCGTGACCCTGTTGCTAAAGTGGGCGGGATGGTCCATGTGATGCTTCCAGACAGTGCAGGTAGACCAACGAATACACCTGGTAAATTCGCTGATACGGGTGTTAGCTTGGTGGTTGAAGAACTAGTAAAAATGGGTGCATCGCGCTCAAGGTTGGAAGCAAAAATCGCAGGTGGGGCATCGATGTTTCAATCAGGAATGGATATAGGTGCAAGAAACGTTGAAGCGGTTAAGGGTGTGTTGCAAAGGCTTGGAGTTAAGTTGTTAGCGGAAGACACCGGAGGGAACAAGGCAAGGAGTATAGAATACGACATTGAAACTGGAAAATTACTTGTTCGAAAAGTTAAAACAGGGGATTCTGTGGAGGTTGTTGAGATTTGATTCTCAACAAAGATGCTATTGTTAAGGAATATTTGCCACTTGTCACACGTCTGGCTAGGGACTTGAAGGTGAATTTACCGCATAACGTGGAAATTGACGACCTTATACAAGAAGGGGTTGTAGCTCTGCTTCAGGCAGTAGATAAATACGACCCGCGTCACGGAGCTACGTTCAAGACGTACGTTTACACACGCATAAAAGGTGCCATGATAGATTATCTGAGAAAGTTAGATTATTTACCCAAAAATGTGAGGCAGGACATAAAGAAGCTGGATAATGAAATTGCGGAATTCTATGCCAAGCACCAGCGGTTGCCTACGTATGAGGAACTTGCTGAAATCTTGGGGATGAGTGTTGAAGAAGTGGAACAAACTTACAATGAGCTGTTGCTGAAACAGTATGTGAATTTAGATGAATATCTATTTGGTGTGGATGATGAAGGTTCGGATCTATCAAATTATTATGAAGTTCCGAGTAGTGAAGATGTTAAAGAGAAAGCTTGGAAATCTATACTTTATGAACAGCTCGTTGAGTCGATAAATAAATTAGACGAGAAAGAAAAACTTATCCTTTCGTTGAGATTTGAACACGACTTATCCTTAAAAGAAATTGCTGCTGTGCTTGGTGTGACCGAATCCAGGGTTTCACAAATCATCGGGGCAATTCTTTCAAAGCTTAGGAAGATGCTCGACGTAGAAGAAGAGATGGAATCATCAAAGCGTAAGGCTGGCAATAAAGATAGCCGAGAATAGAGTTGTATCGATGAATATTTTGAGGTGAAGACCATGGCAGAACCAATCAGTGGGATTCAAAATCAAACGATTATTTTAAGAGTGAGCCACGACAGTTCACATATGGTCAGCTTACAACAATACGCTGCGCAAGCAGCTGCTGCACACAGTGCTCAAAGTGTTGAAAGAAAGGCACAAACTCAGCTTCGGAGTACGACTAATGTTCAAGGTGCAGAACAAAAACATGTAAAAACGGCGACTGAAGGTAGAAGCCAGGGCGAATATGTTGGAAGACAACTCAGGGGAGATAAAAAAGAACAAAAAGATGAAAGAGAGATTATCAAACAGGATGGAGCTCATATGTTGGATGTGAGAGTATGATTGGTTACTTAAGTGTCATGAATATAGATGGCAAGCATCTCGGAGGAATACTAGTTATAAACGATTTAGGTATACCAGTTGAGTTCAAATACTCCGAACCTGTCACACCTACAAAACTTCAGGAAATCATCTATGGGAATTCTCTCGAATACTACCTTCACACGGAAATCATCGGAAAAGGTTTGGTTCAACGCTTGGAGAACAAGCCTGAACTGATACTTGTTCAAGACCCAACCCTGTTGTTTGATAAGAACACGGTTATGGTAACGTTATTACCACAGCCTGTTTCTGAGAAAAAGGAAGGCAACGAAGTGGTTGTTAATTTTAGCAACAAAAGTATAAGGATTACGTTCCCAGAAAACGTCAAGGTTGATGATAGTGTTGTTCAGAAGATTTTAGATTACGCCTCCAAGATAGATATCCTGGAACCTTTTGATAGAGTTGAAAAGGCGCTGAAATACGTATGCGAATCGCAAGAGAAATAATTGAAACACTAAAGATGGAACTCGGGTTTTTGAGATACAAAAGTCCCGATATCACGGTAGAAACGGTGTTTCACGGCATCGAAGTAACTTTTCCAACAAGGGTAGAAGGTTTTGAATTCGATACCCCGGGTATATATGATTTACACTCTTCTTTTTATGTTTCGTACCAAGGTTATTCCTTCCCCCAAACGAATGAAAATTTCGCTATTAGAGATATAAAGGATTCCATAGAACAAAATATTGAGGGGTTTTGCTTGAATGCGCAGAACCTAAAAGTATGTTCATTGGATGGTTTAAATTCTCTAAATTCAAACAACTCTGCGATTGTTTTCAATGAACCACAGAATTTGCGTTTTGATATAGATGAACTGAACGTAGAGGACATCGAAACATTAAGTTCTGATGCACATATCTTAAAAGTGGAAAACGTAGAAGTTTTAGGAAACAACTTAGCAATTAGTGAGTTAGGGTTAAAAGCTCCGAGAAAGTTATTCAAAGTAGAGTTCCGAAAGCCAGAAAAGTTCCCACCTGTCCTGTCTTCCATCGATTATGTACCTGCCCAGTATGTTGAGAAATCTGCCATATTAAATGCCGTTCGAGCAATCAGTTCAAAGTACAACGTAGCTCTGTTAAAGTTCTATGGTTATTACCGAGGCATTCCTATGGATGTTGTTTCTGGTATGAAGATATTACCAAATAAGAATTTGAGAGTGTTTTTTGACCATTCAAAAGTAGAAAAGGTAAAACGTAAACAGTTGCTCCAAAGAGATTTCATCGTTTTTAAATACGAAGATAGATTCGTTTATCATTTGGTTTAAGAAAATTCATACAAATTAGACAAAAATTCTCTTTTAAAAACTTGCAAAAAGGGTATATAATATCATTGCAAAGGGGTTTGGCTTAACCCTCCTTTTTTGTTGTATTTCATACGATGAGTTCCAAATAAACATAAAGAGAGAATTATGATATTAATTTTTATTTTCTTCACTGGGAGGTGTGGTGAGTGAAGTTGTTGACGTTTAAAGGAGGAGTCCATCCACCCGAAAAGAAGTTAACAGAGCATGAAAAGATTCAACTTGCACCACTGCCAGAAAAAGTTGTTGTGCTCATGGCGCAACATGCAGGTGCACCAGCAAAGGTCGTTGTGGAAGTTGGGCAGCAGGTGAAAACAGGACAAGTCATAGGGGAACCACAGGGTCCTGTCTCCGCTTATGTGCACGCTCCTGTCACAGGGACTGTGACAAGTGTAGCTAAAATCAACAGTGCAGTCCATGGTATGGCGGTTGAGGCTGTAACTATCGAAAGAACGGGAGAGGATGAGTGGGAATTACTATCTAAACTGGATTGGACAACAGCATCAAAAGAAGAACTTATCGAACAGATAAAAAAAGCAGGTGTTGTTGGACTTGGAGGAGCGATGTTCCCAACACATGTGAAACTAACCCCTTCAAAACCTGTTGACACACTCATAATAAACGGGGCGGAGTGTGAACCATACCTTACTATTGACCACAGAGTAATGCTCGAGATGGATGAAGAAGTGTTAGAAGGTATTGAGATTACCAAGAAGATTTTAGGTGTCAAAGAAGTTTACATAGGCATCGAGTATAACAAGAAGGATGCTATTGAACATCTTGAGAGGAAATGGAAAGGGAAGGTAAAGGTTGCCGCACTGAAGACAAAATACCCACAGGGTGCTGAAAAACAACTGATAAAAGCAATTACGGGTAGGGAAGTGCCAAGTGGCGGATTACCAATGGATGTTGGTGTAGTTGTTCAAAATGTCAGTACGATGGTTGCGATAAAACAGGCAATAGTGGATGGTAAACCCCTCATTGAGCGTGGGATGACTCTAACAGGTGAGGGTGTGAATAAAAAAGGTAATTGGTGGGTTAGAATAGGAACCCCGATATCGTGGATTATTGAAAGGCTTGGAGATGGGTTTGTCGAAGGTTATAACGAATTAAAAGTGTTAATGGGTGGACCGATGATGGGTATACCTGTTCCAAGTTTGGATACACCTCTTTTAAAAGGAAACAATGGTATTACCGTTATACCGGAACAAAAACGTGAGAGCACGAACTGTATTAGGTGTTCTTACTGTGTCCATGTGTGTCCAATGAACCTACAGCCTTACTTGCTTGACTTGCTTGCAAGAAAGAAAAAATACGATGAGGCGGTAGCTATCGGTTTGCTTGATTGTATCGAGTGTGGTTCTTGTACTTACATTTGTCCAGCTAACGTTGAACACGTCAAGTCGATAAAGCTTGCAAAGAAAGTCTACCGCGCACTGAGAGGTGGTAAGAAATGAAGAATGTAAAATTACTAACAACATCTGCACCGCATCTGAGAACTCAGGATTCGACAAGGAAGATAATGATAGATGTGCTAATTGCTTTAGCACCCGCTACCATTGCGGCTACATTTTTCTTTGGTATGTACGCATTAGTACTATCTACTCTTGGTATGATTAGTGCTGAATTGATTGAACTTTTTATAATGAGGGTTCTGAGAAAAGATAAGAATTTTGTCCCAAATGGTAGCGCTGCAGTCACAGGATTGTTGCTAGCTTTGAACGTCAGCGTGGCAACACCCTGGTGGGTACTACTCATAGGTGTGGTCTTTGCTATTGCTATCGTGAAGCACGCGTTTGGTGGACTTGGTCAGAATATCTTCAACCCAGCACTCGCGGCAAGGGTGTTCTTGCTCGTTTCTTTTCCAACCTTCATGACGACATGGTATAAGCCAATAGCATCGTTCGGTGGTTGGTATACCGACGCGCAAACAACTGCAACACCACTCGCTATGTTGAAATTACAGGGTTTCAGCAAGGTTATGGAAAGCACAAATTATCTTGATTTGGCTTTCGGAAATGTTGGTGGATGTATAGGCGAAACGAGTGCTGTTCTTTTGTTTATAGGCTTCCTTTATTTGGTTTTCAGAGGAAGAATCAAGGTAGTTATACCCGCTACTTATATCGGCAGTGTGTTACTCATCGCCTCGATATTCTATACTGTAAATCCAGAAAGATTTGGTTCACCAATCCTCCACGTGTTATCTGGTGGCTTGATGCTTGGCGCACTTTTCATGGCAACGGATATGGTCACCAGCCCAATGACACTTAAGGGACAAGCTATATTCGGTCTTGGTTGCGGTGTTGTAACGATGCTTATCAGGTATTTTGGGGGCTACCCAGAAGGTGTTTCTTTGTCAATACTTCTTATGAACGCTCTAGTGCCTATAATTGACAGACACACGCAGCCAAGGATTTTTGGGAGGCGAAAAGCATGAAAGAAAATAGGCGTGAAATGCTGAAGATGAGTATCACGTTGATGGTTTACACATTAATTGCGGGAATTGCTCTTGGTCTGGTCTACACGATTACGAAAGATAGAATCGCCGAAGCGGAACTTGCGAACGTCATATCTTCCATGGAAAGTTTGCTAACAGACGAAAACGGGAATGCTATTGTAAGTGTTGATGAGATAAAGAAAATCGTGCTTTCAAAAAGGAACGAAATGGGTAATGTGTTGTTCACCGACAGTGTAGGAACAGTGATAGCTCCTGTGTATGAATTTGAAACAGATAGTGCAAAGTATTATCTTCTAACCGGTTATGCGGTTGGTTACGGTGGAAACGTCGTAACGATGGCCGCATTCCAACTTGACAAAACCACAGGTGAACTGTCGTTAAAAGCTATTAAAGTGCTTGATTACTCACAAGAAACCCCGGGACTTGGTGCAAAAATAGCAGACCCCAATGTGCAGAAGAGGTTCTTCCCGATACCAGAGACGGGTCTTAGCAACGGCTTAAAGGTAGATAAGGACGCGGGAAAACAAGGAATTGATCCAGAAGAGGCAAAACAAGAAGGGGTTGTGAAGGTATCTGATGTGATGACTGGTGCAACCATCACTCCAAGGGCAGTTGTGAGTTCTTTGAACGCGATGTACAAGTTCCTTAAAGAAAAGTATCTCGGGGGTGAAATGTAATGGCCTCTAAGATTTCGGAATTCACTAAGGGAATAATAAAGGAGAACCCAACGTACGTTCAGGTTCTTGGAATGTGTCCAACACTTGCGACAACAACGAGTGCAAAAAATGGTTTTGGAATGGGATTAGCTGCAACAGCTGTGCTTGTTATGTCAAATATAGTTATATCCGCCATTAGAAAGACTGTGCCAGAAAAGATAAGAATTCCAATTTTCATCACGGTAATTGCCACATTTGTTACCATTGTGGATCTGGTAATGCACGCGTTCACGTATGATTTGTGGAAAACCTTGGGACTTTTCATACCTCTTATAGTTGTTAACTGTATCATCATGGGACGGGCGGAGGCGTACGCTTCAAAACACGGAGTCGTTGATTCATTACTTGATGGATTAGGCATGGGGGTTGGTTTCACACTTAGCCTTACGTTGCTCGGTAGTATAAGGGAACTTTTAGGTAACGGGACGATTTTTGATATCGAGGTCTGGGGTAAGGCATTCAATATGTTCGTTATGATTCTTCCACCAGGCGCTTATCTGACCCTCGGTCTCCTAGCAGCGCTCTTTGCGGCGATTTCAATTAATCGCCAGGAAAAGGCAAAGAAGAAAGCCCAAGCTCAACAAGCGCAACAAACTCAACAGATTCAACAGGCTCAGCAAAAGGTAGGTGAAACTAAATGAAGTTGTTCTTGATTTTGCTATCGGCAATGCTTGTCAATAATTATGTGTTCGTCAGGTTCTTGGGGATTTGTCCATTCTTGGGTGTTTCGAAAAAAACATCTACTGCCGTTGGAATGGGGCTTGCAGTTATATTCGTATTGGTTATGTCTTCCGCCATTTCTTGGGGTCTTGATTTGTTGCTTGTAAAACTTCAGCTGGAGTTTCTAAGGACCATAGTTTTCATACTTGTTATTGCAACGTTTGTGCAGTTTGTTGAGGCTTTCTTGAAAAAGAATAATCCAACACTTTACGAAGCGTTGGGTATCTACCTACCGTTGATAACAACAAACTGTATCATTTTGGGTATAGCGATAGTGAATAGTTTGTCTAAATACACGTTCTTTGAGGCTATTTTTAACGCACTTGGTGCAGGTCTCGGATTTTTACTGGCTCTGGTCATCTTTTCAGGTATCAGGGAAAGGCTTGAACTCTACGATGTGCCAAGGCCGTTCCTTAACCTTCCAATATCTATGATAACGGCTTCTTTACTTTCTCTTGCATTCATGGGATTTCAGGGAATGATAAAATAAGGTGTTTTAAAGTTAACTTAGAACAACAAAGAAAGAAGTTCCGGTTTTCCGGGACTTCTTTCTTTTGGTTGTATTCAATGATTCAAAAATTATAAAATCTGTGGTAAAATAATCTGATTGAAAAGAAAAAATCAAAAACATGAATAGAGAAAACCGGAGGTGTGGCTATGTCAGTTCGAGAGTGGCGAAAAGTCTTATTCGGGAAAGAATGGGTCTTCCAGCACGGTAAAGTAGCAAAACAATCCGCAGGTTCAATTTGGGCAAGGTTTGGTGACAGTGTTGTTCTTGCAACGGCAAACGTTTCGGACAAAGTAGTTGAAGGTATCGATTTTGTCCCGTTAACGGTAGAGTATATGGAAAAGTTCTATGCTGCCGGTAAAATTCCTGGTGGTTTTATCAAACGTGAAGGTAAACCTTCGGAAAGTGGGATACTTTCCTCAAGACTTATCGACAGGCCAATAAGACCGCTCTTTCCAAAAACGTTGAGGAACGAGGTTCAAGTTATTGTGACTGTGCTTTCCGTAGACCCGGACTGTCCAACGGATGTGCTTGGTATATCTGCTGCGTCGTTGGCTTTGAATATTTCAAAAATACCGTTCGATGGTATTGTTGCTGGTGTCCAGGTTGGTTACGTGGATGGGCAGTTCATTGTCTTCCCAACAGCTGAGCAACTTGAAAGAAGTAAAATAGATATCGTTGTTGCTGGTACAAAGGATGCCATTACCATGGTCGAAGGTGAGGCGAAAGAGGTTACCGAAGATGAGATGTTACAAGCACTTATGGTTGCTCACGAGGCTATCAAAGAAATTGTAGCGTTCCAAGAAGAAATTATCAGGGAGTTTAACGTTGAGAAAATGCCTTTACCAGAGCCAAAGTATAATGTAGAACTTGTTGAAAAATTTGCCGAATATGTTGACATGAACGAATTAGAAAAGAGAATTTTCGCACGAGGTAAGCAGGAACGTGTAGAGTTGGCAGATGAATACTACGAAAGTATTGTGCAAAAATTCTTTGAGGAGAACAACATAAGTGAGGAAGAACAGGAGGAATATAAGTTACCGTTGAAGGAAAAGTATGATGAGCTATCCAAAAAGCTCATGAGGAAGATAATAATCGAGCGTGGTATAAGGGCTGATGGAAGGGGACCAAAGGATATAAGACCTATCAGCTGCGAAGTTGGGTTACTTCCAAGAACACACGGTTCCGCGCTATTTACAAGGGGCGAGACGCAGAGCCTTGGTATTGTGACACTCGGTTCGCCAGCGGAAGAGCAGATAATCGATACTTTGATAGAAGAAGGCACGAAGAGATTTATGCTGCATTACAACTTCCCACCATTCTCCACAGGTGAAGTAAAACCGTTAAGATTGAGCAGAAGAGAAATAGGTCACGGGCACCTTGCGGAAAGGGCTGTTAAAGCTGTTATTCCTTCGGAAGACGAGTTTCCATACGTTATAAGGGTTGTTTCGGAAATTCTTGAATCCAACGGTTCTTCGTCGATGGCAACTGTATGTTCCGCATCTCTTGCCTTAATGGATGCCGGAGTTCCGATCAAAAAGCACGTTGCTGGTGTTGCGATGGGTTTGATTCTTGAAGGAGATAAATCAGTCATATTAACAGATATTATAGGGCTTGAAGACCACTGGGGTGATATGGACTTTAAGGTTGCAGGAACAAGAGATGGAATAACGGCATTCCAAATGGACTGTAAAGTTTCCGGCGTTAGTGAGGAATTACTTAGAGCAGCCCTTTACCAGGCAAAAGAGGCGAGAATGTTTATACTCGATAAACTATACGAGACGATTTCTGAACCACGGAAAGAACTTTCACCTTATGCGCCAAGGATTAAATGGTTCTACATCGACCCAACCAGGAGTGGTGAACTCATAGGACCTGGTGGAAAGATAATTAAGTCCATTATAAAGATGTTCGATGTTGAAATTTCTATAGATGACGAGACAGGAAAGGTTACTGTCAGCGGTGTTGATCCAGAAAAGGTGCAGGGAGCTATTGATTATATCCAGAATATGTTCCGTGACATCTCTGTTGGTGATGTTTATGATGGTAAGATAACAAGGGTTGAGAATTACGGTATCTTTGTTGAAATCGCACCTGGTAAGATAGGTTTGGCCCACGCCTCTAAATTAGGAAACGTGAAACCTACATCCTTCAAAGTTGGAGATAGAGTGAGAGTAGAAGTTATCAGCATAGATGAAATCGGAAGGTTCCAACTTAGGAGGGTCGAAGAATAAGCATATGGTCAAACTCGGAGAAAATATATACTATTACGAAATACCAGGTGTCAGATCAGCAACAATTGCTTTTATTGTTGGAAGTGGTCCGGTCTATGAACCGGACCATTTACTCGGAATTTCACATTTTATTGAACATACGGTCTTCCGTAAGACAAAGAGACGAACATTGAAAGAAATAAAGTTTCCCATCGAGCAGGTTGGTGGGTTGTTAAATGCCTGGACTGACAAAGAGGATACGGTTTATTATGCAAAGGTCCCTTCTTCATTTTTTAAAACGGCGTTCAATATACTAAGAGAAATTGTTTTTGAACCGGAGTTCACAGAGAGAAACGTTGAGCTTGAAAGAAAGATAATTCTTCAAGAATACTACTCCGACTTGGAAGTACCAGAACAGAGGTTGTTTAACAAATTCTTCGAAGAACTTATCGATGGTCCGCATTCCAAATCGATAATTGGAACGGAAGAAACGATAAAGAATATTAAAAAGGAAGACTTGGAGCAGTTCCACGCGGAGATGTATTCACCTTACAACGTGAAACTCGTCATTGCTGGTCACGTTGACGAAAAGGATTTAAAAGTTGTTAAAGAGCTGAACTTAGTAGAAGGTTTCAAGACAGCAAAACAGAGTTCTAGGCTCAAAATAGGTATTGTTTGTGACAAATTCAAAGAAACGCAGCAGGTTCATCTTCTCTTTGCTCACGACGGGATACCACTAGTAGATGAGGAAAATATCTACGCATCAATGGTTCTTAAAACGCTACTTGGTAGTGGTATGAGTTCTGTTTTGTTTGAACAAATCAGGGAGAGAAAAGCTCTTGTTTACGATATCAGCGTATCGCATTTGCAGAGCAAAGAATGGGGAGTTTTCTTGATATACGCCGCGACTTCTTTTGGGAATGCTCGAAAGCTTGTTGATGAACTCTACTCACTCTTTAAAAATTTCAAGCTTACGAAAAAGGTTTTTGACTATGGGAAGAAACGTTTACTTGGATATCTTGAACTTTTGACTGAGAGCACGTCCTCACTTATCTCTCTTTACACTCAATATTTAGCAAATGACATTCAAGCCAAGAGCGTGGACGAAATCATAGAACGTGTAAGGGCGGTTAGTGAGAAAGATGTGGAGCGAGTTTTCGAAAAGATGATTTCAGGTCAATGGTCACTTGCATATGTAACCCCTGAAGAGGAATTGCAAGTTGAATTGCAAGACATTTATGTTTAATCATTATCATTGGAGGTGCTTTCAATGAGTAAATTTTCAAACCTGACAGATTTTGACAATCTAACGCCGCGCCAAATTGTTGCAGAACTTGATAAGTACATCATAGGACAGTACGAGGCAAAAAAAGCGGTTGCGATAGCTATAAGAAACAGAATTAGAAGACAGAGGCTACCTGAAGAATGGAGAAAAGAGGTAATACCGAAAAATATCTTGCTCATAGGACCGACAGGTGTTGGTAAGACAGAGATTGCAAGAAGGTTAGCACAACTATCAGGTTCACCATTTTTAAAAGTCGAAGCGACAAAGTTCACAGAAGTTGGTTACGTAGGTAAGAACGTGGATTCGATGATAAGGGACTTGGTTGAGATAGCTGTTAATATGGTCAAACAAGAAAAGATAAAAGAAGTTGAGCCAAAGGTGAAGGACTTGGTTGAAGAGCGGATATTGGAAGCTTTGGTTCCAGGTAAAAAACAAAATATCCCCTTTGCAAATATATTTGGTTTCCAAGCGCCATTCCAAGGTCAGCAAGAGCAAAACGAAGAAGTCGATATTCGCAGAAAGCGAGCAGAACTAAGGGAAAAGCTAAGGAACGGTGAATTGGAAGATATGGAAATAGAAATAGACGTCGAAGTTAGTCAACCCGGTGTTGGTTTTATAGGCATGCCAGATATGGAAGACATGGGTATTGATTTTTCACAGATACTTGGAAATATACTACCGAAACAGAGGAAGAGAAGAAGAATGAAAATTTCAGAAGCAAGAAGAATACTGACCCCTATAGAATCCGAAAAACTCATCGATATGGATGAGGTCATTCAAAAAGCACTCACGTTGGCGCAAGAAAGAGGAATCATATTCATCGACGAACTTGATAAGATAGCGGCAACTGGACAAGGGCACGGACCTGATGTGTCAAGGCAAGGGGTTCAAAGAGACTTACTTCCAATTGTTGAGGGAACAACTGTTACAACAAGGTACGGACCAGTTAGAACGGATTACATTCTTTTCATAGGTGCTGGCGCGTTCCATATGTCAAAACCTTCGGATTTGATTCCTGAACTCCAGGGTAGGTTCCCGATAAGGGTAGAACTGGAACCTCTCAAAGAAGAAGATTTCGTAAGAATACTCACAGAGCCAGAAAACGCTCTATTAAAACAATATAAAGCGCTTCTTTATACGGAAGGAGTAGAGCTTGATTTTACTGACGATGCAATAAGTGAGATTGCAAAGATAGCATACAAACTGAACGAGAAGATGGAGAATATAGGAGCAAGAAGGCTTTATACGGTAGTTGAAAAGCTTTTAGAAGACATCATGTTTGAAGCGCCCGAAGTAGAAAAGAAGATAGTCATAGACAAAGACTACGTTACCAAGAAACTTGGAAAGATCATTGAAGACGAAAACGCAGCCGCTTACATTCTCTAATCGAACAATTAAAAAAACATTTGAGAGGAGGGGTTTGATGGCGCGTGCCCATATAAAACCAAGCCGTGTTAGGGAGAGTCTGTTGGCGTATCTATTTTTGCTACCTGCACTAGTTGTGCTAAGCATTTTCACATTCTGGCCCATCGGTTTTTCTTTTGTCCTGAGTTTTTTTAAGTGGGACTTTAGGAATATGAAGAACCCATACTTTTATGGACTTGGTAACTACAAAGAGATTTTGAAATTCGACTACCCTGTGAAGTTCCCGTTTTACAAAGGTTTGATTTATAGTGTGCTTTATATTTTGTTATCTGTCCTGTTTTTATTGGTAATATTTGCTATTGTTGAGATGTTGGGAAAAAAGAAACTGGACTGGAAAAAAGTGATTTTCGTCGCTGCGTATTTAATATTGCTTGTTCTTTATGGAACCTCGATGGCTCATCTTAATATGGGTAGATTGTTGGTTTTTCTTGTAGCCTCGGCTGGACTTCTTACTTGGGGCTGGCGTGGTAAGATAGTTAGTTCTAAGTTGCTTTCAGACCACGCATGGCTTGGCTTTGTCATATGGCTTGTTACCTATGTCCTTTTCGAATTTAGATTCACGGCAGGGTTTAATGGTCAAAGCTATGGAATTGTGGATTTTCTCATAGACGCGTCAGAGAAGAATTTGTTCTTTAAAGCTTTAGTGAACACCACCTATTATGTGATTCTTACAGTTCCTATCGGTTTAAGTCTGGCTTTGCTCATCGCACTTCTTTTAAACAGTATAGAAAAGTTTAAAGCGTTCTTCAGAACGGTGTTTTTCATACCATTTGTCACTTCAGTTGTTGCAGTATCGCTTATCTGGAAATGGATTTTTAACGATGACGTGGGTTTGCTCAACTATATCCTTGTTTCGATGGGGCTACAACCTGTGAAGTGGTTGAAAGATGCAAAATGGACAATACCGACAGTTAGCATAGTCTCCATATGGCGACACGTTGGATACAACGCTATGATTTTCTTGGCTGGTTTGCAGAATATCGACACGTTCTACTATGAAGCTGCGGAAGTTGATGGAGCAAATAGTTTGCAAAAGTTCTTTAAAATCACTTGGCCACTTCTCTCACCAACAACGTTTTTCCTGCTGATAGTTTCTGTCATAGGTGCGTTCAAGGTCTTTCAAGAGGTCTTCACTTTGTACGATGGCTTACCGGGACCTTACGGAAACAGTGGTATGACGATGGTTTATTACGTTTTTGACTTGTTCTATCGTCAGCAAAGGATGGGTATTGCAAGTGCAGCAGCATATTTGTTATTCTTGGTAATTCTTGTCTTCACATTCATCCAATACAGAGTTGGCGACAAAGTCGTCGAATACGTTAGCTGACGTGTTGAGGGGGAACAGAATATGAGAGAATTAAAAAAGCTTGTAATTTACCTACTTTTAGTAATTGGCTCAGTTGTTATGATAGCCCCGTTTGCATGGATGATAGTGACTTCGTTCAAGTTACCCTCAGAGGTTAATTCGTGGCCACCGAAATGGACTACGAGGTCGTTTGCATCAAGCAGAGATGTAAAAGTTGTGCCTTCAACTGGAACCGTATCGACCGTTAAAGGTTTGAGTTTGAGAGAAGCTTTAGCTTTCATTGCAAAGAAGACTACAGGACTGAATTTAAACGTTAACGATGACCCATTTTACAGAGGAACTCTGACAATTCCATTTAAGGGTGTGAGGTATTCAAAAGGAGCATCTCAAGAAGAATTCAGCAATTTCCTTGCGCAAATAACTATTCCAACTGATTTTAACGCTGATATTAGTAACCCTGAGCAGTTTTTCGAAAACGTCTTTTTGTTTTATAAAACAGGTGCCAACCCGTTTTTTAGGAGAGATGTTTTCGTTGAAGGTTTGATAGGTTCACTTGAATCGTTAGCGGATACAATAGATATGATTTCTACTTTTGGGATTGACAGGATTACCGATGAGAGCGAAAAATCAACATTTGAGAAGTTCTTAGAGGATGTTGTTAAGAACATTGAGTTGGTTAAGGCGGAGGTTAACAAATATAAGGCAGGAGCGGAAATAGTCCTTAGTGATGAGGAAATAGATGCAATAAAAGATGTTCTGAGCAGATATAACTTTGTGTATTCCGGAATTAATGAGGTAAGTGAGAATTATAATAACACCGTTAGAAACACCGTAGGAAAATACTTAGAAAACATAGATTTCTATGTGAAAGTTAAGGCTTACTTTTCCGAAATCCAAAATGAGCAAGCAGAGACTGATATAGTTGCCGTTCCTCTTAGCAAAGAAGAGCGTGTTAACTTATTGATAAACCGCGTTCAGGATTTTAAAGATAGAGATTTACTTGTGGAAATTGTAAAGAACACATCACTAAAAAATGTTGTGGAAGAATTTGCTAAGAGGATTGATGATGAAGTAGTAAGGAAATTCAATATAAGTGTACAGGATTTAGCATCTCTTAAGACTCTTTTAGGCAACTTGATAAATATTGCCGCAGAAAATGGTTTAGATTCACAAGCTTTGCTAAACGATTCTTACGACACTTTCATTGATGCTTTAGAATCTAAGGTAGGCTTTAACCTTTCTTATTCGGCTACAAAATCAAAGCTTGATGCGTATGCTGAAGAAATCCCAAATGCTAAAGAAGTTTTCAGGGCGGTTGCGCTTAATTCCCTCGAATTACAGTCTTTGAGAGCTATATATGAGCAGACAGTCTATGCATGGCGGGTTGTATCAGCTCCAAGCTTTGTTAAGGACGTGTTAGTCAAGGAAGGGAAGACGATAGAAATCCTTCTTGAGGATGTGCACCCAGTGTATTTCGTTGACGACGGGATTAAAACGGTTCATGTTAAATTCAGTCCCGGCGATGTATTCAAAAACGTGTTCCAAAATTACGTGAGCGCTTGGAACGCAGCTCCGTTTGGAAGGTACTACTTCAACACCGTTTTTATTGCAACAGTAACAACTATCTTGGAAATTGTAATTTCGGCAATGGCAGCGTACGCGTTCTCTTGGATGAACTTCCCAGGAAAAGGTTTACTGTTCAGTATATTCCTTGCAACGATGATGGTGCCAGGTGAAGTGTTGCTTGTTCCAAACTTTATCACGATAACGAAATTTGGATGGATAGATACATACTATGCACTGATAGTCCCGTGGGTCGTTAGTGTCTTTTCCATATTCTTAATGCGACAGCATTTCATGAGTATACCATCGGAGCTTTTCGATGCAGCAAAAATCGATGGTTCATCACATTGGAGATTTTTGTGGCAAATAGTTGTTCCTCTCAGCAAGCCTGTGATTATCACAAGCGCGCTCTTGAAGTTTGTTGGTAGCTGGAATGCTTTCTTGTGGGTGTTAATTGTCACCAACAGTCCGAAGTACAGAACACTTACGGTTGGGTTGCAATCGTTCAGTTCGGAAGTTGGAACACTCTACAACTTACTCATGGCTGCGGCAACGTTCAGTATACTCCCGGTTGTGATTATATTCCTCTTTGCACAAAAATACTTCGTCAGAGGTATTGCCAGAACAGGGTTGAAGTGATATTTCAGTTAACATATAATCAAAAACAGCAAACATACCCCAGGTGCTAATTTCCTGGGGTATGTTTTAAAATGGATAGTTCAAAAAACGAACAAAGCGTGGTAGGATTTTATGAGGGAACGTAGTTCGGTGTTTTCACAAAAGGAGGAGTAGTTAGTTGCATGTCGACAAGCAATCCGAGTAGTTCAAAGAAGGACTATACAAGAACGATGAAATTATCTGTTATAGAAGGCGCACTCTACACCCTTGCGTTTAATGCAACTCAGGGATTTGTTTACTCCACGCTTGCGCTGTACTTCAATTTTGACCCGGTTCTTGTATCGGTTCTTGCTGTCTTGCCTGCTTCTTCTCAGTTAGTCCAATTTTTCTCCCCGGTAATCTACAAGATTATTCCTTCGAGAAAAAAAGCGATATTTTGGATTGCATTTATCGCGAGAGCAAGCTTTGTGATTATCCCATTTTCACTGGTAACTGGCGTAAAGAACAAGATTATCGTAGCGGTACCCTTCATTATCTTTAGTATTCTGAACAGCCTAGTTGGTAGTCTTTGGACGTCTGCGATGAAGGACATTGTTCCCGAGGATAGAAGGAATAAATATTTCGGAATGAGAAACACGATAGCTACATTTGCGGGTCTTGTTGCATGGGTTTCTTACTCGATGATTCTGCAATATCTTGAGCGTGCAACTGCTCTTTTGATTATTTACCTTATCTGTTCTTCGGTCTTTATCTATACTGCATATCTACTTTATTTACACGATATTCCTGAAACCAAAGTCGTAGAATATGGTTTAACGATGCCACTCCGCACTCTAAAGAATAGAAAGTTCAGAAATTTCGTGGTATTTGTCTTCATTTGGAACTTCGCAATACAGTTTGCTGGTCCGTTCTTCAGTTACTTTGAAGTATCACAACTTAAGGTTCCGTATTCATTCCTTGGAATACTGAACGTTATAAACTCTGTACTTGCGATGTTTTTCTACATGTTTTATGGAAAAGTTGCTGAGCGTGTAGGAGAAAAGAATATGATTAGATACGGAATTACTTTGGCGTTAGTTATCCCATTTCTTTATTCAATAATGACACCAAGTAATTACAGATATCTACTTATTATCAACGCAGTTATCGCGGCGATGGCATGGAGTGCTATAAACCTTGCTTATTTTACTTTGCTTCTGAAGATTGTTGAAGAACCAAGCGAAATATACATTTCCATGCACGCATTTGTTGCTGGAATTTCTTCATTGATTGCATCCTACTTGGGTGGGGTTACTTTGAATGGAATAAAAGATTGGCGGTTCTTTGGGCTTACGGGATATAATGTAATGTTCATGATTGCCTTTGCTTTAAGGATAGGTGCTTTGATTTTGTTTATAAAACTGGATTTTGGTACAGAAGGACATAGGCCTTTGAAATTTGTGGAGATTGGTCAAATACTGTGGAGAAGATCAAGGTATTAATGTAAGAAAAAAGCAGTTGCAAGAGGTGGATTAAATATGACCTACATAGAAAGTTCAAAAAGTTTTGAGTACGTTGATGGTATCTTCATTACAATCGGTGTCTTTGACGGTGTGCATAAAGGTCACAAAAAGATTCTTTCAAAGCTTTCACAACTTTCCGAGGAGAACAACGGTCAAGCAAAAATTTACACTATCTTGTACCCCATGGATTACTATTTGGGAGAATTTGAGGGGTTGATTACATCCGTTGAAGATAGATTGGATTTGCTTTCGGTCTATGGAGATGTAAAGATACTCGAGCTACCACAAATCAAAGATCTAACGGCTGATGAATTTTTCGAGTGGATTTCCAAAGGGGTAAAAGGTATTGTTGTTGGTCACGATTTCAAATTTGGCAAGGGTGGAACCGGTGATGTGCACCTACTTGAAAAGCTTTGTGAACGAAAAGGTATAAGGCTGGAGGTAATCCCACCTGTTGTTGTAGATGGGATTAGAGTAAGCAGTAGCCATATCAGAAAGATGATAAAAAATGGACAAGTGAAAGATGTAAAGAGATTTTTAGGTAGGAACTACTCTATACACGGTGTAGTTTACAAAGATAAGCAGATTGGAAGAAAATTAGGTTTCCCAACTGCAAACGTGAAAAGACCTGATCTTTACTTGGTTGAACCAGCTACTGGTGTGTATTTTGTTAAGGTTTACACACCGAAACAATACTATGGTCTGATGAATGTGGGGTTTCGACCGACGATAGAACATTCAAGAAAAATAAAATACGAAGTTTATATACTCGACTTCTCAGACAATTTGTATGGAAAAGAGATACGAGTAGAGTTCCTTGAATATCTAAGACCTGAGATTAAATTCGATACGATAACACAGTTGATAGAGCAAATGAAGAACGATGAGGAATACGCAAGGAGGTTAATTAAGGAGTATGAAAAATTCGAGCCAAAAGATTCGGAACAAATCTGAGTTAAATTGCAGTAACATTAACAAACTTGCTGAAATGATAATAAAGAAGTTCCCACGGGAACACGATGAAAAAGACCCTTTCAAAGTACTTATCACCACAATTCTCAGTCAAAGAAGTCGCGATGAGAATACAGAAGTATCTGCAAAGAATCTTTTCAGTGTGTATGAAAATGTCGAGCAGTTAGCTCAGGCAAAGCCAGAGGAATTGTACGACCTGATTAGACCATCCGGGCTTTACAAGGAGAAAGCGGAAAGGATAATTGCAGTCTCGAAGATAATCTTGGAAAAGTACGGCGGGAGGGTTCCAGATAATCTGGAAGAACTTCTTTCACTACCTGGCGTAGGTCGAAAAACAGCAAATATTGTTTTGCATGTGAGCTTTGGCCAGCAAGCACTTGCAGTGGATACACACGTTCACAGGATATCGAATAGATTAGGTTGGGTGAATACAAAAACACCGGAACAAACGGAAGAAGAATTGAAAAAAATACTGGACCCCAACCTTTGGGGTCCAGTCAATGGTTCTATGGTTGAATTCGGAAAGCAGATTTGCCGTCCAATTTCACCTAAATGTGAGGAGTGCTTCCTAACAGCATGTTGCAAGTATTTTAAAGAGAAGAGATAAACTATTTCCTTTGCACAAACGCTTGAGCCATGAATGCACCTTGAGCTTGCAATTTTGCCAAGGCACTTTCGAGAGCCGAATACTTTGCCCAGAGTTGTTGTTCTTTCTTTTGGAGATACTCCATCATTGTTACCATGCGTTTCGAAAGAATGCGCTTTTCTCTCTCAAGTCTTCCATTTACACCAGCAACAGTGTCGATTTCCCCGTTGAACTTTGTCAAATCCCAGCTGTATTCTTTGAGTTGTATAGCCAAACCCTTGTAGGATTCAGTGTTTCCAAAAAATTCCCACACTGCATTAGGACCGTTGTCATCTATGAATTTTCTTAGTCGGTTTTCGTCTAATGTAATCTTACCTCTCATAGTGTTTTGGAAACCTCTACCTGTATCGCCAGAAGAAATACCTAAATCTCCTAGAGTTTTTCCATTCACGTTCGTTGTCAGGAAACTTCGAAATTTATCAAAAATACGTCTTAAGAAAGCATCATTTTTCAACAAGCCTTGGAGCTTCTCATCCTCGCTCATTTGGTCTTCTGACTTACCTCTAACTTTATCTTCAGTTAGTTTTGTGTAAAGAAAATCAGTAATCTCATTCCATTTGTTAACAAAATCTTTTACACGTTCAACGATTTTATCCCTATCTGTTCCAACTGTAACGATGGCACTACCTAAAGCTGAAAGATTTAAAGTCAGACCGTTATAAGTCAAGGTATTAGATTTAGATGACAGCTCTTCAGTAACACCGTTGAATGTTACCCTAACTTGAGCCAATTGCCCAAGTACAAAAGTGGAGTTAACATCATCAAGTTTTAAAGAAGTCAGTACAGTGTTATCACCCTCAACCGATATGATGTTATCTCCTGTCGTTTTACTTGTAAGCACAACTTGACCTGATTTGTCATCGTACTTTGCGTACACATCACTGACAGTGTTGTTGATCTTTTGAATCATACTTTGTAACGTGTCAGAAGTTTTAAGAGCAATTTCTTTTTCGTTTATTTTTATTGTAGTATCCGAACTGATACCGAGACTCGATAGTGTTTTGAATGTTGAGTAAACACCGATATCTCCTGAGCTTTCAAGTGTAAAGGTCGTGCCTGATTGTTTTAAACTCGCATCATTTAGCCTGAAGACAAACGTGAAATTACCTGAGACATTTGAGATTTGGAATGCTTTGCTTGATTCAATTTTCAGTTTCCCATCTTGGAACGTTATATTGGCAGATACTCCTAAATCTGTAAACGCTTGCTGTAGTTTTGATATAATATCGTTTATTGTGTCACTATGGGATATAGTGATTTGCTGTTCTTGCGAGCCAATTTTAATTTTCACTGTTGAATTATCTACGGGAGTGTAGCGTGTATCTATACTCGCATACGTATCAGTTGCCTGAATTTCTCTTCCAAGTTTGCCACTTTTGAAGATACTGTTCGTTGCAAGGGTTAGTACATCGATGTTGTAAGTACCATCAAGTGCTGATGGCGCAGCACTTGCTGTAAGCACGTTGGTAGCTGAAGAACTTGCCGTCTTTGGGATTAGAGTTGCCTGAAGTGAAAAATTGGTTATGTAATCATAGAACTCTCTTATCTTTTCCGAGACTTTTTTATAAGCTTTCTGAAGGTTTGTGTATTGCGTATACTTATCGTTGAGTCTCTGGAGGGGTAGAGACTCGATTTCCAAAAGCTTTTCTATGATACTCTGTGTATCAAGACCACTTACAGCACCACCAATCTGCATTCTTGATGATTGTTGGTACCGGTAATTGATGTTGTTAGCTATACTTGAGAGGTCCATAGCATCACACCCTTTCGTCCATTAATACCCCCAGCAATTCTTGAATGTTCTTTGCAAGTTTAATTGCTAGCTCTGGAGGTATCTGCCTGATAACCTCCCCTGTTTCCGGGTCCTTAATCTTAATAACTACCATGTTTGTATCTTTATCAATACGAAACTCTGCCTCACCTCTAAATATTTTCTTTAGCTTCTCGAAGTTTTCCTTAAATATTTCCAGTTCTTCATCTTTTCGCTCTCCTAAAATGTTTTGCAACTCACCGCTTGCCTTGGTGTTTTCTCTTACAACGTTTTCAACCATACCATTTTGCTCGTTTGGTGCTACGTGACTTTTGTTCAATAAGTCTGGTTCAACGATACCGCTCCTGATTCCAACACCTTTCACTCCATTCACTCCGTCCATGGCTACCCCTCCATGAAAAATCGGATTAGACCTTCCCTTATTTATTATCGTCACTCTTTTCTTTTTCTTTAATTGAATCCAATAACTGAGCTATTCTTACGGTGGCTTCTATACCTTTATCTTCCTTGAACCTAAGCTCAGGTGCAACGTACATTCTTATATTCTTTGCAACGTAAGTTCTAAAATATCCCTTTTTTGATTCCAAATACTCAACAACCTCTTTTCGTTTGTTTTCGTCACCAAGAACGCTAACAAAGATATCGGCGTATCTTTTGTCCTTTGAAACTTCCACCCTTGAAAATGTGATGAGTGACCTTACCGTATCTATGTAAGGGTCCTTCATCTCCATTAATGCTTCAGCTAAAACTTTTCTTAATTCGGATTCGAGCATTTTAAGTTTGTACTCCTTCTTCATCTTTAACACCTCCATAAATCATATCTTTTGATTTTTCAAACACTCTTTCGAGCTCGTGGAACATTATTTTCAAGTCACTGGGCTTAATCCCAAGAACACTGAAAACCAAAGGATCTAGATAGGGTGGACCGTAAGATAAAGAATAACCGGGTAGAAAGATATTTGAAAAAACATTTGCTAAATGGACGATACAAGTCATTTCTACATATGGTAAATCAGGGTTAAGCGACGGTTTTTCGTGGTACAGGGCAACAGAAATGTATTCATCAGGGAATTTCCACAGTTTTAAAAGTTCGCCACCTAATTCCATATGGTCTTCAACTTGACATTTGTATTCGATTAAAAACATAGGTGTTTGTTTTTCCTCGCTAAATTTTGCAAGTTCATACATGTACGTTGGGAAAAGCAAGTCTATTGCTATTTTTCCAACATCGTGCATTATTCCTGCAAGAAAAACTTCTTCTCGGTTCATAAATCCGATATTTTTTGCAATATGTTCTGCGAAAATTGCGGTTGTCATAAAGTGCGACCATAGTTTGTCATGGTCAATAAATGTATGTTTTGAATGTAACGCAGAATACGTAAAAACACTGAGCGCAAGATTACGCACAGTTTTGAAACCAACTATGACTATAGCTTCGCTCAGTTTTGTAATTTTTCTTGGCAGACCATAGTATGCTGAATTGACAAGTCGGAGTATCTTCGATGAAAGTCCAACATCCATTGAAATGACCTTTTCCAGGTCTTTTGCACTCGCATTCGGATTTGATGCGGTTGAAATAATTTCTTGAACGACAATGTCGGGAGTTGGTATTTCAGAGATTGTTCCGAGCAGTTCTTTTATCATTCGCACTCGCTCCATTTGATTATTTTTGAGCAAGTAAATTGTCACTCTTTAGACATTTTTGTTTTTGGGAGAATGACTTCAAATATGCTTCCTTGACCAACTTCTGACTTGACTTGGATTTCTCCACCGTGCATTTCCACAACTTCTTTTACTATTGCCAAGCCAAGTCCTGTTCCTGGTATCGCGTAAGTTAGTTCGTTATCTACGCGGTAGAATTTGTCAAATATCTTGTCAATTTTATCCCCTGGTATACCTATACCGTTGTCTTCAACGGATATTCTTATTTTCTCTCCTTCGTCGCTCACAGAGACTCTGACGTATCTGCTGTCCTTCTGTGGGTCAGAAAATTTTATTGCGTTGTTTAAAAGATTTACAATCACCTGCTCAATCCTTCGCCGGTCACACTCAATTGTTATTGGTAAGCATTCACTCTCAATCTTCACTTTCTTTTCTTCGGCAAATACCTGAACAGTGCTTACTGCACGTTCAATGATGTCGCAAATATTGGCAGGTTCTACTACTATGCGCATGGTTCCAGATTCCAGCTGAGAGAAATCGAGCAAATCGTTTAAGAGCTGTTCCAATCTTAAAGATTGTTCGTGAACGATATTGAGAAATTCTTGTATTTCTTCGTAATTCATCGGCATGCTCAATATCGTTTCAACGTATGCCTTTATCGCAGCAAGTGGCGTTCTTAATTCGTGAGAGATGTTTGCAATGAAGTTCGTTTTTATTTTATCTACTTCTTTTAACTTTTGAATCTCTTTCTCGGTGGTGATATTTCTAACATTTACAAGTATCCTGTCTTCACCAAAAAGTTTGATACCTTTGAGCGATACGCTGAAGAAAGAGTTCGCTTCCTCGAACTCAAAAAACTCTGTGCCATTTTCTATACTCTTCAAAATCTCATCGAATAATCTATGGTGCTCGTTGAGTATTTGCTCTGCTTTTACGTTTTTAAACTCAACATCACGGTCTTTAAAGACGATAATACCATCGTTTGAAACGTTTATTATGGTTTCGTAATACTCGCGAGAATCGTCAACAATCTTAAATAGCCTCAGGTTTTCAAGCGTGATGCCCGAGAGATAGGCAATCAGTTGTAAATAGTCTATGACCTCAGCAGTGGGTTCGTTAGTTGTTAGGATAACTATGAGCGATAATACCTTACTCCCTTTGAAAATAGGGATGAGTCCAACGTAAATATCCTCAAAAGGAAGAAACGCTGGATGGAGCCTTTCTTCTACCCACTGGAGGTAATCAACATAGTATTCTTTGGCGATAGTTACGTCCCCAGGTTCTGAGTATATGAGCTCTTTATCTCTCAAGACGTTTAAAACCTGAAAATCGAGGATACGCTTTAAAATGCCAACCAAAGCGCTGTACAGTTTGTTCTCATCGTCTACTTTTGATATTTCAAGCATGTATTTTGAAAGAAGTTGTTGAATTTCCATCGATTGCCACCTTCTCAATGGATTTGCGTTTCCCAGCTTTAATCCTTTTTACATCTTTTCAGGGGCACTCACACCAAGCAATTTCAAACCTTCTGAAATGATAATCTTAACACCAAGAGCAAGATTGAGACGTGCATTAGAAAGTCCCGGGTTTTCTGGGTCTACTATCTTGTAGTCAGCATAGTATTTATGGAACGCTGCAGCGAGATTTTCGAGATAGTCAGTTAGGTAATGTGGAGAGAGCTTGTCCCTTACGCGTTCCAAGACATCGTCAAATGTAGAAATAAGCTTTATGATTTTCAACTCAGCTTCGTTTTCAAGAAGTTCGATATTGTTAAGTAGCTCAAATTTTAATCCTTTTGCCTGTGCGTTTTCGAAAAGGCTTGAAATTCTTGCGTGAGCGTATTGAACGTAATAAACTGGGTTATCCGTTGTTTGGGCTTTAGCTAATTCAAGATCAAAGTTCAGATGTGTGTTCACATCAACCATTGCAAAGAAATATCTTGTAGCATCCTTTCCAACTTCGTCTATCAGTTCGTCCAATGTAACGAATTCGCCGGCACGCGTACTCATCTTCACTATTTCGTTTCCGCGTTTGAGTGTTACGAACTGGTGCAAAACGAAGATAAGGAAATCTTCTGGGATATCGAGCGCCTTAATCGCTGCGTACATCCTTGGCAAATGTCCGTGGTGGTCACTTCCGAAGATATCGATTGCAATATCATAGCCTCGTTTGAATTTGTTATAGTGGTATGCAATATCTGTCAAATAGTATGTGTAACTTCCGTCGCTTTTGATAAGGACCTTATCATTATCGTTTTCGAACTGAGATACTTTAAACCAAATAGCGCCCTCGTGTTCGTATACCAAGTCTTTGCTTTTCAGTATGTCAAGCACTTTCTGAACGGTTCCATCATCTATCAAACTTTTTTCACTTACGACGCTGTCGAACTTTGCGTCGAGTTTCTCTAGTGTGGTATCAAACATCTTTTTTATCTCACGAAGTGCGTATCCTTTAAAGATTTCTTCTACCTCTTCGTTCCAAATGCGGAAGAACTTGTCGTTGTGGTCTTTTAATACAAGTTTCGCGATATCTATTACGTATTCTCCACGGTATCCATCTTCGGGTATGGGTTCGTCGTAGCCAAGAAGTTGGTTATACCTTGCCCAGACAGATTTGGCAAGCAGTTTTATTTGTCTGCCGGCATCGTTTAAATACATTTCCTTTGTTACGTCGTAGCCAATGTATTTCAGAACGTTACCAAGCACATCTCCGATGATGACCTGACGACCGTGTCCAACCGTTAACGGACCTGTTGGGTTTGCACTACCGTATTCAAGAAGGATTTTACCCTTGTTTTTGAACTTCCATATGCCTGAAGGGTTTCTAAGGAAATTTTCGAGGAAATTTCTATAAAAAGTTTTAGAAACCTTGAAGTTGATGAACCCAGGTCCTGCTATCGTTATCTCTTCAAACATGGGATGTCCAGAGAGCTTTTCTACAAAATATTTTGCCACCTCTCTTGGTGGCTTTTTGAAGTGTTTTGCACCGACTAAAGCGATATTCGTGGAAAAGTCTCCGAAATGTTCTTCTGGTACCTCGACAACGAAGTCGTATTCATATCCACTTTCCATCAAAAAACTTCTCAAAAGATTTTCTATTTCTTTGCGAATCATCTACGCTATGACCTCCTGGTTTCGTAGTTTTTATGCTTTATTCTTTTGATAATTCTTCAATTATAACATTCCATATCTTATCCAGACCTTCCTTTTTGACAGAGGAACATGGGATGATTTGCCGGATTTTGTAACCTGATAACACCTGCTCAAAATACTTGAGTTGCTTGTTTAGTTCAGAAGAACTTAGCTTGTCAATCTTGGTCAGCACAACAACAGGTGAAATTCCTAGCACTTCCAACCACTCGAGTAATTGAGCATCAGAGTCCATGAGTTCGTGTCTGGAATCTATCAGTGCAAAGAGTGCTTTCATATTCCAAGACCGTTCAGAGAAATATCTTTCGATGACTTTTCGCCACTCTTCCCTGTCTTTTTTGGAAGCGCGTGCGTATCCGTAACCCGGAAGGTCGACAAGGTAGAACTTGCTATTTATCAGATAGTAGTTAATCGTTCTTGTTTTTCCAGGATTTTTACTGACAAACGCAACCCTTTTCCCGATAATTGCGTTCAGAAGACTGGATTTTCCAACGTTCGAACGCCCCACAAATGCGAATTCCCCACGGAGAGGCTCCGGGAATTTGTCATTTGGTTTCGCTATTACTTTTGCGAGTTCTACGCTTCTTACTTCTATTGGTTTCACTGGTTTGCTTGTTTGTGCTTGTTTCACACAAAGCCACCTCCAGCACTTCGTCGATTGTTTCAACGAAGATGAAGTTCATGTTTTTCTTAACTTCCTCGGGTATCTTTTCCAGATCTACTTTGTTTTTCTTAGGTAATATGACTGTTTTAATACCTTTCCTGTAGGCTGCTAAAACCTTCTCCTTTATACCTCCAACAGGTAACACTCGTCCTCTTAGCGTAATTTCTCCAGTCATTGCTACGTCGTTTCTAACAGGTATGTCTTTTACCACTGAAACTAAAGCCGTTGTAATAGTGACACCTGCGCTTGGTCCATCTTTTGGAACAGCACCTTCGGGTACGTGGATATGTATATCGTATTTTGTGAACTTTTCTGAATAATCTTCTCCACACAGCTTTCTTGCCAAACTCAAAGCAATTCGAACGGATTCCTTCATTACATCACCGAGCTGACCGGTGATTATCAGTTGACCATTCCCGGGTATCAGAGCACTTTCTATGTAAAGTGTTGTCCCACCGTTTGGAGTCCAAGCAAGTCCTGTTGCGATGCCAACGAGTGGTTTTTCTAAAGAGTCTTCATCTCTTATCTTCTCTGGTCCCAGGTATTCAACTACTTTTTCGGGAGTTATTACAACGGTTTTGTTAGTCTTTGTGAATTCCAATGTTGCCTTTCTCACAACGCTTCTCAGTTGTCTTTCCAGTTCGCGGACACCCGGTTCCAGGGTATATTCATGGATTATCTTTTTTATCGCCGAGTCTTTGAAAATGAAGATCTTTGCCTTTTTCTCTGTAAATTCTTCGTAGATTTTTGGTATTATGTAGTTCTTGGCTATGTAGAACTTTTCAACATCGGTGTAGCTTGAAATCTCAATTACTTCCATACGGTCCCTTAGTGCGGGTGGTATTGTGTATAATACGTTTGCTGTTGTAACAAAAAGCACTTCAGACAAATCGAACGGTAATTCTATGTAATGGTCTACAAAATCTTTGTTTTGCTCAGGGTCAAGAACTTCGAGCAATGCGGAAGCAGGGTCACCCTGGAAACTTATTCCCATTTTATCTATCTCATCAAGTAATATCACAGGGTTTTTAACTCCCAATTTCCTTATGAGTTGTATGATTCTACCAGGCATCGCACCTACGTATGTTCTTCTATGACCACGTATTTCAGCTTCGTCCCTCAAACCACCGAGTGACATACGACCGAATTTTCTGTTCATTGCACGGGCAATGGACTTTGCCAGAGAGGTTTTACCAACCCCCGGAGGACCGACGAAGCAGATTATAGGTGCCTTGGTCTTGTCGGAAAGTTTTCTTGTCGCAAGGTATTCTAATATTCTCTGCTTTGGTTCCTCCAAACCGTAGTGGTCTTCATTTAGGACTTTCTCTGCATACTCTATATCAACCGTGTCTTCTGTTTTCTCATACCAAGGTAAATTGAGTATCCAGTCAAGGTAAGTCCTTATTACACTTGCTTCAGGTGCGTACGGAGACATCTTCTCTAATCTTTGCAGTTCCGCCTGTGCCTTTTCTTTAACGTGTTCTGGGTAATTCCCCTTCTCTATCTTTTCTCTTATTTCCTTTATCTCAACGTCCTCTTCTCCGCCGAGCTCGTCGCGAATAACACGCAACTTCTCCCTCAGATAGTATTCCCTCTGACTTTTTTCAATTCTTTCCTTGACCTTTTGGTCCAGTTGCTGTTCTATCTCCAGTAATTCCGTTTCCCGAGCTAATATGTCTAAGATTTTTTCAAGACGATTCGCAGGATGAACTGTTTCGAGCAGTTCTTGTTTTTCTTCAATACTTCCTGGACACAAAGACGCCGCTATATCCGCGAAAACATCGGCATTATCAACATCTTCTAACAGCATTAACGTCTCAGGTGGTATTTTCCTTGAATACTGGACATATTTATGGAGTTCTTCTTTGACCATTCGCATTAAAGCAATTAAGCGTTTTGATTTGCCATAGCGTGCCTTGAGTATTTCAAGTTCAAACTCAAAGAACTTCTCACCAACGTTCTTTATCCATTTCGCCCTTGCAATTCCCTCAACAAGGACTTTAAAAGTGTTATCTGGTAATTTACCAACTTGAATAATTCGAACAATTGTGCCTACTTTGTAAAGGTCACTTTCCTTTGGGTCTTCAATTGCCGGGTCTTTTTGGTTCACTACGAAGACCAAGTTGTTTGTGTGTTCCATCGCGTGCTCAAGAGCCATAAGGGATTTTTCCCTGCCTACATAGAAAGGAACAACGGTGTTGGGGAAAATCACCATGTTGCTCCGCATCGCTATTGCAGGCAGTATATTTGGAATAGATATTCTTTCTTCCCTACTCTTTCTTGCCTCTTTTTCTAGCTTTGCGAATCTCTTTTGGTTGTTTTGGTTGTTCTTCTTTTCGGTCTTATCCAATGTGCATGCACCTCCTTATTAGTTCGAGTCTTCCGCTATCTGCTGTGATACTTACTTTTCTGTGACCTTCATCAACATGTTCGAAGATAATAGTTATGAAATCTTCCAAGAAAAATTCCTTTACCAATTCGCCCCATTCGATTACAAATATTCCATCTTTCTCTTCTATTTCTCCTTCAAGAACGTAAAATATCTCTTCCAAGTTGTTAAGACGGTAAGCATCTATATGATAGACCGTTTTTATACAAGAATAAACATTCATCAACGTAAACGTTGGACTTGTGACGATGTGTTCACTACAGCCAAGTCCGGTGACCAAACCACGAACAAATGTGGTCTTTCCGCTTCCGATTTCGCCGGACAGAATCAGTATATCGCCGTCTGAAAGACAACTTGCGAACCTTTTTGCCACACTTTTCAATTCCTCTTCATTTAAGATTCCCAGTTCAATGCGCGGTTGACTGCTTGTTTCCACTTGTTGAATTCCTCCTCACGAGATTGTTTTGGAGTAAATATCCTATCTATCTTCCTAATTTCCTGAAGCTTTTCCTTAGTGACCAAGCCTAAAGCGATAGCGGCCAAGCTTGCTGCCCCAAGGGCTGTTGTTTCTCTGTTAACTGGTCTTTCAACCACTGTATTCACCACATCGGCAAGGATTTGCATGATAAGGTTATTTTTCGATACGCCGCCGTCTACTTTTAGGGCGTTAATCTTTATATTACTTTCTTTTTCCATCAACATGACTAATTGTCCGACGGAAAATGCGATACCCTCGAATGCAGCGTAGATGATATGTCTTTTGTCAGTTCCGGGGGTGAGCCCGATTATCAATCCCCTTGCGTATGGGTCCCAGTAAGGAGCGCCAAGTCCTGTGAGTGCTGGAACGAAGTAGATTCCTCCATTGTTGCCAACCTGGAGTGCTAGCTCAGTTAATTCCAAGCTATCTTTTGCGAAACCAAGGTTTTTGATGAGATAATTTACCAACGTGCCCGTTATGAACACACTACCTTCGAGTGCGTAGACAAGCTCATCCTTAATCTTCCATCCAACGGTGCTTAACAAGTTATGTTCTGAATAGATTTTTTCATTTCCTGTGTTCATTAAAATAAAGCTGCCAGTCCCGAGCGTGCATTTTACATCTCCTTTTTGGAACGCCGTTTGACCAAAGAGTGCCGCCTGTTGGTCACCAACTAAAGATGCCACAGGAATACCGTCGTCTGTGTAACCTATGAACTGTGCTGTATCAACAACTTCAGGTAAGAATTCCCTCTTGATGCCGAACAATTCCAAAAGTTCGTCGTCCCAATCGAGAGTGTTTATATTAAATATCATAGTTCTTGATGCGTTTGAATAATCTGTCACGTGCCTGCCTGTCAATTTCCAAGCAAGGAAACTATCTATCGTTCCGAACCTCAACGTCCCTTTGTTATAAGCTTTTTGTACTTCTGGCACATTTTGAATAAGCCATTCCATTTTAGTTGCTGAAAAGTACGGGTCTACAACTAATCCTGTTTTCTCTTTTATCACACGTCCGTACTCTTTTCTCAGATAACTTGATCTCTCCGCCGTTCTACGACACTGCCAAACTATGGCGTTGTGTAGCACTTCTTTAGTTTCAGAATCCCAGGCAACAACCGTTTCTCTTTGATTCGTTATACCGATAACATCTATTTTCTTCCCCCTTGAATTTGCAACTCGTTGGCATTCTTCGAGAACCTCAACAACGGTTTGCCAAATGTCTTCAGGGTTGTGTTCGACCCACCCTTCTTTCGGGTATATCTGACGAAATTCTCTACGTGCCTCGTGAACGACGGAAAAATCATCATCAAATAAAATTGCCCTTGTGCTTGTTGTTCCTTGGTCCAAACCAACGAACATATCCTTTTCCCTCCCTATCCTATCCCCTGACTGGTTTACGTCTTTTTGTCATTTGAAAAACCTGCTTATGATGTTCAGCACTATTGTAAGTATCACACTCAATATAATCATCGTTGTTATTGGGAAGATGAAAACGAAATTCTTTCTTTTGATAACGATATCTCCAGGAAGCCAGTTAAGGTCACTCATCTTCGATATCAGAAACATCGTCAAGCCCATCGTAATGGTTATTAGTCCGAGCATGATCAATAATTTTCCAATTTCCCGCATTTTCTCCCTCCTTGAAGTAGGAGAATGGAAGTGCGACCATCTCGCCATCGTCGGTCTGTAGTGTTACCCTTGAGAGAAATACGTTTACTGTAATCACTTTCGCAATTTTTCCATCGTAGTAAATTGTGGAACCTTCATCGGGAATGTTTTTCAATGCTTCAACATAAAAATCGTGCTCAAACGTTAAACAACAAAGCAATCTACCACACGGCCCTGTAATTTTAGAAGTGTTTATCATCATCTGTTGTTGTTTTGCATGTTTCAGAGTCACACTATCGAATTCTCTCAAAAAATAGGAACAACAGCTCTTTCGACCACAAAGTCCCAATCCTTTGATGAATTTCATCTCGTCTCTCGCACCGACTTGTCTTAATTCAATACGTGTTTTGAACTCTTTTGCTATGTCTTTTACAAGTTCTCGAAAGTCTACCCTTGTTTTTGAGCTAAAGTATATTACTAACTTACTCCGGTCAAATATATATTTGGATTGCAAAACCTTCATTGGAAGGTTGTGTTTTTTAACAAGCTCGATGGTCACTTCTCGCGCCTTTTTTGCAATTTCCTCGTTTTCTCGGATAATCTCCAAATCTTCTTCTGTTGCTTTTCTAATAATGGCTTTGAGTTCATAATTAACATCGTCTATGCTTATGTTCTTTGGACCTAGCAAGACTTTGCCATAATCTGTTCCGAATTCGCTGAGAACAATTGCGTAATCACCGTATGTAAATGTTTCTCCGTTATCTAAGTAATACACAATTTTTCCCAGTGGCATCAACTCAACACCATAAACGGTAGCTTCAAAACTCATAGATTATCACCTCTTAATCCAAGCAGTAGTGTGTAATACGTCAGTTGGTAGTTGAAGTTCGCGATCTTAGCCTTCAGAATCTCGTCGCATATGCGCAGATATTTTATCTTCAGATTTGGAGAAAGTGAACTATTTTTGTAAATCAACCAAGAAATAACCTTTGCAACAATTCTTAGAAACTTTATGTTATTCTTCTTGGATAACTGTGAAATAAATTTCACATAAGTTGCCAGGTCTTTGTTTAAGTATTGTTCAAGGATATGTTTTAAAGATATGATGACATCGAGCTCTTGAGCGATTTCATCAATTTCGTCTATAGCTTCGAGTAATTCTTCTTCGGAAAGGATTGAATATGTCTTTTTCTTGATTTGTTCAAGGAAATCGTAATTCCAATAAACCAGATACCTTTCAAATTCGTCCAACTCTGGTTCGATAGGTAATTGTACTTGTAACTTTTGTAACCTACTTCTTATCGTCGGTAAAAGTGAAAACCATCTTGAGGTAACGAGAATTAATATCGCATATGACGGTGGCTCTTCAAGAGTTTTTAAAAACGCATTTGCAGCTTCTTGAGTCATTTTATCTGCATCGTAGAGAATAACCTTTTTTATTTCTCCTTTTGGGGCAAACTCAAGAAACTCGATGACGGTTCTAACCTCGTCAATTCCAATGTTTGTGTCAGGCTCGATTATCATTAAGTCTTGTATGTCGAAGCCATCTATTAAACCTTTTAGCAACGCTTTTGCGTATGCTTTGTTTGGAACAACCAAACCATACGATTTTCCGTTTTCCAAATGTTTAGATATTTTATCTCTAATTTCCTCAAACGTCATTGTTGTCACCACCGAGACTCCTGATATGTTCTTCAAGTGTTTGTATAACATGTAGCTGTAATAATTCAATTCTTTCCGAGTACGTTCGGAACTTAGAAATTTTTACTTGCATTTTAATTATATCACAAACAACGGATTTAGACTATTGCTTTCCGTTGTGGTATAATCATTGAAATGGCTAGTATTTCGATGCTCGAATAAGGAGAGAGTAAACTACTATGGGTGAGGAAAGAGCAGTTAAAAGGTTTGATACCCAGTATTTGACAGAGAGAGTAAATGAGACAATTCAGTCTTTATTGAAAGAATTAATTGAAAACACGCCAGATACGTTGAAGGTATACTCTCAGGAGTTTGCTAAGTTTACCTTGAGGCCAGGCAAGCGAATTAGACCACTTCTATTGTTGCTGACATATTATGGATACGCCAGTTCTTCGGATAATGATAATGATAAAAGTGCCTACATGTTGGCCGGGATATTGGAGATAATGCACGCGTTCTTACTTGTGCATGATGATGTTATCGATGAGTCTTCACTTAGACGAGGTGAACCTACACTCCACAAGATTTATGAACAACTAACTGGTAGTGAAAAAATAGGGAAAGACCTTGCAATCGTCGTTGGTGATATAGCAAGTTTTTACTATTTTGGAAAGCTCTCAGATTTATTTAATTTTGATATTGAAAAGGAAACATTCCATATGCTTCTCAAACTCTTTGCCGACTGTTACGTGAGGACCGGATACGGTCAATTGCTCGACATACTTTTCACAGGAAGTGTAAGTGAGCGCGCTCTAAAAGATGATATCCCAACCAATATCAGCCTCTACAAAACCGCTTACTATACCTTCGTCTATCCCATGCTCTTTGGGTATTATTTGACGGGTAGGAATGAAATAGAAGATGCTCAGAAACTCCAACAGATGGGTGAAAAGGTAGGTATTGCGTTCCAGTATAGGGATGATATACTTGGCACGTTCGGTGGTGATACGAAAAGCGCTAACGACATCCTCGAAGGGAAAGCAACCATCCTCGTTAAGAAAACGATGGACAAGCTTACAGAAGATGAAAAAGAAAAATTCTTAGGTTTGATAAACAAGAAAGATAAGTCTGAAAGTGATATCGAAATGATAAAATTGTATATGCTCAAATCTGGTGCTTTAAATGAGACAATTAAAGATGTGACAAAACTAGTAACGGAAGCGCTTTCAATATTGGCTGTTCTCAAGATGGATACGTACTACAAAGCTGAGATAGAGAAGATTTTCAGAAAGGTTTTGGATATCCCAAAAGTTGCGTTTTAAATGCTAACCGGTGGTGGTAAGTATGGCGGATTATCCACTTCAGTATAAAAATCCTGGACCTGATGTTGTTTTGAAGACCAAACGCGGTTATCCAAGACTTGGTGCAACTCCGGATGAAACAGGTGTGAATTTTGCAATATTCTCACGCCACGCAACGAGGGTTATTTTAGAACTTTACCAAAATTACTACGATGATAAACCATCGCACGTTTTTGAACTGGACCCTGTGAAGAACAAAACCGGGGACATATGGCATATCTATGTTTATGGTGTTGGACATGGACAGTACTACGGCTGGAGGATAGATGGTCCTTATGACCCTATCAACGGGAAGAGATTTAATGTCAATAAGTTGCTGATAGACCCTTATGCAAAGGCTATTACAACGTTTTTTGATTGGAACGACGATGTGGTTTACGGTTACGACAGAAACTCACCGATGGGCGACCTTTCATTCTCAACACTGGACTCGGCAAAGAGTATGATAAGGTCTATAGTCATAGACGATTCTAAATATGATTGGGAAGACGACAGACAACTCCACATACCCTGGAACGAAACCATCATTTACGAGATGCACGTAAGACTTTTTACCATAAGTCCTACCGCGAATGTAAAATTCCCAGGTACATTTTTGGGAATAATCGAAAAATTGGACCACTTGAAAGAACTCGGGGTTACAACGATTGAACTGATGCCTATTTTTGAGTTTAATCTTAATTCCAATCCAAACATAAATCCGTTGACAGGTGAACGCTTAAAAGATGTCTGGGGTTACAACCCTTTGAATTTTTTCGCCGTTACTGGGAACTACTCGGTTGGTTTAAAACTCGGGGAACAGGTTTTCCTCTTCAAAGACTTTGTAAAGTTGATGCACAAGAACGGGTTTGAGGTTATTCTTGACGTAGTTTACAACCACACTGGTGAAGGTGGAGAAAAAGGTCCCACAATTTGTTTTAGAGGCATCGATAACGAAATATACTACATGCTTGATCCGAAGAACAAAAGGTATTACTTGAATTACTCGGGATGTGGTAACACACTAAATTGCAATCATCCTGTAGTCAAAGAGATGATAATAGACAGTCTTCGCTACTGGGCAACGGAGATGCACGTGGATGGTTTCAGATTCGACCTTGCATCCATACTTGGACGAACACCAGATGGACGGTGGATTGGTGACTTTTCGTTACTTAAAGATATCGCAGAAGACCCGATAGTTGGGAAACTTAAACTCATAGCGGAAGGTTGGGATGCGGCTGGTGGTTATTACCTTGGACAGTTCCCGGAAGGTTGGGCGGAGTGGAACGGTAAATACCGCGATTGTGTAAGACGTTTTGTACGCGGTGACAACGGAACTATTCAGGAACTCATGCTCCGTATTGCAGGAAGCCCGGATTTGTATGCAAACAGGCAACCACATGCCAGCATCAATTTTATAACCTGCCACGATGGTTTCACCATGCGCGATTTGGTTTCTTATAACCAAAAGCACAACGAAGCAAACGGCGAGGGTAACAAAGATGGTGCCGATGAGAATTTTAGTTACAATTACGGTGTTGAAGGTGATACTGACGATGAGAGTATAATTAGGATAAGGAAACAACAGATAAAGAACTTCTTTGCCATTCTCATGGTTTCACATGGTACCCCCATGATATTGATGGGCGACGAGATGTTCCGAACGCAGAAAGGTAACAACAACGCTTACTGTATAGATGACGAAACCACATGGGTGGATTGGACACTGAAGGAAAAACACAGAGATTTGTTCGAATTTGTGAAGAAGATTATACACTTTAGAAAATCACATAACGCATTGAAAAGGGAATGCTTCTATCAAAGATACGACAAGTTTGGAAACCTTGTGACAGACATAACCTGGCATGGTGTAAACCCATTTGAACCAGATACAAGCTATCATTCACATTCGATAGCATTCATGATTTCAGGATTTGACCCTGTGAAAGGTGTGAGGATAGATAACGATATCTATGTTATTCTGAACCAGTGGGTTGAACCTTTGAAATTTGTCTTGCCACCACTTTACGGACAATTCTGGTATAGAGTTGTTGATACTGCTCAAGAATATCCAAGAGACTTTCTTGACGTGCCTGAAAAGATAGATGGATACTACATTGCACAACCACGCAGCACGGTCATATTTATCTCAGATGCCCAGTAAATAGAACATGGCTTGAAACAGGGAGGTAGATTCATGGAAAGATTTAACGTTCTTTTGGAGTTAATCGGATTCACTGCGTTTTTCGCAGGTCTCATTTTGAACATCAAAGTGAAGAATACTTTGCTATCGAAAGTGATACTTTTGCTGACTCTTTTAGGTATTGGTTTTTTTGTTAAGAACCCATATTTAATTGTCTTAATGACGATAATTTTAATACCCTCACGTTATTTCTATACCCCTGTTGGAAAAGATGTGATTCATGATTTAAAGAGTTATCTATTCAACAGAACTATGCTTAGAAGCAAAACTTATTTAATGCTCGCATTGACAGGAAGTGTTTTCCTGGGGTTTGCGCTCCCTTCTGTTAAGAACTATCCGGTGACTATAAGCATTATTACACTGATTATGGTTTTGTTGTTGTGGATTGTTGATATTTCTAATATGAAAAGCTTCGAGGAAAAAATAAAGAGGGCCACCGAAAAAAGTGGTGACCCTATCGAAGCTTTAAAATATGCGTATAAACTTATGAATCCATTTTCAAATGTTGAAGTGGACGAAATCATTAAAAATAGGATAGAACTCTTCAAAAACATTCAGGGAAGGAAAACAAACAAAGAATGAAAAAATGAAAAATTTGCTATGCTTCAACAACAAACTCCATCTCCACTAACGCACCTTTTGGCAGGCTTGAAACTCCGACGGTACTCCTTGCCGGGAAGTCTTTGGTGAAGCTTTCAAAATATTTTTGGTAGACTTCGTTGATTTTTGAAAACTCTTCCAATTTCACAGTGAAGATGGTTGTTTTCACAACATTTTTCAAAGATAAACCAATTTCAGAGAGCATGGTATTCAGGTTTTTCAATATCTGTTCCGTTGCGTTTTCAACACTATCGTTCACAAGTTCACCGGTCTCAGGGTTAATCGGCAAAATTCCAGAGAAGAAGATGAGATTCCCAACTTTTACAGCAGACGAATACGGTCCTACTGCCTTTGGACCTTTTTCGAATTTCAACACTTCCATCTCGAACACCTCCATTTTTGAGTTGTGAGTTATACATTATACAGCTTTTGAAGTAAACTCTCTGTGCACCTTTTCACGGTAAAGCTTTACACCATCGCTTGGATTACCATCGAAAACAACAGCTCCATTATCTATGTAAATACACCGATCTGAGTAGGGACTGAAAAGATTTAGTTCATGTGTCGCGATAATTATACCTTTACCAGCCTCTTTCAATTTCACAACAGCATCGACAACCTCGCGTTTTCCATTTTTATCGAGCATCGCAGTAACCTCATCGAGCAATAAAAACTCAGGTTGAAGAGCCAATATCGATGCAATTGCAAGTCTTTGCTTTTGCCCACCAGACAGATAGTATGGGTCCGCATCTTTCAACTCTGCGAGTTCTAAAAGATTTAAAACGTAGTTTGCCCTTATTTCCATTTCTCTTTTGTCAAGTCCTATGTTTTCCAATCCGAATATCACGTCTTCCCAAACGGTTGAACCAATAATTTGGGTCTCTGGATTTTGGAAAACGTATCCTGTAATTTCCGATACGTCGTTTATCCCTTCAGGAAGAATGATTTCACCAGCGTAATCTATTAGTCCAGCGAGAACTTTCAGCAAAGTTGATTTCCCAGAGCCGTTTGCCCCGATTACCATGACGATTTCTCCAGTCTCGAAAGAGGTTGAAATATTCTTCAATATATGCTTGTTTGCGTAGGATACGCTGATGTTTTTTAATTTCAGGACCAACTTAGCCTCTCCTCCTGATAAATTTGAAATTTTAGATTGTTCTGATATAATCATATCACGGAAAATGTAGAAGTAAAAAGGGAAAAATAAAGGATGTGGCAAGAAAGGAGGAAAAGTATATGATTAAATTTTCGAAAGATTTTGATTTGAAAGAACAGATTAAGGAGTACGTGCTTTCTACAATAGGTGTCATGTTGACCGCACTTGGACTTGTGATATTCTTCATTCCAAACAACATCGCAGCTGGTGGTGCCAGTGGTATGGCGATGATTCTGCACAAGTTAATTTCCACCGTCCCCGTGGGTATTTGGATGTACATCGTAAATGTTGTACTTTTCGTGTTAGGTTTTTTACTTGTTGGTAAAGATTTCAGTTTTAAAACGATATATTCAACATTTGCTTTGAACTTCTTCGTTGATTTGTTTGACAGGATTATAAACATTCCGAAATATACCGGCGAAGATTTGATGCTTGCTGTCTTTTTCGGTAACGTGTTGACGTCTGTTGGTATGGCTATAGCGTTTGCAAACAACTCCTCGACAGGTGGTACGGATATTATAGCAAAAATAATTTCGAAATATTTCCACACACCGATAGGAACAACGCTACTTATGGTTGATTTCGCTATAGGTATATTTGCAGGGTTTGCGTTCAACGCAAGAATCGCCATGTACGCGTTGCTTGCAATAATTATAAACGGTATCACCATAGATTTTGTGCTCAAAGGTCTTGAACTCTCCGTAACGATGATGATTATCTCAAAGAAAGTGGATGATATTAAAAAATACATACTTGAGAAAATGGAACGCGGTGCAACGATACTCAAAGCGCAGGGCGCTTACTCGGGTAGAGATATCGACGTGCTCTACGTAGCACTAAAGCGCAGAGAACTTGGCGAAGTGTTGAACGTGATTCGTCATATCGACCCCGAGGCGTTTGTTATTGTCACAGAAGCCAGATACGTTCTTGGGGAAGGCTTTAGAAGGGTAGATAAGGTGGTTTGAACAACGATATCACTAAAATTAAAGGGCTCCCGGTGTTATTGGGAGCCCTTTCGAATTTATTTATTAGATTTTAAATCTTCTCACTGTTTCAACAAGTTTTTCTGCGATATCGTCAAGGTTCTCGGCTGTCCTTGCAATATTTGACATAGCATCTGCTTGTTGTTTTATTGCCATTGTGACTTCGTTCATCTGTTCAACTACACTGACCATCGACTTACTTGCACTATCCATAGCACTGCTCATTTCTTCTGCTGCTGCGCTCTGTTCTTGTGCGCTGGCTGCAAGGTTCTCCGTCATCTGAGACATACGCACTATGCTTTGGAGAATCTGTTCGAATTGTGATTTTACCAAGTTTGATTCGCTGTATGCTTTGTTGACAATTTCAACAGTTTCGTTTGTTGCTTCGCTTGCTTTCATACTGTTATCAACTATACCTCGGAGTATCTCTGCGATATTCTGAGTTGCTTGCTTACTTTCTTCCGCAAGTTTCCTGATTTCATCTGCAACTACTGCAAAACCTCTACCAGCTTCTCCTGCTCTTGCAGCTTCTATTGCAGCGTTCAGTGCAAGTAGGTTTGTCTGCTCGGCTATAGAGTTAATGGTATCAACAATCTCACCTATGTTCTTTGCGCTCTCACTGAGTTTTTCCACAATCTGGAACGTAACATCGGCTTTTTCTCTTGTCTGGACGATAACATCTGCAATTGAGAAAATAGCTTTCTGACCTTCGTTCGCAAGTTGCGTGACTTTTTGCGCTTCCTCACTGAGCTTTTGAGAAGCGTTGGCAACATTTTGAGCGCTTGCCGCAACCTCTTCTATACCACTCGTCATTTCTTCTATTGCAGCGGATGCGTTGTTAACGTTTGAATTGACGCTGTCAACCTGTGCGGTGAGCTCCTCAATTGTAGCACTGACTTCCTCAGACACAGCGGCAACTTTCGAAGCTTCTTGCTTGACTGTTTGAGAATCCCTTTCAATGTTCGTTGCTATTTCCCTGAGTGCCAAAACCATCTTGTCAAGGGCTGCAGCAAGTTTTCCAATCTCGTCTTTAGATGAATAGTTGATTCTAACTGTAAGGTCGCCATTCGCTATCTTATCGGCACTTTCTACAATATCATTGATTGGCTTAATGACGAACGCCCTGCTTATAAATAATGCCACAATGACACCTAATATGACAGCCACAATTGTTATGGAGATATTAATTAACGTTTGTAAGTTAGCTTCCTTCATCAAGTCTTTTTCGAGAACAACCGTTGCATAAGTCCATCCGTTTGGAAGTCTCTTGTAACCTGTGATTCTTTTTTCGTTGTTGAATGTGTATCCGAACACCCCACTTTCCGGACCGGAGACCCATTTCTGGAAGAATTCTGTATCTTTTACGTTCTTACCAACCAACGTCTTATCGGAATGCATTATGATATTACCTTCAGCAGATACTATTGCATTCAAGTATCCTAATTCCTTACCCTTTGATAAAAGCGTATCGGAAAGCTTTGATACATCAAAATCGAGTGCAACTACTCCAACGATACCCTCATCGGTTTGGACGGTTTTTGCTACAGTTACAACAAGTTTTCCTGTCGATGCGTCTGCATATGGCTCAGTTACGATTATCTGACCAGGTTTTGCCACGGCTGCTTGATACCAAGGTCTTGAGGTTGGGTCGTATCCTTCTGGAAGTTCTTGTTCGGGTACTAAATACATGCGTTTATCTTTCAATCCCACGTAAACATTCATGACGTCTGGATAGCTTTTAATAACGCTGTCAAACAACTTTTTCATCCACACATCTTCTTGGTATTCATTCTTGTAAACACCCATAACGTTTGCATCTTTGGAGAGCAGCTCGATTAGTTTGGTATGTTGTTCAATAAAACTCCAGAAGGTTTCTCCACTGTTTTCCGCAAGTGCTTGAAGGTTTTGTTTGGTTTTTTCGATAATGCTGGAACGTAAAGAAAACGTTGAATAAATACCAATAATAACCATACCGATGGCAAGCACAGCCACTATGACCAAAATTTTTTGAAAAATACTCAAGTTTCGCATTCCATTCCCTCCTTTAACTGTGTTTTTTTGTAGTTGAGTATTAACAAAAGACGAGAACTAGAAGACATTCTCAACATTGCGATAGTTTGCACATATAATTATACTACATTTTTACGATGTGAGGATACCAGTTTTTTGAAAAAAGAGATTTTACAATCAACTACGGCTAACAATACTTTTCTTTCGATAGAATGCGTTGGATTTCGGCTCCTATCACACGAACGTATCCTTTGACATAGCAACGTGAAAAATGGTCTAATTGACATGGATAATGTGATAGGTGATTCATATATTACTATCCGATATGTTCATATTTGAGGTGGAGGTGGTCGTTGTATGGTTTACATCCTTGGTGCAAAGCGGACGGCTATTGGAAGTTTTGGAGGCTCTTTGAAAGATATTCCCGCGCCGCAACTTGGTGCAATTGCAGCAAAGGCAGCGATAGTGCAATCTGGAGTTCCGGTTGAAGATTTCGACGAAACTATTGTCGGTTGTATTCTAACAGCTGGGCAAGGCATGGGTCCGGGTAGACAAGTTGGCATCTATGCTGGCATTCCTGCTGAGAAGCCAGGTTACACTGTCAACATGCTATGCGGTAGTGGGATGAAGTCAGTCATGATAGGCGCCAGTGACATTGAACTCGGCGAGGCTGACGTTGTGCTTGCAGGTGGAATAGAAAATATGTCACAAGCGCCGTTCTTGATTTCTTACCGTGCAAGATTCGGTCTGAGGTTTGGAAGTCAAGAAATGCAAGACCACATGATACTTGATGGGCTCACGGATGTCTTCAATAAAGTGCACATGGGTCTTACCGCTGAAACACTCGCCGAAGAGTTCAACATATCTCGTGAAGAACAAGACGAATTTGCTTACAACAGTCAGATGAAGGCAAAGGCAGCTATTGAAGCGGGTAAGTTTAAAGACGAAATCGTGCCAGTTGAGGTTCCAGACAAGAAGGGAGTTAAAATTTTCGATACGGACGAATACCCACGTTTCGATACAACACTTGAATCGTTGGCAAAGTTAAGACCAGCATTTAAACCTAACGGAACAATTACAGCCGGGAACGCAAGTGGAATAAACGATGGTGGTAGCGCGATAGTTCTTGCAAGTGAAAGGTATGTTGAAAAGAAAGGACTTAAGCCGTTGGGCAGGATTGTTGCATGGGCTCAAGCTGGTGTAGACCCGATGAGGATGGGTTTCGGACCGGTTCCAGCAACGGAAAAGGTGCTTAAAAAAGCAGGTTTGTCATTCCAGGATATAGAACTCATTGAACTTAACGAAGCATTCGCTGCACAAAGCCTTGCGGTTATAAAAGGATGGGAAAAGGCATTCGGAGTTACAAAAGATTGGATTCTCGAGCGTACGAACGTCAATGGCGGAGCGATAGCACTTGGTCATCCAATCGGTGCTAGTGGAAACAGGATTATAGTAACGTTGCTCTATGAAATGAAGAAAAGGCACGTGAAGTATGGTTTAGCTACACTTTGTATCGGTGGTGGAATGGGCACTGCTGTAATTGTTGAAAACATTGAGTAATACTTTAGAGGATAGTGTTAACTTGTAGTGATGAAAGAGTGTAAGTGTGAAAGAATGCAATTGATATTGCCATTGTGTGTTTTCCAAAGATTCTTCACTACACAAAAGCCTTGAATGTATTTTGCTAAATTCTTCGTATTCTTCAGCCCTCGCTTGAGTCGGAAAAAGTCTTTCAACAATGAAAACTTAGATTCACATTGATTGTTTTTACCGAGCGGTACCACTACGTGATTGATATTTCTGAACAACAGCTTTACTGCACTTTCATATGCACCAAGTCCATCAGTAATAAGTTCAATGCTTTTAGGTTCTAAATTACCAAAGAACTTCTCGAGCAATACTTTGACTTGTCCCATATCACGGTACTTTGAGACATGCCAACAAAGGATAAAGTTAGTTTCATGATCGACTAATAGCCAAACATAGTACTTTTGTTCTTTGAACACAAGAACAGTTTCATCAGCATGAACTGAGAAAACATTTTCGATGGTAAATGTTGGGAAAAGTACAGAGAATAAAGTACACAATCTAATAACCCATTTGTATATGGTGACATGAGATACTTTGATATTAAGAGAATGAGCAAGAGAGCGATAAGACATATTGTGTTTCATATACAAAACGAAAGCTTTTAAGATGAAGTAGATAGGGAAGCGGAAATATTTAAATTTCTCAGGAATAAGTGAGACTGGTTCAGGAAGGTTAAAAGGAACTCTATCTTTTGTACGACAAGCTCTACAACGGAAGACAACGAAAGAGCGACGGACTTTGTGAATTTCCATAGCTTTACCACAAGAAGAGCATTTGGGATATGGGAAAGGAAAGTTTTTGCGTTTTTGAGAATGGGAAAGTTTGAAGGAATGATGGCAGAGTTTGCAAAGGAATTGTTGGTTACCGTATTTGTCGTGACCGTTTTTGTATAGGCTGGTGGAACCGCATTTTGGACAAGAGAGTGTTGAGTTGTTCATATCGGGATACCTCCTTTGTCGAGAGTTGGTTGGGGGGTGTCCCCTCTTTATAAGGATAATGCGGTTTTTGGAAAGTTTCAATACTTTTAGTTAACATTATCCTTTAGAGATGAGGGGGTTATACTATGAGATTGGATGGTAAGGTGTGTATTATTACGGGAGCAGGGAGTGGTATTGGAAGAGCAGCAGCTGAGTTGTTTGCAAAAGAAGGAGCTATAGTTATCGCGTGTGATGTAAATGAGACATCGTATGAAAATCCAAATATACATTTCTACAAACTCGATGTAACGGATAGAAACAGGATAGCTGAGGTTGTGAAGGATGTTGTTGAGAAATTTGGAAAGATAGACGTGCTTGTAAACAACGCAGGTATTACACGTGATGCGTTGATTCAAAATATGACCGAGGAAGATTGGGACAAGGTTATCAATGTGAACCTGAAAGGTGTTTTCAATATGACACAAGCCGTTGTTCCATACATGTTGGAGGCAGGCAAGGGTAGCATAATCAACACATCATCTGTTGTTGGAGTTTATGGAAACATAGGTCAGACAAATTATGCAGCAACAAAAGCAGGTGTCATTGGTATGACGAAAACATGGGCGAAAGAATTTGCCAGAAAGGGCGCACAAATCAGGGTTAACGCTGTCGCACCAGGCTTTATCAAAACGCCGATGACAGAAAAGGTTCCAGAAAAGATTTTAACTATGATGGCAGAAAAAGCAGCACTTAAACGCCTCGGAGAACCGATCGAAGTAGCTTACGTGTATTTGTTCCTTGCTTCAGATGAATCGTCCTATATCACAGGTCAAGTGATAGGTGTAGATGGAGGGCTTATACTCTAGTAGATTAAAGTAACAAATACACCAAAAATGTCCCTGGTTCAGTGCATCACCAGGGACATTTTTTGTATTCTTTTATACTTTAGAAGCTTCCCACATATGATGTAAGTATACGCTGTATTGTTCCATTTGATACGAGTTTGGAGATTGCATCATTCAGTTTTTTCTCTAAAGAGCTGTTTAGCAGAACTGCACCTATATTAGTGGAGTAAATCAAATCTTTGTGAACTTGGAAACCATATTTTTTCGATAGATACAAAGCGTTGATATAATCAAAGAACGCACCATCTATTTTTTTAATGAGTAGGTTAATCACAATTTCCTCGTTTGATACAAACGTCGAGTATTTTATCTTTTTGCCAGATTTGACCCAATCTCTAACAATTCTCTCACCGGTGCTGCCTTTCTTTACCCCAAAAGTGATTTTTTCGATATCTCCGTCCCACTTGATGTCTTTTCTGAGCACTATCGCAAGTCCTGAATTAATGTAAGGTTGGGTGAATTTGAAGACTTTTTTTCTTTCATCGGTCATATGGATTCCACCGGCTATTACATCCAAACCGAGTTTTGGAAGTACCGCAGCGTCAAGCACAGAGAATGGTAACACGTAAAACTCCACTTGCATATTCAACTCGGTTCCAATAGCCCGCCAAATGTCGTATTCTATTCCAGAAAGCTTGATGGAAAGCCAATACGCGTATGGTTCACCTAATAAAAGTCCTATTTTTAGAAATTGGCCAAAAGTATATATGGAAATTAATAAAATTGCTAAGAGTAATATAGCGACAGCATTTTTTATTGTCACTCACACACCCCCAGAATAAAGAACGTTTTTCCTTGTTCTGTAAGTTTAGACTATTTTACTAGTATTTTCGTTCAACTTTTTCAGTGTTCAAAAATTAAAGCCTCTGGGACGATTCATACTCCAGAGGCTTTTTAATTGCCATAATTTTTTAGTTTTTCGTTATCCAACCACAGCTTTTTCCCATTTTCTGAGTATTTCGTCCAACCTATCGTTAACGGTTGGGTTAAGTCTCAGTATTTTGTTAACAGGTGGTACGTATTTGTATACTTCCGGTAGCTGAACATCGATAACAGGGAACATCCACTGGTTCAGTGGTACTTCCTTTTGGAAATCCGGGGTGAGCATGAACTCTATGAATGCCCTCGCAAGTGCCAAGTTCTTTGCGCCCTTTACGATAGCTGCGTATTCCTCGAGCACGTACGCACCTTCCTCAAATATTATAGGCATGTACTTGATTGTGCCGTATTTGTACATACTGTAAGCACCATCTGTTGCATAACTCACTATCATGTCTGCTTCGCCTGTTTCGAGCATTTTGAATGCTGCGCTCCATCCACTTGTAAATGTCAATACGTTTTTCTTGACTTCTTTCCAAAAGTCCATTGCACCGTCTTCTCCAAGTGCAGCAATGGTCCACATCAGGAATGTTAAACCCGTGCTGGAGGTTCTTGGGTCGATAAGCACGAACTTGCCTTTGTATTCGGGTTTCAAAAGGTCTTTGAAAGATTTTGGAGGATTCTTTATCTTTTCGATGTTGTAAATCATCGCCAAAGCTCCGTAGTCGTAGACTGTTCCGTAGTCGTTAATGAAGCCTTTGTAGACAAGATTTTTCGAATTGGTAGCACGATACTTTTGCAACAAGTTCTCTTTTATCGCTTTTTGAAGCTGTTGAGGATTTAAACCGATGACAACATCAGCCTTAGGTGCGTTCTTTTCTGCAATAAGTCTTGCTAAAACGTCTCCCATAGAACCAAAACTAATAACTCTAACTTTACACTTGTACATCTGCTCGAATTTCGGAATGACAACCTTTGCTATTCCACCCGCAAAACTATCAGATGTGTAAATAACAAGCTCTGCGGAAAACACAAAAACCGTTGTTGTCAGCAAAAAGAAAACCGTTAACTTAAGCAATCCTTTCATGTTAGTCCCTCCTTCTTAAAGTGTGAGTATTTTTAAAATAAAAAATCCCTCCGCTTTTGTGTTTTCAACTAAGCGGAGGGATGGTCTAAAAGGTTTTTTATTATTTACCGTCTTATCCTGATTCCTGGTCCCTCCGCCGGTATTACCCGGATCAGGTTCGAAGGGTCGGGAACTTGGCGTTCCCCTCTCAGCCCCGCATTCAGGAGCTCCCCTCCAGGATATAGGAAATATGTTTTCAAAGGTATTATAACATGCTTTTAAGTTTTAATCAAGGGAATATAATTATTGGTTCCGAAGATCCTGATATAATTACTATAACGATTGAAGTAATGATAAATCGGCGAGGATTGGCAATACGAAAAAGAGGAGTTATATCAAGTTTTTTATGGAGGGAACAAAAAGTGCCTGGACAGAGAGTTTTTCACAAGTATCATTTTCTTTCATTTGTAATCTCTATTCAAGCGTACCTTTACAGCACTTATATAAACTCAACTGCTGCAAAATTGGGTTTTTCTTTCACTCAAATAGGTCTTGTTAACCTTATTTTATCCATAGCCTACGCAATAGCAAGCGTAACTTTGGGACACATCGGAACAAGATACGGATACAAAAGGACAATATCTTTTTTAGCTGTATATCTTTTTATTGTCTCAATGTTCGGATTTTTTGCTAACAACCCTAAACGTTTGGTCATTTTTGCGGTTCTCCAAGGTGCCTTTTTTGGGGCATTCTTTCCACAAGTTGAAGGATTGATTGCTAAGTCTGAAAGCTTACTGAGAGTAGACCCACCATCGATAACAGGCAGGTTCACATTGTCTTGGAGCACGGGAAACATGATCGGGGTTGCGTTTGGCCCTTTTCTTACCGTAAGAGTGCCAAGTGCCGTATTTATAACGGGTTTAATAATCTCGGGTCTGACAAGTCTGTGGGTCTTTTTAGACTACAAAAAGTTTGGGGATGTCATTACGTTTACACCTTACAGAAAACTTCTTGAGCATTCTCGGAATTCATCCGTTGTTATGAACAAAAATATGATGAAGAAACTCAGTTTGGAATACAGAATTATTCTATTCCTTGGTGGTTTGATTTACACATCTGTTTTGGCTAGTTTTCCTAAGTTGATGATGCTTGCCGGGCTGAAGTTGGAAAATGCGGGTTTTTTAACTGTAGGAGCAAATATAGGAGTTGTGCTCATTTTTGGTATTTTGCAGTCTTGGAAAGGCTGGGTAGGAAACGAATATGTTTGTGGCATACTTTTGTCGGTTGTTCCAATAACAGGATTAATAGCATTTTTTGCCAAAAACCCTTTAATGTTCTTCCTTACAGCGTTGTTTGCAGGTTTTAGTTACGCTGTCCCGTATACGTTTGCCATATTCTACGGACTTTTGTCAGAGGAAGAAGCGCACGGCAAACAAGGGGCTTTGCATGAAATGGTTATTGGACTTTTGTTCGGCGTAGGTCCGCTTATTGGAGGAGTATTGTTTGACAACTTCGGGGGAAATTTAGGTTTGTTAGTTTACGCGTTTTCAATAAGTGCTGCTATATACCTTATTCAACTGCTTTTTAATTTTTCAAGAAAATAGAACAACTACTCTATTAAATAACCCTCTTTTTATACCAGTCAGATTTTAAAAATGCGATGGACATAACCAAAACTTCAACAAATTCTGTTACAGGAAAAGCCATCCACAGTCCGATAGGTCCTAAACGGAGCACATATGTGGAAATCAAAACAAGTGGAACCATAACCCCCCATCGACTTAAAATGCCCGCTATCATAGGAATTGACGTCTTTCCTGAGCCGAAAAATGCACTGGAAAGCCCCGCACTGAAGGATATCATAAATAACGCAAAGACAACGTATGGGATACTTCTGGCACCAATTTCTATTACATTTTTGTTTGATGTGAAAAGAGTAAAAACAGATTCTCGGAATAGTAGTATAAGCACGAGTAAGAGAGAAACAATGATAACACTGTAGAGAGTTGCTAAAATTGTTGCCTTCTTTGCACCCTCTTCGTTGTTCTTCCCCAGTTGGAATCCTACCAAGGTGCTTGCACCCATCGATAAACCAAATATTGGGATAACGGCAAACCCAAACATGCGCTCAATAATGCCAAAGACGGTTACATATTCTGGACCAAAAAGTGATGAAATTTTGATTAACACAGTATAAGAAAGGTTTCGAAGTAGCATTTCGACACCGGACGGTAACCCTATAGTGATAAGTTTTGTATCTATTTTCTTATCCAGTAATAAGAGCCCTTTTAGGGATATCTTTACACCTTCTATTCCGCGAAAAAGTAGGTATAATCCCCATATAAGAGGAATAAAAGTGGAAATCACTGTTGCCCACGCAGCACCGGAAACACCAAGACCAAAGCCTGTGATGTTGAATAACGGAAGTTTATCAAAAATAAATATAGGGTCCAATATTATATTTACAATAGTTCCCGTTGCCATGGTAAGTGTTGCAAGCGATGCACAACCTATATTTCTTAGCGCCGTGAATGTGGAGTAAGTCATAAAAAATATGGGCATGAAAAATATGCGGATGTACCCATAGTGAATTGCCGAGTTAACGACTTCAATATCCGAAGAAAAGAAACTAACAATAGGTTTGAAAAACACCAGCAATATGCCTGAAGCAATAAGCGCAACCATAGCCTTAAAGATGAGGGTTTGCTCTATTATTCGTGATGTTAATTTCAAATCGCCTTTACCATACGCTTGTGAAATCAACGAAACGGAAGAAGTGCCTATAATTTCGTTAAGTATTTCGACTAACCAAAATATTGTGGAGAATATGACGACTCCTGCGATGGCTTTGTAGGAAATCTTTCCAATCCAGAACATATCAACGATATCGTACAGGGATTGTATAGCGAAACCAAGCATTGTGGGAAGGGATAATCTAAATAATTCTTTGGTGAGAAACTTGACGCTTTCATTCTCAACGATATGTTTTTTGCCATTTGACCTTTCGTCAAATGTTTTCGGTGTTTTCAATGTTTTCACCGTATCCCCCCATTTATGTAACCTAGAATTCCTAGAATTTCTAGAATTCTTACTCGGAAATATGTTTGTACATTCTAATCATAACATAAGCGTTTAAAAAATAGAAAAGCGAGCTTACAACAAAAATGAGCGTGTATCCGTTGTTGTATTTGGTGAATATGGAAAATAGGTCTGCTGAGAGGGCACGTGCAACGTTGTTTATAAACGAGTTCATACCGTTAATCGAGGAAAGCAGATTTGCTGGTATGTTGGAAAAGACTAAGGCGGTCAGGAGAGGACCAACCATATTCATTACCGCAAAGCGGAGTATATACACGAAGGTAAAGGTTATCGGTTCCCTTATAAAGCTGAGCAATACGATTAGTATGGGCACGAATACATAAGAAAAGATTAAAACGTTCATATCCCCGAACTTTTTCCCCAACTTGTAAGAAAACACTGCACCAATACTGGTAGCTAACTGAGCTAACGCTAAAATGAGTCCTATCAACGATGGTTTCATATGGAATATATCGTAGAATATCACATTACCAAAAGTTACAAACAAGCCTGCGCCAAATCCAACACTCATAGTGGACAAGAAATAGTAAAGTACCACTTTCAACGCCCGCTTGTCTAACTTGTTGAGAATGCTGAAAAATTTTAGCACATTGGTGTCTCCAGTGTTTTGGCGTTCGTATTTTGGTTCATATAATTTCAGTTTCCAGATAGGAGCAAACGCAACGATTCTTGATAAACTTGCTACAATTAATACGGTCCTAATTGGAAAAACGTCTCCTAACAACCCACCAAATATATTTCCCAAAACTCCGGTGAACATTCCTATTCCAAAGTTAAGACCTAGCACCTTACTACGACTTTCTCTTGAAGTGTTTAGTATCAAAAGTGTGGAAAGGACAATGGATGTTGCTGTTGAAAAACCACCGAAAAGAAAAGAAGAAATGCCAAGCTGAATAAGTGAGGGAGAAATGACCCTATACGTTCCGAAAAAAATACTCAAAAGATGTGTAGTAAGCATTAGTTGTTTTTTATTAATTTTATCTGCAATGATACCAAAAACAAGTCCAAGTAACGCACTACCCCAAAGGAAGAATGAGGTGATACGACCAACTTGCGAAGTTGGTATGCCTGAGGTTCGAAGCATCAGATTGAAAATGGTTCCGTATATACCTTGTGCAAGCCCATCTATGAACGTAAAAAGAGTAATTAAGCGAGCAGCAGAATCAGTTGACGATGAATCGGAACGATAAGGCATGATTTTGTGTAAAACCTCCTCGATTAGTCTGAAAATAAGTTAGGACATCGAACAATCATCAATTAAATTCTAACATTACACTTTTCAAAATCAAGTCGGAAAACTTCTGCTTTTTGAATCTTTCTTCTAACTAAAAAATTTTTGACTTTTTTGATTAGCACTCTTGACAAATAAGTGCTAATATGGTATACTATCATCGGAAATGCAAATTAAACAAAATAGAAAGAATTAAACAAAATAGAAAGAAAAGAAAGGAGTGGTTGATATGACATTCAACCTCGAGGAATTCACGGAAAACGCTCAGGAGATATTACAGTCTGTAACGGATGTGTTAAATCGTTACAGGCAGAATCAGATGGCGCCTGAGCACGTGCTTTTAGCCATGTTGGAGAACTCGAAAAACGCTGCTTACGATATTCTGACTCATCTCAACGTAGATATCGATGGTTTGAGAAGAGATGTGGAACGTGTTATCACATCCAGAGGAGGTTATAACTACTATTCTGGTGGCACAGGCCAGATCTACGTTACACCAGATACTACTAAGGTCATTAATGAAGCGAAACGCGAAGCAAGACGCATGGGTGACGAAAAGGTCGGAACAGACCATTTACTCCTTGCTATGGCAATAGTACCAGAAACAACTGTCTACAGGTTGCTGGCAAGATATGGAGTCACCCAAGACAAGCTCTATACAGCTATCAAAGAACTTAGAATGAAGAGAACATATTCTGAAGAGGAAAACATCGACGTTCTTGCCAAATTTACCGAGAACTTAACTGAAATGGCAAAGAACGGACAGTTGATGCCTGTCATAGGTAGGGACAACGAAGTCAACAGGATGATAGAAATTCTTGGGAGAAAGATTAAGAACAACCCAGTTCTCATAGGAGACCCAGGTGTTGGTAAGACAGCAATCGTTGAGGGGCTTGCTCAAAGAATAGTCTCTGGAAATGTGCCAGATTTCTTGAAGAACAAAACAATTCTTAAGCTTGATCTTGCAAGGTTAGTTGCTGGAACAAAATTCAGAGGAGAATTCGAGGAAAGGCTCAAGAAACTTATAGATGTGCTCAAAAAGAGAACAGATGTGATCCTCTTCATCGACGAACTTCATACAGTTGTTGGGGCTGGAGCTGCTGAAGGTGCTCTCGATGCTGGTAACATTCTGAAACCAGAACTGGCAAGAGGTACACTGAGGGTGATTGGAGCAACTACTGTTGAAGAATACAGAAAACATATAGAAAAAGACAAAGCGCTTGCAAGAAGGTTCCAGGTTATATTCGTTTCAGAACCATCGGTTGAAGAAACGATTGAGATTTTGAAGGGTCTCAGACCGAAATTCGAAGAGTTCCATGGAGTTAAGATTAGTGACAAAGCTATCGAAGCAGCCGCCAAGTTGGCTTCAAAGTACATTACAGACAGGTTCATGCCGGACAAAGCCGTGGACTTGGTAGATGAGGCAGCAGCTCGTGCGAAGATAGATGGTAAACAAGAAGTAACGGATGAAGATATTGCAAAGGTTATCGAGCGCTGGACTGGTATACCTGTTGGTAAGATTATGGGTGACGAAAAGGAAAAAATTAAGAACCTTGAAAAGCTCATTCACGAAAAGTTTGTAGACCAAGAAGAAGCAGTAAAAGTTGTAGCGAACGCTATAAAGATGTCTCGTGCAGGTATCAGAAATCCGAAACGACCACTCGGTGTGTTCTTGTTCCTTGGACCAACTGGTGTTGGTAAAACAGAGCTTGCAAAGAGATTAGCCGACGTGCTGTTTGGTAGTGAAAAGGCGCTAATCAGAATCGATATGAGTGAGTACATGGAAAAGCATTCAGTTGCCAGGTTAATTGGTGCACCTCCAGGATACGTCGGTTACGAAGAAGGTGGACAGCTCACAGAACAAGTGAGAAGAAGACCATACAGTGTCGTGCTCTTTGACGAAATCGAAAAGGCGCATCCAGAAGTCTTCAACGTGTTGCTACAGCTCTTCGATGATGGAAGACTTACCGATGGTAAGGGTACGACGGTTGATTTCAGAAACACGATAATTATAATGACAAGTAACATAGGTTCAGACATAATAATCCAAGACATTGAAGATGGTTTAGAAAATGCTATACCAAAGCATATCGAAGAAGAAATGCGCAGGTATTTCAGACCAGAGTTAATTAACAGAATCGATGCGGCTGTTGTTTTCAAACCACTCAAGAAAGAACACATTAAGCAAATAATCGATATCTATCTCAAAGAACTCAACGAAAGACTTGCCGATAGAAACATCGTTGTGGAACTAGATGAATCAGTGAAAGAATACTTGGCAACGGAAGGTTACGTACCAACGATGGGTGCTAGACCTCTTAGAAGATTGTTTGAGAACACAGTAGAGTTCAAACTTGCTGAACTGATAATCGACGAACAAGTCAAGGAAGGTCAAAAAGTGAAATTCTACTGGAAAGAAGAAGGACTTTACTGGGAGATACAAGGATAGCAAATAAATTAGACATTAGGAAACCCTCCTCAAGATAGAAATTTTGAGGAGGGTTCTTTTTTTGTATTTTTAGCATATAATATACTTTTTGGAACGTACCTACCCTGTTGACAGGTGAGAGTTTGTATGATAGAATGTAACACGCAACGGGGCGACGTAGCCAAGGGGTCTAAGGCGGAGGTCTGCAAAATCTCTATTCGAGGGTTCAAATCCCTCCGTCGCCTCCAGGTTTTTGGGCTCGTAGCTCAGTTGGCAGAGCATCCGGCTCATAACCGGACGGTCGGGGGTTCGATTCCCTCCGAGCCCACCAGGAAACAAAGATGCAGCGGGCATGCGCCCGTCTTTGTTTTATGCTTTAGGCAAAAATAATTCTTAGTCCAAAAAATCCCGCTCTGCTTAAGAATGAGCAGGGCCGCATAAGACCGAGGGAGGAGGTGCTTTATGAGGATATACGAAACGATGTTCATCATCAAACCAGACGTACCAGAGGAAGAAAGGAACAACTTGGTTGAAGGTGTTAAGAAGTTCTTGGAAGAAAGACTCGGAGCGCAGGTTGAAAACGTTGACAGATGGGGTATTAGAAAACTAGCCTACAAGATTGGAAAGTACTTCGAAGGAGACTACACAGTTATTTACTTCAGGTCAAACGGTCAAGGACTTGATCAACTTGAGAATTATTTCAAAGTGCACCCAGATTTCATGAGATGGCAAACATTCAGAAGAGAAGACCTTGAGAAAAAGGAAAGAAAAGCAGCAAGAGCCAAGAAAGAAGCGGAAAGCTCTAGCCAGGAAGGCCAGCAGGAGGGTGCTTCTGAAGAGAAGGTGGAATAATGTCGTATAACAAAGTTGTTCTTGTGGGTAGATTAACACGAGACCCTGAGACAAGGCAAACAATCGACGGAAATTTGGTAACCACGTTTACAATTGCGGTAAACCGAGGAACAAATGGAGATGAAGCCGATTTTATAAGGATTGTAGCATTTAGGAAGCTGGCAGAATTGGCACATAACTATCTTCAAAAAGGTAGAATGGTTTTGGTTGATGGCAAGTTGAGAATCAATAAATGGAAAACAAACGATGGTCAAACCAGGTCAACCGTCGAAATATGGGCAGACAATATCGTGTTTGTTGACTCAAGAAAGAGTGACAAAGAAATCCCAGAAGAAATACCATACGAAGAAGTTTTTGGCGAAGATATTGAAGAAGAAGACATCCCGAATGACGATGAACCACCATTTTGATGAGTATAATGAATTATACGTTAATAGGAGGGAAGTAGGATGCCAAGAGTAAGGCAAAGAAGAAGAAAAATTAAGGCATGTAAACTGTGTGAAATGAATCTTGACTATGTTGACTATAAAGATACAAAATTGCTCAAGGATTTCTTAAATGAAAAAGGTAAGATACTTCCAAGAAGGCTTACAGGAAACTGTGCGAAGCACCAAAGAATGGTAAAGACCGCAATCAAAAGAGCAAGACAGATGGCATTGTTACCATACCTAAAATACTAAAAAATAAAAGAAGTCGCCAGTTAGCTGTTGGCGACTTCTTTTTTTTTCAGGTTTATATTGATGAGTAAGAGGTGCTAAATATGACAAACGATTTCGTTTCAAAGATAGCTTTGACTACAATTTTCCTTGCTTTGTTATTTCCTGTTGTTTTAAGTCTTTTTGCTACCGAGGTTCCACAAGATTGGATTCTTTACACAAACGGTCCTAAGTTAGAAGAACTTATGTTGGCGAAGGCTGATTTGGTTGTGATTGATTATTCTTCTGATGGAACAGACAAAAAGGCTTTTAAGAAGGAAGATATAGTGCTTTTACAATCTCAAGGAAAAAAGGTATTTTCTTACTTAAACTTCGCTGTTGCTGAAAATTGGAGATTCTATTGGAGTTTTTTAGACAAAGCCATCGTGCTCGGGTCTCTGGACAATTGGCCCGGAGAATATTACGTTAAATACTGGTACACAGAATGGTATGACGTGGTAAAGCAATATATGAAAAGAATCACATCAGCCGGGTTCAATGGAGTTGCTTTGGATTGGATAAACATCTATCAACATGCAAAACTTCAAAAGCTTTCTGGAAAAAGTGCAGAAGCATTGAAAAACGCTATGGTGGAAAACCTGAGAAAACTAATAAGCGATTTTCCAAAGTTGGAATACGCGCTGGTGAATGGAGAAGATATACTGCTTGAATTTCCAGACATAAGGAAAAGAGTAAAGTATGTTATCGTTGAGAGCCTGTTTTTTTCTGAGGGTCAACTTGTAACGAATACTGAAGAGTTTGTTCGCAGAGTGAATAAGCTGTCTCTGCTTGTAAAGAATGGGATTACCGTTCTTTCAATTGAATACATTGATAACGGCAATCCCTTCGACAATATGAATGCCCATCGTATAAAAACATACGTGAGTTTGGCGAAAAAATACGGGTTTAAGTATTATATTGCACGATTGGACATGAAATTGGACGTTGTTAACATTCCCAGGATACCAAATAGCAAGGACTGATTTCAGTCCAAATCGTCACGCATTCCGACTTCGTTTAGAATGATGAAGTCTTTGTTTCTCCAGTCTTTTTTGACCTTTACATGGAGGTCTAAGTAAACTTTTGAACCCAAGAAGTATTCTATATCCTTTCTTGCGCTTTCCCCAATTTTCTTTATCATTCTTCCTTCCTGACCAATGATGATACCCTTCTGACTTTCCCTTTCAACGTAAATGTTTGCCCTAATGTACACGACACCGTTCGGTCTTTCTTTAACTTCTTCGACAATTACAGCAACGGAGTGAGGAATTTCTTCGTATGTGAAATGGAATATCTTTTCCCTTATCAGTTCAGAAGCGATAAAGGAAAGTGGTCTGTCAACTATAATATCTTCTGGATACAGTTGAGGACCTTCTGGCAAATGTTGTTTTATCTTTTCTACGAGCTCGTTTAATCCCTCGCCAGTTACCGCGGATGTGCGCACCACATCAAGGAGGTTGTTTACATGGCTTCTTATTTGTTCTTCTATTAAATCTGCACGGTCATTGTCCACAAGGTCTATTTTGTTGATTACCCCAATTGTTGGTGTTTCAGACTGGTTAATGTAGTTTGATATATGTTCTTCTGGTGTTTCAAAACCTTCCTTTGCATCGATTGTAAAAAGCAACAAATCAACGTTTTTTAACGCTTGAACGGCGGCTTTAACCATGTATTCACCAAGCCTGTGCAGTGGCTTGTGTATACCCGGTGTGTCTACGAAAATGATTTGAGCATCTGAGTCCGTGTATATAACATTTATTCTGTTTCTGGTTGTCTGTGGTTTATCTGATACAATGACAACTTTTTTCTTCATTATCGCATTGATTATCGATGACTTACCTACGTTGGGTTTTCCAACAAACGAAACAAATCCACTCTTCATTTAGTCTCCCTCCCATCAGAATGCATTGCGATTTCTCTGGATTCTTATATCTTTAGTCTTCCACTTGCTCCTGCTTATTCTGTTCTTCAAAAGCCTTAGCGAATTCTCCTGATTCGAGTTTACTTATAAACAGTCCCAGCAAAATCTTTACATCCTCACTAAGTTTGACCCTTCTATCGATGAAGTAAAGGTATTCTATAACATTTTTCAGCAGCTTTGGAGAATAAAACAACACATGGTTTACAGGCTTGTATTTTGAATCTTTGAATGCGAACCCTAAAAACCTTGCAACCCTTGGTGAAAGAATCCCAAGCTCTTTGGAAAGATTAGCTACATCAGGCCATTTGTAATCAGGTTTTTTTGGAGCGTGGACTACGATGTTGAATAGTTCTATAAAATGCTTTGAAACTGTGTACGATATAATTATCGGTTCATAATTATTGCAGATTTCATGTAGCATGTTTTTCGCAATCGAGTAATTTTGCTCTGATAAAGCGAAACAGAATTCGTCCAATTTGCTGATAGTTCTTTTAAAGACAATTTGTTCAACATCTTGTGGTGTTGGGTGCTCACCAGCGTAAATTTGCAGTTTTTCAAGTTCTGCGAGTATCGCATATTCATCAGGTCCTGTGAATTTAAATATGCTTTTCGCAACTTCTTCATGGCATGTTACACCTATCTTGCTTGCCACATCTTTAACAAAATTCAACCACTTGTCTTCTTCCCATTCTTTGGGTTTTTCGAATGTCAAGATTTCTACTTTGCCTGGAATCCTTGTAACCTCTTTTCCTACTTTTTCTGTTCGGACAAAAACCGTAACCCAATTTCCTGATAAATCGAGTGATTGAAATTGTTTTTTTTCACTCTTAGACCACTCGTCAAAATCTACTAAATCGTAAACTTTAGCGCTCGAAAACAATCCTAAACTTACACCGGCGTTCTTTAATTCTTCAATCTTTCCGTCATCATCGGCGAATATTTTGTGATATTCCACATCTTTACCTTTCAGATATTCTTTTATATAAAGTTCTTTGCTGAGCTCGGAGTCACCAACGAGGTAAATAACCATATTCGTCCGTTCTTCTCCTCCTTAACCTATAACTTCGATTATTCTACCATTTTCCATTCTCATGATTCTGTTCGCAATTTGTGCAACATTTTGATCATGTGTTACTATGACAAAAGTTGTTCCAAATTCTTTGTTAAGCTCGATTATCAACTTTTTGATTTGCTCTCCATTTTTCACATCCAATGCACCTGTTGGTTCGTCAGCCCAGATGATTTTTGGGGTTGTTGAAAGTGCACGAGCGATGGAAACTCTTTGTTGCTCACCACCTGACAACTGCGAAGGATACGCATCTTTTCTGTGAGAGATTCCCATAAATTCGAGCAGTTCTAAAGCCCTTTTTCGTGCTTCTGTGACTGGAACTTTATTAAGAAGAAGAGGTAGTTCTACGTTCTCAACAGCAGTTAGAACGGGAATAAGGTTGAAAAACTGGAATATAAACCCCATACTCTTTGCTCTGAATTTCGCTTTCTCTTCTTCAGACATTTTTGTTATTTCCTGTCCGTCTATAATTATTGTACCTGAAGTTGGAATATCAAGACCTGCCAGCAAGTTCAATAGAGTGGTCTTTCCAGAGCCAGACGGGCCAAGTATTGCAACGATTTCTCCTTTGTATATCTCCAAATTCACAGAATCGAGTGCTACGACTTTTGAACTACCAGAACCGTAGATTTTGGAAAGATTTTCGGCTTTCACTATGATTTCTTTCAGTTCATTCGTGGCATTAAAATTTTTTTGCATCTTTCCACCTCATTTTAAGTTCCTAAACTTTTCCCGCAACTTCCTTTCTACAAATTCAGGAACCCACTGAGAAACTTGTCCGCCGAATGATGCAACTTCTTTTACAAGGCTTGAAGAAAGGAAAGAGTAATTCTTATCAGTCATAAGGAAGACGGTTTCAACTCCGTTGCATATTTCTTTGTTAGCAAGTGCCATCTGGAGTTCATATTCAAAATCCGTAACTGCTCTTAAACCTCTAATGACCACATTTATTTTGTTTTTCGTCGTATATTCAACCAAGAGCCCTGAAAATGTGTCAACACGTACGTTAGGTATGTCTTTTAAACATTCTTTCACCATTTCCACACGTTCTTCTATCGTGAAGGTATAGTGCTTTCTCTTGTTTTCCATAACCACCACATAAAGTTCATCGAATAATTCGGCAGCTCTTTTGGCGATGTCTATATGACCATACGTTATTGGGTCAAAGGAACCAGGGTAGATAGCTCTAACCATATTTTCAGCTCCTTCTTTTGGTTGTTTTCTGTTAGACTAATTTAGACTTCCGAATGGAATATATCAGGTTCGAAGAAGTTTGTAAACGATGGATTGAACATCAGAGTTATTGTTCCGATAGGTCCGTTTCGTTGCTTTCCGATGATTATCTCTGTTTCGTGTGGTAAGTCAACGTGCTGTTTTTTATAGTATTCTTCTCTGTAAAGGAAAATAACAACGTCAGCGTCTTGTTCGATAGCACCTGACTCTCTGAGGTCGCTAAGACGTGGACGCTTGTCTTCCCTCTGTTCTACTGCTCTTGATAGCTGTGATAGTGCGATAATCGAAACATCGAGTTCCCTTGCCAGAAGTTTCAATGAACGGGAGATTTCAGAAATTTCCTGCTGGCGACTGTCTCTCCTGCCATCACCCAAATCCATAAGTTGCAAATAATCTATGAATATGGCATCTATATTGTATTCTTTCTTCATTCTTCTTGCCTTCGCTCTCAAGACACGTGGTTCTAGGTTAGATTCATCATCTATTATTATATTCGCTTTCATCAACCTTGAGGCACCTTGGACAAGCCTTTTCCATTCTTCGTCACTTAACCAGCCTCTTCTAACCTTTTGAAGGTCTACAAGAGATTCCATACACAAAAGTCTTTGAATAAGTTGTTCCTTGCTCATCTCCAGGCTGAATATTCCCACAGAAGCTTCCCCGACAGTTGCCATATTCCTTGCCAAATTTAATGCGAAAGCCGTTTTACCCACACTTGGTCGTGCCGCTATGATTATTAAATCGGACTTGTGGAATCCAGATGTCATTTCATCGAGTTTTTTGAACCCGGTTGGGATACCGGTCACTAAACCTGTGAGGCCTTTTAAATGCTTTGACCTTAACTCTTCGAGGTGTTCAAAAACCTCGGTCAAAGCGCTTCGTATATCTATGTAGGTTTTCGTTGCACGTGACTCAGCAATTCTAAAGACCAATCGTTCCGCTTCATCAAGCACTTCATCGACGTTAAGTGCCTCATCGTAAGCCCTTTCCACAATCAGGCTACCTGCAGCAATTAATTCTCTCAGTATTGCTTTGTCTCGAACTATCTGGGCGTACATTTCCGCATGTGCTGAAGTCGGAACGTTGTCTGCAAGTTGCGCAACGTATAGCTCTCCACCAATTTTGTCAAGAACCCCCATAGCTTTTAACCTATCGCACACAGAGATAATGTCAATAGGCAACCCCTCATCGTGCAGTTGCTCTATTGCAGCAAATATGTGACGATGCTTCGGGTCATAAAAATCGGAAGAACTGACTATAGAAACGATATTATCAACTTTTTCAGGTTCAATCAATATACTCCCTATCAATGCTTGTTCGGCTTCTATGCTAGCAGGCACATTTTTCACACTTCCATCCTCCTTGTGTAGTCACAAAAAAGCATGAAGGTGATATCCATTGATTAATCAAAAATCGCTTTTCTTTTTTTGGCAGTAAGTCCTACAATTATTGTGATAAGGAGAGAGATGATAACCATATAATCACCGTATTTAGCATAAAATGTTACAGCATCGTTTGATTCGACGTAAAAAATGCCCCAAGTTGTTTTGTTGTCAGGCAAAGTGATGTAGTTACCGTACTTGTCTACAACTCCACTGATTCCTGTATTTGAAACTTGAACAACGTTTCTGCGTGTTTCTACAGCTCTAAAAATTGCTTGAGTAAAGTGCTGGATCAATGGAATTTTTGAATCATACCATCCGTCGTTTGTTATTACTACCAAAAAACCAGCATCTTTTGAAAGCTTTCTTGATATATATGGGAAGAACGATTCAAAGCAAATCTGGAATCCTACTTTCCCGTATCCCTTTATATCGAATGTTTTCAATTCACCAGGACTGAAATAATACATGCCCCTTAGAAATGAAAGACGACCGAATATTCCCTTGTAAGGGAGATTTTCTACGAATGGGAAAAGTTGGACTTTATCGTATTTATCAAAAAATTTCCCATCGGAATAAATCACAGCACTGTTGAATGCATCGGTTCCAACCAATGTGGGGAAACCAATCACAAGCGTTCGGTTCTTAAATGATTCAAGGAGTTTTCTCTCAATATCTGAGTTCCTTATATCTGTTCCTGGGAAAACCCCCTCAGGAAATATTGTCAAGAAATCCGGTGAGTTTGAAAAGTTCTTTTCAAGGTAATTGACGATGGTATTCGAATCATACGAGTACTTAATCTTCTGTGGCATGTTTGTTTGGGCTAAGACAACAGGTTTATCGCCCACATTCTTTGGGATGAACGATTCTACCATGCCATTTACAAAGAGAACTAGGGTAATTAATGCTAAAATGAAAACATAGTTGTTCTTGTTCGCACGTATGAGTTTGTAACCTTCATAATTTATTATAACTATTAGGAAAACGAGTCCAAGAGTTCCTGTAAAGGGAAGTAACTGGAGCAAGCCTTTGAAATTGTAAAGGGCATCACTCAATCGCCCACCTGTGAAACCCAGCTCGCCTATACCTCTCAAGTATTCAGATATGACGTAAATAGAAGCAACAAAAATCGGTTCTAAAACGCGGAATCTGACTTTCTCAGTCCAAAGTCCGTAGAGAAATCCAAAAAGCAAAAATGGTAAAGCCTCAAGAATACAAAATAAGATGAAAACCAGAAAGCCGGTTGTAGCGTTGAAACGTCCAAACAATTCAGGTAGACCGGTTGTTAGAGTGTTTATTAGATAATGAAAGTTCACAAAAGAGAAAGTGAAAAAATATAGAAAAGACACTACCGCTGAAAAAATTGGTCCCTTTTTTTCTAAGGCGAAGAAGAGAGGGATAAGAGAGAAAAATACTATCCCTCCGTAAAAATAACCTGGCATTGATAACGTTGTAAGGAGTGAAGACATCAATACATTCAGAACTGTTTGAACCATAAGTCCCCTTCCCCCTATGTGTGTATTTTTACTTCAAAAGTGTTTCCAATACTATACGTAGTTTCTCTGCCACATACTCTTGGTCTTCTTGCTCCATATCTGTGTAGAATGGGATAGCTATTGTTCTTTGTGAAATGTCTTCTGTGACAGGTAGCATCCCTTCTTTCCAACCGAGTTCTCTGTAAGGCTTTTGCAAGTGCACCGGGGCAAAATAGTTTCTGCATTGGACACCTTCGTCTTCAAGCTTTCGAATTAATGTATCTCTAACCGCACTTGGTGTTCCTTGTGGTAGTCTGACAACGTATACGAACCACGACATTTTGGTGACATAATCCATGACGACAGGGAGCTCTAAAGGTAAATCTTTTAAGAGAGCTTTATATCTCTCAGCTACCTTTGCACGTTTTTCTATAATCTCATCCAACCTCTGCATTTGTGACCAACCAAGTGCGGCTGACATCTCATCTATTCTGTAGTTGTAACCAACGTAATCGTGAGAGAGCCAGCCTTGACTTTCTCCACGCCCTTGGTTTCTTAATGAAACTGACATCTTGTATATCTTCTCATTATTTGTAACAACAACCCCACCCTCACCAGTTGTTATCTGTTTGTTTGGATAGAATGCAAACGCTCCCGCTACTCCAAACGTTCCCACTTTTTTTCCTTTGTATTCACTTCCAAGCGCTTCACAGGAATCTTCAACCACTGTAACATCGTATTTTTCCGCAAATATATTTATCTTGTCCCAATCTAATGGATGACCAAAGACATCCACAGCCATCAGGAATATCCTGCGGAATTTGTTGAAGTTTTCTTCAACTATCGTTTTGAAGTGTTCAATGTCCATGTTCATTGTGATTGGGTCAATATCAACAAACGTAACACTTCCGTATTCGTATAAGGCGACATTTGCAGAAGCAACAAACGTAAAGGATGGAACTATGAGAAGGTCCCCTTTACCAAAGTTTAGAGCCTTGAGAATAAGATGGAGCGCACTTGTCCCACTTGAAACAGCGGCGACGTATTTTACTCCAACATACTCCGCTATAGCTTTTTCGAATAGTTCAGTGTAAGGACCTATGCTAAGCCTTCCGGATTCTAGAACTTTCGTCACGATGTCAATATCTTCCTGAACTATTTGTGGTTTTGAGAGCGGAACGAAGCGCTTTTCTTGTCGCTTGTTTGCCATATTGCATTTCGCTCCTTTTGATATCTAGACTTGTGTAGACAGGAACTCAAAAAGATTATACCACCAAATAACAAAAAGATATTGCCTAACTCATTCAAGCTTTATCCTTTTCAAAAAGTTGTATTCGTTCATTGCCTCTTCGAACATTCCAGCCTCTTCGTAAAGTTGGGCAAGAGTAAGCCTTTTATCTTCATTTAATGGATCCTTATCAACAATCTTTCTGTAGGTCAGTGCAGCAAGCTTTTTTAAGCCCAAGACGTGGAATATTTTGTATCTTACAAATGGTATTGAAAAAAGAATTATTGTAGTCATTACTACGAGAACAATAGTTACAAAGACGAAATTATCAGCAAAACGAGCAAGGCGAGAGGAAAATTCCATAAACGAGTGCCAGAATTTGTACCAAGTTTTGCTAGTTTTGTTTAATATTTTTTCAAACCGTGCGTCCGAGTATCTGTAAGTTTTGAAGTCTTTATATAGTTCTAGGATACGATTTCTTGTTTCCTTCTCGGCATTTGAATATCGTTGGTACAATTCTTCAAATATGGCGTTGACAAACACATCCTTCTTCTCCAGACGTTTCAGAACAGTGTCTAAAAAATGTTTCTTTGCCTTATCGTCCTGTGATATTACATTAAGAACACTTTCAACGTAGTCTTTTACATCGATGGTAAGAATGTTTGTAAGTAATAGAACGTCAAGGTTATGGGAAACATTATTATTTAAGTATTCTGCTAGGGTTTCTTCTCTGAAGATCTCCAAGATGTAGTACTTCAAAGTCGTCTTTATAGAATTTGTCTTTAAGAATTTTATAAGGCCTTCGATGTCTTCTTTAACTGCAAAATCCAGCTCTTTCAATTTTCTTTTAGCGTTTATAATCCTTCCAACTTGTTCTATTTTTTTACTTTCAGAAGCGGATACGTTCGGACTGAGTTGGGAAATGTATGAAAGATACATATCCCAGGCAAAATCTGGGTCGGACTTTGATTTTTCCAATATTTCATCAAGCGTAAGTCCAAAAACTATTACGGGATGAAAGAGAGTTGTTAAAAATGCTAACGTGAGTGTTGTAAGCGTAGTGCATAACAAGAGCTTCCAGAAATTTTTGAAGAATATCTTCTGGTTAGTTTTTCTCTTTTTTGCCTTTTTCAAAAGCTTCTTTTGTAAGCCCAAACGGTTCGTGTTCATCGTTTGCCTCCGGCTCAACATGGATGACAACATCGTAAATCTCCTTCGTCTCACAAAGGTGTTTCTTAATGCATTTAGTGATTTCGTGTGCATCCCTGACGTTCATTTCACCACTTACCTCGATATCCATATCTATATCAAACTTTCCACCAACTTTTCTTACCCGCACCTTATGCGGATTCAGAGCTCCACACTTTTGGCATGCTTCAAAGACTTTTTCATATATCCACATTTCTTCATCCTTTAGACCGTCCATCAAGTCATGCGTGTTCTCTTCAAAGACTTCCCACGCTACCTTTATTATTATACCAGACATAACGATTCCTACCAAAGGGTCCATCCAAGCCAAACCTATTTTGTTAAGTGCGACTCCGATGAAGACTAAACTTGACATCATAATATCGTTTCTCATGTTCTTGGCTTCTGCAACCATTGAATTACTTTTATACCTTTTCCCAGTAGTGTATTCAATTATGAACAGGAACGTTTTTCCACCAACTGAAAGTATCGCTGCAAACAATGGCCAAAAGCCAACCAAGACCTCGTATTGCCCGGTTATCAACCTCTTTGTGCTCTCAACAAGCAAACTCACACCTGCATAAAAAATAACAAAAGATATTATCTTTGCACCAATGTTTTCTGCTTTGTGATGACCATATGGATGTTCCTTATCCGGGGGCCTTCTGGAGATTAACGTTGCGACTAGCATTGTTGAAGACGTTAAAATATCCGTTGAAGTGTCTATACCATCGGCCAAGACTGCCATACTTTTAAAGACAAGTCCAACGGTGACTTTTACCGAAGCCAGTAATATGTTTGTAAAAACCGCAATTAGTGCAACTTTCCTAATAGTTTTATCTGCGTTGATATCGTTCACAAAAGTCACTCCTTTCCTAAGAACTAAGGCGCAACCTACAAAAAATCAAGGGGCTTTACGCCCCTTGATTTTGAGAATCATTATCAATTATTTTCCAAGAGCTGTCTTTGCAATCTTTACGTATTCCTTGAAGCTTTCTGGATCGTTTACCGCAAGTTCTGCAAGCATCTTTCTGTTGATTGACACGTTCGCGAGTTTGAGTCCGTGGATTAATTCGTTGTATTTGAGCCCTTCGTTTCTTGCAGCAATGTTTATTCTTGTAATCCAGAGCTTTCTGAAGTTGCTTTTCTTGTTCTTTCTTCCATCAAACGCAAACTTTAGTGCTCTGTAGTAGGATTGTTTAGCAAGTGTATATCTTCTGCTGAGTGCACCTCTGAAACCTTTAACAAACTTCAGAAATTTTTTCTTTTTCTTCTTTGCGTTCACAGCATTTTTAACGCGCATATCTATTCCTCCTTATTCGGATTTAATTTGTCATTTGTTTACTTTTTACCAAGGAGTCTGAGAATTCTTGGTTTATCAGCTTGGGAAACAACGTCTTCAAGTCTAAGGGCACGTAATGTTGACCTTCTCTTCTTTCCGGTTTTGTGCCATGCGTTGGCATGCCTGCGCATGATTTTCCCGTTCTTTGTAACCTTGAATCTCTTGGCCGCAGTCTTGCTAACCTTCATCTTTTTCTTGGCCATTGTTTTTCCCTCCTGCTTAAGTATTTTTTATTTATTATAAGCCATTACAGATTCTTTGGCTTAAGCATCATCCACATGTCTCTTCCTTCAACCTTTGCTTCCTTTTCTACTGTCCCGATATCAGAAACGTCTTTTGCAATCCTATCAAGTATTTCTTTACCCTTATCTATGAACGCCATTTCTCTTCCACGGAACATTACAGTGACTTTGACTTTGTTTCCATCTTCCAAGAACCTTCTAATATGTTTGAGCTTGGTTTGATAATCATGCTCGTTAATAGCGGGTCTGAATTTCATTTCCTTGATTTCAATAATCTTCTGATTTTTCTTTGCTTTCTGCTCTCTTTTGGCAAGTTCGTATTTGTATTTGCCATAGTCCAATATTCTCGCAACTGGTGGCTGTGCATTTGGGGCAACAAGAATTAAATCCAACCCCTTTGACCTTGCAAGGTCAATAGCTGCACTTTTTGACATGATACCAACGACTTTCCCTTCTTCATCGACCACACGTAATTCACCAAATGGAATCTCCTCGTTTTTAATGATTTTTTCTTTTTCGTTCTTAATAGTTTTCCCCTCCTATTATAAAAAATTAATGCGGGCTTGCGCCCGCTATTAAGTTACGTTTGAAATAATCACTTAAATAAACCCTTACACTATTTTCGCTTCATCGTTCTTACACTTTCCTTACCCAATAGGCTTTTCACCATTGGGTGGGAAGCCGGGCGCTTCCTCTTTACCAATAAATATTCGTTTTTCAGAAAATCTGGTGGGCCGCGTGGGACTCGAACCCACGGCCACCTGATTAAGAGTCAGGTGCTCTACCTACTGAGCTAGCGGCCCAATCATGGTGCCCCCAGGAGGAATCGAACCTCCATTTGCGGATTAGGAATCCGCCGTTCTATCCTTTGAACTATGGGGGCTTCCGTTCTGGCAGCCCCACGGGGAATCGAACCCCGACCCTCGGACTGAGAATCCGATGGACTAGCCGTTATCCTATGGGGCCATCTCTTCAAAAATAAGCTTTCCAATTTTGCTGACCGTGTTATATATTAACATATAAGACTGAATTGTCAAGAGCCAAAGTTTGAAAATCTTCGATCAAAATTAGTTATACCAGAATTTTATCTTGTTTGTTTTTCAACATGTCTTTTTTGAATTCTGAAACTTAACAGGGCTACAAATAGGTTAAATCGGTAGTATAATATAAACATGGTTTTGCACCTGCAATTTTCAGATAGGAAGTGGGTGACTTGTAAAAAATGCAATCAGCTTCAACGAAAGACTTATGGATTATTCTTGCATCTTTTATAATAAGCGCATTGACGATACCTATCTTTGGACGGTTAGCCTACAGATATGGTATTGTTGATAAACCTGATGGAGAGCTCAAGCCTCACGAAAGAATAACACCATACCTAGGTGGCTTGAGTATTTATCTTGGAGTACTTTTCGTTACACCTTTCGAGTTTGTGACAAAAATTGCTCTGACTGTTCTTGTCCTTTTAGGACTCTACGATGATGCCAAAAACTCAGATCCGAATGTTAGACTAATAACCGAATTTGTGATCGCCTCTGTTCTTGTTTACAAATATGTGGGACTCTCTCTTCTTTTTCCACTTTACGCTGTTTTAATTGTTGCTTTGGTAAATGCCGTTAATATGATGGATGGATTGGATGGTGTTTGTGCAAGTGTTTCTGCAATTTCCGCAATAGGTTTATTTATTGTTGCAACGTCACGATACGACAAAGTCTTGTTACTTTCTCTGGTTGGTGCCTTATTTGGTTATTTACTCTACAATTTTCCCCCAGCAAGAATATTCATGGGCGATGCTGGAAGTTATTTAATTGGTGGTGTTCTTTCAGTAGGCCTACTCTCATCTATCCGAAATGGGTCTTCCAATCTGCCATATGTGGTGTCAGCTTTTATTTTTCTTTCCCTCTTCTTTTTTGACCTCGGAGCAGGTGTTTTGAGAAGAGTATTGAACGGACGCTCTCCGTTCAGTGGTGATAGAGGACATTTCTATGATAAAATCCAGTCGAAGACCGAGAACAAAAGGTATACACTTTTCGTAGTTGTATTTATACAATTTGCGCTTTTTACGATTGGTATGATAGCAAAGCAGAATGCGATGTTATCTTTGCTTGCTGTATTAATGTTGCTCGTCATGTACTACTTCATATCAAAATGGCTGAAAATACTAAAATATTAGCAAGTAATTTTTAATACAGGGGAGGAGGATGGAAGTGCTTTCGTTTTTTGAAGAACTTGTTTTGTACGTCACTATACCGCTTGTTGCACTCTTTGCTCACAGAGAGTATACTTACGAGTTCAGCACACCAAAGTACGCGATTTTAACAGTCGCCACGTTGTTGATAGGAGTGTATTTACTGTTTAGACTGGTTCAAACAAAGAGGGTTAAATTTTTTGCATCCAGAGTCCATTTTATTTGGTTGGCATTTTCGATAGTTGCGTTAATTTCAACAATTAACACCTGGAGGGATAATCCATACTTTTTTAGACAAGCATTTGACATAGGACTTTACTTATTCTTAAATATGCTCTTATCTTTTTATTTCTCAACCATTCTTGATGACAAACAGAAAATTGCGAGATTTCTTTTTGTTTTCGTGTTGACAGGGTTGTTTATTGCTATCAACGCTATCCTAAACTTCTATATGGGATACGACATAATGCTTGGGCAAGTTGGAGAGCCTTTTCAGAGGGCGAGTATAAAAGCAAATGTAGGAAATGTCATATTCGTTTCAAACTATCTGAACATGCTTTTACCCATTGCACTTTACTTTGTCATCAGTCTCGACCTTGGTGTTATGAACGTGCGAAAATTCTCTGGTATTCTGTTTATGAAATTACTATCGTTACTTTCCGCAATACTCTACTTGGATGTTATCATCTTTTCTCAGACTAGGTCCGAGTATTTAGCGCTTGTTTTAGAAGTAATATTACTTATTCTTGCATACTTTTTCTTTATCAGGAAGCGAGAAGACAAAGCTGAAGCAGAACTTCGGAAAAGTGCACCCAGTTTACTTAGGAAACTAAAATCTTTACGCAGGATTTCGATAGCAATATTCATACTTATGTCTATTATCTTGATTGTTCTTTACAACGTTCCTTCTCCATTCAACAACTTCGGAGCTTTCACAATGACTGATAGGTTTAGTGCGATGGCTTCAGTCTCAAGTAGAGACGAGAGATACTTGTCTTGGTTTTCGACAATTTACATCTGGAAGAATCACAAACTTCTTGGTCAAGGGATAGGAACTTATCAGTTGTACGGTCTTTACGGAATCGGAGATTTGACCGCCGACAAGCCCATATACAGCTACGGTTGGAACAACTTCAAAAGGGCACACAACGACTACTTCCAAGTGCTTAGCGAGACAGGAATAATTGGGCTGGCTTTGATTGTTGTGATGCTTATCTTACTTGTTATCTATGTAGTAAAGAATATTCAAAAGCTACAGGAACGTGATGATACGACACTGTTCTCCATGCTTGTGCTGAGCGGAATAGTGTTTGCGTTCCAAAGCTTTTTTAGTTTCCCGGGACATTTGCTACCGAACGCATTGATGGCAACATTTGTTCTGAGCGCAGGCTTGGGTAAGTATTTTAATAAAGTAGACGGAAAGGAATACGAAATAAAAGGTGCCAAAGCGGTTGTTCTCGGACTTGTTCTTATTTCTTCTGTTGCAGGCTCTACCTATCTGAGATGGAATCATTTCATTTCAGAAGTGTACTTCAGAAAAGGTAATGTGGCATTCCAAACGTTGGCAGAATTGAGAAATCAACTGAGTCAGATAGACAATTATCTAAATCAACTTGACCAAATAGAATCTGACCTTAACAACTTCTCCGGTCAATTCCAGATTTACTCTCCTGAAAATTGGCACAAGTATAAACAATCTCAGGCAGGCAAGTTAGGAGGTTTGTACAACAAAGCGCAGGCGGAAAGTGAACGTCTGCAGAATATTCAAAACATAAGAAACCAGATAGAACAAAATCGAAGGGTGTTAACTGCTCAGAAAGAAGCAATACCGCAGGAACTCACAAAATACTATGAACAAGCGAAAGCATACTTTTTAAAGAGTGTAAGGCTTAACCACACCTATGGAAAGTCGTATTTCTACCTCGCAGCGCTTGCTTCTGACCCAATAAGAATCAGTATGCTGAAAGAAGCTCTAAAAAAAGACCCAGAAGCTGTTCTGAGCCAAAACTATGACGAATTTCAGAATATACTTCCTAATAAGTTTAAGTATGCTTACTTCAAAGATTTGGCGGTTTACATAAAAAATAATCCGTCGTTTATCGACAAAATCGATATGGCAACAGCGCAAGCAATCGTTGATTCGGCTTGTTTATACGAATACTCATTACTTACATTCACCGAAAGAAATACTTTCAAAACACTAGCTGTTAGGTACAATTCCCTACACCTAATTGCAAGGACACTTACCGACAATATTGAAAATGAGGAGCTTAATAAAAAGACACTGGCACTCGAATCACTCTTCTTCAACAAGTTCGATACTTGGGTTAGGAAGATACTTTACATAATGCCTGGAGGATGGAACAGATTCCCAGATTGGAAGAACCTTGATATTGAGCTTGCAACAACAGGTGGGCAAGATATCTATAGGTATTTTGCCGGTTTGACAGTTCAAGCGCTAGACCCAATCAACCTAGAATCCCGTAACCTGCTCGTTGACTTAGCAAAATTGGAAGCAAAAACATGTAAATACATGGAAGCAAAAGGTGTCTGGGGTGTCCCTGATGGAGTGCTTGATTATCTACATGCTCTTGCAAGAGAATATCAAACAGTTTCGGAGTATCAAGAGAGCGTGGTTACATATTCACAACTGCTTGAATGGTACAAAGAAAGTTATGACCTCGTTTCAAAGAAAGTTAACGACAGAGATTACTGGGAGAAGAACTTCGATACATTCGTTGAGGATATGAAGAAGCGTTTGGATACAGTTTTGGAAAAGGATGAAAAAGGTTATGTCTCAAATAGTCTAACTCCAATGTTTGAGGACAGGTTGAGAAGGTTATATAATACAATGATGAACACCGATTTCAAAAAAATTGAAAAAGAGTATATTGAAGAGCTTGTCAAATATCCTCCGACATTTTGGATGAGGATAGGCAAGTCAGGTGTTTGGAAAACAAATGCTTATAATTCTATGAAAGATTTTGAAAATCAAATTCAAGCATTGAATTTCTCCGATAATGCGAAAAAAGAGCTTACATCAATACTAACAGCAGTTATTGACTCGAACTTGATGAAGCTTTATGAAAGGTATGCCAGGTTCAAGGCTCATTACGAGTTAATAAAGGAAGAATTCTTGAGAACTGCAGAGAACTTGATAAGTTTATACCAACAAATTACCGAAGAAGAAATACTAAAAGATTGGAAAGAACCGTTGTTTGCTATGCCGGAGTTTGATAATAAGACGAAAGTTCTCGAATTCTTAGAGAAACTTGTGGCAGAATATAAGTAAGCTGAGGATGATTTAAAAAGCAGGGGATATCCCCTGCTTTTGTTTTATTTTTGCACTTTTCTTTGACTAAATAGCCACTCAATCATTTCTGTATCTTTGTAAGCAGGAATCCAAGACGCATGTGGAAAACTTCCGATGCTTTCCATGTAGCCTTTTGGGTACTCTGTGTATCGCACAGGAGCGTTTAACTTCTTCAGAGCCTCAACTAAGTCGCGAGAAAACTTTACAGGAACAACGTCATCGTCTTCGGCATGGAAGAACCATATAGGGATGTGAGAGATTTTTTGGACTTTCGCAACATTACCACCACCACAGACAACAACTGCAGCTGCAAATCTTTCTGGGCAAAGTGTTAACAATCCAACGGTACCAAAACCTCCCATCGATAGCCCCGTTATGTACATCCTGTCTTCGTCAGTGGGATACTCATCTACAATTTGATTGATTAACAGAAGGACCGTTGAAAGTAGAGAGTTCGGTTCAAGCTCGTCACTAGTTCTAAATGAAGTTCCCCAGTACCCGTTTTCTGGACACTGAGGGGCTAGTACAAAACAAGGGTGTTTTTCCTGCACTTTTGGACTAGCCCATACGGTAGCACCTTCGTTTGCGGTAATTTGCTTTTCGTTATCTCTTCCACGCTCACCGGAGCCATGGAGAAAAACAACCAGTGAATATTTCTCACCTGGGTTTTGGCTTTCAGGGATGAAGAGTCTGTAAGGCATTTCGATAAACTCGTCCTTGTAAACAAATGGTTTGAATTTTTCAAGATAGTTGATTTTATCTGACATTTTTCACACACCTCCCATTTTTGCTTTGTGAATATTATACATAAAATTTTGTGAAAACGAAAGGGAAGCGATATAATAATTATAACTCAAATCAATAGGGGGAATTTGAATGATAACTACCCTGCACAGTTACCTCTTCATAGGTGCGCATCCGGATGATATTGAGATATGGGCAGGTGGGTTGATTTTAAGAATACTTCGCGAGAATCCGACAGCTCAAGTTCACTGTGTTGTGCTGACAGATGGTTCAGCGGGGTATGCGACTGCCCAAGAACGATACGAAGAGGCTATGAATGCTGCAAAGATGATGAAGGTTAGCTCGTACGAGTTTTTGAACCTGAAAGATGGTAGTTTGCACTTTAACAACGAGCTTCCGAACATAATCGCTAACCTTATAAGAAAATACAAACCTGATTTGTTAATCACACATCCACGAAAAGACAGACACCCTGATCATGCCGCGGCTGGCACAGCAACCGATAAGGCGCTGTTTCTTGCTATGGTGGTTCCCGAATTCTTAGATTATGAACCACACTTATGCAAGAATGTACTTCGATTTATGTCGGACCCTTTCAATAGTCCAAAGTCGAAATTGTATGTTGACATCTCAGAAGTCTATGAGCAGAAAAAATCAGTTATTTCAAATTTTAAAACACAACTTGGAGTCTTGGAACCATATCTGCAACTTAACGAGTTGTACGGACGTCTTATAAATTGTGCAGCAGCTGAAATCTTCGAACCCGAAGTGTTAGTGTTCTAAAAAACATCGAAAAGGAGGTTTTAATTTGAAATCGGGATTGTGGGTTAAGTTGTTGGCGGTCGGAACAGGAGGTTTTTTAGGTTCGGTTCTTAGATATCTGATTTCCCTGTGGCTTAACAAAAGATATCCAACCTCTTTGATACCTTACGGCACTCTTGCTGTAAACATCTCAGGGAGTTTTTTCTTGGTTTAATTATGCAGGTGGCATTTTACATTCCAATGAATGAGTCCGTCAGGTTGTTCTTCACAACTGGCATTATGGGAGGATTAACTACGTTTTCAACTTTAACATACGAGACAATGGCACTTGTATACAATCAAAGCTATTTTGGGGCTACCTTGAATATCCTTCTTAATCTGTCCATAGGTCTTTTGAGTGCTTTGGGTGGAAAAGAATTAGTTGACGTTATTTACGCAAGGTTGTGATTAATATCTCCACAAATATGATTATATCATTTAGGGGTGTGTATATGGAGAAAATAATTGGCACGTTCGTACGCATTTACGTTAAAGAGAATCAAAGATGCGAAGCATTCGGAAAGAAGCCACTTAACAAGGTAATTGCTGAAATGGCTCTGAAGATGGATATCACAGATTTTGTGGAATACAAAGTTTTTGAGGGATATATATTCGACAAAAAACTACACACATTGGCTAGAGAAGTTATCGACCATGAACTTCCGATAATCATAGAATTTTTCACGACTGATGAAAAAGCACAGAAGTTTTTAGAGGAAATGGCACCTTATTTAAAAAACACAGTTGTGCTCGTATTTAGGGATACCGAGGGATATTTTTTCAGATAGTTTTTCGAAAATACGAGTTTCATAGCATTGGCTGATGTGGTTAGTTGAGGGGGGTAGAATGTATGGATATGGTTCCCAAGCTGTTTATAAGGACTATTTTGGTAATATTATTGATGAGCTGTTTCAATATGGTATTTCCAGAAAAGCCTGTTATAGATGTGTCAGTGAACGTAATTGGAAACGAGAGTATTGAAAAAATAACAAAAAGTGTTTTCTTATCTGAACTTTTGGACACAAACAAGTTTACAGTGACCCTTAGGGACAATATAATGCAACTTTTCTCGGAGATGAGCCTACAAGATCTGTTATCTACACAGAACGTGATTCTTTCCAAAAAAGAATACCCAAAAGGTTCACTGAATGTCTTAATTTATCTAAATAATTTAAGTGTGAGAAAAGAATCTGTTGAATACGTTAGAAACAACATCTCAGGTGAGTATATATACGCAAATGGTAAGTACATTCGCGTCATTCAAGGAGCACGATTTAAATTCGATGGGAAAAATTATATCCAAGATGACAATGGCATGTATGTAAGAGGAAACGACGGGAAATATTACATTGCGTTAGATTTTTATTCAAAAGTTCCACACGAGAATACTTACTACGTCCTTGAATGTAATATTTCTTACGTGCTAAGTTTGGAAGGAAGTGATGTTAAGAAAGATGCATTCGCTGTAAGTGTGGATGTGCCTTTAGTTTTGCACAAATATGATCCGTATAACAACAGACTTTTAAGAACTGAATATCCAGCTTCGGAAATTCTGAACCAGTTTGCTAAGAACGTAAGCTTTGAATTGGCAAATAGACTTCTGGGGTTGAGGAAACTGTATGGTTTTGTTGATAGTGTGAAGTTCCCACGAGCGTTGATTGATATTGGTTCGATTGATGGTGTAAAACCTGGGTTTTACTTTGGAGTCTACGATGGAGACAATTACATTGCGGAATTGAAAGTTGTTCGAACAGCTGGAGATTACAGTGAGTGCGAAGTAACATACATCAAAAGTGGAGCAAAAATAAAAGAAGGGTTTTTCGTTGCGGAAAAGAAACCAGACTTTGTTTTTCCATTAGGTATAAGCATTCTATACCTATATCATCCTGAAAGTTTTGGAAGCATTGAATTTGAACTTTCAGTAAAGACGTTGAACATACATAGAGAAGAAATCTCTGCGTTGGCTTTTGGGTTTGGTTACGATTTATCTAATTCTGAGATTGGGAGTTTCAGAGTAAGCTATTTCCAACGTATACCTTCCTTGCCTGTTTACGCACTTGCAACTCTAAAGATATTCGACAACACCTCTGGTGAGACAATCTCAGCAATTCCTATGGTGGGATTCGATATCAAATTTGGTATTTTCGCACTAAGAGCGCTTACTACCATCGATTTTTCTACTCTTGAATTAGGTGGTGGTGTTTCATGGTAAGAAGACATCCAGTTCTATGTTTGATTTTTTGTTCGGTGATGATACTTCTTTCATCCTTTTCCTTTGCGCAGAGTAAGAACGTAAAAATAAAAATAGTCTTCGATAAGAGTGTAAAACCTTTCTATGAGAATATCGATCTCAATGTTTCTTTAATGACTACCTTTGCGGACATAAAAGAGAACACTGCAAGAATTGTTCATGTGTTAGGTATATCAAAAGAGTCTACAACAAGAAAAGTAAACGAGTTTGTGCGCGATGAAAAGGGGGATTATGTCAATTTTAAAGGAAATTATTACAAGATAGCAGACAAAAGAAGATATACTTACGATGAAAAGCAAAAAAGATATGTAGTTGATAAGTACGGCAGATACGTTTACCTTCAAGAATACGCTTGGGCAAGGAAACAGGAAGATAAATACATTATTAGCGATTTTTATTCGATGAAAAGTTACGAAATGCCTGTAACAAATTACTATATCTATCTAGTCGTAACTGACATCGATATACAAACATTTTTTATCAAATCTATAACTCCTATCGTCGGAAAAGGTTCAACAATTGATAGAGCCATCGAAAACGCAAGGACAACATTTTCAACCGTGGTTAATGAATACAGTCCAGATAAGTTAGACGTCGCTGTTCTCTTTGAGAAAGGTTTTGACCCAGTTTTGCGAACGGCTTTGTTGGCAAAATTGCAAGAAGATACAAGATACAACATCTACGATAGGTTGTACATAGATGAGATTATGGAAATTGTGAGAACTTCGGACTTATTTGGAACCGAGCAGGTCGTTGTAAAGTTTCAACCACCGAGGTATTTGATTACATTTGAAAACTTGGTTAAAGACGATTATCAGTTTATCGAGGATAGGTACTATTTCTTCGAAAATCCTGTTAATGGGGCATATATTAAAAAAAGTGTCGACGGGTTGGACGTGCCTGTAAAAGTCGAGGTTGGGAGTTACTATCGTTATGATTCTAACACAAAAAGATATGTTTTTGACAAAGCGAAAGGTTCGTATGTAAGGTACTACAAAGGTCCTTGGGAGAAGGATAACTATGTCTATGAGACGAGGTTTTACGATTATATCCTCTACAAACTAACCAAGCTTAACACATTCTATTCGTTACTCATGAAAGTGTTTGATACAGAAAAAGGCACACTTGTTGGCAGCAGGTTTTTCAGTAGGCAGATAGAAACTGTGTTAAAAGAACCTGTTGACCGATTCGGAACGGAAGAAGTTGATTTCCATACAGATACGAAGATTGAGAGTTATTACTCGGTGGCAAATGAAGTTCAAGAATTTCTTCAGTTGCTTTTCCCACTCTCTACAGTTGTTTCACAAATAAGCGGTGAGAAAGCATTACTTGAAAGTGGTAAGAACATAGGTACAAAACCGGGGTATGTTTTCCAGAGTGTTGCAAATGGTTATACAACCAGTTTTATGAGACTGGAAAGAGTATTTGAAAAAAACTCAGAAGCAAGAATCTTTTACGTTGTTCCTGGAGAAAATATTGAACCACATTCTCTTGTTATCGAGACAAAGCAATATCCCAGCAACTTGGGAATAAGATTTGGATTTTTCGTAGAAAAAGAAACTTACGGAATGAAAATTGGATATATCAAAAGTGATATTTACGGAAATTACCTGTGGTCATTCACATCTTCGTTTAGCATTCCATACGACACAAGCTCAGTCGATAGGATGATGTTCCCAGTTGCTTTCGAGTTCTCAAAGTTCTTATTTGGAGAGAACATCGAACTTTTGTTGGGTACATCGTTTAACATCGTTTCGGAAAGCTCAGGAGCAAGTTATATCAGTGATTACGGCGTTCTCATTGGTCTGGCACTTTCATCGTATTTAAGAAATTCTGTGTTTTCTTACGGAGGTGCTTGTTTTTACACAGAAGTGACATACACAATCCCACTGAGTAACTTTGAATTATCACCAAACAATATGAATCTTTCCATAGGGGTAGATATGAGATTTTAAATTTCCAAAACCTTTTCCATCTTGATGTGAGGGATTCCGGCTTCGTGGAAGACATGACCAACCGGTTTGTATCCGAGTTTTTCGTAAAATTCTTTGACCTCAAGCTGGGCGTTTAAGGTTATCGGCTTGGGGTTCGTCTTTTTTATATAGCCTTCTATAGCCTCCATTATCTTCTTGCCGTAACCTAGCCCTCTGAATTCTTTAAGCACAGCAACCCTTTCAACCTTCCAATAGTCTCCAATGTCCCTAATTCGCGCAGTTGCAATATATTTGCCAAAGTGTCGAACTAAGAAATGAATGGCTTGTTCATCCCTGCCATCGAGTTCTATTTTTTCATCAATTCCTTGACCTACAATAAAAACCTCGCGTCTGATTTTTTTACATTCCTCAAACCGTTTGTCTGGTAGCGTGAAGTGCTCAATTGTTAAGAGTTTGTCATAAGCGTTCTTCATTCGCGTTAACCCTTCTTGCAAAAGCGCTTTTGGACACGCAAAATTCAGTCTGACAGACTGACTATCGCCAAATTCAGCTCCGTCGTTTAGGTAAACTCTTGCATTCTCTAAAAAGAACTTTTGAGGATTTTCGAGTCCCAACTCTGAGCAATCGAGCCACATTAGATACGTGCCTTCTGGTAAGGTGGGCTTAATAATGGGCATGTATTCTTTGATAAATTGATACGCAAAGTCTCTGTTGCCTTTCAAATAACTTTTTAGGTTGGCAACCCATTCATCACACTTATACGCTGCCTTCAGCGCTTCAATACTGAGCACGTTACCTGTTAAAAGCTCGAGGGATTCTATATAGTTCTTATAAACCTGCCTAAGTGTTTTATCGGGGATTATTCCATACGAATTTGTTAAACCTGCAATGTTAAAGGTCTTCCCTGGAGAATTCAGAACGATGATATTTTCTGTTCCAACTTTCAAAAAACTTGTAAACTCGTTTGGTTCGTAAACGATATCCGCATGTATCTCATCAGACACGATTATCAAGTTGTATTTCTTAGCAATCCTGTAGAGCTTTTCCAATTCTTCGAATGTCCAGACTCTACCAACTGGATTATGTGGATTTGAAATCACTATCATCTTTGTCCTACTGTCAATTGATTTCTCCAAATTTTCGTAGTCCATAACCCATTTACCATCTTTTAGAATCAATCTATTCTCAATGAGTTGTTTTCCGTTGTTCACTACTACCCTAAAGAATGGTGGGTAAACTGGGGGTTGAATTATTACTTTATCACCTGGAAGTGTGAAAATGTTGATTAAGAATGCAATCATCGGTACAACACCAGGACCGTTGACAATCCATTCTCTTTGGATTTCAATTTTATAAGATTTTTTGTACCATTCTACAATTGCGTTGTAATAATCGTCTGACCTGAACGTATAACCGAACACGCCATGTTCAGCTCTTTTGATTATTGCATTGATAACACGTTCTGGGCTTTTGAAATCCATATCGGCAACCCACATGGGGAGCACATCTTCACCGTATAGTTTGATTATCATATCCCATTTGAACGAGTCGGTTTTTTTCCGGTCGATAATAGTGTCAAAATTGTTGTTCTTTGCAGTTTCAGGCATTGAAAAGCCCCCTTCTCGAATTGTTTAAATTCTCATCACAAAGATTATAACAAAAAAGTGCCCCAGCAAGGAGCACTTTTCATAAATTTTTTCGTAAAAATTGAAATTTATTCCCACTCAATCGTTGCGGGTGGTTTCGATGTTATATCGTAAACAACCCTATTTACACCTTTTACTTCGTTCACTATTCTCTTTGCGACGTGGTTCAAAAATTCATGTGGCAATTTTGCCCAATCAGCTGTCATTCCATCTTCGCTTGTTACTGCCCTCAAAGCAATAACATTCTCGTAAGTTCTATAATCTCCCATAACACCAACGGTTTTGACGGGTAGCAAAACAGCGAACGCTTGCCAGACTTTGTTGTATAAATCCCACTTCTTGAGTTCTTCGATAAATATCGCATCTGCTTCCTGCAAGATGCTGACAGCCTCTTTTGTTACAGCTCCAATAATTCTGACTGCAAGTCCCGGACCTGGGAATGGATGACGATAGAGTATACTTTCGGGCAAGCCTAATTCTTTTCCAAGAGCTCTAACCTCATCTTTGAAAAGGTATCTGAGAGGTTCAATGATTTTGAAGGGTAGCTTTTCAGGCAATCCACCTACGTTGTGATGGGTTTTAATCTTCGCACCAGCTTTTCGTTCTGCTACTTTACTCTCTATCACATCTGGATAGAGTGTTCCCTGAGCCAAATATTGAATGTCTCCATGCTTTTGTTTAAGCTTCATCGCTTCTTCGTAGAAAACGTCTATAAATGTGTGTCCAATTCTTTTTCTTTTTTCCTCAGGGTCTTCGATACCTTCCAAAACTTCGAAGAACCTATCCGATGCGTCTACGTAGTGTATCCTTATTCCTAACTCTTCAAATTGTTTCACCACTTCTTGACCTTCGTTTTTTCTTAAGAGCCCAGTGTCAACAAATATAGGAATCAACTTATCTGGCACAGCTTTGTATAATAGCATGGCTACAACAGAAGAATCAACTCCTCCGGACAAGCCAAGGATAACCTTTCCATCTATCTTTTCTCTGAGCTCATTTATTATTTCTTCAGCAAGGTTTTTCATTGACCAATTTGGAGAAAGTTTCGCAACGACTGTTAAGAAATTGCGCAGTATATCTTTTCCGTACTGAGTGTGGACAACTTCCGGGTGGAATTGGACTCCGTAGTATTTATTGTCCAAGCTTCGAATAGCTGCATAAGGAGAGTTCTCACTTCTTGCTATAACTTCAAACCCGTCTGGTAGAACCTCTACCCTGTCCGAATGACTCATCCAAACGGTGAACTTACTAGGTACTCCTTCGAAGATTCCAACGTGTTTTAGAATTTCCAACTGCGCCGGTCCAAATTCTCTATGCGGAGACTTTTCCACCCTACCTCCGAGTTGATGAACAAGGGCTTGGAGTCCGTAGCAGATTCCAAGAACCGGCAGGTTGCTTTCAAAAACGTAGGAAGGTATCTTAGGTGAGTTCTCATCGTAGACGCTTGCGGGACCTCCTGAGAGGATGAAAGCGCTTGGTAATAGTTTTTGGACGCTCTCCCAGGGTTCGTCATATGGGAGTAGTTCTGCGTAAAACCCAAGTTCCCTGACACGTCTGAGTATCAGCTGGGTGTACTGTGAACCAAAATCAAGTACTACAACTGTTCTTCTCTCCATCGTCTTCCCCCCACGGTTTTCTGGTAATTTCTTATTTGCGATGTTTTACTTATACCAAAAAGCTACCATATGAGTACGTATTCTTCAAGCAAAAATATTTGAATTTTGTTTTGCAATTGTTATGAACTATTTGCGAGAAAGCTTATATAACCAACTTATGGTGGTATAATTCTTTTTGGAAAACAAAAAAAGTAGCGACGCTTTTATGCATAAAAAAGGAGAGTGTTGTTATGGATAAAGAATTGTTGCTAATTCCAAAACCAAAGCTGATGCAATGGAAGGTTGAGCAAGAATCAGGTGTAACTATTCCGAAAAGCGGGTTTATCTACACAACGAACGAAAAGATAGCTAAGTATTTGAGAGAGAAAGAAACAGTATTCAAAGAATACACGATAACGAAATCTAAAAAAGGAGATGAATTTCTTCAGTTGATAGTTAACCCTTACATTTTTCCAAAGAAAGAGGGTTATAGATTGACAATAGACAGTAACATCGTTATAACAGCTCACGATGAGGCAGGTTTGTTTTACGGTGTTCAGACGTTGAGACAAATTCTAAGACAGATTTCACACTTTGAGAATAAACTACCAAGACTGTTCATCGAAGACTTTCCGGATTATGAAAATCGAGGAATAATGATTGACATAAGCCGAGACAGGATTCCAAATCTTGAGGTTCTCAAATCCATTATCGAAAAGCTTTCGGAACTGAAGATAAATCAAGTTCAACTTTACATGGAACACACGTTTGCTTACAGAGGTCATGAGAAGGTGTGGAAAGAATACAGTGCGTTGACACATGAAGAAATCATTGAACTGGATTCTTTCTGCAAAGAGCATTTCATAGAGCTTGTTCCTAATCAGAATACATTCGGGCATTTGAGCAAATGGCTTATACACGATGAATACAAACATCTTGCGGAGGCACCAGATGGGTATGATACGCCGTGGGGAGGTCGGTACGAGTATCCCTTCTCTATCTCTCCCCTTGTTCCAAGCTCGCTAGACTTTATAAACGAACTATTAGGAGAGCTTTTGCCAAACTTTTCAAGTGAGCAGGTAAACATTGGTTGTGATGAGACATTCGATTTGGGGCAGGGAAAATCTAAAGAATTGTGCGAACAGTATGGCAAAGGCAAGGTATATTTTGACTTTTTGATGAAAATTTACAATATCGCAAAAAGATACAAAAAGGTAGTAATGTTCTGGGGAGACATTATCGAAAATCATCCTGAGTTCATCCCTCAGTTACCAAAGGATATGATTGCAATGGTATGGGGTTACGAAGCAAATCATCCGTTCAATGAAAAATGCAAACTTTATTCAGAAAGCGGGTTGTCTTTCTATGTCTGTCCTGGGACATCTACGTGGAATACTTTTATAGGGAGAGCTGATAATGCCATTGAAAATATAAAGAACGCAATTTACAATGGATACAAGCACGGAGCAATAGGAGTGTTAACAACCGATTGGGGAGATAATGGACATCCTCAACATCTACCTTTTTCATGGATTGGTTTCTCTTTAAGTGCCGCTTTAAGTTGGAACCTTGCAAGGATTGGAGTAGAGGAACTACTAAATAACATCAATCTCCACATATTTGAGACAGAAGAACCTTTAGCGGAGGCAATATACAAATTAGGTCAGTTACACAACGCTCTTCCATACACACCAAATGGGACTCCGTATTTCTATGCATTTATCTTCCCGGATGCGTTTAGCCGAAATGAGAAACTCAGAGAAATAAGCGAGGAAACTTTGGGCAAACTTAAAGGTGAGTTGCAAATAATAAAAGAAAACCTACGTTCGATGTCAGTGGAAGATAAGAAGCTTGAAAATATTGTTGAACAAGTTGTTAACGATATAGAGTTCGCTAAGTTGGGCATACAGGTGCTAAGTTTTCTCAAAAATTATGGTTCCATTGAATCCGTCCCAGATAACGAATGGAACGAATTCGATACGGAACTCGAACGTGTCTTGGAAGACTACAGGAGAATTTGGTTAAAATGGAATAGACCAGGAGGGTTAGAGCAGAGTATTTTCAAATTAACAAGAATAAGAAGGGTAAGAAACGGTGACAGACGGGGGTTGATTTTCTAAGTTATGCGAAAGATACAAAAGAGGACGAAATTGATTATTAACCATATAACAGCATCTGTTCCCCTTTTATATTTAGCAGTCGCATTGCTTATACCATTTATTTTAAGCTTTCGATTTGCCGGTGGGTTTTCTTTCGATGCACTTGTTGATAACAGTTCAAAAATAAAGTTTACGATATATCAGGCATTCCTATCTTCGGTTCTAACCGCACTTTTAGGTATCCCTGGAGCATACCTTGTTGGTAGAACGAAGATACATCCTGTGATTAAAAAAGTGTTCCGTATTATGTCGAGCATACCTTTCGTATTACCTGGGATTACAATGGCTATAGGGTTTTTTCTTGTTTTTGGCAACAGAGGATTGTATTTGCAGTTACTAAGGCTTCTTGGATTTGATGTTCGTATACTTTACACATTTACTGCAGTGCTCCTCGGTCATGTCTTTTACAACTTTCCTCTCTTTATCAGGATAGTCGGTGAAGCGTGGGAAAACATGGATGGTTATTTGATAGAGGCTGCAAAAATCGACGGTGCATCAAAATGGCAGGTATTTTCAAAAGTGGAAGTCCCTGTGCTGTTGCCTGCCATATTGAGAGCATTTTTTTTAACGTATATTTACACATTCACCAGCTTTTCGGTAGTTTTGATACTTGGTGGAATCAAATATTCAACACTTGAAGTAGCGATTTACATGTATTCAAGAATCACTTTCGATTTCAAAGCCGCCTCCACACTTATGCTCTTCCAACTTTTGTTTATCTCGATTATAGGCTTTTTTACATCAGTTAAAAGGGAGCGCTTTGAGAAGCACCACTACCGACACCTTGAGAAATTTCCACTTTGGGGTTATTTTTTCTTCGTGGTGTCCACACTCTTGATATTTGTCCCCTTAATTTATTCAGCACTTTCTGGTTTCTTGGATTATTACGGCAAATTTTCTCTGACAAATTTCAAAATGCTCTTTTCCGAAGATTTAGAGTACCTTGCTGGAACGGATTTAAAGAGTATGATTTTTTACACATTCATTATAGCGTTGTCCTCCTCGTTAATTAGTGTTGTGATTACTATGTTTGCAGGGTATTACTCATCAAAAGGGAAAAGATTGTATTACCTTGTGCTTATACCTGCAGCAATGTCGTCGGTAACGATAGCGTTTTCGTATGTTTTTATAAACATCCCAGTGTTATTGAAGCTTATTATTGTTCATTCTTTGATAAACTTACCCATAGTTTTTGGCATCATTGAAACTGGTTGGAGAAATATTCCTCAAAGTATAATAGATGCAGCAAAGGTAGACGGAGCAAGCACTATGAAGTGGGTATCAAAAATAGCGGTTCCAATGATGAGAAATTACATCTTTACAGCCTTTGTTTATTCATTTACAATCTCTGTTGGTGAAACTTCGGGAACTTTGACTCTTGCCGAACCGCCGATAACAACGTTTTCAGCTGTTGTGTTCAGATTGATGAGTTCAAGAAACACGGAAATAGCTATGGCGCTAAACACGTTTTACTTTGCATTTGTTGTTTCATTGTTCATAATAATAGAAATACTAAGAAAGGAGGAACATGCATGATACTTTTTGGAACGGGTGGTATTAGGGGTATAATGAGGGAAGGCGAGTTCGATGAAAAGACTGTAGCTGTAGCTTCAAAAGGCGTAGCAGAGTATATGAAGATGAATGGACTAAAAAGGGTTTTGATTGCATACGATACAAGGAATAACTCTGAAAAGTTCGCAAAACTTTCAGCTTCTGTCTTTTCAGGTGAAGGAATGGAAGTGTATGTATTCGGTGAACCTGTGCCAACGCCAGTTTTATCATACGGTGTGAGAAAGCTTGGCATGGATATGGGAGTTGTGATAACAGCAAGCCATAATCCTCCCGAATACAATGGCTACAAGGTTTATACCTCAAACGGTGTCCAGGCTGTTCCGGAAGTTACCGATGTCTTGACCGAATTGGTAAAGCAAGCATGGAACCAACCGATAAACGCTGTAGAAAAGTATACGGTAGTACCACGAGAGGTACTCGACGAGTATATCTCAGATGTTGCAAAAGTTGTGAACGCCGACTTGAAAGGTCTGAAAGTGGTTTACTCACCTCTCCACGGAACAGGTGCAAAATTTGTGCCAAAGCTTTTGAGGATGCTCGGAGCGGAAGTGATAGAAGTTACAGAACAAATAGAACACAATGGGAATTTCCCAACCGTAAAGACCCCAAATCCTGAAGATGATAGAGCACTTGAATTGTTGAGAAAATACATGGAAAAGCACAACGTAGACCTTGGATTAGCAACAGACCCAGATGCAGACAGAGTAGGTGTTGTTATTAAAGATGTTCGGTTAACCGGTAACCAAGTGGGGGTTTTGCTTTCTAAAATGTTAATAGACAGTTACCTCGAGTCTGGAAGAAATAAAGGGATGCTCGTAAAAACCATAGTGACGACAGACATGGTGAGACCAATGTGTGAAGAAAGTGGAATACAATTATTTGAAGTCCCAACAGGATTTAAATTCATAGGGGACTTGGTTGAAAGGCACAAAGAACTCGATTTTGTTTTCGGATTTGAAGAAAGCTGTGGATATTTAACGGGAGATTTAGCACGAGATAAAGATGCTGTTCTAGCTTGTGGGTTGGTAGCAAAAGCGGCTGTTAACTTTGATTTACTTGACAGAATGGAAGAACTGTACAAAAAATGTGGATATTACCTTGAAAAACTTATCAACTTCGAATTCAAATCCGTTAACCAAACACTTGATGTTTATGAAAAATTGAAACAAACAAAAGCCAAAGATGTTAAAGAAGTAATCGATTACTCAAGAGGGTATAACGGAGTAATTCCAAATGATACCTTGAGGTTGGAATTCGATAGCGGGCGTATCTTTGTCAGACCATCGGGAACGGAACCTAAGATGAAAGCGTACGTTATGGTGAAAGCAGATACAAAAGAGCACGCCATTTCTAATTTGGAGCAACTTGAAAACAAAATCAAAAACATTGTTAATGAGATATTGGCATGCTAAATCTGTTAGTCTTGTTAAAACGGGGGAGTTCCCCCCGTTTTCTAAAATTAAAGAGGTAAAAGTTTTCCTTCAATAACTATCTTTGCATTTCCACCAACGTAAGCTTTGTATACTCCATCTTTCAATTGCACTTTTCCAAATATGTTCGAACTTCTGCCCATCGTTTCACCTTGAATTATCTCGTATATCCTTTCCAGCTCAACGATTCCGTGTTTGAACAGATAATAAATCAGCGCACCGTTGGCTGTTCCTGTTGCAGATTCCTCGGGTATTCCGTAGAGAGGAGCAAAGTCTCTACAGTTTGCAAGGGCTCTATCTTCATCAAGAGTAAACACATGGAAGCTTACAATTTCGTTTCTTCTGCAATATTCCGAAATTCCTTCAAAATCAGGTGAAAGTGAGAAAAGTATATCCCTCGACTTTACAGGTATGAGAAGGTCCCAGAGACCTGTGCTAACAATCTTCGGTTTCAAGTTGTACATCCTATCCCCTATATCTTCCTCGCTTATTCCGAGTAAGTTTGCAATTTTCGAAATCTCGTCGACGTCTAGTTCATCGCCTAAAGACGGAGTTGCTTGCTCCATCATCACTATCCCTTCTTCTATAGAAATATCGATAATACCAGCTCGAGTGTGTGCTTTGTATATACATCCTTGCTTAACTAATCCTAAGTATTCCAATACTTTGAAAGATGCGATGGTTGCATGACCACATAAATCAACTTCTGCAACTGTTGTAAAATACCGGATGGCAAATTCTTTATCATTCTTGGCTTTTACAAAAGCCGTTTCCGAAAATCTGACTTCTTTAGCGATATTTTGCATTACGTCCTCACTGAGACTGTCGTTCGGTCCTAGAATAACAACCCCTGCAGGATTCCCCAAGAAAGGAACTTCTGCAAATGCATCTACTACAAAAAACTTCATATCCTCCCTCCTTTCGTGCGCTTTGTTCAATTTATATTCTACCATCAATAAGCAGGAACTAAATTAATATTCCTTAAAACTTTGCATGGTATAATCAAAAAAGACAGGAATGTGCCTTTACACCTCATCAAAGAAGGAGGTTTTCATATGAAAAAAATAGCGTTTATATCTGACATCCATTCAAATCTGGAGGCTTTGAATGCTGTTTTAGAGGACATCGGAAAAAGGAACGTAGATGAGATATATTGTGTTGGGGACCTTGTTGGCTACGGTCCAAATCCGAACGAGGTTGTTGAAATTATAAGAGAGCGCAAAATTCCTACCGTAATGGGTAACTATGACGATGCAATTGGCTACGAAAAAGACAGCTGTGGTTGTGCTTACAATCCAGGTAGGGAAACAGAAGTTGGGGATGAATCAATTAGTTGGACGATAAGAAATACAACGAAGGAAAACAAAGAGTTTCTCAAATCACTTCCACACAGGTTGTCTATTGAAGCCGAAGGTTTGAAGATTTTACTGGTTCATGGTAGCCCTGTTAACTACTTACTTGAGTATGTTAAACCTTCCACATCAGCAGAAAGACTAAAATTACTGCTCAAAAATGTTGAAGAAGACATAATAATTAACGGTCATACGCACCTTATGATGGCACGTCATCTTTTCGGTAAAACTATCCTGAACCCAGGTAGTGTAGGTAGAACGAAAGATGGGGTTCCAGGAGCTACATATCTCATATTATACGTTGACAACGGCGTTTACTGGTACGAGTTTGTGAGGGTTACATACGATATAAAGACAACCGTGGAAAAGATAGTAAAGGCAGGACTTCCAATCGAACTTGGAACGGTCTTGGCACTTGGCCAAACGTTTGACATGGGGGAAGCGAAAAATACAAAAACGCAAGAAGAAAAACAAGTGAAAAAAGATAAGCCTCTCTTCAATATTTGAAAATAATTCTTCGCAGTTCTCATAAGGATGCTTAAACCACTTGATAAATCAAGGGGTTTAAGCATGTTCAAAACGCCTGAAGAATAGGCATATGTTCGTATTGTGTAACACAGATTAGAGCAAATCCGTTACTGTAATGGACTTTACAGTTAACACAAGGCATAGTAAAATGGCAATCGCCGTCCACAAGAAGGACGAAGCAGACAAAGCAAAAAAAGACCAGTTGACAAACCAAAAGAAGTGTGGTAAATTAAAGAGCGCGTTAAGAACGCTTAAGGAAAATTAAGCGAAAGAATTTCGGGTCTTGACAAAAGTGAAAGCGTGTGGTAAATTAACAAAGCGCGACGGAAAGCCGACTCGATGAAGGAAAGAAAGAGTCCGGTCATTGAAATACGAATAGCAGCCACCGAAAAAACAAGAGCAGGGTTGAACCTGGACAAGTTAGCTTGGAGGGTTTGATCCTGGCTCAGGGTGAACGCTGGCGGCGTGCCTAACACATGCAAGTCGAGCGGTGCAGCTGGAGGCTTTTGCTGAAGGCTGCATAGCGGCGGACGGGTGCGTAACGCGTAGGAACGTGCCCCCTGGAGGCGGATAGCCGCGGGAAACTGCGGGTAAACCGCCATAGACTCGGGAGAGTAAAGGCCGGAAGGCGCCAGGGGAGCGGCCTGCGTCCCATCAGGTAGTTGGTAGGGTAACGGCCTACCAAGCCGACGACGGGTAGCCGGTCTGAGAGGATGGCCGGCCACAAGGGCACTGAGACACGGGCCCTACTCCTACGGGAGGCAGCAGTGGGGGATATTGGACAATGGGCGAAAGCCTGATCCAGCGACGCCGCGTGGAGGATGAAGCCCTTCGGGGTGTAAACTCCTTTTGTCGGGGAAAAAGTTCTGATGGTACCCGACGAATAAGCCCCGGCTAACTACGTGCCAGCAGCCGCGGTAATACGTAGGGGGCGAGCGTTACCCGGAATCACTGGGCGTAAAGGGTGCGTAGGCGGCCGCGTGTGTCTGGCGTAAAATTCCACGGCTCAACCGTGGGTATGCGCTGGAAACTACGTGGCTTGGGTGCGGCAGAGGCAGACGGAACTGCTGGTGTAGGGGTGAAATCCGTAGATATCAGCAGGAACGCCGGTGGAGAAGTCGGTCTGCTGGGCCGTAACCGACGCTGAGGCACGAAAGCTAGGGGAGCGAACCGGATTAGATACCCGGGTAGTCCTAGCCGTAAACGATGCTCACTAGGTGTGGGGGCGGAAGCCTCCGTGCTGAAGCTAACGCGATAAGTGAGCCGCCTGGGGAGTACGCCCGCAAGGGTGAAACTCAAAGGAATTGACGGGGGCCCGCACAAGCGGTGGAGCGTGTGGTTTAATTGGAAGCTAAGCCAAGAACCTTACCAGGGCTTGACATGCTGGTGGTACCGAGCCGAAAGGTGAGGGACCCTACCTTTGGGTAGGGAGCCAGCACAGGTGGTGCACGGTCGTCGTCAGCTCGTGCCGTGAGGTGTTGGGTTAAGTCCCGCAACGAGCGCAACCCCTGCCCTTAGTTGCCAGCGGTTCGGCCGGGCACTCTAAGGGGACTGCCGGCGACGAGCCGGAGGAAGGAGGGGATGACGTCAGATACTCGTGCCCCTTATGTCCTGGGCGACACACGCGCTACAATGGGGTGGACAGCGGGAAGCGAGGCAGCGATGCTGAGCAAATCCCTGAAACCACCCCCCAGTTCAGATTGTGGGCTGAAACCCGCCCACATGAAGCCGGAATCGCTAGTAATCGCGGATCAGCCATGCCGCGGTGAATACGTTCCCGGGCCTTGTACACACCGCCCGTCAAGCCACCCGAGTCGCGGGCACCCGAAGACGGTGACCCTTAGGGGCGCCGTTGAGGGTGAACGTGGTGAGGGGGGCTAAGTCGTAACAAGGTAGGTGTACCGGAAGGTGCGCCTGGATCACCTCCTTTCTAAGGAGAGGGTGGTGGCTGCTATTCGGATTTGAGTGACTGGGCTCGTAGCTCAGATGGTCAGAGCGCACGCCTGATAAGCGTGAGGTCGGAGGTTCGATTCCTCCCGAGCCCACCATGGGTGGGGACATAGCTCAGCTGGGAGAGCACCTGCTTTGCAAGCAGGGGGTCAGGGGTTCGAATCCCCTTGTCTCCACCAATGGGGAGAGGGTCATTGAAAAGTGCATAGGGTAAGGTGAAGGTACTAAGGGCACGCAGTGGATGCCTAGGCGGCAGGAGGCGAGGAAGGGCGTGGCAAGCTGCGAAAAGCCTGGGGGAGCCGCAAGCGGGCGTTGATCCCAGGATTCCCGAATGGGGCAACCTGCACGGGGGAAACCCCGTGCGCCCGAGAGGGCGCGAGACCCGGGGAAGTGAAACATCTCAGTACCCGGAGGAAAAGAAATCAAACGAGATTCCCTGAGTAGAGGCGATCGAAAGGGGAGGAGCCTAAACCAGCCGAAAGGCTGGGGTCGTGGGACACAGCTAGGCTGAGACCGCTCTGAGGCGTTGTGTAGCCGAACAGTCTGGGAAGGCTGGCCGTAGAGGGTGACAGCCCCGTAGGCGAAACGCAACGCGTAGGAGTGGCTGTGATCCCGAGTAGCGCGGGACTCGAGGAATCCCGCGTGAATCAGGGGGGACCACCCTCCAAGGCTAAATACTACCTGCCGACCGATAGCGCAACCAGTACCGTGAGGGAAAGGTGAAAAGCACCCCGGAAGGGGAGTGAAAGAGACCTGAAACTGCGTGCCTACAAGAAGTCGGAGCCCGAGAGGGTGACGATGTGCCTTTTGATTAATGAGCCTGGGAGTTACCGTACCTGGCGAGGTTAAGCCGGTAGAGGCGGAGCCGAAGCGAAAGCGAGTCCGAAGAGGGCGCGAGTCAGGTGCGGTAGACCCGAAGCCGGGTGAGCTACCCATGGGCAGGATGAAGGTGGGGTAAAACCCACTGGAGGTCCGAACCGGTGGATCGTGAAAAATCCTCGGATGACCTGTGGGTAGGAGTGAAAAGCTAACCGAACCCGGTGATAGCTGGTTCTCCCCGAAATGCATTGAGGTGCAGCCTCGGCAGTTCTGTGGTGGAGGTAGAGCACTGATAGGGCTAGTGGGGTTACCTGCGAACCCTGTCAAACTCCGAATGCCACCACACTAATGCCGGGAGTGAGCCCGTGGGGGATAAGCTCCACGGACGAGAGGGGAACAACCCAGACCGTCGGCTAAGGGCCCGGAGAGGTGGCTAAGTGTGAAGAGGAAGGAAGTGGTGCGTCCTAGACAACCGGGATGTTGGCTTAGAAGCAGCCATCATTTAAAGAGTGCGTAACAGCTCACCGGTCGAGACGCACTGCGCCGAAAATGTGCGGGGCTGAAGCCACCCCCCGAAGCCACGGAACCAGCGGAAGCTGGTTGGTAGGGGAGCGTTCCGCGGTAGGGAGAAGGTAGACCCGAGAGGGCTACTGGACGAGGCGGAAGTGAGAATCCAGGCATGAGTATACGAGAGGATGGTGAGAATCCATCCCCCCGAAAGCCTAAGGGTACCTGGGGAAGGTTCGTCCGCCCAGGGTGAGTCGGGACCTAAGGGAAACCCGAAAGGGGTACCCGATGGGAAACCGGTTAATATTCCGGTACCACCTACGTATCGATACTGTAGGCGGGGACGCAGGAGGCTAAGCTCCGGGGATAAGTGGCAAATCCCTCCAAGCGGTTAGGCGAAGAGGGCTGTAGGTAAGTCCGCAGCCTGAGCTGAGCCGTGAAGGGGAGAGCCCGAGAGGGCTCAACGGAGCTGACGCCACACTGCCGAGAAAAGCCGCGTGCAGTGATACGTGGGTGCCCGTTCCGCAAACCGACACAGGTAGGCGGGCTGAGAAAGCTAAGGGGAGCGGGATAACCCTTGCCAAGGAACTCGGCAAATTGGCCCCGTAACTTCGGGAGAAGGGGTGCTACGGTAGGCTGAACCCAGGGGAAGCCGCGAGGCGGAAACTGGGGGAGGCCGAGGTAGCCGCAGTGACAAGGCCCTGGCGACTGTTTACCAAAAACACAGGTCTCTGCCAACTCGATGAGAGGAAGTATAGGGACTGACGCCTGCCCGGTGCCGGAAGGTTAAGGGGAGGGGTGCAAGCTCCGAACCGAAGCCCCGGTAAACGGCGGCCGTAACTATAACGGTCCTAAGGTAGCGAAATTCCTTGTCGGGTAAGTTCCGACCTGCATGAATGGCGTAACGACTGGGGCACTGTCTCGGCAGGGGACCCGGTGAAATTTCAGTCTGGGTGAAGATGCCCAGTACCCGCAGCTAGACGGAAAGACCCCGTGGAGCTTTACTGTAGCCTGGTATTGTGCTCTGCTGCGGCGTGTACAGGATAGGTGGGAGGCTGAGAAGCGGGCTCGCCAGGGTCCGTGGAGCCGTCGGTGGGATACCACCCTCGTCGTAGCGGAGTTCTAACCTACGCGTGTGGAGAGCACGCGAGGGACAGTGCCAGGTGGGCAGTTTGACTGGGGCGGTCGCCTCCTAAAGGGTAACGGAGGCGCGCGAAGCTCGGCTCAGGTGGGTTGGAAATCCACCGTTAGAGTGCAAGGGCAAAAGCCGGGCTGACTGCGAGACCGACGGGTCGAGCAGAGGGGAAACCCGGTCCTAGTGACCCGGCGACACCGAGTGGAAGGGTCGTCGATCAACGGACAAAAGTTACCCCGGGGATAACAGGCTAGTCTAGCCCGAGAGTTCACATCGACGGCTAGGCTCGGCACCTCGATGTCGGCTCATCCCATCCTGGGGCTGAAGCAGGTCCCAAGGGTTAGGCTGTTCGCCTATTAAAGGGGTACGTGAGCTGGGTTCAGACCGTCGTGAGACAGGTCGGTCCCTATCTGCTGCGGGCGCAGGAGGCTTGAGGAGGGTCGCCCTTTGTACGAGAGGACCAGGGTGAGGGAGCCTCTGGTGTACCAGCTGTCCTGCCAAGGGCATACGCTGGGTAGCCACGCTCCTGAGCGATAACCGCTGAAAGCATCTAAGCGGGAAGCGCGCTCCAAGATGAGGCCTCCAAGGCCGGTCCGAGAAGAGGACCTAGATAGGCCGGTGGTGGGAGCACCGAGAGGTGTGGAGCCAACCGGTACTAATAGGCCGAATCCTTCACCTTAACCCTATGCACTTTTGAATGACCCTGGGTGCCGATACTGCGGTGGGAAACACCCAGTCCCATTCCGAACCTGGCCGTTAAGCCACCGCGGGCCGATGGTAGTAAGGGGGCGACCCCTTGCGAGAGTAGGTAGTGCCCAGGATTCCTAATACCCCCAAAAAAGCCTCTGCGATAAGCAGAGGCTTTTTTATTTTTTATTGATATGGTAAAATTACACAAGCGGAAATGGTGGAGAAAACTTTGAAAATAAAAGGATTGAAAAATTGAGGTGGTTGGTATGAACAAACAGTTTGTTCTAAACGAGGTCCATATTGTAGGAGCAGGTTTGGCAGGTAGTGAAGCAGCTTGGCAACTTGTGAAAAGAGGGCATAAGGTAATTATTCACGAGATGAAAAAAATAAAGAAATCCCCAGTGCACAAAAGTGATTACTTTGCCGAGCTAGTATGTAGTAATTCTTTGAAGTCGTTGGATTTGAAGAACGCAGAGGGACTTTTAAAAGAGGAGATGAAACTTTTTGGTAGTATTATTTTAGATTGCGCCATGGAGAATAGAGTACCGGCCGGAAAAGCGCTGGCTGTTGATAGGGAGAAATTTTCAAAGTGTGTAACTGAAAGATTGTTGTCATCTGGACTTGTTGAAGTGATAGATGAAGAAGTGACAAAACCAGGAGAAAATGGCATTTGGGTTATTGCTACGGGTCCCACGACGGATGGAGCTCTAGCAGAATGGCTCAAAGAGGTAAGCGGAGGATTATTTAATTTTTTCGATGCTGTTGCTCCGATAATAAGTGCAGATAGCATAAACATGGATATTTGCTACGTAGCAGATAGATACGGCGTAGGTTCGGGGGATTACATAAATTGCCCAATGAATAAGGAACAATACGAGGCTTTTTGGGAAGCCTTAGTTAATGCGGAAGTTGTCGAGATGGAAGATTTTGACAGAAAGTTGCTTTTCGAAAGATGTCAACCTATAGAAGAAATAGCACGCAGTGGAAAGGATGCTATGAGATACGGTCCGTTGAGACCTGTTGGACTTCCTGACCCAAAGACGGGAAAAGAACCTTACGCTGTTGTTCAATTGAGAAAAGAAAATGTTGAAGGTACTATGTACAACCTTGTTGGATTTCAAACACGATTGAAATGGGGAGAGCAACTGAGAGTTATAAGGATGATTCCGGGACTGGAAAATGCGGAAATTCTGAGATATGGTGTTATGCACAGGAACAGTTACATAGATTCACCAAGAGTACTGGACAAATTCTTGAGATTGAAAAGACAGCCAAATATATTCTTTGCAGGACAGATAACGGGTGTTGAGGGATACATAGAATCTGCAATGACAGGTCTATACGTGGGTCTCAATGTTGCAAGGCTACTGGAAGGCAAAGAGATGGTGGAATTTCCGAAAAAAACCATGTGTGGTGCACTGATAGATTATATTACGAGTGCTGAAGAACTGAAACCTATGTACGCTAACTTTGGCTTGCTTGGTGCAGGTAAGAACCGTGAAAAAGCAGCTGAACGTGCACTAAGTGAGATGAAGTCGTTTGCAGAAAGTTTAGAATATAACGAGTGATAGGGGGAAGCTGTAGTGGAAAATACACCAAGAAACTCAAATACAAAAGTAAACAAAAATATTGAGCTACTCTTGGGAGATTACAAAAAAGCCATTATAAAGTTGTCTATACCAAACATGATAGCTATGCTCATTCAAACGCTTTACAATCTCGTAGATGCCGTATGGGTTGCTGGCCTTGGTCCTTCCTCGTTGGCTGGAATGGGTTTATTTTTCCCTATATATATGATAGTGATATCGATTGCTACTGGAATAACAGTTGGGACTAGTTCTGCAATTGCCAGGAGAATAGGTGCAAAAGATTTCGAAGGTGCAAATTCTGTGGCGGAACACTCTATAATCCTTGCTACCATCGTAGGCTTTTTGACTACTGCCGTTGGGATTTTATCACTTGGTTTTGTTTTGAAATTCACAGGTGCTTCAGGGACTGCGATGCAAAAGGCGAAAGATTATGGTTCTATAATCTTTCTATCATCGATATTTATGATGTTCAACAACTCAGCTATCGGTATTCTCCGTGGAGAAGGCGATTCAAAGCGACCAATGTATATAGTTCTTTTTAGCTCAGTATTGAACATGGTTCTTGACCCTATTTTTATATATACTTTCAACTTTGGCATCGAAGGAGCAGCATGGGCAACTAATATCTCCATCTTCGTGGCAAGTGGTATGCTTTTGTACCTTCTGATTTTTTCTAGGAAAACTTTTTTGAACGTAACTTTCAAAAACTTTTCTTTGGATAGAAAAATCCTCTATGACATCTCCATAGTTGGTTTTCCAACAGCACTTGCTCAAATTACGATGTCTGTGGCAATATATTTTCTTAATTTTTTTGCAGCAAAAGCGGCTGGAGATTTGGGAGTAGCAACGTTCACAGGAGCTTGGCGCATAATAAACTTAGGAACGTTGACGATTATTGGAGTTTCTTCGGCCGTAACAACGGTAACCGGAGCAGCGTATGGGGCGAAAGATATCAAGAAGCTTGAAGGTGCTCTGAATTATGCAATAAAATTCGCTGAGTATTTTGCCATTGGCACGATGCTGGGAATTTTCTTTTTCTCAAAGCCACTTGCGCTTATGTTTTCGTATACAAAATCTTCTTCATTACTTTTAGAGAATGTTTCGCAAGCGCTTAAGATATTGTGTCTGTTCCTTCCAGGGACACCATTTGGAATGTTAACATCAGGAATGTTCCAGGGGATTGGACATGGATACAAAAGTTTAGTAACAACGATATTGAGAACAATCGTATTCCAAGTTTTCTGGACGTGGCTTTTTGTTGATGGTTTTAGGATGGGGTTAACCGGTGTGTGGTTGGGGATAGTTATTGGAAATACCACGGCTTCTATAATCACATACACGTGGGGCAGACTCACAATAAAAAAACTATACCTTGCGTATGCTCAGCATACTCACGCTGTCAGTGAAGATTGAAGCTTACACCATCGGTACAAACCTAACATGTCCTAATGATTCTTCGGTAATTTTTTGACCGTATTTTTTTATTCTCTTCAGAACCTGGATATATTCGTTCCCGACAGGAATTAATAAAATCCCACCTTCGCGAAGTTGTTCAATCAGTGCGGGTGGGATTTCTTTTGCGTAACACGTGGCAACGATTTTGTCATAAGGAGCAAACTGTGGTAATCCAAGCTTCCCATCACTGAGAAACATTTTGATGTTTTCTATTCCTAATTGTTCAATAACTTTCTTCGCTCTTTCGTACAAAGGTTCGACGACTTCAACAGTGTAAATTTCCCCCGAAGGTCCAACGAGTTGTGACATTACAGCAGCGTTGTACCCACTTCCAGTTCCAATTTCGAGTACTTTGTCTCCTTCTTGTAAATCCAAATATTCGCACATTAATCCAACCATATGTGGTGCTGATATCGTTTGACCGTAACCTATTGGAAGAGGTGTGTCAATGTATGCACTATCTTGATACTCTGCAGGAACAAAGAGTTTTCTGTCTACTTTATTCATAGCATCTATAACTCTCTTTGATACGCCGTAATACTCAAGATGCTCGTACAAGTACGCCACCTTCTTGGGAATATATCGAAAATCTTATCCTCTGATTATCAAGTAAGCGGTGTATCCTACATATGTTGCGACCATGAGAGCTCCTTCGATTTTGTTTATTTTCAAATCCCTTGAGAAGAGTATTAAGAAAACGGTTATAATAAGAAGTAATGCTATGTCTACATTTAACGCCGTTGGATAATACACAGGATTAAGAACGGCAGAAATACCCAGTATGAAGAAGATGTTGAATATATTCGAACCAATAACATTTCCCAGTGCTATTTCGCTATTACCTTTTACGGCGGCAACTAACGACGTAGCAAGCTCAGGTATAGATGTCCCGGCAGCAACGATTGTCAAACCTATCATTTTGTCCGAAACTCCAAGAGCCCTTGCTATCTGCGTTGCACTGCTCACGATCCATCGTCCACCGATTACAAGCCCTGCTAAACCACCAACTACGTAAAGCACAGCGAGCCAGGTGCTAATATTTTTTAGTCTTTCCATTTCCATCTCTTCAAACATTTCCCTATCCTTTTTCGCCATTTCGAATACATAAGCAGCAAATATGGCAAAGAAAGATAAAAGCACAATGCCATCGCCACGCGTTATTATCGAAGGAAGGTTATTTCCCTTGTTTCCAAGGGCAAGAACTGACACGGCAGCTAGGAAGCTTAGAGGAATCTCTTTCTTGAGCGTCGAGTATTTAACACTTATCGGTCTTATCATAGCTGAGAGCCCTGCAACTACGAGTATGTTGAATATGTTACTACCGACTATATTACCAAGTGCAATGTCTGAATTTTTCTTGATTGAAGAAACAATGTTTACGACCAATTCCGGAGCCGATGTTCCAAAAGACACTATCGTGAGACCGATGACAAGGTCTGAGACCCTAAGCTTTTTTGCAATAGCAGAAGCACCCTCAACAACTTTATCAGCACCTATACTTACAAAAGTAAGTCCTAAGATAAGTAATAGAAAGCTCAACAACACTAATGTCACCTCCATTAAGTCTACATTGAATAATAAATCGCGGATATCATCCGCGATGGTTCAGTAGTTTTTCAATGTTCATTAAAAAATTATACCACTTATCTTCCGTTTGGAAATACTGGTTCTTGGGTGCTTTAGAAGAGCACTGTTGTTCTGTTTTTGCCATTGGCTTTTGAAATATATAGCGCTTCATCTGCTCTTTTCAAAAAGCTTTCAATTGTATCGTTTCCTTTTAATTGAGTAACTCCCAGACTTATTGTAACTTTGTATTGGGTTTCTTTAAACTTTTCTTCGACCTTTGTGCGAATTCTTTCTGCTATTAAATGCGCCGCATCAATATCTGCCTCAGGGAGGAGTATCAAAATCTCTTCGCCACCCATTCTTATTGGAAAATCACTCGCTCGAACGTTTTTCAATATCACTTCAGCTATTCCTTTCAAAACTTCGTCACCCACGTTGTGCCCGAACGTATCGTTTATTTTTTTGAAATTGTCCGCATCAATAGAAATGGCAGACAGTGGTATTCTATCGGCCTTACTGGAGACGTATAAGCGTTCGATTTGACTGTTAAAAACGTATCTTGTGAGTAATCCGGTGAGAACGTCTTTTTCCAGTAGTTGACGAATTTGCTCATTTAGTGACCTCAGGCTTTGGTTTTTTGTTTCCAATTCCTTGAGGTAAAGATTAATTTGTTCACGCTGGTGCAAGTAATTTTTAATTGCTTTAGCAAGACTACCGATTTCGTCGCCTCGGTATATGTACTTTTCAACTGTATCAGGTGTGTGGTTGTCAATAGCGTATATTATGTCGCTGAAAGGTGCCAGCGCTAACTTTTTGAGCTGTAGGTAGAATATGGAGAGTATAGAGATAAGAAGGATAATAGACAAAATTACCAAAATTACAACGTAGATAAGGTACTTAGTGAGTAGTGTGAAATTTTTTGAAAAGACCAAATACCCAGAGTTTTTATTACTTTGGTCCGTAAGCGGGTATGAGTAGACCAACTTGGTCAATGAGGAATTACCAGGATTAGTAGAATAAGAGACTGATGCCCCGGTTAATTCTTCTAATTTGACAAAATCTGTAACTGTCCAATATTTCCCTACCAAGATGACGCTGGGGGTTTCAACCTCCCACAGTTTCAAGATTTTTGGAGATGGGTAAAGAACAAAAAGCTCTACTGGAAAGGATGAATTTGGAATATCCAAAAAGAAATGAGTTTTTCCCGTAAGCTGTTTGAGTGAAAGCTGATTTAAAAGATTCTCAATTCTGGTTGAGTATCGTTCATTCAGATGGTGAACTTCCAAAAGACCACTGTTTTCATAAATTGCGAGAAAGTCTATATTAAGCGCCTTTAGGTTTGATATCAGGCTTTCTTTGAAAAAAACGTACTCCTCTTCAGATAATGGAAGTCTATCAAATAGACTTTTCAAATTATCAAATGTCCGTTGGAGCTCTTTTGTCTTTTGGGAAAACTGGAATTCTAAAGCTTTCGAAACGTTTAGAGAGAACTCTTTGAACTGAACATCAAAGGCGCTTTTTAGGTTTTTTAATAGCAGAATACCTAGGACAAATGTGAAGATGACGAATATGATAGATGATAGAATGACGAGTTTCCTAAGTTTTTGTGCTATCATATAGCTTTAAAATCCCCCTTGAGATACACACTCTTAAGAAAATCATGTCTGTTCACATCTTTGCAAATGTATTATACCATAAGCTTTATGAAAGTTTACAGCAATTTTTTAAAACTACCAGAAACGATATGGGTAAATTCCTAGATAAAGCTAAAAAGTAACTAATCTCTTTCAAATTTTAGCTTAGTTGCTTAAAACGAACATTCATGGTATAATAATTTTGAAAACGCCCATTTTTGGTTATAACCATCGATATTTCACGTTGACTTTTTGAATGATTATCTGAATTTTCAAAAATATTCAAAAAATTTAACTTCCGCAAGCTTGTAAATGTAATATTTATATTGTACAATTTTTCACGAGCAAGAGAAATTCACACCAACACTGTGAAGGAGGGAGAAAGATGAAGATAGCTATCAACGGTTTTGGAAGGATTGGAAGACTTGTCCTTAGAGAGCTCATTCGCCGCAACAGTTCAGTAGAGGTAGTTGCCATTAACGATTTGGACAGCCCAGAAACATTGGCTCACCTTTTCAAATATGACTCCGTGCACAGAGAATTTCCAGGGGAAGTTAAGGTAGAAGGTGACACGATGTATGTTAACGGAAAAGCCATAAAGGTATTTGCAGAAAAAGACCCAGCAAACCTTCCATGGAAAGACCTCGGCGTTGATGTGGTTGTTGAATCAACAGGTAAATTTACAGAAAGAGATGGGGCAATGAAACACATCCAAGCTGGTGCAAAGAAAGTAATTATCACAGCTCCAGCAAAGGGAGAAGACATTACAGTAGTTTTCGGTTGCAACGAAGAACAACTGAAACCAGAACACCAGATTATATCCTGTGCATCCTGTACAACAAACTCTATTGCTTCAATTGTTAAGGTAATTAATGATGCATTCGGAATAGTTACAGGTTACCTCGTAACAGTCCACAGCTACACAAACGACCAGAGAGTTCTCGACCTTCCACACAAAGACCTTAGAAGAGCAAGAGCAGCAGCCTTGAACATAATCCCAACAACAACGGGAGCAGCAAAAGCAGTTGCACTTGTAGTTCCAGAAGTAAAGGGTAAACTCGATGGTATGGCATTGAGGGTCCCAACTCCGGATGGTTCAATCTCTGTTCTCAGTGTCCAAGTTGAAAAACCGACAACAGCAGAAGAAGTCAACGCAAAAGTTAAGGAAGCAACTGAAGGCAGACTCAAAGGCATTATCAAATACAACGAAGATCCTATTGTAAGTTCAGATATTGTTGGTTCAACATATGCAGGTATTTACGATGCAACACTTACAAAAGTCATGAACGGAAACTTCGTAACAGTCTACAGCTGGTACGACAACGAATACGGCTACACCTGCAGAGTTGTCGACACAATTGAAAAAGTAGCAACATTACTCTAATTCGAAAATCAATAACGGGGGCGCGTCCCCCTTTTTTGTACGCTCATAATTATGCATTTCAAGACTATGACACGGGAGTCAACTATGTAAAATTAAATTTTGAGTAGAAGACGAAAATGTATGATCGATGTTGAATTTCTCGCGCTTTTTCATCATAGCAAATATCGTCCTTAGCAATTTGTGCGCTACACTCATCATCGCTTTTTTGTATACTAACCCTTGCGCTCGTTTTCTTTGAAAATATGCTTTAAAATATTCGTTGTGTCTCACTACATTCACACTCATCAGCCAAATTATTCGTCTCAGGTGTGCATTGCCCCTTTTGGATATACGGCTTTCTCCTTTGTGTTTGCCTGATTCATCTACGCTTGGGTCAAGCCCACAATAGGCAATTAGTTTTTTGTAAGTGCTAAATCTTGAAATATCGCCAACTTCGGCAAGAAAATACAGTGCGCTATTTTCACCAATTCCGTCAATGGACGTGAGTATTTCAACATCTTGATTAAGCGAAGCACATTTGCAATATTCTTTGAGCATCTCATCAAACTCATTAAGTTGCTGTTGTAAAAATCGAAGTTCCTTGATAGTTTGAATAAGAATCTTCTCTTTCACTGGCCAATACTGAGCGATGGAGTTGTTAGCAAGCTCTTTAAGAGTTTCTGGGGTAAGTTTTAACTTTCTACCGATTGTTTTTGAAAAGAAAACACGTAGAGAATCAATGGAGGCTTTTTGGATAGCTTTAGCAGAAGGGAAAGAAGAAAGCAAATCCAAGATAGCATCATTGTAGATGTTGGTCACTTTTTCAAGTTCAGGGAAGAGGAGAGAAAGAAGCTTTTCGATGTCGTTTTTGACTCTTGAGATTTGATGAGTGATGCTTTCCTTTTTCCTTGCAATATCCCGAAAATCTGAGTTGAGGAAAGAAGAAGTAGGAAGAATGTGATGGGTATAGAAGATGGTAAGAGCAATAGAGCGAGCATCGATTTTGTCAGTTTTAGTTTTCCTAAGCCCAACGGGAAGAGATTTGTTAACAAGCAAAGGATTAAGAACGACACAAGAGAAATCATTGAGAGAGAGGAAAGAAAGAAGGTTAAGATGGTAACAGCCAGTAGACTCCATAGCGATAAGGACAGAAGACTTAGGGAAAACGGAGAGCTTTTGAACAAAGGAGGAAAACCCTTGTTTGGACATATCGAAAGCAGATTCGAAGATGATAGAATTAGGATTTTGGATAGCACAGGCGTTGAACTTATGCTTGGAGATGTCAATACCGACAAAGATGGAGAAGTTTTGAGACATACTAAAACCTCCTTTCGATTGAATAGGTTAAAAGGCGAGGGCAGGGGCCTGCTGAACCAAACCTCCAGTGTGACGAGGGTTAAAAACCCAACCAACTTATCATGGTTAAAGGCAGGCGACAGACTCCCGTAATGGCTTGAAAGCCAAGGGACACTAAGTCGTCCTGCCCTGCCTATTTTTTGACTAAAATATTTATACCATACTTTTACGTAGGAGGTGTCAGAAGATGGAAAAACTCACAATTAGAGATGTTGACCTCAAAGGTAAAAGGGTAATAATGAGGGTTGACTTTAACGTTCCTTTGAAAGATGGAAAAGTCGCAGACGATACAAGAATTGTTGAGGCACTTCCGACAATTAAGTATGCCCTCGATAACGGTGCAAAAGTAATCCTTCTTTCCCACCTTGGCAGACCAAAGGGTGGACCGGATCCAAAATACTCATTGAAACCCGTTGCAGAAAGATTATCGGAACTTCTTGGAAAAGAAGTTAAATTCGTGCCCGCACTTTACGGGGAAGAGGTTGAAAAAGCAGTTGCTGAATTAAAAGAGGGCGAGGTGTTAATGCTCGAGAATACAAGGTTCGACCCAGGAGAAGAAAAGAACGACCTCGAACTCGCAAGAAAATGGGCAAGCCTTGCTGATATACACGTCAACGATGCATTTGGAACAGCCCACAGGGCACACTCAAGTAACGTTGGAATTGCACAATTTATACCATCTGTTGCAGGTTTCTTAATGGAAAAAGAGATTAAGTTCCTGTCAAAGGCAACACTCAATCCAGATAAACCGTACGTCGTCGTTCTTGGTGGAGCAAAGGTTTCAGATAAAATAGGGGTTATAACCAACCTCCTCAACAAAGCTGATAGAATAATCATTGGTGGCGCCATGATGTTCACATTCTGGAGAGCACTTGGCAAACAAACAGGTAATTCACTTGTGGAAGAAGACAAAATAGAACTTGCAAAACAACTTCTTGAACAAGCAAAGGAAAAAGGTGTTGAGCTTGTTATACCAACAGACGCGGTTTGCGCACAAAAAATGGAAGCAGGGGTTGAGAAGAAAGTCTTCACATGCGAAGAAGGCATTCCAGAAGGTTGGGCTGGTTACGATATCGGTCCGGCAAGCGTAGAACTCATCAAATCGAAACTTGCAGATGCAAAGACAGTTGTTTGGAATGGACCTCTCGGTGTGTTTGAAATAGAAGACTTTGCAGTTGGTACAAAGGCAGTTGCAGAATTTATTGCATCACTCACAGAAAAAGGTGTAACAACTGTCGTTGGCGGTGGAGACAGCGCAGCAGCAGTTGCACAGTTCGGACTTGAAAAGAAGTTTAGCCACGTCTCAACTGGTGGTGGAGCATCACTTGAATTTCTCGAAGGAAAAGAATTACCAGGTATCGTTTCCATTGCGAATAAAAAAAAATAACCAATAGAAAATTCATACTTGCTGGAAACTGGAAAATGAATAAAACACCCAGCGAAGCGCAACTTTTTGCCAACACTTTGGTTAATGCGCTCGCTGGGTTTAATTCTTTTGATATATACATCGCTCCTGTTTTTGTCGCACTTGATAGGGTTAGAGAAGTTGTTAGTTCGAACAATATAAAACTCGCAGCACAGAATATGTACTACGAAGACAGTGGTGCATTCACAGGGGAAGTATCACCAAAAATGCTGAAAGAACTTGGCGTTCAAGCCGTTATAATTGGACACAGTGAAAGGAGAAGAATATTCGGAGAAACGGATGAACTTATCAACAAAAAAATCAAAAAAGCTCTTGCAGAAGGTTTAACTCCGATATTTTGTATAGGTGAGACTCTCGAAGAAAGGCAAAAGGGATTAACCTTTTGCGTGCTTGAAAAACAAGTTAGAGAAGGCTTGTACGGAATAAATGCGGAAGAAGTTAAGAGGGTAGTTATCGCATATGAGCCTGTATGGGCAATAGGAACAGGTGTTGTGGCAACGCCAGAACAAGCTCAAGAAGCTCATGAATTTGTAAGGTCACTCCTTGCAAAGATATACAGTGACGAAGTTGCACAGTCAGTAACCATCCTTTACGGTGGTAGTGTCACTCCAGAGAACTTCTTTGGACTATTCGTCAAACCAGACATCGATGGTGCACTTGTTGGAGGTGCAAGTCTCAAAGAAAGTTTTGTAGAACTGGCAAAAATAATGGCAAACGTGTTGGGATAATCAGGAAATTCTAAAAACCAACAACAAAGCCCCCTTCTCGGGGGCTTTGTCATTTTATCGTATTTATATTTTCCAAATCTCGTGGTATTCATGTGGTGTTTCACAGTATTCACACACGAATTTTCCGTCGATTTGGACAAACGAGGCGGTTACATTTTCACCGTGTGTTGGATTCGTTATGCAGTTCTCATTTTTGCATCTGATTTCCTCAAATCCATAAATACGAGGTGGCATTTTGATTCGATATTTTTCGACAACTCTAGAGTTTTTGATGATATTTACGGTTGTATTTGGCGAAATTGCTGAAAGTTTCTTAATTTCTTTGAAAGACAAATACTTATCTGGCAAGCTTATGTAACCTTTGTAACTACCATCTGCTGATTTGAATATTCCGTCTGCACTGTCCACATCGTAGAGTTTAAGTATCTTCCTTATTTTTACAATAGTATTGTAAATCTCTTCTTGTGATTTTCCTTTTGCAATGTGGTCTATTACTGTTCCATTCTCTATCGGTTTAATGCCTCTTTTTCCTTCTTTCAGAACACCTTTTGTCCCATCCGTGATTGGTGCTGGGATGATGAAATCTTCATCTTCTTGTTGCTGAGGTCTTGATGTATCGAACGGAGCTTCAAGTGCACCGCCAAGCATTGATAAAAGCACGATTCTTACGTAATATCCGTTTATCGCTTGTTCTTCCCATCCGTTGAGTGGCAATGTGTCGAGGAATGTGGGGATTTCTGGATTGAACTTTGGCCTTGGAAGCGGATGATAGAACTTCGTTCCTTCAGGAATCTTATCGAGCATATCCTCTCTGAACGTTACGGCTTTTCTCAGTATTTTTTCCTTTTCTAAGATATCCTCGCCCATTCTTTCAAGTTGCAGGCGAGTGAAATACCATATATTTGCTGGTTTTCCATGGCTTAAATACTCATCTATTGAGTAGAACTGCCTTACTTCAAATCCATTTCTCTTCATTTTTTGAATGTATCCTTCAGGCATTTGCAATTCGGGTGGGGCAATCAAATCAACTTCTACGTTTTTAAAGACCTTTAGACCATCGGCTTTAGAATGGACCGTTCTACCGTGGAGCAAATCACCGACAAGAGCTATTCTGATGTGCGAATTGTCGAAATTGTTATGTTCAAGGAAGGTGTATTCGTCAAGGAGTTCTTGTGTGGGATGTTCGTGCTTTCCGTCACCACCGTTGATGAATGCAGGTCTCATGATGCCATGCCTTTCTGCGAACTCTCCAACTTTTCTTTCGAGCAATCTCACAACACCTTCGAGTCTGGTTCTCAGAACAAAGATGGAATACTCGCTGTAACCTGTTAACATATTAAATGTGTCCACGTAGCTTTCTTGCTTGTTAAACGAAGAGTGTTCGGAATCAAAGATATTTACCTTTGCATTTTTGTGGAATTTTGCGGCGTTAATGAAAGATTCTTTGGTTCGGGTGGAAGGTTCCACGAAGACGATGTAAATACCAACATCACGTTTGATTTGAAATTCCGAAATATCTTCCTTGTTTTTCAGTTTTTCTTTTAAGCGTTTGGTTGATTGGTACAAGAACAGCTGCTCTTCAACCGAAAAATCGTTGATAACAGCAAGTGTTCGGCTAAGAAAGTTGCCCATGTAAACATCACTCCCCCCACGTGTTAGTTGTATCTTTTTTGTCGGTTGGACCCGACTCTAATTTTTTCTTATTTCTGTCTTCGATATTATACTACATGGTTTATTTTCTTCAAGGTGGAATGAAGAAATGAACAAATCAGAAAAGGTCAACACATAACTCTAACTCATTTTCGCTTTGTATGTGTACGTTTCATTTTCGTGGTCCTTTGCTTTTATTGCATCTTCCATCAAAACAGTAGCAAGCTATAGGAAACCCATCTATAAAGACACGAAGTAAAAAAGTATAGACTTCCAAATACATTTCATATACTTTTATATCTCCTCTGAAAATAGGTTTGTCAATTGCATATGTGAATTTCCCTTGTATAATATTGGGTGTATTGTGTTATCAAACGATATAGGGAGGGTTTAAACATGCATAGTGAAATAACCAATCTTTACCCAATCCCATCTTGGGTGCATGAAAGTGTCATTTACCAGATTTTCCCAGACAGATTTGCAATTGGAAAAGGAAAGACAGTAAAAGATAAAGCCGAGCTTTATACAAAGCGTGGAGGAAGAATCGTTGAGTGGAATGTTCCACCAAAAAGGAAGGATAAAGCGGAACATGTGAAGGACTTTTATGGAGGCGATTTGTGGGGTATTGCTGAGAAACTTGACTATCTTAAAGACCTTGGAGTTAACGTGATTTACACAAATCCTATCTTTCTTTCGCCGACCAACCATAAATACGATGCTATTAACTATATGAAAATCGACCCACAATTCGGTGGAGAAAAGGCTTTTAAATATTACATTAAGAAGGCAAAGAGCGAGAATTTTAGACTGATTCTCGATGGTGTTTTTAATCACCTTAGTAGTGAAAATCCTTGGTTCAAAAAGGCGATAAAAGGTGATAAGAGGCATGTGAGTAAGTTTGCAATATACGGTGACGGTCACAGGGCTTGGTATGGTCACAAATCACTTCCTGAATGGCATCTGGAGGAAGTCGAAGTGATGAACTATATCCTTAGTGTTGTTGAACATTATTTGAGACAAGGCATAGATGGATGGAGACTTGATGTTGGGTTTGACCTCGGGTACGTGAACAACGCGCTTATTGCAAAGACTGCGAAGAGCATTTCTATCGAAAAATACGTTGTTACAGAAACGTGGAATTATCCATCGAATTGGCACATGGTAGATGGAATAATGAACTATCACTTTAGGAACTCCGTGATTGCTTACTTGAAAGGTGAGTTCGATAACTTGGCAGAAGCTCTTCAAGGTGCTTACAACGATACACCAAACATCCACGGTTGCTGGAATATGCTTGACAGTCACGACACAGAACGACTTGCTACTGTTATACCAGACAAAGATTTGAGAAAGCTTGCTATAGTCCTTCAATTCACGTATCCTGGTGTTCCAGTTGTTTACTACGGCACGGAGATAGGTATCGAAGGTGGAGGCGACCCAGAATGCCGTGCAACGATGAGATGGAACGAAGAAGACTGGGATAAAGATTTGAGAGAGTTCTACAAGAAACTCATTAAAATTAGAAAATCCGAAACGGCATTGAAAATAGGTACCTTTGAAGTGTTGAATAAAGAACCTCTTGTGTTTTACAGAAGAACCCCCCATGTGTTAGATGGCATGATAGTTGCGATAAACAAAGGAGAGAAAAAAGCAGTCACAGTTTCGGTTCCAGATGGCAGGTTGCTTGCAGGAACGTGTTTTACCGACCTGGTAACTGGTGAAGAATTTTGGATTACCGCCGGGGTTATGACCATTGATATCCCAGCTAAAGGTTTCCGATTACTAAGAGTTACGAATAAAACAAGAGATGGGTACAACATGTACAAGAGAATTTATTAGATTCGGTCTGGTGATAACTACGAGAAAAAAGGTGGTGCTAGCGATCGTTCGTGTGGAATTACAGATTTCCCGCAGAATACTACAATTCAATAGCACACATCTACGATGAAATGTACAAAGATGTTTATTGGAATATTGCGAAAAAACAAATCGGATTGACAATTGAAAAGCATATATCTTCCATTGAAGGGTTGAACATTATCGACATTGGTGGAGGAACTGGATACTGGAGCCTCTGGGTATTGAAGAAAGGGGCAAGAGTAGTGTTTGTCGAACCAGCCGAAAAGATGGTTGAGCAAGCAAGAAAAAGGATAAGCAAAGAGATAGGAATGGATTTACGGGAACTTCCTATCGAGTTTATCAATTGTTCCGCGGAAGATTTAGACCTTAACCTTCGACTTGAAGAGAACTTCGATGTGGTTTTTGTATTTGGCGATGTGCTGAGTTATGTGGATAATCTTGAAAAAGCGATGGAAAATATATCGAGGGCAGCCAAGAAAGGTGCCCTCGTCTTTGGAACAGTTGATAATTATTTTTCGTACCTCAAGGACGTTATTATCTACGGTTCTTGGAAGTATTACAGTTATTTAGTAAATCACCGAAAACTTCCCATTGGTTCAGAGTATGGGACGTTTGAAGCAAGAGCTTTTGAACCTACGGAAATTGAAAATATCTTCAAAGACTATGGTTTTAAAGTTATCGAACTCACGGCGCTCGCAAGCCTGCCAAGTGTTGAATTAAGTATCAAATATGGAAAATATTTCATTCTTGAAGCTGAGCATCTGTTTTTTGTTTCGAAAAAGTTTTAGTAATACCCAAGACCTGTCATCTTTTGGATGTTCAGTTTTTTCAACAATTCGCTAACGTTTATGTTTTCTTTTTCAGCAAGCAATTGTAAGGCTTTTTCCAAATCGTAATTCGCTTGTCTGATGATTTCCGAGACAACTTCGTAGCCAAAGTAATTTATCAATGGTGTAAGATTGGCAGAAGACCTTTCGAGATTTTGCTGGCACCGTTCTTTGTCAACGTCTAAAAGTTTTACGTATTTTGCCAACGCATTGCATGATAAAGTAAGAAGTCTCATTGATTTGAGCGTGAAATGAACAATGATAGGTGCGAACTGATTGAGTTGTAAGTTACCTTGAGCGCAGGCATGGGAAACTATTTCATCATCTCCGAAAACAACGAGTGTGTTTTGCAAAACGTATTCCGGCACTACCGGGTTCACTTTACCAGGCATTATCGTGCTACCAACTTGGACAGCGGGGAGGACTAGTTCACCAATTGCTGTTTTTGGTCCACTGCCGAGGAGTCGAATATCGTTGGATATTTTATACAAGTTCACAGCGAGTGATTTCAAAAGTCCATGAACTTCGGCGAATGTATCAAGGTTTTGAGTGGCATCAATTAGGTTTTCGGCTTTTGCTATTTTCACGTTTGCAACCTGTCTTAGAACTTCTACTATCCTTAGGGTGTATTCTTTTGGTGCGCCAACTCCCGTACCTATTGCGGTTCCCCCAAGATTCACGCTTCGTATACGTTCTTCTACCTTGTTTAGTCTCCATCTATCCCTTGCAAGTGCATCAGCCCATGCACCAAATTGTTGACCCACCATTATTGGAACAGCATCCATCAATTGGGTTCGTCCGATAGTTCGGATGGAATAGAATTCCTTTTCCTTTTCCTGAATCACTTCCTGGAGATTGATAACTGCATCGACAAGTTCCCTCAATCTCAAAATAACTGCCATTTTCCCTGCTGTAACGAATGTATCGTTTGTTGATTGGTGCATATTTACGTGATTGTATGGGTCAACGAGATATTCTCCTTTTTTACCGCCAAGTATTTCTGTGGCTCGATTAGCAATCACTTCGTTTATATTTAAATTCACTGATGTGCCTGCACCACCAGACAAAGGGTCAACAACTACCCATTCTTTCAGCCTTTCCCATTCATCACATGCAGTAGTTATTGCAGCAGATACGTTTTTATCAAGCCTTCCGATTTCAGCATTGAGTAGCGCAGCTGATTTTTTTATCATGAAGTAAGCCCAGATGAATTTTTCGTCGAACTGTTCACCAGTTTTTGGGAACAATTTCAAAGCTCTAATTGTTGCTATGCCGTAATAAGCATCAACAGGTATCTGTTCTGTGCCAAGGTAATCGGTCTCTGTTCTGAATTCTAAAGTATTTGGTTTTTCCATTTTAAATCCCCCTGTTGATTTCGATACCAAGTGGTGCTAATGCTCTTTCGAGGACTCCGTGCATGTAAGAAATAACGATGCCATAGTTTGTCATGGGTATACCAAGGCGTTTGAACATTCTTACCCTTCTCATCATTTGAATTCTTGTGTTTACACACCCACCACAGTGTATGACGAGCTTTGCGTCTGCTACCTCTTCGTATTCAGGTAAATCAACACCTGCCCAGACTTTGAAATTTAAATTTGCACCCGTGTGGTTTACAAGCCAACGTGGAATTTTCACCCTTCCGATGTCTTCTGTGAGAGGCCTATGCGTGCAACCTTCCATGATAATTACCGTGTCTCCATCTTGGAGTTCTTCGATTTTGTAAACGCTCTCAACAAAATATCTGATATCTCCACGATAATTTGCTTCTAAGATTGAAAATGTAGTTAGTGGCACATCCTCTGGAATGTCGGAGACAACTTTCATAACCGCTTGTGAGTCCGTTATAACAAGACGTGGAGGTTCGCTGAGCTTTTCTATTGTATATCGCAATTCTCGTTCCTTCGCAACAACAGCTACTGCCTCTCTATCGAGTATTTCTCTAATTGCATGGACTTGAGGCATTATTAGTCGACCTTTTGGTGCACCAAGGTCGATGGGGACAACAAGAACGACAATATCCCCAGCATCTACGAATTCGGGTATAAACGGAAGTTCTTCGTCACTTGGTATGATTTCGTTCAGTGTTTTACCTATGTTCTCAAACCCTTCTTTGTTAAGTGCGCTCACAACGAAGGTTTTTACACCAAAGGCTTTCTCATATTCCTGTGCAACTGTCTGAGCCTTTTCACCGAGTATATCTGCTTTGTTTACAACAACTATAAAAGGGATTTCAAGTTCTTTGAATATCTCGTTTATCCTTTTTTCGTATTCGCCAGGGAAATCATCAACTACGAGTATGCCGGCATCTGATTTGTAGAACGCTTTTAACGCTTTCTTAATCCTTTTTTCTCCAATCTCTCCAACATCATCAAGCCCAGGAGTATCTATCAATGTTACAGGACCAACAGGGGAAAGTTCCATGGATTTGTAAACAGGGTCTGTTGTTGTCCCAGGCACATCGCTTACTATGGAAATCTCCTGACCAGTTAGTGCGTTCATGAACGATGACTTACCAACATTTCTTCTTCCTACGATGGAAATGTATTTTCTAAATCCGCTTGTAGGTAACAAACACTGCACCTCCGTTTTTGGTTTTATTTAACGATGTAAAAGAATTTTTCATCTGGTACTTTTGGCATACCATCTGGATAAAGTTCGTTAAGCTTTTTGAGGTATGCGAGAACTTCGTCCCGACATTCTGCAGCAGAAATGTAATTGTATTGGCTTCTTTCAAGAGATGCCTTAAGGATGTTTGTAGGTATTCCTAGCTGTTTGCTTGTTATTTCAACAGCTTTGTCTACGTTCTTGTATGACCATGAAAGGCTTTCTTTGAACGACTTTTCAAAGAGTTTAACGGTTTGCGGGTAATCTATCAACTTTCCTGTCACGAAGAGTCCTGTTATTGGTATTCCAAATTTGAAACCGGTTGCCTTGTTCCATTCATCTTGCAAGTCCATGATTACCTTTCCCTTTGACAACGTCATTGTCACAAATGGTTCCGGGATTGCAGCAATTTTAATTTTTCCGCTATTGAAAAGTGAAACTATTTCTTGTGGCTGGGCGTAAGCAAATGTAACATCCCTGTCGGGTTCTAGTCCGTTCTTTACAAGTAAGAACCTAAGAAGAACATCCGCTGTTTGACCTCTACCGTGCGCTGTGTATATCTTTTCTCCTTTGAAGCTCTGAAAACCTTTAAATTCAAAATCAGGGCTTGCCACAACGTAGAACAATCGCCAGCTATAGACGCCTACGAGTCTAACATCGACACCTTTTGTGTAAAGGTTCGCACCAAAGGTTACAGGTAGTGCTGCAAAATTCACTTTCTTTGAAACAATGTAAGCTGTTGCTTCGTCCATTGTTTTCCAGAATTTCATATCGAGTGCCATGTCTGTCTTTACTTCTTTGCTTATTAAACCAGCAACTGGGAATATCGTTGGACCAAACGGGTTAATGAATGTAACCCCGAATAACGCAACTGTGAATAAAACAGATACAAGGATAAAAACTTTCACAAATGACTTCATACCTCTCATCCTCTCCACCTCCCTAAGATTTTTGAAAGAATTTGAGATTCGGCCTTATGAAATTCCGGATTTGATATATCCTTTGGAACACTGGAAACATCAATCTCTTCAATTATGCTACTGGGTTTGTCACTCAATATGTAAATTTTATCTGATAACAAGAGCGCTTCTCTGACATCGTGAGTTACAACTATCATCGAGAAATTCATATCTTTCCTTCTTTCAATTATATCCGAAATTATTGAAACCTTTAGATGCACATCAAGGGATGCGAACGGCTCATCCAAAAGGAGTAATTCCGGTTCAACAATCAAAGCCCTTGCGAGGTTCACTCGTTGTCTCATTCCACCACTTAATTTTGATGGTTCGAAGTTAGCGAAATCATGTAGTTTTAACGCTTCCAAGGTTTTAAATATTCGTTCTTCGTTTTCTTCAACAAATTTCAGATTGTCGATAACTGTTCTCCATGGTATCAGCCTTGGTTCTTGAAAGACATACCCTATTTTCTGTACCCTGCATTCGATAGTTCCTTCGTAGTCGTCTATTAAACCAGCGATGATGCGTATGAGTGTTGTCTTTCCACATCCAGAAGGACCAAGAAGGGCTATAGACTCTCCTCTGCTCAAATCAAAGGATATGTCTTCAATCACTTTCAGTTTTCCGTAAGACTTGCTTATTGATTTCACATTTAGAATAACTTCGTTTAGTATATTGCCCGATGTTTTACGATTTATTTTTTCAAAATTACCCAACTAAACCAACTCCCAGTTCTTTAGAAATTTCCTGACAAAGTGATTAAGTATGTTTTCGACGATAAGACCTATGAGTATTATGATTGCTGTGTATGCGTAAACCTTTTCTACTGCAACTGATTGCCTTGCCCAAGCAATGAGTACGCCAATACCTTTGTCTCCACACATGTATTCCGCTACTACAACGACTTTCCATACATTACCTATGATTACTTGTAAAGCACTAAGAAGTTGAGGAATAATTGAACCAAGATATATGTCCCTTATTACTTTCGAGCGAGGAACTCTATATACCTTCGCCATCTCTATTAATCTCTTATCAGTTGTTCTTATACCAACTGCTGTTGATAATATCGTGTGAGGCAACAGTGACAATATACTGACTATAACTGGTCCAAGCCATCCTATACCCCAAATAAACATTACCAATGCAAGCCAAGTGATTATCGGTATCGCTTGGATAACGAGTATTCCGGGTCTTAAAATGTCGTATATTAAGTCATTTAATCCTATGAAAAATCCTATCAAAACGCCGAAGGTTACTGTAATTGCTAAGACAACACCTATCTTCGAAAGAGTTATAAGCAAAGCTTCTAAGACTTCTGATTTCTGAAGCTCTGACACCAAGGTCTTCAGAACAGTTAATGGGTCAGGAAGTATTAGCTGTGAGTTGATTGCGAAAGAGAGCACTGTCCAAGTGATAAATATAACTAATACGCCTGTTAGGTATTTCCAAAGATTTTCCAACTGAATTCTCCTTTCGTGTTTTTTTATGATTTATTTCTGAAAATTTGGTTCATTTAAAAAATTACATATTGTGACATTTTTGACAAAGTACAGTTTGCTCTGGTATAATTATAATACCACATAGAACAAGGGGGTGTGTCTATGCCAAAAGACATCACAGTGAGAACGGTTATGGCTGTTCTTGTTGACAAAAGAGAGCAAGCCGCTGTTGAGGTCCAAAAACTTTTGACAGAGTATGGTTGTTATATCAAAACGCGTTTGGGACTCCATGAAGGCGCAGGTCAGTATTGTTCGCCCGTTGGACTTATTATCCTTGAACTAGTTGATGATGAGACAAAGCATGAAGAACTTTGTCAGAAATTAAACGCTATCGATGGTGTTCAAGCAAAATACATGAAACTTGAAGTGTGACAGCTATGCCTTGAACATTTCTAATGGCGAGACGATAAGCGTCTCGCCATATTTAATTTTCAATATTTATCACTTCTTTTTCTTCATTCATCTCTATCTTTTTTCTGTGTCCGTAGCCCTCTCCAACAACAAGTCCAACACTTCTAATCATTTGCTTTGTACATTCAACACAAGCTGTATCTCTTTCAAATAGACATATTTTTCCGGGATACAACGAATAATTTGGTCTATACGGATTAGGAGTCAGGTTTGGCATAATAACGTTTGCGCCATATTTTAGTCCGTACTGTCTTCCAAGCGGGTTTATCGAACCAAGAGCGGTTGTTGCTGGTATGTTCGCAGTTGGAACCACAATTCTTGCAAGTGCTATCATCCGAAGCGTCGTTTGTAAATCCCCACCTTTTGCATCTTTCAGCGGTGTATCTGGATTTGGTATAAAAGGTCCAATACCTATCATGTCAGCATCAAGTTCTTTAAGAAATGCAAGGTCTAACGCTAAATCATATGCTGTCTGTCCAGGTAACCCCACCATGAAGCCAGCGCCTGTTTCATAGCCAAGACGTTTTAACTCGTATAGGTGTGCCTTCCTATTTTCAAAACTATCGCCCGGGTGGAGTTTGGCGTAAAGTTCAGGTGAAGCGGTTTCGTGCCTCATTAAGTATCTGTCAGCTCCCAATTCTTTCCAGATACGGTATTCTTCAAACTCACGTTCTCCTATGCTAAGTGTGATTGCAACATCAAGCTTTTTTATCTCGGTTATCAGATGGCTTATGATTTCAGTTGTATAATACGGGTCTTCACCTGATTGAAGAACTATTGTCTTTATACCAAGCTTTGCGATTAGCCTTGCCCGTTCGATGATTTCTTCAGGACTCATCCTGTATCGTTGCAAATTTTTGTTATCGGCTCTAAGCCCACAGTAAAGGCAGTGCTGGGTGCATACATTAGAGAATTCTATAATTGCTCTCAGATGAACTTCTTCACCAACATATTTTTTTCTTGTTTCGTCAGCTATTTTGAATATCTCTTCATCATATTTGCCACTCTCTATCACGTGTGTGAGATAATCCAGGTCAACGTTTTGTACCTTCTTTATATCCAACATACAAAATCACCTCATTAAGCTTTTCTCAAGAATCTGATGATAATTTTCGAAATCTGACAACATCACTCAAAGCTTGCATTATCAAATCTTTCTCGTCATCAGTTATTTCACGCTCGCAGAACACGGCATATTTATCGTCTTCGTATGCGATGTAGCTTTCACAGTAACTTTCTTCTCCTGCTCTTGCGATACAAGACAACCTCCGCCCTATTTTTTCACATATCCATATTTTTGTGTTTAATCTTTCTGCATATGGCTTTAATAGTTCACTGAGTTTTTCAAAATCTGACATCTCTCTCACCGCGGTCAATCCGCTCAAGGTATTTTTCAACAAGTTCTCTGTTATTTACACGCTCGAGCTCTTTTTGGATTAATTCGTAACCGAGTTTTTTGGTTTCTTCTGATGCATAATCGTTCAGATATTCTCTAAGTGTGAAGAGTGCGTTTGGTGTGCAGAATCTTTTCACAAATCCAGGAATGGCGAATTCCATGAAGTGTTCTCCGGTTCGTCCCATTCTGTAACATGCTGTACAGAATGAAGGAATGTATCCTTCTTTCAAAAGGTCTTGTATTACTTCCTCCAGTGACCTGTTATCACCAAGTATAAACTGGCTTTTTCTTATTTTCTCTGGGTCATCTTGTGAATACGAACCAATGCCAATACTTGAACCTCCATCGATTTGAGAAACGCCCATTTTGAGAACTTCTCTTCTCAATTCGGCTGGTTCACGAGCGGTGAGAATCATACCCGTGTATGGAACTGCCAGTCTTATGATGGCGACAAGTTTTTTGAAGTCTTCATCACTAACTTTATGTGGTGGATTGTACGAAATCTCACTACCAACGGCTGGTTCTATTCTTGGGAAGGATATTGTGTGAGGACCAACTCCAAAACGTTCTTCAAGGTGTATTGTGTGGTAAATCAAACCCATTACCTCAAACTTCCAGTTGAACAAACCAAAGAGTGCTCCAATTCCAACATCATCTATGCCAGCAAGCATAGCACGGTCAAGACCATACAATCTCCAAGCGTAATTCGATTTTGGACCGCGTGGATGAAGTTTTTTGTAAGTTGGTTGATGATAGGTTTCCTGGAAGATTTGGAACGTTCCAATACCTGCTTCTTTGATGATTTTGTAACCTTCCACAGTTTGGGGTGCTGCATTCACGTTTACCCTTCTTATCTCTCCGTTACCGACTTTTGTTTCGTAGATTATTCTAATTGTTTCAGCTATGAACTCGGGACTGTATCTTGGATGTTCTCCATAGACCACTATCAATCTTTTGTGCCCTCTGGATACTAGTGCCCTAACTTCGTTTCTGAGTTCCTCAAAGGTCAATGTTTTTCTGTAAACCTCTTTGTTAGAACTCCTAAATCCACAGTAGACACAATCATTAACACAGTCGTTGCCTATGTAGAGTGGTGCAAAAAGGACTATTCTGTTGCCATATATACGCTCCTTAAGAGTTCTGGCAGCGTGGAAGATTTCTTCAAGCATTTCTGGGTCTTCAACATTAAGCAAAGTCGCCACTTCCTCAGGTTCGAGCCTGTTTTTGTTCAGTGATTTATCAAGAATTTCTAAAACCCTTTTTTTGTCGGGATTTTTTGTCTTTTCAAGCAATTCCCAAATTTCTGCCTCTGGGATGAATGTTTTTTCCGTATCAATTTCTTTTGTAAATACATACATACTTTCCACCTCCGAATTTAATCGAATTAATATTTCAGTTTACAGCCACGCTTTTCACTTTCACACCTTTTATATTCCCCAATTTTCCAGTAAATGCTCCCATGTTGTCGTTTGTTGTTTTAACTATGAGAAATACAATAGCTATATTTTCATCCGGAACAGGATACCCTACTCTGAGTTTGATAATATCTGCGTATTGATGGAGAAGCTCATTTACTTTAGAATAAGCGTTTTCTCTGTCATGAACGATTATGTCAACCGTGTAATATCTTTCTTTTTTTTCTTCCATTTACTTCCCTCCTGTTGATTTTTCTTGTCTTCTTTCGGCTTTTGACCTGTCCGTATAGTAAGTGTGCAGATAATGGTGTGCTACGTGACCGTTAGGTTCTCCTACGAATTCTTCGTAAAGTTGAATAATTTCTGGGTTTTCGTGCGAGCGTCTGATAACGCTCATTTCGTCTATGCTGTAGATTGCTCTAGCACGCTTTTTAATAATATCTGGGTCTAAACTCTTAGGTTGGCCACCACCACCGATACATCCACCCATACAAGCCATCACTTCGACAAAGTCGTAATTTCTTTTCCCTTCCTTGATTTCTTTCAGCAATCTCTTCGCGTTTGCAGTTCCATTTACAATTGCAACCTTAAGCTTCCTGGTTTTGAAATCGACCTCTGCTTCTCTGATTCCGTCGAGTCCTCTAACTTCTGAGAAAACGAGTCTTGGTAACTTTTCACCAGTGAACTTTTCATACGCAGTTCTTAATGCTGCTTCCATAACACCACCAGTGACACCAAATATGGCACCTGCACCGGAGGATGCTCCCAGTGGACTATCGTGTTTTTCCTCGGGCAGATTTACAAAGGAAATGCCTTTGAACCTTAGCATCTTTGCAAATTCACGAGTTGTTATTACATAATCTGTAACTTTTATGCCGTTTACAACGTGTTGAGAGCGCTCTATCTCATCTTTTTTTGCTGTGCACGGCATAACAGCTACCATAACGATATTTTCAGGTGCGACTCCAAGTTTCTTTGCAAAATACTCGCGAGTACTACTCATTATTTGCATTGGAGATTTTGTTGTCGATAGGTTTGGTATGAACTCCGGAAACTCTTTTTCAACCATGTTTACCCAACCCGGACAACAGCTTGTGAACATAGGTAATACTCCGCCTTTTGTTAGTCTATGGAGAAGTTCGTGTGCTTCTTCCATTATCGTTAAGTCCGCTCCGAAATTTGTATCAAAAACGTAGTCAAAGCCTAATCTTCTAAGTGCCGCAACCATCTTTCCAGTACTCACAGTTCCTGGTTCCATGCCAAATTCCTCTCCGATTGCCACTCTCACCGAAGGAGCAGTCTGTGCTATAAACACCTTTCCGTTTTTGTTTTCAAGCATGTGTAGTAGTTTTTTCCAAGTTGGAGCTTCGTATATTGCCCCAACGGGACACAAGTAAGCGCATTGCCCACAACTGATACAGTTCGTTTCATAAACAGGCAATCCAAATTCTGTTTCTGGGACTGTTTCATATCCTCGCTCTATCATAGAATATATGTTCATGCCTTGTATCTCACTACACACGCGTACACACCGCTGACATTTTATACATTTTGTTAGGTCTCTGTGAATCGATGGACTGCTTGTGTCTATATACTTGGGGAAACTAACAGAAATCCCAAAGGTAGGTTGAACATCGTACATATGGACAAGTTTTTGGAGTTCGCACCTACCATCAGCTTCACAATACATACATTCGTGTGGATGGTTTGCCATAACTAATTCAAGGTTCAGCTTGACTGCATTTTCAACACGTTCTGTGTTTGTCCGTATTACCATTCCGTCGGCAACTTTGGTTGCGCATGCGGGCTGAAGCGTCTTGAATCCCTCGACCTCTACAACACAAATTCTACAAGCTCCGATGGGCTGAAGTTCAGGATGATGACACAGGGTGGGTATGTGGTATCCAAGTTGTGACGCTACTTCAAGTATTGTTTTCCCTTCTTCAACCTCATGTTTGTCACCGTTGATATAAATTGTAACCATGGTACCCCTCCTTTCATAGCGGAGCTAAAAACAAAAATCCCTCTTTCCTTTACCCAAGGAAAGAGGGACGAATTGATTTTAATAAAGCCCAACTATGTTTGTACAGTGCAAGCCATTATTGCTCAATACAAAGTTTTGCTTTACGATATAATCTCCATCCCTCTTTCCTTGGTGTCAGAGCAATTCGCTCCTTCACCTCAGAAAGCACAAACAAACACTTAGCGAAAATATTCACATGTCGTAAATATTATAACACAAAAACATATGAGTATACAAGTTGAAATTTTGGACTTATTTTTAGAAAAAGACCAATATTGGAAAATGTATGATAACTTTGTGTATTTTTTCACTTTTTCTCCTTCGGATAACAAAAAAGCTGGTGTGCGTAAAGCACACCAGCGCTTCTAAGCGTAAGTTTTAGTTAACCTTTTCAACCTCTTTTTGTTGTTGAGCCTTCCTGACGGCTCTTGACCTATCGGTGTAGTGTGTATGCAACAAGTGGTGTGCGATGTGGCTGTTCGGTTTTTCTAAGAATTCTTCGTAGAGTTTTATGATATCTGGGTTTTCATGTGACCTTCTCAGTACGCTGAGTTCGTCAATGGTGTAAATAGCTTGTGCACGTTTCTTAAGAATATCTGGGTCAAGGCTCTTCGGTTGTCCACCGCCACCGATACAACCACCAAGACACGCCATTATCTCGACAAAGTCGTAGTATCGTTTCCCTTCTTTCATTTCTCTCAGCAATTTTTTCACACTTGCCATACCGTGTGCAATAGCTACTTTGAGTTTTCTTCCTTTAATATCAATTTCTGCTTCTCTTACACCATCCAGGCCTCGTACGCTTTCGAACACAAGTTTCGGTAATTTCTCGCCTGTCAAAACTTCGTAAGCTGTTCTGAGAGCTGCTTCCATAACACCACCAGTCACACCAAAGAGCGCAGCAGCACCTGTTGATGTTCCAAGTGGGCTATCATACTGTTCTTCTGGAAGATTTACGAATGGTATACCTTTGAGTTTAATGAGCTTTCCGAGTTCTCTTGTTGTAATGACGTAATCCGTTACTTTGATACCGTCGACCAATTGTTGTGGTCTTGTTATTTCGTCTTTCTTAGCTGTACATGGCATAATTGATACCATAACTATATCTTCAGGTTTCACACCTATCTTTTGTGCAAAGTATGTTTTGACAACACTACTCATCATCTGTTGTGGGGACTTTGCCGTTGAGAGGTGTTCTCTGAGTTCGGGCCATTCTTTCTCCATTTCGTTTACCCAACCAGGGCAGCAGCTTGTGAACATTGGGAACTTACCGCCGTTTTGGAGCCTTCCAATGAGTTCGTAACCCTCTTCCATAATTGTAAGGTCAGCTGCGAAGTTTGTATCAAATACATAGTCGAAACCAAGTCTTCTAAGTGCAGCAACCATCTTCCCTGTGCTTATGCTTCCGGGTTCCATGCCAAATTCTTCACCTATTGCAACCCTGACAGATGGAGCTGTTTGTGCAACGTAAACTTTGCCGGGTTCCTTGCTGTTTAGCATTTTCCAAACTTTCTTCCAGTCTGGTGCTTCGTAAATAGCTCCTACTGGACACAAGTTGGCACACTGACCGCAGCTTATACAGTCAGTTTCGTAAAGTGGGACGCCGAATTCTGTCTCTGGTAGGGATTCGTAACCACGTTCAATCATTGAGTATATGTTCATACCCTGTATTTCACTACACACTCTCACACATCTCTGACACTTAATACACTTGGACAGGTCTCTGTGAACAGAAGGGCTACTCATATCTATTTCTTTTTCTATGTTAACATTTACACCAAATATAGGTTGAACATCGTACATGTGAACAAGTTTTTGAAGTTCACAGCGCCCATCTGCTTCACAGTACATACATTCGTGGGGATGGTTCGACATTATCAAAGAAAGGTTGAACTTGACTGCGCTTTCTACTCTTTCCGTGTTTGTCTTTATCTTCATTCCATCGGCAACTTTTGTTGTACAAGCAGGTTGGAGCGTTCTTGCCCCCTCAATTTCAACAACACATATTCTACAAGCTCCAATTGGTTCGAGTTCGGGATGGTGACAAAGGGTTGGAATTTTGAAACCTAAATCTGCCGCAGCTTCAAGCACTGTTTTGTTTTCTGGAACTTGATAAGGTTTGTCGTTGATATAGATAGTTACCATCGGCCACCCACCTCCGTATAATGATAGCAAAGAAAAAGTCTAATGCTATTCTACCACATAAGTAAAAATTTCACAAGTGACAAATACTAAAATTCGAAAAGAAAATGAGAGAATTTCTGTTTTATATTTTGAAATTCAGTCCTAATTGCTATTTTTGAGAACATGCAAAACAAAGAAAAAATCATATTTTTCACATGTGTTACCGCAACTGCGATTAGAACTTTGTTGAAAAACTGAGGTAATAATCTGTCGTTATAAATGGAATTGAAATTCTTTGGTCTGGATTAGCGTAAAAAACAATATTGAAATAATTATAAATCCAGTCTGTGAAAGTGTATCCCTGAATCAGTCTGAGTGGACTCTCATGACCGTGCAAAGTTATTCGATACCCGATTTCTATTCCAGAGTATCTGTCGTAATACCATATGCCTCCAAATCTTGCCATCACGTACTGTGATTGCCTTCTTGCTTCTTCCAAAACACTCTGCCAATCTTCGGGCGGCGCTTGTGACTGCCAAACATTTATCAACATACCACCTTCCAGTAGTCCAAAAACTTCAAAGTCCTTGCTAAGTAAGATTCCATTGCTCAAAAAACCACGTGCCACTAGAACTGAAACGTACTCAGACTGACCAGGTAAGAAAATCGTTGCAAGTGCCGATTGCAGATAAGGACGCACGATTATCGGTCCGAGTATTGTGTTGTTGTGAATATGTGCCATATTGAGAAGGATATATGTTTGGAAGCTTGGGTCCACAGCCTCACCAAGATATGCTTTGTTAATAAAGAATGGATCCCACAAGAATGTTTCAAGGTTGAAGACTGTGGATTCTGATGGGAAATAGCGTATTTTGAGATTGAAAGCCCCTACGATATCGAACAGTGGTTGTGTAGAAATTTCCCAGTTGCCAAACGAGTAACCTATAGAGGTAAACTCAACAAACAATCCTTCCTTGTGTGGTGGTACGATGCTCACCACGAAATCTCCACTTTGCACTGCCAAAGAGATACTAAATGCGATGATTAGAAAACTCAGAGCAAGTATTGTTCGCAGTTTCTTCATGTTTTCACCTCCTCGAGAGATTTGAAATGGATGAATCGAAAAATTTGGAATTATTTTTTTCATCCAGCACTTTTTAGACTCTCTCTTTTGTTGGAACGTTCAACAAATTGAACATTTCGTAGGTGCGTCTTAAACTTAAGCAATTATACCACTTACATAGTTATTTCACCAAAAGGTTTCTTCAGTGTGGTATAATAATCAAGAAAGCAACTGCTGATATTGTTTTTAAAACAGTTCGGAGGGATGAATCGTGGATAATGCAAATCAAAACCTCAGTGAGCCTTACGCGGAATTGAAGGAAGGTGCAAAAGAAAGAATTAAAAACTGCGAGCTTTTCATACTTGACATCGATGGGACATTTTATCTAAGCGGAAAACCTTTCGAAGGTTCTCGAAAATTTGTGGATGCTCTTGGAAGATTAGGTAAAAAGCTAGTTTTTCTTACAAACAACTCCAATAGAACGATAGAAAGTTATATCAACGAATTTGAAGAGATGGGAATCAAGCTTGGCAGAAATCAAATAGTTACAGCAGGAGTGGCGACAGCTGAGTATCTTTTAGAGGAATTCGGTCCAAAGCGTGTGTACATTGTTGGAACGGATGATATAAAATACGAATTTCAGAGAGTTGGGCACACAGTTGTAGAAGAAGACCCCGAAGTGGTCGTTGTAACGTTTGATAAGACTCTAACATATGAAAAAATCAAGAAAGCCACACAATTTGTTTCAAAAGGTGCGCTCTTTGTTGTAACTAACCCCGACCTCAATTGTCCTTCATCTGAAGGGCCACTTCCTGATGCAGGTGCAATTGCATCCGCTGTAAGAAAGGCGTCAGGAGTTTATCCCAACATTATTTTTGGGAAACCAGAACCTAAGTTAATCGAGATGGTAATTAGGCACAACAATGTCGGCAAGAATGAGGCTTGTATGGTCGGAGATAGGTTGTACACAGACATACTTGCAGGTATTCAAGCAGGGACTTGGACCGTGTTAGTACTCACTGGAGAAGCTAATATGGAGCAAGTTCAGAAAAGTCCAATAAAACCGCATCTAATCGCAAAGGATATTGGTGTGCTTGCCGATATCCTTCTTGGTGGAATATAGCATAGAAAAGAACTTGCTGGGTATCCTAGATGATAAAATACGCACTTAGGAGTAAGCCTACGGAAAAGCTTGTAGAACTTGCACAAAGTGGTCTGACGGAAGCGATGGACCTTATCATAGAGAAATTTTATCCGATGGTTGTGAGGATAGCCTCACAATTTTATGCTCCTTGGGCGGAATTTGATGATATCGTTCAAAACGGGCTGATAGGACTCATCAAAGCCATATTCTACTATGAACCAGGTAAAAGTTCATTTTCTACATTTGCATGGAGAAGCATAGAATCGGAAGTCAAAACATTTATAACCTACCAAAACAGAAAGAAGAACAAAATGTTATCTGACTCCACAAGCATGGATTCAATCTTTGATGACGTCGACGATGAGCAGATAGATTATTTTGTAGCCGATACGTCAACAACAACGAATGTTGTTAGGAATACAATTCTGAGCATAGTTCATGAAGAGATTCTTGAATCTCTGAAGGAAGACGAGATTAAGATATTCGAGCTTTGGTTGGATGGTTATAGCTACAAAGAGATAGAAGAGCAAGTGGGTGTTAACTTCAAAAAGGTCGACAATACCATTCAGAAGGTGAAGAGAATAATTAGAAGCAGACTCAGTGCTTCAATTCTTCCGTTCTTGGAAGGGTAATCATCGTAGATTAAACAAAGCGAGGGATATGTTTGGCAAAAGTCAAAAAGGTGCAATCCATACATGATATAGATTTTGATAAGCTTTTAAACTCGGGAAAGAGGATTTTTCTGTTTGATTTCGACAATACAATAAACGTATGGCGTTCAACACATGTTCCAGAACAAGCTGCAAAATTATTTGATTATCTCAAATCAAAAGGCGCAGAAATTTATATCGTTTCCAACGGCCGTAAGCGAAACTTGGATTATGAAGTCCCAGTTATTTGGCGTGCATTCAAGCCCTTTGCTTTTAAGGTAAGATTGAAGCTCAACCAGAAACTTAAACGAAAAGAAGAGGTATTGGTCATTGGTGACCAAGTCTTTACGGACGTGCTTTTTGCAAAATTACTCGGAGTTGATGTTATCAAAGTCGAGCCGCTTGATAAGTCAAAGGAAGCGTTTGGGACAAAGATACTGAGGCTTTTTGAAAACATTCTTCATAGATTCATCAAGCAAAGATAACACTTACGGCGCAACCTTTTGGCTAATAGTCCAAAAATTACAGCCCCGGATTCAAAAAATAATACGGCAATAGTTAAGAAACACGGAAAGTTAGATTATCGAGGCTTAAATAATGCCGAACGAGGTGATATGAATGAAGAAAATCCGTTTAGGTATCGTTGGTTGTGGTATTGCTGCTCGTGAGTTGCATTTTCCTGCGTTGAAGGAACTAACAGACAAGTTTGAAATAGTTGCTGTTACGAGTAGAACCAGAGAACATGCTGAGGATTTTGCAAAGTTGGTGTCCGAGACGTTAGGTTCTACTCCGCAGGTATTTAACTCCTACGAAGAATTACTACTCTCAAAGCAAGTTGATGCGGTGGATTTGACCTTACCCATAGAGTTGAACGTGCCTTTCATAAAGCAAGCCGTTGAACATGATTTGCATGTGATTTGTGAAAAACCGATATCAACTGATGTGAAAAGTGGGAAGGAATTAGTTGAGTTCTCACTTCAAACTAACAAGGTGATATACATTGCTGAAAACTACAGGCATGCGTTTAAGTACAATAAGATAAGAGAACTGTTGCACGAAGGAGCTATTGGTCAGCCTATTTTCGTTGACTGGCATCTATGGATTGGTATGGATAAGGAAAACAAGTATGTGAAAACAACTTGGAGACAAATTCCAAAACACATAGGTGGTTTTTTGTCAGATGGCGGGGTTCATCATATCGCCGCACTTAGGGTTATGTTAGGAGACATCGAATGGGTTAGTGGACAAGTCAAACGCATCACAGATTATTTGGGAGACGTTGATTTCCTCTCTACTCTTTTTGAATTCAAAACAGGTGTTGTAGGTAATTATACAGTTAGTTACGCGGTCAAGGGAGAAGAGTATTTCGAGATTGTTGGAACAGAAGGGAAGATAAGATTAACGCCGAATTTAATAGTATTGTCTGGAAAAGTAGACGAAGATATTCCACTTATCCAGGAGAATACGTTCAAGAAGGAATTTGAAGACTTCTACGAGGTTTTGACAACCGAAAAGCCAAATATCCTTGGAAACCCTGCAGAAGCACTCAAGGACCTTGCATTTTTTGAAGCGGCCATCAAGTCGAAAGGTGAAAAGGTAGAGATAGAAAGGTTGATAAAAGAGGCTTAAAAGAGGTTGAACAGATTAGTATGGAAAACAACAAAGACACGATTATCCATGTTTCGTTATTAGATAGAGATGTTCTGCTTACACCTCACGTATACGAACGCATGGTTGAAAGAGGAGTCACTCTGGAAGACCTTGTAAAATTGCTTGAATCAAAAGATTCAATGGCTGTCCTGCAAAAGAATTTCAGGCTCAAAATCACCAACGGCGAAATCAATGCCATATTGCAACTTTCAGGAAAAGTTTTGTATGTTATAACCGTATTCTGGGAAGATAAGAAAAGAGAAAAGAAAGAGATTAACGGATAAGGTATTTGGGATTATCGGGTAAATAATAAAAGACCACCCAGTCGGGTGGTCTTCTTATTCACACATATGCTTATATAAACTTTGCCACTTCTTCGAGCGGTTTTCTTATCCTATTGCCCAGTTCAATTGTTGCATGTTTTTCATTAAGTATATCGAGATTTCCCCAATAACCTACTGCTATTACGGTAATAATTATCCCGTTCAACCCGAATATCTCTTTTATCTTTACAGGGTCATACCCAGCAACTGGATGTGCGACAAGTCCCATCTGTGTTGCTTGGGTTAACAATAATCCAACGGCAGTTCCTGTGTCAAATAGCGAGTAATTTCTCCTGTCGCTCAGTTGACAACCTAATTCATCGTCTGTATAAACGATGAGCATAACCGGTGCTTGCTTCATCCAGTAATTTCCTTCCGAAAGTGTAGAGTGAAGCTTTTCGAGATTCTCTTTTGTTCTCACCACAAGAAATCTCCAAGGTTGTTTGTTCATACATGAAGGTGCCAACTGGGCTGCTTTCAAAAGAGTTTCTATCTTTTCATCTTCAACAGGGTCCGGTCTTATACCTCTAAATGCCCTTCTCACAAGGATATCGTCGTTAAGAGTTTGGTCTTTTTCGATGATTCTTTTGTATTCTTCCAATACTTCTTCCGCATGTCCATTCACACTAACTTTAATCCATTCTCTTCTGATTCTCCCCCAGGGGTCGACTATGAATGTAGACCTTATCAATTTTCCATCTTTTGCTGCACCAAATTGCTCTGCTACTATCTTATCTGGGTCTGAAAGTAATTTTACTCTTAGTCCCTTTTTAGATTTAAAACTTGCGATGGCTTTGCAATCGTCAGGGGATATGCCTATTACATTGCCGTTAAATTCATCGAGAAGTCTTGTGAAATCAATACCCTCGAGTGTACAGCCTGGAGTATTTGCTTTGGGATAGAAATAAACCACTGTATACCTTCCCAAAAGGTTTGTCCAGGAAAAATCTTTTCCTTCTTCATCTTTTAAAGTAAACTGAGGAATGAGTTTATAGCGTGATTGAATCATAACTCCAACCCCCTCAAAGCAACGGGTGTTTTATCAATTTGGTATGGTGCAAGTTGTTCTTCGTAAACGGGCTTGTTTGGGTTCATGTATATCACTCCAAGTGCGAGTTTTGAGGTGTCGGTTGCTATCTTAAATGCAGCTTGTCTGTCAGTTGGGTCGTAGCTATCGGGTAGCAAATATGTGTTCTCTCTGTACCACTGGTATGTGTTAACTTTGTTGAACGTGACACAGGGTTGTAATATATCAATTAAAGCGTATCCTTTGTGTTTTATAGCCATCTTGATAAGTTCTACAGTTAGCTGGAAATTCCCAGAAAAGCTTCTGGCAACAAAAGATGCATCGAGTGCAACAGCAACAGCGATAGGGTTGAATGGGTCAACGATAACTCCATCAAATTGTAGCGTTGTTACCTGTCCGCGTGCGGTTGTTGGTGATGCTTGACCTTTCGTTAACCCGTATATTTGGTTGTCGTGCACTATGTTTGTTATATCTGGATTTTTTCTTATCGTGTGTATGAAATGGTTACCACCTTCACCGTATGTACACCCATCTCCACTTTCGGCAATTACAACAAGGTTCGGGTTAACCATCTTTATAGCAACCGCTGCAGGTAGCGACCTTCCATGCAGTCCGTTAAACATATTAGCTCTAACATACTGAGGCATTTTTGCTGCCTGACCTATACCAGAGACCAACACTACTTGGGTTGGGTCAAGTTGTAACTGTGCAAGAGCCGTTTTTAGTTCATTGATTATTCCAAAATTTCCGCATCCTGGACACCAGGCGATATCAGCATCGGGAATGTCGTAGATTTTTGGGTCAAATGCGGTATTCGTACTGCCCATATTACTCAACCTCCTTAGAAATGGCTTCCATAACCTGTTCAACTGAGAACGGGAAGCCATCGTATTTCAATATTCTTCTTCGGGTGTCTACACCATCAAATGTTAATTTTATAAGATTCGCAAATTGTCCTGCTGCGTTTTGCTCAAGGAATATTACTTTTTGTGCTTTTTTTAGATAACTTTCTGCAATTGGTGGCACAGGGTACACCTGCGAGAAGTGAAGCATCGCTACATCTTTGTTACCAAGCTTTTCAAGTGCTTCTTTGACTATCAATTGAGTGGAGCCCCAAGTGACAATGAGGTATTTGTAGTTCTCACTTCCGAAAAGTTTAGGAGGAACTGCATCTTGGATAATTTTTTCCATCTTTTTCAAGCGCTTTTCAACCATTTTTCTTCTAACTTCCGCACTTTCTGTTATGTGCCCGTACTCATCATGCTCGTCACTATCAACTCTTACCAATCCCTTTCCATAGCCAGGAATACCACGTGGTGATATTCCATCTTCTGTAAGTGTGTATCTTTTGTAATTCTCATCGGTTTTGACAATATAACGTTCTATCTTTACTTGTGGCATTTCATCCACATTGTAGAATGAGTCAAGGAAATACTGGTCGGTGAGGATAAAAACTGGTACCTGATATTTATCAGCCATGTTGAACGCTTTTGCACTGAGCTCATAGGCTTCGCACAAGTTTCCAGGAGCGTAAATGATTCTTGGAAAATCACCATGCCCTGCGTATAAAACAAGGTTCAAATCTCCTTGCTCGGTTCTTGTTGGTAAACCTGTAGCTGGTCCTGGTCTTTGACCGAGGTGCACGACTATCGGTGTTTCAATCATACCCGACAAACTGATGGCTTCTGTCATCAGTGCAAAACCACCACCGGAGGTTGATACCATTGCACGAGCTCCTGCGTACCATGCAGCAATTGCCATATTGGCAGCAGCTATTTCATCTTCTGCTTGGTCAACAAGTATACCGTATTGTTTTGATAATCTTGATAGTTCTGTAAATACCGTTGTTGCTGGTGACATAGGGTAAGATGATATGAAATTACAACCGCCGGCTATGGCACCTTTTGCAACCGCCTCAGAACCGTTTAGAAGGTATTGCTTTTTCACTTGTTCGGAGGGTATTATTTCGAACCTCAGTCCAAGAGATTTTCCAATTTCGTAACCTTTTAGAGCTGCATTAATGTTTGCCTTAACTACCTCTTCGGACTTCTTAGAAAAGTACGCTTTTATATTGTTAACCAAGGCATCTTCCTCGGCCTTTATAATCCCAGCCAGGATACCTATCGCTACTGAGTTTTCGTATATCTTGTTACCAAAACTTTCTGCAATCTCTTCAAGTAGGATGCCTATAGAGTTCTTTTCATTTTCAACGTATTTCTTTTCACCAAGGATAATCGTTTCTTCCGTAATACGTGGTCTCAGCCGTTCGATTGCGTTATCATTGAGAGGAACTAATACATCGATTCGGTCCACGTAAGCTTTTACTGGTTGCGATGATATACGTATCTCCGTTGAGTTATTGCCTCCACGCACCCTTGACATATATTCTTTTGTTGCAAAGACATGGAATCCCGAATCCTTTGCTACCCTTGTTAGAATGTGTTCTACAGCTTGAACACCTTGTCCTGCAGCACCGCTTAATACAATTGAAATCTCACTTTTCTTCTCCATACTCATATCGCCTCCAAAATCCTTTCAAATATCTCTTTATTCGCAGTATAAATTCGTTCATTCATTAAATCTTCCATAGCCATCAGATAATGTTTAGGTTCGACACCAGGTATAAGGTTGTTTCTTGCAACTACCCCGAGTAGTGCGATGTTTTGCATACGTGCATCTGGCAAATCGTATTTGACTTTGTATACCTTTATGCCTCGCGTGTTAGCTACGTTTTCAATTTCTTCTTCCTTTATTTCACCTTCTTTGCCTAATCTTACAGGTAACGGTTGCCACGATGTGTTGTAATAAACAAGAGTACATCCATCTTTCAGATAGTTAAGTGCACGTGCAGCTTCGTGTCTTTCAAGTGCAAGTGCCAAATCAACATCTCCAGGTATTACAAGTGGGGAGTTCGCTTCTCCGATTCTAATGTGCGAAGAAACAATACCTCCTCTTTGGGCTAAACCGTGGGTATCAACGCCTATGCATTTTTGACCACTGTAATCGATGGCACGAATCAGTACTTCGCTCAACAGCCCTATTCCCTGTCCGCCAACGCCTATGAGGAATATGTCAAACTTTTTCATTTCGCATCACCACCTGATACCACTTTCTCAAACTCCAACGCTCCAGATGGACAAACAACCATACATGAACCATCGCCAATACAGAGGTCTTCGTGGACAAAGATGCTTCCATCATCCGCTCTTTGGAACGATGGGCATGCGAATTTGGTTATACACACACCGGCAAGTGTGCATCTGTTAGTTACCTTCATCTGAGGTACTTTTATAACACCCTTCCTTCTTCTTTCTCTTGTGAATTTCAACATACATGGATGTTTTGCAATAACAACGTTGAATTCTCTTGTTTCAAGAGCTGTTCGCAAGACCTCTTCAAGTTTATCTTGTTGGTACGTATCGACTTCCCAAATATGTTTCACACCGATAGCTTCGAGAATCTGTCGAATTTTCATTGTTTTTCCTGGATGGTCTTGATGACCGGTCATGGCTGTTGTCCCGTTTTCCATTATAACTAGTGTAAAGTTGTGCTTATTGAACACAGCGTTTATAATTCCAGGTATTCCAGCGTGGAAGAATGTGGAATCTCCGAGGAATGCAACAACTTTTCTATCAGGGTTGAACATGCTAAGACCAGATGCCGTTCCTGTTGAGTGTCCCATCGATAGTAGGACTTGTCCCACGTTGTAAGGTTCCAAAAATCCGAGTGTATGACACCCGATATCCGCCACGGATATATCTTTTTCTCTTAAAATTTTTGAGAGAATATAGAAAACAGGTCTGTGACCACAACCCGGACAAAGTTGTGGTGGACGGTTTAGAACTCGCATTGTGTTGTTTGGAACCTTGATATTTCTGAGCAACTCTGGTGCAAATTTCGAAAGAACTGAATAAACTTTTTCTGGAGTGTACTCCCCAATCCAGTCCTCCAAGTCCATTTTTCCAACAATTCTTACATCTATTCTTTCTTCAAAGGCAATCGCTTTCACCTTTTCTTCGATGAAATCATCTAACTCTTCCAGAACTTTCACTATTTTGTGCTTTTTAAGAAATTCTGTTATTGCCTTCCTTGGTAATGGGTAGACCATGCCAAGTCTTAAAATGTCTACTCTTTTCACATTTTCTCCCAGCACATCGAGCAATGAAAGGTAAGGAAGTCCAGCCGTTATAATTCCTATCTCACTCCCGTTGTTTGTTATAAAAGCGTATTTTTCCGAAATCTCAGCCCACATTTGCAATTTTTCAAGCGCTCTTCTTTTCATTATTGGAACATTTTGAGCTATCGGAATGTATGGACCGTTATTTTTAACATCAAAGACAGGGGAACCTAGCGGTGAGGGAATAAACGTTCCAAAGTTGACTTTTTGTTTGAAGTGAGCAGTGTGGGTTGTTAAGCGCAGAATTACAGGGGAACGTAGCTTTTTGGAGTATTCGACAGCTTGTTTGAACATCTCGTAGACCTCTTGTGCGTCTTTCGGTTCAAAGACAGGGGTGTAGGAAAGCCTTGCGTAATGTCGGTTATCTTGCTCATTTTGTGAACTGTTCGCACCCGGGTCATCGCCTGTTACAATTACCATCCCACCAGGGATTTCCATCATGCTTAGCTGGACAAAAGAATCGGCAACCACGTTCATACCGACACTTTTGAAAAACACACATGAGGTAAATCCGTTAACTGCTGCACCAAACGCTACTTCTAAAGCTACCTTTTCGTTTGTTGAAAACTCAAAATACAGCGGATTTTTGTCTTTTGGTATGGAATTTATCGCTTCGGCTATCTCAGGTGTGGGCGAACCAGGATATGACGTTACCACTCTTACACCGCTTTCAATCATTGCCCTCACAATTGCAGTGTTTCCAATAACAATTTCCGAAAAAGGACCAGGCTGGACTAACAACTCTCCTAAACTTTTCATCTAACCACCTCTCATAGTAAAGATGTAAGTGAATTAGGTTTAACTTATTATAACATAAAAAGATAGACTTTGTCCACATATGTATTTTACACAATTTATTTAGATATTCGATGAAAAGTAAAACAACAAATAATTGAGCAATAAGGAGAAACTACAGTGATACCGACAGATAATTCAAAAGATTAAAGGCGCATCATTAGATTTTTTCGTTAATCAGTCCTTCACCTTACCGCTATGCTGATGTTTGGCACGTAAAAAAAAAACACAGGTCACCTTTCGGTGACCTGTGTTTCGAATTCTTATGTACTCTAATCATTGTTTTTTGTAAAGTGTGAAGAAGTCGTGACCTGGTCTCATTGGGTTGTAGTACCAACCTTTAACCCATGTTCTGAAAACATACGTCGCAGTTGGTTGATAGAGTGGGACACTGAGACAATTGTCAACAACAAATTTTTGAATCTGCGCATAGAGTTTTCCTCTAACTTGTGCGTCTGTCTCTGCTGCAGCATTTTCAGTAAGTTGGTCAAGGCTCTTTCCACCCAGTTCTTTTCTTGGAGTGCTCACAAATTTTTTGAATGCCTCTCCCTGTCTATCTGCGTAATCTCCCATACTGTGGTAGTGTGTGAATATGAAGTTATCTGGGTCTGGAAAGTCCGCTTGCCATGCGTTTATGGAAACCGGAATTTCTCCGTTCTGTGTTGCATCAAGGAAATTGGGCCACTGAAGTGGTTGAACTTCAATTTTAACCTTTCCAGGTGCTGCCATTTCCATGTACATCTTTATCATTTCTGCAACTCGTTGCCTTGCTGTGTTACCTTCGTTGAACGCGATGCTGAATTTAATACCTTTCTGCCAAGCTTGTCCGTTCCAAGCCTTTTGTAGGTACATTTTTACTTCGTTCAAACTGAACTTGTAAAGTGGTAATGAAGGGTCGTAACCTAGCAAGCCTTGTGGTAAAGCTGTTGGAACTCTTTTACCAGAACCTTTTAGCACTTCCTGGATAAGTGCATCGTAATTGATAGCTGCGGCAACCGCTTTTCTTGCATTAATATCACTGAAGAAGTTAGGTGGTATTCCGTTTCCATCAAGCTTTCCACTACCTATGAATTTGCTGTTAGGGTTAACTGACCAGTTGAACAACAGAACCGTAACAGCAAGCGTTGGAAGGTTTCTTATTATTTGGATATCTTTGTTTGAGCTAAGTTGGTCAACAAATTCAATTGCGACGTCAATAGTATCTGCATCACCTTTTTCGAGCATTGCTTTTCTTGTTGACCACTCAGGAATTGCCCAAATTATTACTTTCTTAATCTTTGCTGGTCCTCTCCAATAATTCTCATTTGCAACGAGAATTACTTTTTGTTGTTTTCTGTCCCATTCTACAAGTTTGTACGGACCTGTTCCAATTGCATAAGAATAGAGTGGTGACTGTTCTTTCGTAACATCTTTGTATTTCCACCATGTGTCTGGTTTACCATCCCAAAGTCCAATTTTCACACATGTTTCCTTGTCAAGTATTGCTGCCCAGTGTGAGCTCTGTGCGATGATGTTGAGGAAAGGAGCATATGGTCTCTTGAGCTTAATTACCACATTATCTCCTTGAACTTGGATCGCCGGGTCAATGACTTGCTTGTAAAAATTAACAAGTTTTTCTCTATATTCTGGTTTTGGCTGCCCATTCTGGTCGAATATTTCGCTAACAGGCTTTCCAACAAACTGTTCAATAGCTTCGTCTCTCGAATGGAAACCAAAGATAGCATACCAGAGCATCCACATTGGACCACCATCTGGGTCGTAAAGAAGACCGCGTTCAAATGAATACTTCACATCTTCTGGGGTAAGTGGATTACCGTTGTGGAATTTTACACCCTTTCTAATTGGAAAAATATACGTTTTTCCACCATCTTTAATGAGTCCGTTCTTGACAGTTGGAACTTCCGTAGCAAGTCTCGGCTCAAACTCGCTAACGCTTTGACCTTTGTAGGCTATGAGGTTTTCATAGATATTGTAGAGTACTTCACCGCTTGTTGTGTCATATGCTAGATGGGGATCAAGCGTGTCTGGTTCACCTATGGTTGCTTCAACAAATACTGTTGGGTCGAAAGCTGCAAGTAGGAGAATAGAGGCAAATACAAGTAGCGAGAGTGCCAGTGACTTTTTCATGTGACTTCCTCCTCTCAGTGTAGTGTCTGATGTTTGAAAAATAGTGTCCCTTGCAGCTTCCCCCCTCTTTAGCAAAAATAATTATATTTGGTTTTTAAATGCGGGTCAATCGCTATGCTTGTAAATATTGATTTTACTTTGCTTTCTATTGATAAACTTAGATTAAGATAGCGTTTATTTTTTCGATACTGTGCGTGCTGGGAAATTCTTTCTGCTTTATAGAGTTAACGGAACAAAAGCAAAACGTGAAAATAATTAAATGTTGTCGTTTAACAGCTATTAATAGCCTCAAAAGGTCATTAGTTTGGGGTTGATTTTTGCAAACGAGTAAGTTAGCATTTTTGTTGGATAATAAGAATTTTAAATCACAAAAATTTAATACTCCCTCCCCTTAAAGGTGCACTTACGTGCTTAAAAGGGAACTCCGGTGAAAATCCGGGACGGTCGGGCCACCGTGAGTGGGGACGAAACCTGCAAAATGCCACTGGCTTTAATGCTGGGAAGGCGCAGGGAGTAGGGTGATCCACGAGTCGGGAGACCTGCCTTTAAGGGAATGGGTGCCCCAAAAACCATCGATTTTTGGGGGTATTTTTCTTTAAATCTCGAAAGGGGGTAGAAAGGTATGAAGATTCACGAGTATTTGGCAAAGGATATCCTGAGGGCGGAAAAAGTAAGAGTACCAAGAAGCTATTTGGTAACATCCGAAGAACTAGCAGAAGAAAAGTCTTTAAGGAAGTGCTTGGAAAGGCTCGGTTTTCCGCAGGTCCTTAAAGCTCAAGTATTAGTTGGTGGGAGGATGAAAGCCGGCGGAATTGTGGTCGCCGAAAATTTGGAAAAAAGTCTCGAAGGTATTAGGAAGATTTTGGGGATGAAGATAAAAGGAGAGGAACCCTACGGAGTATTAGTTGAAGAATACATTCCGCATGACACTGAGAGATACATTTCACTTTCAATCGACAGAAATGTCAGAGACGTTGTGTTTGTGTATTCTGAGGTTGGTGGTGTGGACATAGAAGAATTTGCATCGAAATATCCAGACAAAGTGCTGCGTACAAGCAACATACGAGAACTTCCCAAAGACCTTCAGGAATTTGCGAAGCAGTTGTACGATATATTCGTAAGATACGATTTAACGTTGCTCGAGATTAATCCTTTTGTTTTTAAAGACGGAGATTTTTACGCGTTAGATGCCGTGTTTCATGTGGATGACAGTGCGCTGTATAGACAATTGTGGGCATATGAGGATACTGAAGAAACAAATTCTTTCGTGCCGTTTGAAAATGGAGAAATTGGCGTGATTGGCTGTGGTGCAGGGATTGTTATGGCAACGATAGATATACTTGTTGAGCATGGTTACAAACCAGCTAATTTTTGTGATTTGGGCGGTGGTGCAACAATGGAAAGTGTTTACGAGGCGTTGAAAAAAGTCATGTCTTTGTGTAGTAAAGCAGTTTTGAATATCTTTGGGGGCATCACCGATTGTTTGGAAATAGCCAAAGGCGTTGTGAATTTTAAAGAAGAAGACCCAGATTTCGAAATTTATATTAGGTTGTCTGGAAACAACGAATTTCTGGCAAAAGAATTATTAAAAAAGCACGGAATTTATGCTGTTGACGATATGAAAGATTTAATTGAAAGACTTCAAGAAGATGAGAAGGTTCAAAAGAGGGGTGTTAACGATGTTTTTTAAAACAAATACAGTTTGTGTTTACGGCGGAACAGGAAGATATGGAAGTTATCACCTCAAAAGGATGATTGAATACGGGACGAATGTAGTATGTGTGGTGAGTAAGAACAAACATATACAACGCATGGATGGTGTGCCAGTCTATCAAAGCCTCAGTGAGAGTTTTGAAAAGCCAGACACTGCTATTTTTTTCGTTCCGCCACAGAATGTTTTGGAAGCGTTTAAAGATGCTGTTGACAATGGTGTGGTAAACCATGTAATAATAACTGAACATGTTCCTGTTCACGATACGATAAAGATGTTGAAATTGGCAAAAGAAAAAGGAGCTAGAATAGTTGGTCCTAATTGCCCAGGTGTTATTAACCCACACGAGCGAGTTAAGGTCGGTATTATGCCAGAAAAGTATTTTAAAGCAGGTGATGTAGCTATCATTTCAAGAAGCGGTACGTTGATGTATGAAACAGCAAAACATCTCAGCGAGGGTCCAGGCGTTGGCGCAGCACTTGGGTTGGGTGGAGACCCAATTGTTGGGACAACTGTTTCAGAGGCTTTTGAAATAGTAAAAAATATAGGTTATGAAAAAGTTCTCTTGATTGGTGAAATTGGTGGTGAAGATGAGGTAAGAGGTGTTGAGCACGCAATAAAAATAGGGTTCTCTCCAGAAAACATCGTTGCTTTCTTTGCAGGTAGACATGCTCCAGAAGGGAAACGTATGGGGCATGCGGGAGCAATTATTGAAGGAGAAAGGGGAAAAGTTTCTTTTAAGGAACGAAGACTAAAGGAATTAGGAGTTAAGGTGGTGAAATTTCCGTGGGAAGTAAGAGACGCTTGGAGAAATTGATAAAAGAATATTTCCTCTCTTCATTTGGAGTGCTACTCACAGCCCTTGGATTGGTTATTTTTCTAATTCCTAACAACATTGCAGCTGGTGGAGCATCAGGTCTTGCAATTGTCTTGAACAGATTAATCCCGCTTTCGGTGGGGATATGGATGTATATTATCAATGTTGCCCTTTTTCTGACAGCATTCCTGATAATAGGATTTGACTTCAGTTTTAAAACAATATACTGCACTTTTTTGTTGAATTTTTTGATAGATTTCTTCGATAGAATAGTGCCTATTTACAAGTATCAAGGCAAAGATGTGATTCTTGCTGTATTCTTTGGGGATATACTAACTGCCATTGGTATGGCTATCGCTTTTTCCCAAAATGCCTCAACAGGCGGGACTGATATTATCGCAAAAATATTGAATAAATTTTTTGGGGCACCATTCGGTATGTCAATTTTATTTATCGACTTTGCCATAGGTCTTGCCGCAGGGCTTGTTTACAACATTGATACGGGTTTGTATTCGATACTTGCCATAATAGTCAACGGAACAACTATTGACTTTGTAATGAAAGGTTTGGAACTTTCTGTAAACGTATGGGTCGTTTCCGAGAGAATTGACGAAATCAGGGATTTTGTCTTATCGGAATTAGGTAGAGGTTGCACTGTCTTCGAAGCCAAAGGAGGGTATACTAATCTGCCACGTAATGTGTTGTTGGTTGTCTTGAAAAGACGAGAACTTCATGAATTGGTCAACGCAATCAGAAATGTCGATCCAAAAGCTTTCTTTCTTGTGAACGAGGCGAGGTTTGTTTACGGAGAAGGTTTCAAAGAGATTGTATAGTAAATCCCTTCCCATGCTCTTTGCTCATAGTTTTTGCCCTCCTTTAACGGAGGGCTTTTTTAGTTAAAATCATGTATTGACAAGATATGGTAGTCTTGTGATATAATATGGACAAATAAGCTGCCTAAGAAATAGCAAGAAAAAACGAGTAAAACAGAGATTTAATGAAATTTAGTCGGGAGGACGTCATAGCGTGTTTGATTATTTGAATTTATCAGCTGAAAACATCATGAATATTGAAATCAATATGAAATCTAAAGCTAAACGCAGCTGCCCGCTTTATGGTGGTCAGCTTGCGTTTGGCTTGGGATAAAAACCCACGCAAGCAAGTAACAAAAGACTACCATAAGCGGGCTACAGTGAAAAACTGTAGCCCGCTTTTTTATTAGGCTTATGAATACTTCAATCCATCATAAAAAAGGAGGTATTTTCTATGGGGTTCAAGGTCGGTGTTGTAGGTGCAACAGGAGCAGTTGGAAGAACGATGGTCGAGGTTCTTGAAAAAAGCGGGGTTCCAGTTTCTGAACTCAGGCTCTTTGCATCGGAAAGGTCAGCCGGTCAAACTCTAACGTTCAAAGGTGTGCAAGTGAAGGTCGAGGTTCTCACGGAAGAAGCTATGAGGGAAGGTTTTGACTATTTACTTTTCTCAGTTGGTGCAGATGTTTCAAGAAGATATGCACCAATTGCAGCAGAAGCGGGAACAACGGTAATTGATAACTCATCTGCATTCAGGATGGTCCCAGAAATTCCGCTTGTCGTTCCGGAAATAAACGGAAAACTGTTAAAGGGATACCGTGGAATTGTTGCAAATCCGAATTGTTCAACTATTCAAATGGTTTTAGCGCTTTACAGGGTGCATGACAGATACCATTTACACGAGATATTTGTTTCAACATACCAGGCAGTTTCCGGGGCAGGTCACAAGGCTATTGTTGAATACGAAAGGCAACTTGCCGGTGATACAACATATACGGTTTTCCCAAAACAGATAGCCCACAACGTCATTCCACTCATAGGTGATTTAAAAGATGATATATCTCAAGAGGAGTGGAAGATGATAAACGAAACAAGGAAAATATTGAATTCAAGGTCTATAGCCGTATTCCCAACAACTGTAAGGGTTCCTGTTAGGGTGGGACATTCGGAAAGTATTGTAGCTCGAACTCTCTTCCCAATAATGTCAAAAGAAGACTTAGTAGAAACTATTGCTTCAGGTGAGGATGTAGTAGTTCATGACTATATCATTACACCAATAGAAGTAGCTGGTGATGACTATGTCCACGTTAGTAGAATAAGGCTGTTTGATGCGCACACATTTGGATTGTGGGTTGTAGCTGACAATCTGAGAGTTGGAGCTGCAACGAATGCCGTTAGGATTTTGAAGCTACACAGTCAATTGAATTCTGACTTGATTGTCGAAAGCGAGGCGGAGGAAGTTGAGGGAAGATGAGTTAAGAAAGCTCGGGGTTGATTTAATTTGCAAATACTCAGCAACAGGTAATACTTTCGTCGTTGTCGATGCGACAAAGACAACTCTAAACGATGTAGAAAAGGAAAAGATTGTGCTTGAGGTTGTCGAAGAGAGGGATGGAGTTATCTTTGTTGAACGACATAGTAATCGGTTCTTTATGGATTATTTTAACAGAGATGGTAAACGAGCAACCTTTTGTGGAAATGGAGCAAGAACGTTTTTGAAATTTCTCTCAGATTATTTCAACGTTTTTGGAAAAGTTAGCTTGGAAACAAACGCAGGTGTGCTTAATGGATACATTGGAGAGAAAATTTTTGTCCAAATGCCAGACCCTGTTGTTAATTATTTCGTGCCTCAAGAAGAACTTTCAGGTTTTGAAGGAATACTGATTACAGTAGGCGTACCCCACCTTGTTATGAACGTTGGAAAAGCAATCTGGGGGTTTGATATGGAAATCGCAAGGTTGCTTAGACATAAGTTCGATGCCAATGTTAATTTGTTTAATGTCTTAGATTCAAGTACGTTTGAGATTAGGACGTTTGAACGTGGTGTTGAAAGAGAAACGTTATCCTGTGGCTCAGGAACGACGGCTACGGCATATTTTGTTAAGTATTATATTCTTCAAGATAACAGGATACCAGATAGGTTAACGGCCCAAACAAAAGGCGGAATTCTCAATGTGCTTTTTGAGACTGATGGAATATATTTGGAAGGGGGAGTCGAACATGAGTAATTCATCAGGTCAGATGCGTATGTTTCATGGAGTTGGAACTGCGATAGTAACACCGTTCATGAACGGTGAGGTTGATTACGAAAGTTACAAAAGGATTGTGAGATGGCAGATTGAAAGTGGTGTAAGCGCTATTATCGTTGCCGGAACAACAGGTGAAGGTGCTACTTTGACGGTTGAAGAAAGAGAGCGTTTGACAGCATTAACTAAAGAGATTTGTGAAGGTAAAGCTCAAGTTATTGTTGGAACCGGGACCAACGATACGAAAAAGACTTTAGAACTCTCTTTGAGTGCGCAAAAGTTTGGTGCTGATGGTGTATTAATAGTTACTCCTTACTACAACAAACCTACACAGGAAGGTCTTTACGCACACTACAAGTATCTATCAGAAAGACTTGATGTCCCAATTATCATTTACAACGTTCCTTCTCGAACCGGAGTGAATATATCGCCTGAGACCGTGGCACGCTTAGCAGTGGAGTGTCGAAATATAAAAGCGATAAAGGAGGCTAATCCTGATGTTGCTCAGTCTGATGAAATTTACAGACTGACAAAGGACCTCGATTTTTACATCTACTCAGGAAACGATGATAGAGCATTTCATATGATATGCGCAGGTGCCAAGGGAGTAATATCTGTAGCTTCGAACGTTGTTCCCACTCGGATTGTAGAGATGGTCAATGCAATCTTTTCAGGTGACATCTCAAAAGCCCTCAAAATTCACACGCAGCTTATCCCATTGTTCAAAGCCCTCTTTATAGAAACCAACCCACTTCCTGTTAAAGCAGCTATGCACTTGTTGGGATTAATGGAAAACGAATTCAGACTACCGCTTGTTCCACCAAAAGAATCAACTGTGGAAAGACTAAGGGTGATTCTTAAGGACCTGGGGGCGATAGAATGAATAGACTAAACACAGTGAAGATAAGATACGGTTTAGTGGGTGCAAACGGGAAAATGGGTGCGGAGATTCAAAGTTATTTCTCTTCGTTAGGTGATTTGTGCGTTTTGAGAAAAGATATGGGGGTTTTTGAGGAAATCGAGCGACCGCAAGTGATAATTGATTTTTCATCCCCTGATGCTGTTTTTGAAACAATTGAACTGTGCAGGAAATTCAACTGCGGACTTGTGATAGGGACAACTGCTCTGTCCGAGGAACATTTTGCAAAGCTAAAAGAATTGGCTGAACATGTCCCCGTGGTTCAGAGTTATAACTTTTCAACAGGAATCGCAATTTTAAGAAGAATTATAAAGGAATACGCGTCTTACTTCGAAGATTGGGATGCAGCTATGGTTGAAATTCACCATAATATGAAAAAGGACGCTCCTTCTGGTACTGCCAAGATGCTTAAACAAGCATTGGGACGAGATATACCTATAAGTTCCATAAGGGTTGGAGGTGTTTTTGGTGAACATACGTTGATTTTTTCTAACTCAGGTGAAACTGTTGAAATCACACATAGAGCCTTATCACGAAGGGCGTTTGCAATAGGGGTAAGGAACGCAGCGCTGTTTGTTCTGGAAAAGGAAAAGGGATTTTTTAGCTATGATGACGTTTTGGAATCTGCGCAAGCCAGATAATTGGTGTGTGGAGGGGTTAGGATGGGTATTAAAAAGAGTGTAAGAGAATTAACAAGTGAAGAAATTATCGAGATTATTGCGAAAAGCAAGAAAAAGGACTTAGTAAGGGTGTACATTTCTGGGGTTCTAGATGGCATTGATTTTGGCAAGTACAAATCTGAAGAAGTTGAATTTGATTTCGTTGTTGGAAAAGATTTTGGAGTGCTTTTTGGAGATTTTGAAGTCATCTCACAGGTGCTTAGGAATGAAGGAATTGAAAAATACAAAGTGGAGTACGTTGCTAGGAATTCGGCGATTCCGCTGGCAGATATATCCCAATTCAACGCGAGGATAGAACCAGGTGCAATTATCCGCGAGCTCGTTGAAATTGGTGAAAAAGCGGTTGTAATGATGGGAGCTGTAATCAATATCGGCGCTGTAATTGGTGAAGGGACAATGGTTGATATGAACGCTGTAATTGGTGCACGAGCTCGAATTGGAAAGTATTGTCATATAGGTGCTGGTGCGGTTGTGGCGGGCGTTGTTGAACCACCAAGTGCAACACCTGTTATCATTGAGGACTATGTTCTTGTTGGTGCAAACGCTGTGATTTTAGAAGGTGTAAGAGTAGGTCATCATGCTGTTGTTGCCGCCGGTGCGGTTGTCGTTGATGATGTGGAACCTTACACTGTTGTTGCAGGCATTCCAGCTAAGGCAATCAAAAAGGTCGATGAAAAGACAGCTAATAAGACACAAATTTTGGAAAGTCTCAGAGAAATTAACAGATAAGCTATTCAAAGAGCAGGTAGGTGAGAGGGATTGACAAGAAACGTTCTTCAGAGTAGAGTAATTGTTCAAAAGTATGGAGGCTCATCTGTGGCTGACCCTGACAGAATCAGAAACGTTGCACGTAGAATAGCAAAGAAAGTCCAAGAAGGTTACAAAGTGGTGACCGTTGTCTCTGCAATGGGTAAGACAACTGACAATTTGATTTCACTTGCCAAGAATGTATCAAGCAAACCCGACGAAAGAGAGCTTGATATGCTTCTTACCACAGGCGAACAGGTTTCGTGTGCTCTTGTTGCAATGGCTTTGAAAGATATGGGCATTAATGCAATTTCTTTGAACGCTTTTCAGGTCAAAATTCTAACCACAAAGTCTTATAACAACGCGAGAATAATGGATATCAGTGTCAGGAAACTGAGAGAATATCTCGACAGTTACGATGTGCTTGTCGTAACTGGTTTCCAAGGAATTACCGAAGACGAGCATCTTACAACACTTGGTAGAGGTGGTTCGGACACTTCAGCAGTGGCTTTGGCTGCCAAATTGAAGTGCGATTGTGAGATTTACAGTGATGTTGCAGGTGTTTATACGTGCGACCCAAAACTTTATCCTGAGACAAAGAAACTCAAGTACGTTACGTACGATGATATGCTCGAAATGGCAGCAACTGGTGCAAAGGTACTACATTCACGTTCAGTTGAGATAGCCAAAAAATACAACGTGCGGGTCTACTGTGGTTCATCATTTAGCGATGAGGAGGGAACTTGGGTGGTTGACAGAATACCTGAATGGCTTGAAGAACCACTTGTTACAGGGGTTAGTTTGGACAAAAATCAGGTAAAGGTTTCTATAATGAACTTGCCAAATGATGCAAAAGTGGTAACAGATATCTTCAAGAGAGTTGCAGAGAAAGGGATAAACGTCGATATGATATCTCTCGTAAAGAACGGTACATCAACACACGTGTCGTTCACAGTTGTTCCTGAAAGGCTTGACAAAATAGAAGAATTGCTCAACGAAACACTTTCTGATTACGGTGCTAAATACCATTTCTATGGGAAATTTTCAAAAATCACTGTTGTTGGAACAGGCATGAGGTCTCATTACGGTGTTGCTTCAAAACTTTTAGAAGTGCTTTCCGAACATGGTGTTGAACCGGAGCTAATAACCACATCAGAAATCAAAATCTCCGTTTTGGTTCCAGAAAACGTGGCAGAGGAACTGGTGAAAAGTATTTGCAAGGCTTTTGATTTGTAAACCTGAAAAAAATGGGGGAGGAATTTAAATGCACAGTGCGATGGGAGAGACATATGTAGCTGGCACGTATAACAGGTATCCCATCAAGATATCACATGCTAAAGGAATTTATGTATGGGATAAAGATGGAAAACCTTATTTAGATACGTTCATGGGTATTGGCGTGCTTCTTTTTGGACACAACCATGAGAAGATAATAGATGCCATGAAAAGAAAGATGGAAAAGTACGTTCATCTTTCGAACTTTTTCCTTGATGACGATGCCTTGTTTGTTGCGCAAAGACTCGTCCAGGAGACGGGGAAATACGGAAGAGTTTTTTTCACAAACTCAGGTGCAGAAAGTACAGAATGTGCCCTAAAAGTGGTCAGGAAGGTCAAGAAGACGGGTAAGATACTTTCGTTCGTTAGAAACTTTCATGGAAGGACTTTAAGTGCATTGAGCGTAACTGGATTTGAAAACATAAGAAGTCAGTTCATTAATGATGAAAACGTCGTTTTTCTTCCATATGATTATGAAACTGTAAAGAGATTTTTGGAAGACGAAGAACACATAGCGGCGGTCTTTTTGGAAGTAGTACATGGTAGTGGTGGTTTAGACGTTATTCCACAAGAGATTGTTGAGTTGATATCAGAGTACAAAAAAGAACATGGTTATCTTATCGTAGCTGATGAAGTCCAAAGTGGACTTGGTAGAACAGGAAAGTTTTATGCGTATCAGCATTTTTCAATTCAACCAGACATTGTCACTGTGGCAAAGGGTATAGGTGGCGGACTACCACTTGGAGCATGTATCATGCTTGAGGAATATGCTGATGTTTTTAAAACAGGTGAACACGGTTCTACTTTTGCTCCCAATCCAGTAGCACTTGCTGCAGGAAGAGCGATTTTGGAGATGATTGATGAACATTTGTTAAACCATGTTGTAGAAATGGGTAAGTATTTTGAAGAACGTTTTTCAAAACTTGGTGATGTACTCGGTATGGGATTGATGAGAGGACTAAAGCCGAAGTTAGCTGTTGATTCAAAGTGGATAGAAAGATTTATAAACCAAGGACTCTTGGTTAATATCTTGGGAAACGGCGTTGTCCGGTTCCTGCTACCACTAAATATAACCAGAGAGCAAATCGACGAGATCTACAAGAGATTTTGTGAAGTTATTGAACACTAAAATATTCGCATTATTAAAACTCCGAGTATCAATCCTACGTTTGCAGTAAGGTATACTGTGTCCCTTCTCGACCAGTTGAGTGTGTAGTAATGCGTTCTTTTCGTTATACCGTACTTTCGAGCCTGAAGAGCTAGGGATAGCTCTTCAGCTTTTCTTAATGAAGAAACTAACAAAGGAATTATTATGCTCGTAACTGCAGATAGTTTGTTTCTGAGACCTTTTTCAGAATACTTGGCACCTCGAGATATCTGAGCTTTGATAATTCTGTCAGCTTCATCAAGTAGTATGGGAATGAAACGGATTGATATCGCAAGCATCATGCCGAAATCTTCTCGCTGTTCGTCTTTTATACCAAAGTATTTAAGAATATCTACGATACCTCGTGCCGTCAGTAGTGGAGGAGTTGTGTAAGTGAACATCGTGGCAAAAAGAAAGATGAGTGATAATCGCAAACCTATGTAAAGGCTGGAAGATATACCACCTATGAAATACTGAACAACAACAGCAAAGACTATCAAAAACCACATGCTTTTCAAACTTCTCAAGTAAACAACCGGCTTGATCCTTGATAGTGCCATGAATAAAATAAAAAAAGCCACAGGGATAATATAACCTAAGAGGTTTTTAACGAGCATAACACTAGTAACCTGAAAGAGGACTGAAATCATCTTTGCTCTGGGGTCTAAGTTGTGAATCAGGGAATCCTTTGGAATGTATTTTCCTATGGTCAGTCTCAATATAAATCACCTGCTCAGTGTTGTTAGTAATTAGAAAATTATTTCCTTGCGCTTAAACTTTTTGAATGTAAAAATGAGACGTATTCATTAATTATATTCGCATAGTAGCTGAAGAACTTGACGGTATAAATGTTATACTTATCCGAGCGCCCGTTGTAGGCAGATATCGCTCTCGCAAGGTCCCAATCAAATACATAGCGAAGGGTTAAGTAGATGTATCGATACGCAATTCTTACTTGCCAATCTGGATAATTAATGAGTTCTGCATGATTTCTGTGTTGTTGTTTGAATTGTCTAATATCTTCGTAGAAATTAGCTACGTAAAACACTGCGTTTTCGTGGAGCTGAAAATAACCAACGGCTTTACCTTGGTCGCCGAAAATGTTCATAAAATTTGTTTCCGTAAGGCCAAAGGCAAGGATGTATAAAGGATCCACACTCTTCGGAACTATCTTCGATTCCTCTTCCAAGGCTTTAGCCATGAGTTTTGCATGGTTTTCTGGCACTTTGCGAGAGGTTAAAAACACATAGGCGAATTCGAAAAGTTCGCCTGCAATTAGGGTCTGTGAAATTGTTATCAGAAGAATAATCCAAATAATTTTAATAACCTTTGTGTATCGCTTCATAGACCACCTCTTCTATTTGTCTCTCAGAAGAGAATTTCCAGTTCACAACCTTCGAAACATTTAAACCGTTCTCTCGCAACTCCTTTGTTTACAGCAATTTCTAAGTATCCTGTGCTATCTTCATGTACTAACAGTTCCCCTTCTTCTACATCTGCATAAGTTTCAACAACGGGGACGAGAACGGTTTTATTTCCAACTTTTATTTTTACCTGTTCTTTGTCAGCAACCCAAGCGAAAGGTATATTTGTTTCTATGTTACCAAATCTATCGAAATAAGCTACTTCACCGGAGATACCCGTGGCACTCAGATGAGCCTTTCGGTAAGGCACGGTGGCGTAACTTGGCAATCTCGTTCCCAAATCATCGAAAATACCTTTTGTGATATATGCGGCAGCCGGAGAGAAAATGTCTCGTCCGTGGAAGGTCTTGGACGTTCCAAAGTGATACTTTTTGTTCACAAGGTCTACAATTTTTCTTGGCTGGTGTCTTTCCAAGACTAAAGTAAGAACACCATTGTCAGGTGCGACGAAATAATATTTTTCTGTCTCGACAGCTATAGCTTTTCTAGCAGTTCCAACACCGTAATCTACTACAACCAGGAAAACGGATTTTTCAGGGAAGTAGTCAACACTTCTGTCTAATATGTACATTGCTTCCCGCACGTTGTACGGTGTGATATTGTGTGTGAGGTCTATAATTTCCGCGTCTGTTATCTGACGAATTACACCTTTACAGATTCCAACGTAATGTGAATTACCCCAATCTGTCATGAATACAATCACATATGACACCTTCCTTTCTATTTCTCTTTTCTGTTTCTTATTTAGTTGAACTTAGATGTGATTGTACAATTCAACCAACCATTTTACCATAAAATCAACGAGGTATGGAACAACCTCATCGTCTGGAAGGAACTGTGGGTTGTGTAATCCAACGATTTTGTTCTTAGTTCTAACACCAGCCCAAAACATTATAGATGGATATTTCATGGTGAAGAATCCAAAATCTTCACCCGTGTATTTCATCCCACAATCTATGAATTTATATGAGTTTTTATTAAGGAAATCCTTGAAAACTTCAAATAGATTCGCATTGTTGATGACAGGTGGGTAGAGGCTACCTTTTTCCAGATTGCCTCCATATTTCTCTGTCATCTTTTTCAATTTTTCGAAACTTTCCAAGACGATTTCGAGTGTTTCTCCACGGATAGAGCCTTCTATTTGCGTAAAATCTGCAACGGCATTTCGAACACTTCCACCAAATATTCTTCCAAAACCTGCCAACACCCTTTGACCTTTTGTCGCATTGTCAATAGGGTTATCATAGAACTCAGAAAGAAACCCCACCGCTTTCTTAATAGCGTCAATACCTTTTTCTTTTTGTGCGATATGTGCTGATAATCCTTTGAATTTAGCTGTGACCTCCATTGCGCAAGCAAATAACGTTCCATCGGTTGAAGCAAACTCCCCAAGTTCGTATTCATCTGTCACATGCAATGCCGTTGCGTATTTTACTTTGTACTTCTCCCTCATTTCATCGAGGACGTATTTCGCACCACCGATAGTCTCTTCAGCTGGTTGAAAGACAAAAACGTAATTTCCTTCGATTTTTTCTTCTAATACTTTTTTAATCACCCCGTACAATACGGACATATGGATATCATGCCCACATGCGTGCATTAAGCCTTCATTTCTCGAAGCGAATTCCCAACCTGTTTCTTCTTTTATAGGAAGTGCATCCATATCGGCTCGATAAAGAACAGAAGGTTTCGTAGGCTCACGTTCGATAAGAACCACTAACCCTGTCTTAGCGACTTTTTCATATCTTGCTCCAAGCTTTTCCAACGCTTCAACAAGTATTCGTTGAGTGTTGTATTCGTTGAACGCGAGTTCTGGAGCCATATGAAGTCTATGCCTGAGTTCAACGGGTGAAATTACATCCGAAATTTTGGCCATTCCCATCTCTCCTTTTAGCATTCACATTACACTGGCTTTTACTAAAATTATACCAAAATCACTGAAAACAAAAAAGTCCACCTTTTCAGGTGGACGAAAGTTTTAGTAAGGTGAGGTTATGTGTACCAGCATAGAGGCATTAGGGCCGGGAATATAGATTTTAGACTTTGAAATCGAACTGCCTGACTGTTCCGACATTTCCATCTTCCGTAAGATAAATGCCAGTTCGCCTTACAACGGAATCGTAGTAATCAAATGGCGTGGTTACACTTCCAAGAAATATAGCTCCGACATTTAAGTCAAGCAAACCGACAAGTTTTTCCCTCCCGTTTTCATCGGTTGTCCAAATTTTCAATTTTAAGAATTCCAAATCATCTTCGTCTATCCAATTATCACCATCGCTATCCAACTTGGCAAGTTCAGAAAAGCCATCTTTTGTTACAGGTCCTAACAATTCTGTTGCATCGTCTACCTTTCCATTTCCATTCTTGTCGTATACTAATATTCCTCTTCCGCCACCAATGTAGAATTTATCCACTTCTCCATCGAAATTCAAATCAAGTTCTACTAATTGTTTTTTGCTAGTTGGAGTTTTCAAATCAAGAATTAGAGGGTCTACAACCTTTCCATAAGTCTTTTCGTAAGAATAGCTAAGCTGGAAAAGAGATAGTTGTATTGAGAAATCTATAATCCTGCCATCTTTTGTTCTCACCTGACCATTCGCTGAGAAATTCGAGTACTGAATGTTAAGTGTTTCCATCTCGCTTTCAATCTCTGTAACGTCTTGAGCATCTTTTTTAGTTACGGAAATTTCGTACTGGGGACCCGGTAGGTAAATTTTTAGCTTTTTGCCTGTAAGTTTTTCAAGCATCATCTTCAATATCTTTATTTTGTTCAAAGTCTTTTCATCAATTATTGATGCCTTCTCGTGCACCGTAATTTCGATAGTTGAAGGCATCCTGTATGTGCGAATCTTCGACGAGTTTCTAACATAGTTCAAACTAAGATTTTCGGAGAAAAGTGCTACGTTGTATTCTTCTATTCTCATTGTGTCACCACCATTCTTTGGGCGTGACAGGTTAATTTTTTTTCTACTTATATTATCGGAACATTAAACACAAGTTGTAGAGAACATATAAACAAATCTTGGAAAAAACGCAAGTACTATTTTTGTTCTTCGTCAAAAGTATGGTATAATTTTTACAAGATAGTTTAATGAAAGCTTAACTTTAGCACTGTGGGAGGGGGGATTATGAATTCAAATTTGCTAAGAGATTTCATAAAAAGAAGCTTATATTTCGTTCTATTTATGCTCTTAGGTAGTTTCACAACAATATTTGGTTTCAAAGTTACATTTGTTGTTGAGGTTCCGACTTACACACCTTTCGACGACGAGATTTATATAGCAGGAACATTTAACAACTGGAACCCTGGGGACCCAAAGTATAGGTTGGTTAAATCGGGTGATGCTTACACAATAACACTCGAGTTGAGTGGCCTTATAGAATACAAATTCACGCGGGGCTCCTGGGAGACAGTAGAGAAAGGTCAACGGGGTCAGGAGATACCAAACAGAGTGCTGAACGTGGATAAAGATATGGTTGTTAATATAACTGTGAATCATTGGAGGGATTTTGTGGAAAAGCAGCAGGCAGGTTTAAGAAAAACTTACACAGGAAACATAAAGCTCATAAAAGATTTTTACTCCCCTGAATTAGGAAATAAAAGGGACATAATCATTTACCTTCCTCCAGACTACGAAACTTCAAATGAAAGATATCCAGTTTTGTATATGCATGACGGACAAAATATTTTTGATGCATCAACATCGTTCTCTGGAGTTGAGTGGGGAGCTGATGAGACTGCCGAAGATTTAATAAAGAAAGGTCTGATACGCCCCATCATAATTGTTGGCATATACAACACAGGTGTGGAAAGAATGAATGAGTATTCTCCGTGGGTTGATAGTAACTATGGTGGAGGAAAGGGGGAGTCCTATGCTAAGTTTATCGTGAATACGCTTAAGCCTTACATCGATGAGCACTTCAGAACTTTGCCAGATAGAGGAAATACTGCGATAATGGGCTCTTCTATGGGAGGGTTGATTTCACTTTACATAGGCTTTGAATACAACGATGTTTTCTCAAAAGTTGGGGCAATGAGTCCATCTGTATGGTTTGCAGACAGACGGTTGATTGAATACATAAAGACCGCCGAAGTGAAAGATTTTACTATGATATATATTGACATGGGGACAGCAGAAGGTTCTAAACCAGAGGTATATTTAAATGACGCTCGTGAACTATATAAAATCTTGCTCGGTAAGCAAAACCTTGATGTCATGTATTTAGAAGATAGGGGAGCACCACATTCGGAAAGTGCATGGGCAAGAAGATTGCCTGAAGCTTTGCTGTATTTCTTTGGTAAGTAAAGCATAAGAAAGAGAGGATGAGAGTATGTTGAAAAGAATTCATTTTTTGTTATTATCAATCTTTTTAACTCTTTCGAGTCTGTTGTTTCCTTGGAGTGGGCATGAGTCTTATACTTACCTGGTTGTAAAATCACTGAACCTAAATCTCGACAAGTTAGTCGAAATAAGACCTTATACGTATAAAGAAACCCGAGTTTACAACACGAAGTATTACTACACCGATGACTTTGCTGGTCAAAGAAAATTCTTTGATCCACTCAACGATGGAAAGTTTCCACCAGACCCGTCTCCCGTTGATGGAAAGCTTCCTGCATGGCAAATATTAACTATTTACGCTCAGTTCCCAGATTTTGGCATGGATGAAGAGTTGAATCTGTCACCTCTTCAGTCACTTATAGGTAACAGTCAAGGTGTTAGACATATGAGATATAAACTGGGACTTATCGAAGCATTTGAGGGTGATAAGTCGTTTTTGTATTTTGTCGATATCTCCAAAGAGGCATTTGCCAAAGGAGATGAATATTGGGGTTACAGGTTCCTTTCTTATGCTCTTCACTACATGGAAGACCTTTTTCAGCCATACCATGAAACTCCTGGCACTTTCTGGGAAGTTGTGAGAAGTCTGATGGATAAGAAAACAAAGAACCTTTTGAACAACGCTCATTACGCTTACGATAATTATTTAGTTTACTTGATTCATTATTCAAAACACAGTGAAGAAGTTCGCAAGCTGATAATAAACACTCCGAAAAGAAGGATACCTTCCAACTACGAGGCACTTATAAACGAGGTTATGATGTACGGTTATTCAAGATTTCCTGAGGTTCACAAACATATAAAAGCTGCGATGGGAGATATTTTGATAGAACGGGTACCAACAATCGATGATTACCAAAAATTAGAAGCGGAAGGTAAACTTGACAGACTTTACAAAGTAACCAAAGAGATAATAGTTGTTATGACAGGAACAATAAAGGCTTTTCTGGAAGATTATTTAACAACCTACGCGCAAAAATAATTGAAACAACCCAGTAGTTGTATACAAACCATATACGGAGAATAAGATTCGATAGCTATGTTTTTGATATCTTAATGGTAAAAATACGTGAATAAAGTGATTTTTCAAAGATGCGTGGAGTTTTTTGGACTCCACGTTTTTTTATTGAGAATGTATAATGGATAATGAATTAATGCATGGTGATATAGGAGGTGTGTGTATGTGGGAACATGTTAAAGCTACTGACCCTGAGATTTATGAGGTGCTTTTAAAAGAATGGGAAAGGCAAGAGTACGGACTTGAACTTATAGCCTCCGAAAACTTTGTTTCTTTGGCTGTGATGGAAGCGATGGGTAGCGTTTTAACTAACAAGTACGCAGAAGGATATCCAAAGAAAAGATACTACGGAGGTTGTGAGTGGGTAGACGTTGCCGAAACGCTTGCAAGAGAACGTGCAAAAAAACTTTTTAATGCAAAGTACGCCAACGTTCAACCACACTCAGGTTCTCAAGCAAATATGGGAGCATACTTTGCACTTGCAGAGCCCGGTTCTGTTCTTATGGGTATGTCTCTGAGTCATGGTGGACACCTCACACATGGTGCGAGTGTAAATTTTTCAGGACAAATCTACAAGGTGGTCCAATACGGTGTTAATCCACAGACGGAAGTAATCGATTACGACGAAGTTAGAAGGCTTGCGTTGGAACACAGACCAAAGATAATCGTTGCAGGTGGTAGTGCTTATTCAAGGATTATAGATTTCAAAAAATTCAGAGAAATTGCGGACGAAGTTGGAGCTTACCTTGTTGTCGATATGGCACACTTTGCAGGTCTTGTTGCCGCCGGACTTTATCCAAACCCACTTGAATATGCACACGTTGTCACGAGTACGACGCACAAGACATTGCGCGGTCCACGTGGCGGTTTGATTTTGACAAACGACGAGGAGATTTACAAAGCAATTAACAAAGCCATATTCCCTGGTATTCAAGGTGGTCCGCTAATGCATGTGATAGCTGCTAAAGCAGTTTGCTTTAAAGAAGCTCTTACTGAAGAGTTCAAAGAATACCAAAAACAAGTTGTGGCGAATGCCAAAGCGCTGGCAAAAGCATTGGAAGAAAGAGGACTTAGGATAGTATCTGGAGGAACAGATACTCACTTGATGCTCGTTGATTTGAATCCTCTCAACGTAACAGGTAAAGCTGCTGAAACAGCGCTCGGTTACTGTCATATCACGGTTAACAAGAACACAATACCAAACGAAACAAGGTCGCCATTTGTTGCCAGCGGTATAAGGCTTGGAACCCCTGCTCTGACTACACGTGGTATGAAAGAGAAAGAAATGGAAATTATTGCAGACCTAATTGTTAAAGTTTTGAGGAACATCAAAGATGAGGAAGGCAACATCGATGAAAGTATTGTCAAAGAGGTTTCCTCACAAGTAATCGAATTGTGTAAACAATTCCCATTATATGAAGGAAAAATAAAGCTCTCTTGAGATTAAGTAAAATAGGAGGTGCGACGATGGTTGTCAGACCGTTCAAAGCTTTGAGACCAACGAAAGAAATGATTTCAAAAATTGCTGCCAAACCATACGATGTCGTAACGGAAGAGCAGGCAAGAGAAGTTGCAAAAAACAACCCATACACATTTTACAAGGTTTCCAGACCCGAAATAAACTTCGACCATCCTGTGGATACACACGACCCAAAGGTCCTAGAAGCTGGAAGAAAGCATCTGGAATGGCTTATTGAAAATGGTTATATGTTTGTTGAAGATAAGCCTTGCATTTACATATATCAACAGCATTGGAGAGACCATATTCAGACAGGTTTCTTCGCCACATTTTCGGTGGATGAATACATCGATAACAAGATAAAGAAGCACGAGCTCACAAGAAAAGACAAGGAAGATGAGAGGGCACTACACGTTAGAGTGGTCAAAGCGCACACAGGACCAGTATTTTTGATGTACAAATCTAAGCCAGAAATCGATAATTTGATTTTCAGGCATGCAACAGGAACCCCGGAATACGATTTTACTGATGAAACTGGAGTAAGACATATAGTTTGGGTCTTGAAAGATGAAGAGGAAATCAAAAAGATAGTTGATGCTTTTAAGAGTGTTGATGCGTTCTACATTGCCGACGGTCATCACAGAGCTGCAGCAGCGGTAAGGGCTGCGATTGATTTTAGAAACGAAAATCCAAACTACACTGGAGAAGAAGAATTTAACTTCTTCTTGGCGGCGCTCTTTCCACACAATCAGTTGAGGATACTCGATTACAACAGGGTAGTTAAGGATTTGAACGGCATGAGTGAAGATGAGTTCTTGAAAAAGGTCTCGGAAAAGTTTGAAGTTACACCAGTAGAAGGAGTTTACAAACCGGAAAAGAAACACACAATAGGTATGTATTTGTCAGGCAAGTGGTATAGATTGGAACCGAAGATTGGAACGTACGACGAAAACGATGTTATTGCTTCACTCGATGTGTCTATACTGCAAAATAACCTCCTTGCTCCAATACTTGGAATCGAGAACCCAAGAACTGACAAGAGAATAGACTTTGTCGGTGGAATTCTCGGGATTGAAGAGTTGATAAGACTTGTTGATAGTGGAGCGTTCAAAGTAGCGTTCGCTATGTATCCTACTTCTATAGATGACCTTTTGAGAGTTTCTGATGAAGGTAAAATCATGCCTCCTAAGTCCACATGGTTCGAACCAAAATTGAAAAGTGGTATAGTGGTTCATCTGATTTAAGTAATGTGCTGTTAGAGTAATAGAAAAGGCGCCTTATTGGCGCCTTTTCTTTATTTCACGTAATCTTCGCAAAATAGCTTTAGCTCGTTTATCACCAATGCCCTCTACTTTCTGCAACACACTTGGGTTGGTCTTAACCAGTCGGTCTATGGATCTGAAAGACTTTATAACATTTTGTGATATGTTCATTGGTATATGCACTTCATTTCTCAGGATTCTGTAACCTCTTGGCCTTACGATAGTGTCTGAAACTTGCTGTGAATTCACAACATCGTATCCTAATAATTTAGCAAAAGGAACAGGCCGGTGATCGATTTTTAGCATGGTTTCGAGAATCTGTTTTGCATCATCCTCGGTAATATCCTTTTTTGAGTAATCCATGATTATTAATGTTAGTATCTCATCTAAGTCTTTAAGAACTTCGAGTAACCTAAGTTGAGACAACCGTCCTTCAACACCCAGTTCAACGATACTGATTTCGATACTGGATGAAATAGACTTAATTTCTATGCCTCTAATAAGTATCTCACAAACATACCCTAATGAAACGTTCCCTTCAATCTCAAGTTTGTCAAGCACTTCTAAACTTTTGTCAAAAGATTCTCTGAATCTTTCGAGAGCATTAATCGTTTGACCAACCTTTGTTAAGACAAGGTTTATATCGCCAAAAACGTACTTTTTGTCTTTATAATATAATGTCACAACGTTTCTTCGTTTTGAAATGGCTACAACCATAACCCCCAACTGTTTAGCCAATCTTTCCGCAGTTCTATGACGGGTCCCGGTTTCCGTTGTAGGAATACTTGGGTCAGGCACTATGTGAACGTTTGCTGCTAAGATTTTTGATGCGTTTTTGTCCATAACTATAGCTCCGTCCATCTTTGAAAGTTCATACAATCGCTCAGGTGAGAATGGACAGTCTAACTTGAAGCCTGATTGCAGTATACTGGAATATCTTGGGAATTCTTCTTCATCGATAAAAACTATCAACGCCCCCAGCTGGGCATGAATGATGTCATCAAGAGCTTTTCTAAGTTTTGTGCCCGGGGATAAAAGTTTTATCTTTTCCGCAAGCTCTAGTTCAACAATTTCAGACAAGTTATCACACCCTCGGAAATCATTATTTTAATTGAGTATTTTAAAAAACTACCGCCTTGTGAAGCGATTTATAGTCTCTAAGGGTTTTCCAAGGCTTGATATGGTACAATTGCTCTGAGCAGTTGGATGTTTCAAAGTTGTAGTCAAAACTTCCCTTAATATTATACACTATTACATGAGTTTGTGTTATAATGATTTAGGATTTTTGTGTTCGAATGGGTAACAAACCCATTAACTTGCCAAGGGAGGAAACGCTGGTGTACATAGTAGGTATAGATTTAGGTGGAACCTTTTTCAAAGTAGGTCTGGTTGATGCAAAGGACGGAAAGATTGTAAGAAAGATTGAAAGAGAAACGAAGGTGTATGAAGGTAGAATTAAAGTGGTTGAGCGTATGGCACAAGCCGTCTTGGAAATAACCGAAGGTTTCGAATACACTGGTATTGGAGTAGGTTCACCAGGGTCTATAGACCATGATAAGGGAATTGTGCGTTTCTCACCAAATTTCCCGGACTGGGTGGATTTTGAACTTGGTGGTGAGCTCTCTTCTTTGCTTAACAAGCCTGTCTACGTTGAGAACGATGCGAATGCATTTGTGCTTGGTGAAAAATGGTTTGGCGCAGGCAAAGGGCACGAGCATATAGTTGCGCTAACACTTGGGACAGGTGTTGGTGGAGGCGTTATTTCCCACGGCGTTCTTATAACAGGAAAAGATGGGATAGGAACTGAATTGGGACATGTTATAGTAGAACCAAATGGACCGTTGTGTGGGTGTGGAAATTATGGTTGTCTTGAAGCGCTAGCTTCAGCAACAGCAATAAAACGAATGGCTTTGGAAGGACAAAGAAAATTTCCAGAATCCGAAATATTCAAAGCCGAAGAAGTCAGTGCAAAAGTTGTTTTCGACGCTGCAAAAAACGGTGATTTACTTGCTCAGACGATAGTAAATAGGGTTGTTAATGCGTTAGCCATAGGTGTGACTAATTTCATCCACATATTTAATCCGAGCATAGTTGTCATTGGTGGTGGTGTTTCCCGTGCTGGTGATATTCTCTTCAAGCCGCTGAGAGAAAAGGTTGAGCGTCTTGTTATGCCTTCTTTCAAAGGTACGTATGAGATTGTCCAAAGCCCATTAGTTGAAGATGCAGGCATACTTGGAGCAGCTTCTATCGTATTGCAAAGAAGCATGAACCAACAATAAGTTGGGTAATTTTAAATCATCACATTTGGAGGTGTCTTAAGTATGAGCAAGTATTTTCTCTACGTTTTAGTCGCAACATTTGTAGTTCTTGCTGTTATTATCGGAACAGCTGCAGATTCCAAAACGGGTCCAAAGTTGGGGTATATTGATCCAAACAAGGTCTTACAAAACTACGATAAGTGGGTCAATTTCCAGAAGCAAATGCAAGATGAAATAGCAAAATACCAAGCAGAACTCGACAAAATAAAAGACCAAAATCAAAAACAGCAAAAGTATTTAGAGTACCAGCAACTAATTAATAACAAAATAGCGCAAACTCAACAACAGATAGAAGCAGAGATTTTGGCAAAGGTCAAAGAATATGCGGAAGTAATGGGATATGATTTTATTTTCAACAGCACGACGATGGCTTACGGAAGTCAAGCTTATAATATAACAGATGCATTCATCAAGTATCTAAAAACATCTAAGAAGTAATGAATTGCGCAACAACTACAAGCATGGAAAACTATCTGGGATGGGTCACGAGATGGAGGAAATGGAAAAGGGTTTTGACCAGATTTCTTGCGAAGGGATATACAAAAGATTTGGCAGAAAAGAAGTCCTTAAAGGTGTCAATATGTATGTGAACACTGGAGAGGTAGTAGGCTTGCTTGGTCCAAATGGATCAGGCAAGACTACTTTATTTAATATCATACTCGGTGTGGTTGTCCCAACGAAAGGAAAAGTATATTTCAACGATAAGAATATCACAAACATGCCTATTCATAAAAGGGCCAGGCTTGGGATAACGTATCTACAGCAAGAGACCTCGGTTTTCAGGGATTTAAGGGTGGAGGATAACATTAGGCTTGTTCTGGAATTTCAAAAACTCAAGAAAAAAGAAATAGAATCTATTATCGATAACACACTTACCGAGTTTGGAATAGAAACATTAAGAAGGCAGTACGCATTCTCCCTTTCTGGTGGTGAGAAAAGAAGATTAGAACTGGCAAGGATGATGTCATTAAAACCAAGGTTCGTCCTTCTTGATGAACCGTTTATTGGTATAGATCCAAAAACTGTAAAAGAAATACAGAAAGTCGTATTAAGTTTGAAAGAAAGAGGAATTGGTGTAATTATTACCGACCATTCTGTAGAAGCGTTGAAACCTATTGTTGATAGATTGTACGTGATACACAAAGGAGAAGTTTTAGCGGAAGGGAAGCCCGAGGAAGTTTTGGCAAACGAAATGGTCAAAACTGCCTACCTTGGTGAAGAATAAATCAACGAATTAGTCTTGGAGGCTACAATGGTCTTACTATTCAAGAAAAAAGGACTTTTGCGATTCTTGTCGGCTATCGAAACTTCAAATGCAATCATCAGGACTTTAATAAGAGCAGGTTTAAAAATCCAGTATTCCGAAGGATTTCACCCAAAACCGAAGGTTTCGTTTTTGGACACAGTCGCCACGGGTGTAATTGATTTGGCACTTTATGTAAGTGTGAAACTCGAAAAGACTGTTGATAACCTTGACATTGAAAGTTTAAAACGTAATATAAAAGAGGTTTCTGTTAAAGGCTTGGAGTTAGCCGAGATATTTCCAGTAGAAATCAATCTAAATGAAATCGTCTCTGCTTATGAGTATGTCTTGTTTTCGCGAAAAATTCTAGCTCTTGATCAGGTAATTTATAAGCACTCAGGTAAATCGTTTGTGCCAAGTGAAGTAATGAAACACTATGAGGTCGCTTTGAAAAAAGGACTTTATATGGTAAAATACACTGTAGACCGACAGAAGATATTTAATCCTTACTTGATAGACGGTGTTTTCTTGGCTATCAGAACGAAAGCATTTTCAAAAGAAACCGAACTACGCGATTTGTTAACTAAAAATGGGGGGAAACCTTCATGAAAGTTCTTGTTGTTGATGATTCAGATGTGCTGAGAAAGATTACGGTGTTCAATTTGAAAAAATTGGGAATGGAAGTCGAAGAAGCCGTGGATGGTGTAGACGGACTGGAAAAGATGCGTTCATGGCATCCGGACGTGGTTATTCTTGACATCATGATGCCTCGAATGGATGGTTTCACCGTCTTGAAAGAGATGAAGAAAGACGAAACGATAAAAGATATCCCGGTAATTGTTTTGACTGCAAAGGGTGGTCAAGATGATGAACAAATAGCACTCTCGCTTGGTGCAAAAAAAGTTATGACAAAGCCGTTCAGCCCCACCCAGCTTGTTGAGGAGGTTAAAAGTTTAGTAAATGTTCGATAGACTAAATGAAACACAGATTATAGAAATACTGAAACCTCTTGTAGAATCCTTGGAGAAGATAGCTAGCCTATTCGAAAGGGATTTTAAACCAGTGAATAGTCTGGAAGATTTATTTTTTGCAACTAAAGAGCTCTATGAGTATATTCAAAGATGGGTTTTAGACCAGAAGTCTAACAACGAAGCGCTACAACAACTTATTGATGCTCAGTTAGAAGAATTAACTGCAACATACGAGGGACTATCAGCCTTGTTTGAAATAAATAAGATAATCTCTTCTGTAGAAGAACCTTGGATGATTCTGAATAGTGTTCTGAAGCTTTTAAAAAATGCTGTTAACTTTTCCATAGCTGCTGTTTTACTCAGGATTAATGATAAGCAATATTTAGAATACTACGGTGATAAAAGTGCTGAAAATATCATTAATGAATTAATTCAAAGATATCAACAGGAAGAAAGTACAATTTTTGTTGACGTTGATAATGATCTTGGAGGACATATTGCAATTCCTCTTAAATCAGAAATAGGGGATTATGGAATAATGGTTCTTTCCGCTTACGGTTCCCATAAGATATTCACAGCAGGAGATAAAAAAATTGCCGAAGCGGTTGCACAACAAATTCTTACAGCTGTTAACAGATATGTGATGCTCCAAAGAGAGATAGAAAAAAAGCGACTCGAAGAGCAGATTCAGATAGCACGAAGTATCCAGATGGGGTTGTTACCAAAGGAATTCCCCACCAATGAAAGGTTTGATATAGGTGCACAAAGTGCCCCAGCAATTCAAGTTGGTGGTGATTATTACGATGTCTTTGCAAGAGACGATGGAACAATAATATGCTGCATAGCAGATGTATCCGGAAAAGGTTTGCCAGCGGCACTTATAATGTCTTCTTTTAGAAGTATGTTTAGACTTTCAACTAAAATCTCTGATGATTTAAAAATGTTGGCTGAACAGTTTGACAGGATGATACACCAAGATTTTGAAACAGGAAGGTTTATTACATCGATTATCTTTAAAATCACCCCTGATGGTGAGTTGGAGTACGTTAACGCAGGTCACGACCCTCTGTACATACTTAGGGATAATAAAATAATAAAACTTGAATCTACAGGTACACCTTTTGGAATACTTGGCGAGGGTTGGCATGATGTTGAGAAATTCAAGCTCCAAAAGAATGACCTGATTGTTGCTTACACGGATGGTGTTGTTGAAGCTCGAAACATAACAGGCGAAGAATTCGGATTTGAGAGGTTACAGGAGTTGATAATAAGGAACAGATACTTGAAAGCATCAGACATAGTTGATAAAATAATGAACGCGGTCTTTGAATTCTCTCAAGGAACAGTTCAGCATGATGACACTACGGTGCTAGTTGTAAAATACGAGTAGGTTGGTTAAAATGCATTATTAAATAAACAAAGAAGAGTTGGAGGGATTTGCATGATTGAAGTTGGTGACCTTGAGAAAGGCATGTACATAAAGTACGAAGGTGACATATACAGAATCATTGATGTTAACAAACACTTCAGAGGAAGAGGTTCTGGACTCATTAGAACAAAACTTAAAAGCTTGTCAACGGGTCTCATTAGAGATGTCAACTTCGCAAGTGGTGAAAAGGTTGAAGAAGCAGAGCTTTCATTCAGAAAAGCAGAATACTTGTACAACGATGGAGAAAACTATTACTTCATGGATTTGCAAACGTACGAACAATATGCAATTCCTGAGTCGGAAGTGGATGAAGCAAAATACTATCTTGTTGAAAATACACAAGTGGACCTCGTGATGCACGATGAGAAACCAATCGGTATCCAGCTCCCAACGACCGTTGTTTTGGAAGTTGTTGAAACGGAACCGAACTTTAAAGGTGACACTGTTTCCGGTGGAGGAAAACCTGCGGTTTTGCAGACAGGTTTAAAGATAAGTGTTCCTTTCTTCATAAACGTTGGTGATAAGATTAAGGTAGACACAAGAACCGGAGAGTATATAGAACGTGCATAATCTCTTAGGGTTTTTAAAGTTTGTTTAAAACTTACAACCCTTGAAAGGGGGAAGGTTTATGGGAAACATAACGATATCAGATAACGTTATTTCTGAAATTGCCTACAGATCTATCTGTTCGGTCTACGGTGTCGAACCGGATGACAAAGAATTTAAAAAGTTGAGAAAAAACATATCCGTTGAAAGAACCCCTGAGGATAATGTTATAATCAACGTTAAGCTTGAGGCTCCCTATGGAGAAAACATATTGGAATTTTCCAAAAACATAATGAAAACCATAACTGAGAATGTTTCCCAGATGACAGAAAAAGTAGTTGAGGCAGTAAACGTTGTAGTCATTGGTGTTTCAGAGAGAGAATTTAACAAAAATTCCTAAAGTTTTTAAAGAAGTTACTTCAAGGGGTTGAATGATTTGGTATCGAAGAGACGGAAGCTTAGAGAAGCTGTAGTGAAAGCGCTTTTCCAACTGGACTTCAGGCCCGATGAATTCGAGGATATATTACGCGACACATTGAGCGATGAGAAAATACAGGAAGTAAAAAAAGACGTTGAAAGGTATTTGAAAAGAATCCGTGAGAACAGAGAGAGAATAGATGAGATTATTTCAAAATATCTTTTGAACTGGGATTTTGGAAGAGTCTCGTATATTGACCGTAATATCTTAAGACTAGGAGCCTACGAGTTGCTTTATGAAATGGATGTACCGATAGAAGTTACTTTGGATGAAATGGTGGAAATTGCCAAAAAATATGGGTCCGAGGAAAGTGGGAAGTTTGTCAATGGTGTGTTAGATAAGATAGCAAAGACAGAAGCACCAAAGGAAAAGTTCGATTTGTAAAAGCTTTTGTTTTGTTGAGTTTAATTTCTTTTTCTTTATTTTCTTATCGTTTCTACTTTTTGTTGCCTAAACGTATCTCAAGGGGGAAACTGGGGGTTCTCATTTTGTGAGTTACGTAGAATTTATTATATTTTTGCTCGTTGCGAGTTTGATTTTGACATGTGCGTTTGATGGATACAGCCATGTGTTGCAACACATGGCTTATATTTTAGATACGAACAGAAAAACTTTGAGAACTTTTCATATGATAAACTATCTGAGATTCGATTTCCACAGACACAGCGTTGCAAATCCGAATGTTAAAGTCAGTCAAACTGAAAACTATACGACCTTCGCATTCAACGAAGAGATAGACGGACAGGTCAAAAGAGTACTTTACAAGGCAACGAAACCTTTTGAAGGCAGGACTATTATATACAGAGAAGTCTATGAAACCTTTGGCAATAGCTATAAGTTGATAAATAGACGAACATACACGTTGGAAGGATTATACAAACTTTATCTATCCGAAGACAAGAAATATCTTATCATACAGACCGATTATTATGAGAAATGTCTAATTCCCGTCAATCTTCCAAATGTCCAAATTCTAAGTATAACTGTCACAAAAGAACAATAGCTAAGGAGTGAGTAATGTGGATAGAAACGTCCGTGTTCGTTTGATTGACGAACTTATGAGTTCCAAAAGAACCAAAGTAATGGGTATAATAAACGTAACTCCAGATTCTTTCTATTCTGGTAGCCGTGTTAGTGAAACTGAACTATTAGATAAAGTGGAAGAGATGATAAAAAACGGTGTGGATGTTATAGATATCGGTGGGGAAAGTACCAGACCAGGTGCAGACCCGGTCCCTCTTGAAGAGGAAATACGAAGAACCGTAACGGCAGTGAAACTTGTAAGGAGGCACTTCGATATCCCTATTTCAGTTGATACCTACAAATCGGAAGTTGCAAGGCTTTCTTTAGAAGAGGGAGCGGATATAATTAACGACATAAGTGCTTTAAGGTTTGACGAAAAAATGGTTGATGTAGCTGCGCATTACAAATGTCCAGTAATCATCATGCATATGAAAGGTACACCCAAAACAATGCAAGAAAATCCGGAATATACAGACGTTATTGGTGAAATTACTGACTTTTTCAAAGAAAGAATCGAGTTTGCCAAAAGTCATGGAATAGAGAAATTGATACTCGACCCTGGCATTGGTTTTGGAAAAAAGCTCGAGCACAATTTAGCGATATTTAAGCACATAGAAAGCTTCAAAGAGCTTGGATACCCAATCTTAATTGGTGCAAGCAGAAAATCAATGATAGGCATGATACTAAATCTACCGCCGGAAGAAAGACTGAACGGCACTCTCGCTTTAACTGCTTATTGCGTTATGCACGATGTTGATTTTGTGAGAGTTCATGACGTGAAAGAGAATGTAGAAATTGTTAAAGTCTTGGAAGCGATAAAGAATTTTCGTAGTGAATAAAGGAAGAGGGTAAGATGAGGATGGAAGAAAATGAAAAAGGTAAGGGAAGAAAAAAGATTCGGTTGGACAGATTTTTAGCGAACGCACATATTGGCTCACGAACGGAAGTTAAAATGTACATCAAAGATGGACGCGTCAAAGTTAACGGAGAAATAGTTTATGACCCTGCTTTTTATGTGTCGGAAGAAGATGTTGTTACAATCGATGATATACTTGTGGAGGCTCATCGTTTTGTTTATATAATTCTAAATAAACCTGCTGGTTTTGTATCTACAACGTCCGAAAACGAACCAAGTGTGCTAAACCTTGTTGAACACCCATATGTTAGTGAACTCCACATAGCCGGTAGACTTGACAAGGACGTAGAAGGCCTTTTGATTCTAACTAACGATGGTGAGTTTACACATAGATTAATATCACCAAAAAAGAAAGTGGAAAAAGAATATTACATATACTCAAAAAGGCCTGTGAACATCACTCAAGAAATGGAAGCAGAAGTAGAAAAAGGATTAGAGATAGATGGTGAAAAGTTTCTTCCGGGAAGAATTAGACAAATTGATGAAAGAACGGTTTCCATAACTATCGTTGAAGGAAAATACCACCAAATAAAAAAGATGTGTAAAAGACTGGGAATAGAGTGGGAAAAGATACAAAGAGTTCGAATTGGTGGGCTAATACTTGACCAAACCCTAAAACCTGGAGAATGGCGGGAGCTTACAAAAGATGAGGTAAAAAAGGTTTTTGAGAGGTAACAATAGGTTGCTAAAAACAAAGCGATGCCTACAGGGGCATCGCTTATTGTCTAACCTTTGAAACTTAATAGGTGACATCCTGGAGTTTGAGATATCTTTTATCTGAACCTTTTGTATAGAAAATTTCTATCGTGTGCGTTGATGCCGGTGAATCACTCTCAAATGTAACAATCCAAGATGAAGTTACATACTCTACTATTCCAAGACTTGTGAGATCAACATTTCCATATGTATCAGTATATTTTATTACACCACCTGTCTCCTGGCAGAGCTCCCTCACATCTCCAGGGTCAGAAAAGTCAGTTGTGGATTCACTGTAATATCCGGGAATAAAAGCACCGTGTATAACAAAATATCCGACGAGTTTTGGTAACATCTCAGCCTTTGTAAAGTGGGCAAAAGATGTTCCATCACCCTTGTAATGTGCTGGTGCATCGGTAATAACAATCATTGTTCTTTGTGCACCTGATCTCCATTCAAGTGCTGTTGCAGCGAACATTATCGCGTCGTATGGGTTCTCTGCCCAATCCCCACCGTATCCGGCGTAAAGTGCTCCAATGTATTCTTGAGCAGAAGCAGGAGTTGTTAGGTTTAAAAATCCAGGACTAACGTCTATATCGCTGGGAGGATTCACATAATCGTCGAAAGGTATAACACCAATTCTAGCGTCCAATCCACTATCTGCAAGTGAATTGGCAAAAGAGATTATGCTGTTTTTAGCACCCTCAATAACAGGATCCATACTCCCAGTTACGTCTAGAATGATTGCAATATCTAATTTATTTTTCACCGATGATTCTTTGTAAAGCACGAATCCTTGCTCTTTGTTATCTTCGAAAACTCTTAATTCGCTTGGCAGTAAATTTTCAACCCCGGGCAGACTTATTCTTACACGCACTGAGTCCGGAACAGCGATGGGTACCAGCGTCGGTTGTTTATCTACACTTCCGTAAATGTCCGATGCTTCATATTCTGATACCGATGGTTTCGTTGTTCCAGCGGGGTCAGGTGGTATAACTTTCGGAGCTTGTGGTATCTCAGAGCAACTGAACAAAAACACTAGAACAAACACAAAACTTAAGGCACTTATAAGCATTCTTCTCATAATCATCACTCCCTCAGAACCCAATGCCTACGCCAACAGAGACTGCGTAGGTATCAAAAATTTGGAAGGACGTGTTCATCGTCGCCAGTCCTTCAACAAAGAATATTATGCCAGTTCCAAACCTCACACCTGCTTTAACATGGAATATATCCTGGTACATCGCAAATTGTGTATTTTTTAAATCAAAAATGATGATTGGCGCAGCTCCTGTGTAAATCAAAGTTCCCATCAATGGTATTCCTACGTAAATGTAGGGGTCAACTTCTATAAACTGAATTTCCTCGATGTTTATTTCCTCCAACGCTTCGAAAGACGAAACAGGGTAATAACCTTCTAACATCAGAGAAATTCCACCAGAAAGCGTTCCTATACGAGCACCGAAATAAGGTCTGTTTTTCCCACCAAGTTCCATACCACCGAACGCAGATATTTCAAAACCAAATGCGGAGATTAGCGCTGCGATAACAAAAACAATAATCAAAACTCTTCTCATAAAAAACCACCTTCCTTTCATTTTGTTTTGCTCTACTGGGTTGAACGCGTTGTCACTTCCCAGAGAGTTACTAAATCATCTACCTTTTAAAAGATTTCTTTCAACCTCGTTTTCTTAAATCACCTTGCGAAATACACAACCAGATAATACCTTTCTTAGTGTGCTTACACATTTTTAGACGCTTGTTATTAAAAAAACGTTCAAAAACTTGACTTTGATTCAAAATACGAGAAAGCTGAACCGCTGGAAGAAAGCCATCTTTTTCTCTTTTGCAATATATTGCAAAGTTACAGAAAAAAAGATTGCTAAAAAAATCAAAGGGCTCTCGCTTTCACGAGAGCCCTTCTTATTGGTACGTAGTTATCCCGATATATTATTCAACTTTTATCTCAAGGGCAGGTTTTTCTACCTTTTTCTTTGGTAATTCTATTGTTAAGACTCCATCGTTATATTTTGCCTTAACGTTTTGGATATCTACGTAGTCTGGTAGTAAAAACGCTCTTTCGAATTTACCAAAGCTTCTTTCAACTATTCTGTAGTTCCTTCCTTTTTCATCTCTTTCAGCTTTCTTTTCACCCGATATTCTTAGGATGCCGTCTTCTACAGTGATTTTTAGTTCGTCTTTTTTAACTCCAGGAATTTCGAGTTCGAGAACTACTTTATCTTCTGTTTCATAAGCATCAACCTTTGGAAGGAATTCTACATCTGTTCTGAATGGCTTCATAAATTCCGAGAATAGTCTGTCAACTTCTCTCTGCAATTCCATGAATGGTTCAAATAAGTCGTTTCTTCTTGCTAACATACTTTCACCCCCCTGCTCATGTTTTGCATTTTCCCTTCGAATTCCACTTATATTTTACCACTTATCACTCATATGTCAAGAGTGCTACTTATGAATACGGTGGTAATAACTATTAGCGTAAAATAGACCTCTAAGTAGGATAAATGTTATCGTAACCAAAATGTTAAGCATGTGTATACTAAAAATGATAAAAGGGGTTAAACAAAAAGGGGAGCGTCGAAGCTCCCCTGGTGGATAGTATTAGTAATAAACTATTGAATATCCTTACGCAATTTCTTTTATAAGTCTTTCAACAAGTAACATTCCAACTCTTTCTTGTGCCTCGAATGTGGATGCACCTATGTGAGGTGTCGCAACGACATTTGGTAGGGCGAGTAACTTTTGTCTTAGTTCGTCTGTTGGTGGCTCAACTTCGAAGACATCGAGCCCGGCAGCGTAGACCTTGCCGTTTACCAAAGCTTCGTATAACGCTGCTTCATCAATAATGCCGCCTCTTGCTGCGTTAATTATTATGACTCCATCTTTCATTTTTGAGAAGGTCTCTTTGTTTATAAGGTTCTTTGTTTCTGGTGTAAGTGGTACGTGTATTGTTATGTAGTCACTTTCTTTGTAGAGTGTGTCCAAATCAACCATCTTAACGTTCATGTCAGTTTCTTTTACAAACGGGTCATAAGCTAAGATTTTCATATCAAAGGCGAGTAACCTTTTTGCAACTTCACGGCCTATGTTACCAAATCCGATTATACCAACAGTCCTTCCAAAAAGTTCGTGACCTTCAAGTTCTTTTTTTGTCCATTTTCCGTTCTTAAGGTCGATAGTTCCACGTGCGATGTGCCTGGAACAAGCTATCATTAGTCCAATTGTTAGTTCTGCTACGGATATGCTGTTTGCACCTGGTGTATTAATGACTTTTATTCCTTTTGCTTCCGCTGCCTTTACGTCGATGTTGTCCAAACCGGTGCCAGCTCGTCCAATGATTTTAAGCTTTGTACCTGCCTCAATGATGTCCGCCGTTACCTTAGTAGCGCTTCTAACGATTAGCACTTCTATTTCTGGCATAATTTTTAGGAGTTCTTCCTTTTCCAAGTGTTCAGATGTTAGTTCTACTCCAGGAACGCTTTTCAGTCTCTCGGTGGCTTGTTTGTCAAGAGGGTCATTAATGTGAATCCTCATATTATTTCACCAGCCCTTTGAAAAGTACTTCTTCAGCCGCTACGACGCCTTTTCCAATTTCAACTTTGTATCCCATTTCGTTAAGTGCGAATTCAAGAGCCGTGATACCTGTAATGATGTCAAATGGTGTAAGGTAACCAAGATGGGAAATTCTAAATATCTCATCTTTCATAGGTTCCTGTCCTGCTGCTATTGTAACACCGTATTTGTCCCTCATGAGTTTTGTCAGTTTACTTGATGGGATGCCTTTTGGTGAGTTAACAGCAGTTAAAACGTTACCCGGTCTTTCAGAGAAGAATGTTAAGCCTAAAGCCTTAACAGCAGCTCTTGTTGCTTCTCCATAGAGTGCGTGTCTTGCCCACACGTTTTCAATACCTTCTTCTTTGAGCATCTTAACGGCTTTGTTCAGCATGTAAATCAAATTAACTGCTGTTGTCCATGGGTTATCTGGAGAGCTCTTTTTGTATTTTCTAAGGTCGAAGTAATACCTACTGTTTGTGCATTTTTCAACCTTTGCATATGCCTTATCGTTAATAGCTATAAATGCAAGCCCTGGAGGCAACATCCAACCTTTTTGCGAACCGCTAACTACAACGTCGACTCCCCATTCATCCATCTTCAAAGGTTCTGCCAAAAGACCACTGACCGCATCTGTTACGAGGACAACGTCTGTATCTTTTGTCAATTTTGCAATGTTTTCTAAGTCAATAACTGTTCCTGTCGAAGTTTCACTGTATGTTGTGAATATAACTTTTGCATCTGGGTTTTCTTTCATTGCCTTTTCAATCATTTCTGGTGTGACAGCCTTACCCCAGGGGAGTTTGATTTCAACAACGTTCACACCGTAGGCTTTTGCGATTTCAACCCATCTTTCGCCAAATTTACCAGCGTTTACAATTATAGCCTTCTCGCCGGGGTTAACCAGGTTAACAACAGCTGTTTCCAAAGCACCGGTTCCCGATGATGTTAATACGTAAACTGGGTGCTTTGTCTGAAAGACGTATTTTGTGAGTTCAAGTGTTTCTTCTAATAATTTAACGAATTCTGGCGTCCTGTGGTGAATAGTTTCTTTAGCACCCTCAAGTAGTATTTCCTGAGGAACTGGTGTTGGACCGGGTGATAGTAACAAGTACTTTCTTATCACAAAAACCCCTCCTTCTCTTGTATTGGTGTGGAATTTTTCATCTTTTACCGCAATCTGAAACAACTTAAGTATCACCGAATGAGAATAAATTCACCAATATTTTACATCTTGGAAAGTATTTTTGACAACAGGCTTAATAGTGCAATTTCTTTCATGCAATGATTTGCAAGGCAAAAAAACAATGAAAATCTCTCTTAATCTATTTATACCGTCAGCATACATTTGAATTCTGTTTTTGCTTTTTGGCATAATGTTGCTAATATATAATTGGAGAACAATATCTGTGCGGAATTTTGTGCCAAAAATACAACAACAAGGAGTGTGGGATTCATGAAATTAGAGAGCAAACTGTCAGAAGTTGGTATGAACCTAAAGTCTTCTTTGATTAGAGAATTGCTCAAATACGCTTCCGTGCCGGGTTCGATATCATTTGGAGGTGGAGTACCGGATCCCAACACATTCCCACGTCACGAGCTAGCAGAGATTGCAAAAGAAGTTATAGAAAAAGAATATGCGTACACTCTCCAATACAATACTACTGAAGGTGACGACGAACTTGCCAAACAAATGATAAAGCTCCTTGAAAGGGTTTATGGAATAACAGGTCTTGATAGATCTAATTTACTTTTCACCACAGGTTCGCAGCAAGCCCTCGACCTTCTTGCCAGAGTCCTACTTGACAGAGATAGCATATGCTTTGTTGAGTTCCCTGTCTACCTTGGCGCAGCGAGTGCGTTCAGAATGACCTTTACAAAGTTTGAGACCATCCCTCTACTAGACGATGGTATGGATGTTGATTATTTGGAGAGAAAACTAAAGGAACTTGACCAAGCTGGAAAGTTAAAGCATGTGAAATTCATATACACCGTTCCAAACTTCCACAATCCTGCCGGTGTTACAATGAGTCTGGAAAAGAGGAAAAGATTGATAGAGATAGCCGAAAGATACGATATTCCTATCCTTGAAGACGACCCGTACGGTCTTCTCAGATTTGAAGGCGAACACTTACCCTCTTTATATAAACTAGCTGGGCCAGATAGGGTAATTCTGTTGAACACATTTAGCAAAATTCTCACGCCTGGTTTGAGAATAGGAGTAATAGTAGGTCATGCGGATATCGTTAGAAAAGCAACTCTTGCAAAACAGGCAGCTGATTTGTGTAGCCCGAGCTTGAATCAGAGGATGGCCGCAAGATTCTTGGAAAGGTACGACTTGCTTGAATACCTGAAGCCAGGAATTGAACTGTATAGGAAGAAAAAAGACACAATGATAAAAGCACTCGAAGAGAATTTCTCAGATATAAAGGGAGCGAAGTGGGTCAATCCGCAAGGAGGTCTGTTTGTTTGGTTCACGCTTCCTGAAGGTTACGACACCATGGAAATGTTTGATATAGCAAAAGAAAAGAAGATTTATTACATCCCAGGGCAAGCTTTCACAATAGACGACAGTAAGAGTTCTTCGATGAGACTTTCGTTCTGCTTACCACCAGAAGAAAAAATAATTGAGGGAGTCAAAAGACTTAAGGAAGTTGTTGTAGAGTACGGAAAGAAGAAAGGGTTGATTTGATATGAGAATTTTGGTTATTAACCCTGGAGCAACAAGTACAAAAGTTGCTGTTTTTGAAGATAAGCAGAAGATTCTTCAAGAGACACTTCAGCACAGTGTTGAAGAGCTGGATAAATATCCGACAATAATGGATCAAAAAGAAATGAGAGCGAATGCAGTCGAAGGATTTTTAAAAAGGCACAACTTAACAATTGACCAATTTGATGCTATAGCTGCTCGTGGTGGAATACTACCACCAGTTGAAAGTGGGACTTATATCGTTGATGAAAACATGGTGAATTATTTAATAAATAAGACAAAAGTTCAACATGCATCAAATTTGGCAGCGGTCATTGGTTATGAACTATCCAAAAGAGCATCAAGAACCATTCCAGTTTACATTACCGACCCAGTAAGTGTTGATGAAATGATTCCAGAGGCAAGGTTATCCGGGATAAAGGACATCGAGAGAAAAAGTCTTTCACACATATCGAACATGCGAGCTGTTGGAATACGAATTGCTGAAGAATTGGGTAAGAGCTTTTACGAATTGAATATGGTCATTGCTCACCTTGGAAGTGGTATTTCAGTTGCACCGTTTGAAAAAGGAAGGATGATAGATGTAAATAACGCCAACGACGAAGGTCCGTTTAGTGTTGAAAGGACTGGTGAGTTGCCTGTTGGAGATGTTGTTAAATTATGCTATTCGGGTCAATATACGAAGGAGCAATTGAAAAAGATGTTTGTCGGTAAGGGAGGGCTTGTTGCTTATCTTGGCACCAACGATTTAAGGGAAGCGTTCAAAATGGCAGAAAACGACCCGAAAGCGTTAGAAGTGATAGAAGCTATGGCTTACCAGATTGCACAAGAAATAGGTGCCATGTGTGTTGTTTTAAAAGGTAAGGTGGATGCGATTGTTCTTACGGGTGGTATGGCTTATAGCGAAAGGTTTGTCGATATGATAAAATCCTACGTTTTCAAATTTGCCCCTATCTTTGTAGTGCCTGGTGAGATGGAGATGGAGGCTCTTGCCTACGGAGCTTTGCGCGTTCTTACCGGTGTTGAAGAACCCAAAGTATGGAAACCTCAGGAGGTGTAAGAAATGAAGAAACTCCAAGAACTTTTAGATAAAGCTAAGAGTGTAGGTAAAAAAGTGGTTGCCGTTGCAGCGGCAGATGATGATGTTGTTTTGAGAGCCATCGATATGGCAAAGAAAGAAGGAATTGTTAATGCCTTGTTATTTGGGGATGCTCAAAAGATAGAAGTTGCTGCTGAAAAAGCAGGTTTAGATATCAAAGATTTTGAGATAGTCGATTCAAAAAATCCTGCAGATGACGCTGTAAAAGCAGTTGTGGATGGCAAAGCGCATTTTGTTATGAAAGGGAACATAAAAACCGGAGATTTAATGAAGGCTGTTTTGAAAGATGAGTATAATCTGAAAACAGGAAGAACAATGTCACTTGTTAGTATTTTCGAAACACCGCTCTATCATAAATTGCTTATCGTTACAGACGCAGGAATGACCATAGCTCCTGATTTGGAACAGAAGGTTCATCTTATCGAAAACGCAGTTCTTGTTGCTAAGAAAGCCGTTGGTGTGGAAAAACCGAAGGTAGCAATTTTGGGCGCTATTGAAGTTGTCAACCCAAAGATGGAAGCAACAATACATGCGGCCTTACTTTCAAAGATGAATGAGAGAGGGCAAATCAAAAACTGTGTAGTCGATGGTCCTTTTGCGTTAGACAACGCAGTATCAAAAGAGGCAGCGGAGCACAAGGGTATAGTTAGTCCTGTTGCAGGTGATGCCGATATACTGATTATGCCAGATATCGAGGCTGGAAACATCTTCTATAAAGCTATGGTTTTTCTTGCAGGTGCAAAGGTTGCTTCAGCAATAATTGGTGCTAAATGTCCTGTTGCACTCACCTCAAGAGCAGATAGTGATGAAACAAAGCTTTTATCATTAGCATTAACGTGCTTGATGAGCGAATAATTGTGAATTTTTCTGAGGATAGGTGGTGTGTTAGATGAAAATATTGGTTATAAACCCGGGTTCTACAAGTACAAAAGTTGCAGTTTTTGAAGACGAGCAAATGATAGCTTCAAAGACTTTGAGGCATTCGCCAGAAGAATTGGCACCGTTTCATAAATTGACCGACCAATTTGAATTTCGTGCAAGAATTGTGGAGAATTTCCTTAATGAAATAGGAATAAAACCAGAAGAGTTATCTGCTGTTGTTGGTCGTGGAGGGCTTCTGGACCCGATCCCTGGCGGTACCTACAAGGTAACGGAAGATATGCTTGAGGTGCTAAGAGAGGCGAAAAATGGAGAACACGCTTCAAATTTGGGTGCACTTATAGCCTACGAATTCACTAAGCAGTACGGGATACCTTCTTTTATTGTAGACCCTGTTGTAGTCGATGAAATGGAACCACTGGCAAGATATACTGGTCATCCTATGTTTAGAAGAAAATCTATCTTTCATGCGCTTAATCAAAAAGCAACTGCCAGAAATGCTGCAGCACAGCTTGGGAAAAAATATGAAGAAGTCAATCTTATCGTTGTGCACATGGGTGGAGGTATTTCTATAGGTGCACATAGAAAAGGTAAAGTGGTTAACGTAAATAATGCGTTGGATGGGGATGGACCATTCACACCAGAAAGAAGTGGTACCTTACCTTTGACACAGTTAATTGACCTGTGCTACAGCGGGAAATATACTTTTGAGCAAATGAAGAAGAAAATTAAAGGCGCAGGTGGAATGGTGGATTACCTAGGGACAAACGATGCGATGGTTGTACAGGAAAGAATCAGAAAGGGTGACAAAGAAGCTGAACTTGTCTATAAAGCTATGGCTTATCAGATAGCTAAATGGATTGGAAGGATGGCAGCTGTTCTCAAAGGTGAAGTGGACGCAATAGTTCTGACAGGTGGCTTAGCATACGACAAAGAGTTCATGGTGAAATGGCTTACAGAATACACAAGTTTTATAGCACCAATCCTCGTTTTTCCAGGTGGGGATGAGGAAAGGGCACTTGCGATGGGAGCACTTAGGGTTTTGAGAGGCGTTGAAGAAGCCAAAATATACTGGGAAAATGTTTTGCAGCATTAAAAATGGAAAGGAAGTAAAACAAATGGCAAAGAATTACGCATTTATCGGTTTGTTTGGTAGTGGGAAGACCGAGGTAGCAATCAACTGGGCTTTAAAACTGAAAGAAGAGCATGAAAAAGTTGCGATTATAGATGGTGATATTATCTCTCCATATTTCAGAACAAGAGATATTGCAGAAGAGCTTGAAAGGGTAGGATTAGTGACAGTTTATCCAAAAGGAGCATTGAGGAACGCAGATTTACCAATTATCACAGGTGCTGCAATTGGCTACCTTTTAAATCCTGAGTTCAAAACAGTTGTAGATGTTGGCGGAGAAGAAAACGGTGTTGTTGTGCTTGGTTATTTGAAGCCTTACCTTGGTGACGCAGAAATAAGCATGGTTGTAAACATTGCAAGACCATTTTCTTCAACAGTTGATGGGATAATCAGAGCATACGAACAATTGAGAAGGATTGCAAGGGTTGAGGTAGATTATCTAATTAACAACGCAAATTTGTCATACGAAACCACACCAGATATTATAAGAAAAGGAGAGGAAATACTTTCCAAAGTTTCTGAAATTATCGAAGTTCCAGTGAAATGGACAGTTGTTCCAGATTTTATCGAAGAAGATGACTTCAAGTACCCTGTATTTAAGATTCATCGTTTCATGAAGATGGAACTATAACGGTTTGAATTTTAAAAACCAAACTTTTAGCAAAGGAGGATACTTATGCCAAAGGTCAGAGGAAAGATAGAGATTGATCAAGAAAGATGCAAAGGTTGTGGCTTGTGTATAAGCGTTTGTCCAACGAAGGTTATTGAGTTTAGCGAATCTTTTAATTCTAAAGGTTACCACCCGGCGGAAGCCAAGCACGTTGAAAAATGCATTGCCTGTGGTTTTTGTTACAATATGTGTCCTGATGTTTGTATAACAGTTTACCGAGAAGTAGAAAGTGCTTAAGGAGGGAAAAACAAATGAGCGAAAGAGTTATGGTAAAAGGAACGGAAGCGATTGGTGAAGCAGCGATACGTGCAGGTTGTCGTTTGTTTTTTGGTTACCCAATAACACCTCAGAATGAACTACCTGAATATATGTCAAAAAGAATGCCAGAAGTTGGTGGAACTTTCTTACAAACAGAAAGCGAAGTTGCAACAATTAACATGGTCTATGGTGCAGCATGTACGGGCACAAGAGTTATGACATCTACATCTTCTCCAGGTTTTAGCTTGATGCAGGAAGGAATTTCTTACATGGCATGTGCACAGTTACCAGCGGTTCTCGTCAATGTTGTGCGTGGTGGACCTGGACTTGGAGATATCCAACCTTCACAGGGAGACTATTGGCAAGCGACAAAAGGCGGGGGGCACGGAGATTATAAACTTATTGTTCTTGCGCCGTCAACAGTGCAGGAAGCAGTTGACCTGACATATCTTGCGTTTGACCTTGCCGACGAGTATAGAAATCCTGTGTTGATAATTGCCGATGGTGTTATTGGTCAGATGATGGAACCTGTAACATTCCCCGAATTTAGGGATTTGAATACGTTACCTAAGCACGAAAGTTGGGCATTGACAGGTGCCAATGGGAGAGAAAAACACATAGTTGTATCGTTCGATATTGATCCATATGTGTTGGAAAAGATGAACCTTGAGCTTGTTGAAAAATACAAAAAAATTGAGGCGAAAGAGAAACGTTGGGAAGAATATAAGCTAGATGATGCTGAAGTGGTCATTACTGCATTTGGAACGGTAGCAAGAATTGCTAAAAGCGTTGTCGAACAAGCAAGGAAGGAAGGTATCAAAGTAGGCTTATTTAGACCAATAACACTTTGGCCGTTCCCATATGAGCGACTTGAAGAGGTTTCAAAAGGTAAGAAATTGATTTTCGATGTTGAGATGAACATGGGGCAGATGTTGGAAGATGTGAGGCTTGCTGTAAAAGACCACGCGCCAGTTGAATACTACGGAAGGCTAGGAGGAGTTGTACCAACACCTGACGAAATACTCCAAGCATTAAAATCTAAGCTCGGGAGGTAATGTATATGGCATTTGAAGTTATATTGAAAAAACCGGAAGCATTAACTGAAAGGGAATTTACATATTGCCCAGGGTGTACACATGGAATAATCCATAGATTAGTTGCAGAAGTCATTGATGAGCTTGGCATAAGAGAAAAGACTATCGCTGTAGCTCCCATCGGATGTTCGGTCTTTGCGTATCAATTTTTCAACACAGATGCAACCGTTGCAGCGCACGGAAGAGCACCTGCAGTTGCTACTGGTATGAAAAGAGCAAGACCGGACCTTTACGTATTCACATATCAGGGGGATGGAGACCTCGCAGCTATAGGAACTGCGGAAATAGTTCATGCGGCGAACAGAGGTGAAAAGATTACAACTATCTTTGTAAACAACGCAATCTACGGAATGACGGGTGGCCAGATGGCTCCTACCACACTGTTGGGTATGAAAACAACGACAACACCATATGGTAGAAGTGCAGAAAACGATGGTTATCCACTACACGTTGCTGAAATCATAAAAGAAGCACGCGGTGTTGCATTCTTGGCTAGAACGAAAGTTAATACACCTCAGGATGTTGTAAAAACAAAGAAAGCAATAAAGAAGGCATTCTTGGCTCAAATAAAAGGTTTGGGCTTTGGAATGGTGGAAGTACTATCTACATGTCCGACAAACTGGGGTATTGACCCTGTTTCGGCACTCAAATGGTTGGAACAACATATGGTTCCGGAATATCCACTTGGAGTATTTGTTGATAAGGTAGGGGATGAACAATGACAACAAGGATGATATTTGCCGGTTTTGGTGGACAAGGCGTTATGTTGATGGGGCAAATCATATCCTTAGCGGGAATGTTACAAGGTAAGAACGTTACTTGGATGCCATCGTACGGACCTGAGATGAGGGGAGGAACTGCGAATTGTACCGTTGTTATAAGTGATGAACCAGTTGCCTCACCTGTAACAACAAAAGCAGAGATTATAGTTGCAATGAACATACCCTCGCTTCTGAAATTTGAACCTGCTGTTACAGAAAACGGATATCTTTTCATTAATCAGTCGGTTGTGGACAGGGAACCTACCAGAAAGGACATACACGTTGTAAAAGTACCTTGTAACGAAATTGCTGATGAATTAGGAAATTTGAAAGTCGCAAACATGGTTATGCTGGGTGCCGTTGTTGGAGCAACGAATGTCGTTGATGTTGATAATGTCTTCAAAGCTCTTGAGAAGAAACTTGCCGGAGGAAAAGCTACACTTATTGAGGTTAATAAGCAAGCGATTTTAAAAGGTATTGAGATAGCAAAAAGCCAACTCTAAGCCCAGAACCAATACACTCTTAAAGGCGGATTAGATAGACACACGCATTAAGCCGGGTTGAGAAACCCGGCTCTTTTTTGCATTAATTAAACTGTGGTATAATTATAAAGCCTATTGAGAGAATAACCTTTCTAAAGAGATGAACGATATACCAATCACTGTGGTCAAAACTAGTAGGAGGTGAACAGCGATGGTGAAGCATGCGTTCAAAGCAGTTTTGGCTTTGGTTCTTCTTTTTGCAACATTGAGCTTTGCAGATTTTTATCTTAACGTTGGTACACTTCAGGTTGGCAACGAGAACTATATGGTCTACGAATTTGGTCCAGAATTCACGGTAGGTCCTCTCACACTTGGGTTCACACTTACGACGTATGCAACTGATTTAACAACTGGTAGTTTTTACTTTGGATATCCTGGTTCTTCGGCACCGAGTACGAATATCCTTGATGGTATCAACATAACAGCACTTGGGTTAGACTTGGGGAACGTCTGGTTTAGATATGGAAGGATGAGACCTATAACTTATGGAATGGGCTTCGTTTTTAGTGGATACTCGAGTCCTAATGCAAGAACGTTTGATGTAGGTATTAGAATGGGAATGTTGAGTGCTTCCGCCCACATTCCATATCAGCTTGTGCAACTTTCAACATTTACCTTTACACAATCTGACCCAGTATATACAGCAGTTGTAAGTTCTAAGGTTTCTCTATTCGAGCTCTCTGTGTTTGGTGGAGTTGATATGGACGGTCTAAAGGAGGATGCAATTGCCACGCCTCTTACATATGCAGCAGGGGTTTCTCTCACTACAAACGTACTTGGATTTTCAGTCGGTGCAGAAGCTGGAGCCCAGATGTGGAAAGATGGAACTGTCGGATATGGTGCTTTCGGTGGTGTTTTTGGCGATTTTGGTATGCTTCAATTTGTTGCAGGTCCATTCTACGCATCCGATGGTTTCAAACCATGGTTGATTTCAAAGAATTACGGTTTTGAAAAATCGCAACCTGACTTTGGTCCAGATAAATACAAATTAGACCTCGGTTACATTGCCAACTTGGCTTTGACATTCAGCCCATATGGAAAAGTAGCAGTTCTTTTGAAGGGTAACTTCGAAGGAAACCTGACATTATCTGGTGAAGGGCTTATAAACATACCAGCTATCGGTGGTACAAACGGCCTAGTTCTCTATGGCTATCTTTACGATGAGACGCCTTTTGAAGGTGGACAATTTTTCGACAACAACACATTGGCAAGGCTGACAATAGCTTATCCAGTCTTCTCAGGCTTCTACGCTGGTATAAAGTACAGTTGGGAAGACAGTCAATGGAAACAAACAGCATTTGTTGGTGGAACCGCCAACTTCTAATACGAGGTTAAATCTTGGAACCTGAGGGTCTTGAAAATATCTCTGCCTGATGATATAATATAATTAGAGCTTGAGCGGGTGTAGCTCAGTTGGTAGAGCATCAGCTTCCCAAGCTGAGGGCCGCGGGTTCGAATCCCGTCGCCCGCTCCAAACACAAGATTCAATATAAAAGAAAGCAGACCCAAAAAGGGGTCTGCTTTATTATAAAGAATACCTACAAAAAGCCGTGGGGTGGATGGAGGTTGAAAAAATGGAGAAGAAAAAGAGTAGTACTAAGCGAAGTTCTGAGGTTAATGAGTTGGAAAGTAAGTTTTTTTTCAAAGAAGCGCTCACATTCGACGATGTTTTGTTAGTTCCTCAATACAGTGAAGTTCTACCATCTGATACAGATGTTTCAACTCGCTTGACTCGCTTGATAAGGCTCAACATCCCTCTTGTTAGTGCTGCGATGGATACTGTTACTGAAAGTGAATTGGCAAAAGCTTTAGCACGAGAAGGTGGAATTGGCATTATTCACAAAAACCTTTCTATCAAAGAGCAAGCGCACCAAGTAGAGATAGTCAAAAGAACAGAGAATGGAGTAATCGAAAACCCTGTTGTTATTCATCCAGAAGACACAGTTTTCAACGCTCTGAATTTGATGGCAGAGTATAAAATTGGAGGGTTTCCCGTTGTAGATGATGAAGGACATTTGGTTGGTTTGTTGACCAATAGAGATGTGAGGTTCGAGAGGGATGTAAAGAAAAAAGTCAAAGAACTCATGACACCAAGAGAAAAACTAATAGTGGCAAAGCCTGGAATATCTCTGGAAAAAGCCAAAGAAATACTTCATGAAAACAGAATAGAAAAGCTACCGCTTGTTGATGAGAACAATAAGCTCGTAGGACTTATAACAATAAAAGATGTTCTCAGCGTTATAGAGCACCCGAATGCAGCAAGAGACCAGAAAGGTAGGCTACTTGTGGGAGCTGCAGTCGGTACAGGAAAGGATACTTTTGAACGTGTTGAAGCTCTTGTAAAAGCAGGTGTTGATGTCGTTGTTGTTGATACAGCCCACGGTCATTCGAAAAAGGTTATCGAGACAGTTAAAGCTATTAAGAAAGCTTATCCCGAACTGCAAGTAATTGCTGGAAATGTTGCAACAGCTGAAGCAACGGAAGAACTTATCAAAGCAGGAGCGGATGCTGTAAAGGTTGGGATAGGTCCCGGTTCAATATGCACCACACGAATAGTTGCCGGAATTGGTGTTCCACAACTGACTGCCATATTGGATTGTGCTCAGGTTGCTAAAAAATACGACATCCCGATAATTGCCGATGGAGGTATAAGATACTCCGGAGATATTGTTAAGGCACTTGCAGCGGGAGCTGAGAGTGTAATGCTTGGAAGTATATTCGCCGGCACGGAGGAATCACCCGGTGAGACGGTACTTTATCAAGGTAGAAAATACAAAGTTTACAGAGGAATGGGATCCATCGGAGCTATGAAATCTGGAAGTGCTGACAGATACTTCCAAAGCGAAAATCAAAAGTTTGTGCCAGAGGGCGTTGAAGGTATGGTGCCTTACAAAGGAGCAGTCAAAGATGTTGTCTACCAGTTGGTAGGTGGATTGAGGGCCGGAATGGGTTACGTTGGGGCAAGAACTATTAAAGAACTACAGCAAAAAGCCAAATTCATTAAGGTTACGCAAGCATCGATTAAGGAAAGCCATCCACACGATATCGTTATTACAAAAGAACCACCAAACTATTGGAGTGGTCAGTGAGTTGATAGTTGACAAGTTTTTCGAAATCAAAAAATCAAATAAAACAACAAGCGGGGTTTCATTCCTTCCCCGCTTGTTGTTTTTTAACAACTGACTTTAAACTTTTTACCAGTTTTCTTTTCTATACCTTGCAACCATGAGTTTCAAACCAATCTCTATCAAGCCAGCGGCAATGATGGCCACAACGAATTCCCAAAATCCCATTTTGATGTAACCTAGTGACTGAACGATGATTAGGGCTCCTAAGATTGATAGTCCAAGACCGTTTGGGAAACTTTTTATCAAGCTAACTACACCACCAACCAACGCTAGCGCACCAAAAATTAGCCAAACTGGGGATGTTATTGAGAAAATGACGCTCAGGAGAATAAAAATACCGGCCGTAAAAAGTATGACACCCCAAAACATGCTATCACACTCCTTTCTGCGTAGAATTTTAATCCAATTTAATAATGGGATTGCCTTTTAGTTCTTCACACCTAAATCTCTCTGCAAAGATTTTTCCCTTGTTTTCCACATAATCGCTTTCGAGAACTTTCGCGTTTATTTGGCCGGTGTTGTAAAGTTCTTCTAAACCTAACTCATTTGCTTGTAAATCCCCCGAGTTGCTTAGTTTTTCTACAGATAACTTCTCAACTTTTAAGTTACCATTGTTGGAGACATCTTCAAAACGCAATTCCTGACATTCGACCGAGCCTTTGTTGTTCATTCTTTCGCCGATAAAATTTATTGAAATTAACCTGCCCGAATTATCTGCACTCTCGCATTTGATTTTGTCTGCCTTGACGAAACCCGAATTTGCAAGTACTTCCGTTTCCAGAATATTTAGGTGGCATTCCCCACTGTTGACAATTCTTTCAACTTCTGCTCGTTCAGAAGTTAGTATACCATTTTTAGAGATAACCACATCATCTGCTTTTAGATCAACTACTCCTAAAGTTCCTGTTAAGACAAGTTTATCACATTCGATTGAAACGGCTGAGAGTTTTCCATTTACTATCACTTTTTCTTTCTTTAGAAACCCTATTTTTTGTTCGCCTTCAATGAAAATTTCTCTGTCAGATTTAAAAGTCATCTTTTTAGTCAATTTTTCAACAAAAGGAACGTCAAATGCTATAACATTGTGCTTTCCAGAGACCTTCGGAGTTCCTTCCTCTTTTGAGAGTATTGAATTTACATCTCCTTCTACCTTCCCGCCAGCCCAGATTATCTTGGACCTTATGGCGTTCAAGTTCCCATTTATAATACCTTGGATTTCAATAATACTATTTACCACAGATACATTTCCGTTGACTTTACCTTTGAGTATAAGTTTTCCGTTGGTCATGGAAATATTCCGGTGTATCTCTTTGGTTTCCTCAATCTCTTCTGTTACTTCTACAAACTCTTCTTCCTTGCTTTTTTCCTCATTTTCTTTACTGTACATCGCTTCTATCAATTTTTCAGCATCTTCTGGACTTATTTCTCCTCTTTCGACAGCTTCTAACACTTGTCTTAATTCTGCTTTATCCATCTTTCCTCACCTGCCTATCTGTATTTGGTTTGAAAATTATTCTTCGATTTTTACACCCGACAAAAAAGGTTTTATTACCAGATTTCTAACAATTCCAAGTACACCATTTATGAAAAAGTTATTCACCTCGTTAACTTTCCCATCTACAATGGGTTTGGCACCTTTGTAAGAACAACCTACCATTTCAAGATTACCTGTGATATGTCCACCATTCCAGACAATGTTTGTCCCTACAAGTTCAACATTTCCTGCTACCTCTCCCGAAAAAATCAGTTCCCCGAAGACAACTTCAAGGTCACCAAGAAGTCTTCCGTTGATAACGGCTTTGCCATTCACTACTTCAACTTTTCCAAAATACTCCTCGCCTGGGTTTATTATGAAATCCTTACCAATGTAACTTTTTGACCCTTTTCTCCGCTCTTCGGTTCGCTTATCCATAATTGCTTGGATAAGCTGCTCTGCTTCGTCAACGGTAATGTCCTTTCTGGCAAGAGCTTGCAAAATCGCCAGTAAGTCATTCGGAAGTTCTCCCATCGTTTTCACCTCTTTTCTTTTTCAGAATAGCTATAGCTTCTTCAACGGTAATTTTCTTCTCTTTCAGTAGCTTAAAGACATCTTCAGAGTTTGCCTGTTCTTCCTCGTCTTCGATTGGCGTGAGTCCCATCTTTTCTAAGACTTTGTCAAGCCTTCCTCTTAATGCAAAATATCCAATACCTGTTAACCGTTCCATCTCTTTCAAGTTACCTTTAGTCCTTAGAAACATCATAATGAACCTTGTGTCTTCTTCATCTAAGTATGCGAACGCGGGTGCTTCAAATGCGCCACTAACAGTGACACCATCATCATCACATCTAAGCTGGACAACTTTCATTGGTTGCCCACATACGGGACATCTTGGTAACATTTTTGCCACGATTCCCACCTCCCAAAAATATTGTATCATAATCCAAATAATTTGTCAAATTAAACAAAAAATCTGTAGAGAACAAGCTGAAAGGAATTATAAACATGTTGAAAACATCTCTTTGAAATCTACATAAGTTGTGGTATAATCACATTGCATTGTGTCATTTTTTTCATCCTTTATAAACATTGGGGGGATTTTGAGTGGCTAAAGAGAAGTTCAACCTTCAAGATCGTTTCTTAAACATTGTTAGAACACGGAAGATAGAGGTGAAGGTTTACTTAGTTAACGGTTTCCAAGCCAAGGGTATTGTTAGGTCCTTTGACAACTTTACTGTCCTTTTAGAAAACGGTAGGCAACAGATGCTTATTTACAAACATGCCATTAGCACTATCCAACCTGCTCAGTACATCATGCTAATGAAAACAGAGGAGCAAGAGGGGGAACAGCAAGAGCAAGAGCAGCAAGAACAACAAATTGAGGAAAAGCAAGAGTAGGTGTTCAGAAATCTATTTGTAGAAGGGAGATGACAGAGTTTAGGAAAAAAGGAGTTATAGTAGCAATAACGCAAGTTCTTGACTATAGAACCAGGGAATCTGTTGAAGAATTGGAATTACTTTGTAAGACATTGGGCATAGAAGTTTTGGACACAATAATTCAACGTAGAGAGAAACCTGACCCAGCAACTTACGTTGGTAGTGGGAAACTTGAGAAGATAAAGAACTTCTGTGAAGAAAACCGAATTGATGTGGTAATTTTTGATGATGAAATCACACCAATTCAACAACGAAACATAGAAAATATTTTGAAAGTTCCCATCCTTGATAGAACTCAGGTAATCCTTGAAATTTTTTCTAGGCATGCAACAACTCACGAAGGAAAGTTACAAGTGGAAATGGCAAAACTTGTTTATGAATTGCCTCGACTGAGAGGGAAGGGTTTGTATTTATCGAATCCTGGTGCAGGTATAGGTACAAGAGGTCCAGGAGAAACCGCGCTTGAGCTTGACAAAAGAAAGGTAAAACAAAGAATTTCGACGCTACGAAAAGAACTGGCAAAGTTAAAACTCAACAGAGAAAATGCAAGGAAGTCTAGATTGGAAAGCGGATACTATCTTGTTTCAATTGTTGGTTATACGAACGCTGGGAAAAGTACGTTGTTAAGTTCGATTTCAGGTGAAAAAGATATAATTGTTTCAGATAAACTCTTTTCCACATTAAATCCAACTATCCGAAAGGTTAAATTACCAAGTGGTCGAAGCTGTCTTGTTGGTGATACAGTAGGGTTCATAAGTAAGTTGCCTCATACACTTGTTGAGGCTTTCCACTCAACACTGGAAGAGATACTCTATTCGGACCTTTTGTTGCTTGTTGTTGACATTTCGGATCCATTTTACAAAGACAAAATCAGCGCCTCATACAGCGTGTTAGAAGAAATCGGAGCTCACGAAAAGCCAACAATTCTTGTTTTTAATAAAATTGATGTTCTACCATATGATAAACTTGAGATTATAAAATACGAATACCCTCACGGGGTTTTCATATCCGCAAAACAAAGAAAGGGTTTAGATGATTTGTTCTCGAAGATGGAAGATTATTTTAAATCTTTCGATGTTCGCATGAATCTTAGAATAAACCATTCAGATTATGGGCTAATCTCTAAGTATTTTGAATACGTGACTATAGAAAAGCTAAGCTCTTCAGGTGAGTTTGATTTCGTCCAAATAAGTGGACCTGAGAATATAGTGCTCAAGATAGAACATATTTTGAATTCAAAGGTTCCGAATTCTTATCTGTAAGGAGAGGTGAACATGGAGGTATTAGAAGTTAGACAATTCTTATACCGCTTTAAGTTCGTTTTGTTTGTTAGTTTCTTATTCATAGCTTTTGTACCATCTTTGTTGGTTGCGTTATATCAACTACCCGTCGATAGCTCGTATATTACAGCTACATTCATGGAGTTTCGTTCCACCGGAAAGGTTCCGCACTTCCATTCGGGAATAGACTTTAGTACTTTTCTTAAAGAAGGAGTTCCAATCAAAGCAGTTGCTAACGGTTTTGTGAGAAGGTTGGAGATAGACTTGGATAACATATATGGTAACACCATAGTTTTAGAGCACCTAGATGGTTATAGAACGCTGTATGCTCATCTTTCACAATTTGCAGAGAAATATGAAAAATTGGCAAATATGTTGAGGGAAGAATTTGGAGCTAAAAGGATTGTTGTTGAGTTTTTATCCGATGATTGGAAAGTTTCTGCAGGTGAGGTAATAGGTTATTCTGGAAAGACTGGTGAAGCTGCACAACCACATTGTCATTTCGAGGTTCGAGATAAAGAGGAAAAGAACATCTATGACCCTATGGACTTTATTGACAAAAGTTTGTTGAAACCGGTACAAATGGAGATTATTTTGAAAAGTTTGATAATAGATGGTAAAGAATACTCATATTCGGAAAATGCTACATACGAGTTTTCCGGAACGTACCCAAAAATAGCTGTTGAAACGTACACAGAATTAGCAAAAAATTTACTTGGAGTTAAAGAAATAAAACTGTACTTTTCGGGTGATTTGGTGTATCATATAATACTTGACAGGTTGCCTATGGAATATTGGGAAAAACCCTACTCTCTGTATGACGAACGCACTGTAATGACCGCACTTATTTATAGAGGATATTACAAGTTATATAGTGATGAGTCGCTCCCTTACATCAAGGTAAACAGAGTGAAAGATTATAACATGAGTTCCTACAAAGTAGTGCTCGAAATAAGTGATGCTTTTGGAAACGTAGGGAAGTTTTCTTTCAACGTTCAAAGAAGGTGATTGATATGTTTTTCTTCAAAAAGAGAGAGAAAACAGAAGCAGATTTGGAAAGGAACCCGTTTTATAAGGAATCCAACGCTTTAGTTGTATATATCAAGTGTAATAAATGTGGCGAGGTATTCAGAAGCCATCTGCGTATAGGTTATGACTTTATAATAGATTACGATAACAGGTCAGCGCCTTTCAAAATTGAAAAGATTTATGTAGGTTCAAAATGTCCCAATAAGATTGAACTAAGGGCAAAGTTCACTGGCTCTTACAAGCCAGTGAGCATCGAAATAGAAGGTGGGAAGTTCATATCAAAAGAAACTTACGAAAGGGAGGCAGAGAGATGAGAAGGTTGTTCACGAGCGAAAGTGTTACGGAAGGACACCCAGATAAGATGGCGGACCAGATTAGCGATGCCATCTTAGACGCGATTATCGCAGAGGACCCAAAGGCACGTGTTGCTGTTGAAACGTTGCTCACCACAGGTGTTGCTGTTGTTGCAGGTGAAGTGACGACAAGGGCATATGTTGACGTCCAAGATATTGTAAGGAAGACCGTTCTTGAAATTGGTTACACAAGGGCGAAGTATGGTTTTGACGGTGAAACTTGTGCAGTTCTTTCATCTATACACAGCCAATCACCAGATATCGCACTTGGTGTTGACGAAGCAGCAGAGTACAAAGAAGGTCAAAAAGCAGAAGATGAGTTTGAAAAAATCGGAGCTGGTGACCAAGGAATGATGTTTGGATACGCAACAAACGAAACAGAAGAACTTATGCCCCTTCCAATAATGCTTGCACATAAACTTGCTATGAAACTTGCGGAAGTTAGGAAGAACGGAACGGTGCCTTTCTTGAGACCAGATGGTAAAACGCAAGTTACCATCGAATACGACGAAAATGACAAACCGATAAGAGTTGATACAGTGTTGATTTCTACACAGCACGAACCAGATGTCACTATTCCAGAAATTAAGGAAGCACTTATAAAATATGTAATTGACCCTGTTATTCCTGAAAACTTAAGAGATGATAAGATGAGAATTCTGGTAAACACAACGGGTCGCTTTGTTCTTGGTGGTCCTTCTGCAGATACTGGACTTACAGGAAGAAAAATTATAGTTGATACATATGGTGGAGCTATACCTCATGGCGGTGGTGCGTTCAGCGGTAAAGACCCAACAAAAGTCGATAGGTCAGCACATTACTTTGCAAGGTATGTTGCTAAAAATGTTGTAGCAGCCGGTTTGGCAGACAGATTTATGATTCAGGTTGCTTATGCTATCGGTGTTGCAAGACCAGTATCGATAATGATAAATACATTTGGTACGGCAAAAGTGGATGAAGAAAAACTGTTGAAAGTAATAACAGAGCTCTTCGACTTCAGACCTGGGGCTATTATCAAAAAGCTTGATTTACTTAGGCCCATTTACAAAAAGACAGCGGCATACGGTCACTTTGGTAGGAACGACCCTGATTTCACATGGGAAAAGACCGACATGGTTAAAGAATTAAGAGCAGCGTTCAATTTGTAATTTTTCGCTAGAACGACGGAAAGTGGAAGTCCCATCTACGGATGGGGAATCGATTAGGAAGAAAAAACGAAAGAGTAGGAGGGATTTGTTCGTATGCCTAACACAAAGTCAGCGGCAAAGCGCGTAAGAGTATCCGAGAAAAGGAGGATACTCAACAAAGCTTACAAAACAAGTATGAAAAACAAGATTAAAGCTGTTCTCAAAGCTATAGCTGAAGGCAAGCCTGTAGAAGAAGTACAACAACTATTCAGAGTAGCTCAAAGTGCTATCGATAAGGCAGCAAGAAGAAGAGGTGCGATCCACAAGAACCAAGCAAGCAGGAGGAAATCAAGATTAGCAGCAAAGGTTAAGGCTTACGTTGCTGCTAAAGAGCAAGGGGTGTAAGAATGTCGTTCTACTACGTTATGGAACTTACCGTGAGTGAACAACGAGCAGATTACGCACTGAAAAATGAAGAACTTAAAAGATTAGTTGAAGAAAAGAGATGCGAAGTGAAATTCGAAAATGGCTCTCTTATTATCAAGTTTCCAGAGAACGAAGACTTGGATGAGGAAGTTATGCAAACCGTTCTTGAAGTGTTAAAGACCCCAGTGAATGCGAAAGAGTATATCTATGAGAACGGAGAAAAGATAGAGATATTCTCGGGAAAGTTGGACCCTGCTCACCCGCTTGGACAAGCAAAAGAGGAAATAAAGGAAAGAACTATAGAGAGTCTTGAAGAAGAGGAAGAAGAAGAATTGAAACCGCATTACGAAGAACTCCTTGATGAAATCGATGAGGAAGAAGAAGAGTAAATGTTAAAGTGAGTAAAACACAAAATCGCTCGCCGTAAATTGCACTGAACCCCAATGATGAAACAAAATGAAAAAAACACCCCCGAAGTGGTAAAATAAAACCATCAAGGGGGTGTTTTTCTTTGGCGAAGAAAGGACAAAAATTCAAAAAGTATCCTTCTGAACTAAAGCAAGAAGTCATAAGACTCTATTTTATTGAACATCTTCCAAAAAAGACAATTGCTTCTCTTTTAGGTATTGATGAACGTAGAGTAAAGTTGTGGATAAAGAACTATATTACTCACGGAAAGGTAGAATTAAAAAAGGGAAAACCAAAGAAAGAAACACTTGAAGAAGAGATGGAAAGATTAAGGGCAGAGAATGCATATTTGAAATTAATGATGGAAAAAATGCTTGAAGAAAAAGATAAAAAAAAACAAAGATTGAAGTAATCAAACAACTAAGCAGAGACTTCAGTATTAAGTTATTGTGTGAAATAGCAAATATATCAAGAAGTACATATTACCGAACGATAAATAAGGAAGATAAAGATAAGGAATTGAAAGAAAATATAAAGGAGATATATTTTAAATACAACGGTATTTACGGATACAGAAGAATAACAATAGTATTGAAAAGAGAAGGAAAGAAAGTAAATCACAAAAAGGTATACAGATTAATGAAAGAGATGGGTATATATGCGAGGATAAGAAGGAAAAATTACATAAGAAAAGCGACAAAAGAAACACAGTATGTAAGTGATAACAAGCTTAAAAGAAACTTTAAAAGTAAAAGTAAGTATGAGAAATTTGTAAGTGATATAACAGAAATAAAAACAACAGAAGGGAAATTGTACTTAATGATAATTCAAGATTTATACAACAATGAAATAGTAAGCTATGGAGTAAGCAAAAGTAATGATATGGAATTAGCACATAAGGTGATAGATGAATGGCTGCAAAGTGGAAAATATAAAGAAGGAAGTATATTTCATACAGATAGAGGATTTCAATTTACACATATATTGACAGTAAAGAAACTAAATGAAAAAGGAATAATCCAAAGTATGTCAAGGAAAGGATTACCACAAGATAATGGACCAGCAGAAAGCTTTTTTAGTCATTTTAAAGAAGAGTTAGTAAAAATACATGGAGAAAAGACAGAAGAAGAATACAAGAAATTGATAGAAGAATATATAAGATTTTACAACGAAGAAAGATATCAGATTAGATTAAAAGGCATGACCTCAGTAGAGTACCGAAGTCATGCCATCTGAAAAGTTAATAATATACTTTTTTTATCTGTCCCACTTTCGGGGGTAAGTCCATAAAGTGCGGGGGATTTTTAACGGTGATTTTCCAAATTTCAAACCTTAAATTTTTTCACATACTCGTTCAAATTACTTACTGCTTTTGCAAGTTCATCTGAATAGTTCTTAACCTCGTTAACTTGTTCTGCTTGGTTTGCAATTTGGGCTGCCATTTCCTCGATATCATGTTCCACTTCTTGGATGTTCTTTGTAATTTTATCCATTGCTGCACTGACCTCTTCTGTTGCACCGCTCTGTTCTTCAGCTGTTGCTGCCAAGTCAGCTGTCATCTTCGAAACTTCTTCTATCTTTTCAATCAGCATTTTCAGACTTTCTCCAGCTTCTTTAACTGTTGCAACATAACCATCTACTTTTTGACTTACTCCTGTCGTCACTTTTTCAACCCTTTTCGCTTGCTCACCTATCTTACCAAGTATCTCTGCTATCTTTTTGGTTGCCTGTCTACTCTCTTCAGCAAGTTTTCTTATTTCATCCGCAACGACTGCAAAACCTCTACCTGCTTCACCTGCACGGGCGGCCTCTATTGCTGCGTTCAGTGCCAGCAGGTTTGTTTGCTCTGCTATGCTTGAAATGGTATCGACTATCTCGCCTATCTGATTCGAGAATTTTGTTAATTCAACTATAGCGTTTAATGATTCTCCCATACCAGTTCTGATTTCACCTACGGATGTCTCAACTTCTGACATTCTATGGGAAACAGTTGTGACATTTTCTTTCATCAGTTCTGCGCTCTGAGATAGTTTCTCAGAATATTTTGCTATGTTTTGAGCACCTGCGGCAATCTCTTCCATACCGCTGTTTGCTTCTTGTGTTGCTGCTGCGATATCTTGAACCTCAAGCGTAGTTTTTTGGACGGTTTCCTTGGATGCTAGTGCTGCTTCGGCTGAATTCTTTGCAAGGTCATCAAGCATTAAGGAAACGGATGAAACCTGTGCCCCAAGTTTCACAACTTCACCAACAGTTTGTTTGAAGCTATCTATAAGTATCTTGAACGCTCGACCAAGTTCGGCAATCTCATCTTTACCAATTTGGTCTTCCGAAATTTCAGCCGTCAGGTCGTTGTTTGCAACTTTCTGAGCAACTTCAACAACATGGTTTATACGCTTAGTTATACTGTCCGTTATAAACACTGCAATCAGAGCTGCACCAAGAGCGATAATTATTCCTGCAAAAACCCCAGACACGATAATCTTTTTGGCAGCACTTGTAATTTCGGTGTATGGAATCATACCGATAGCTGTCAAATTGTAACTTCCTATCCTTTCAAATGCGGCGAATTTTTTCCCGTTGAAGTTGTAAACAACTGTTCCTTTGGTTTTTGAAATTATAGCTTGTGCAAGTTCTTTAGTTCCCTCTTCTTTAGCTAGGTCAAATTTTCCAACATACTCTGCTTTTGGATGAGCAACTGTTAATGTTCCATAAACGAGTGCCAAATAACCGGATTTTCCTATTTTTACTTTGGAAACCATCTTTTGTAAATCCTCTAAAGGATACAATCCAGCCAAAACTCCAATAACGTTTTCTCCAAAGTCTCTTACAGCGGCCACGATCAGAATAAGTTGCTTACCATCGTATTCATATGGCATGTAGATATCGTATTCTTTCTTTTTCGTTAAAATGTTCTCAATTACATCACTTGGAAATTTAATGTCCACAAGCCCGTCTTTAGAAACCACTCGCTTATCTGGCAGAATTACAAAGACGTCTACATAACCTCTCTGATTTAATGCACTGTAGGCATTTCTAACTCCCCAGCCGAGTTGTGAAATTCCCAATTCATCGGTTGTATTCATCATATACGGCGATATAGCACCACTGGCTGAATATTCATGCAACGGTTTGACAATATTATTTATGTAGATTTCTACGTCCTTTTTGACGGAACTTAAAACAAGAGTTTGAATTTGAGCTGCAGCATCCCTAACTACGGAAGTAGATACGAGCACCGAAACAAAGACACTTACAACGGACGCAACAACGCCAACCAAAACTAAAGACAAGATAAGTTTTGCCCGCAAACTCATGAAAACACCTCCTTAAGAATCACTTCTTTAACTTTCTCAAAATTCTCACCAAAATATCTATCTTCTGATAATTTTAAATTAATTTTACCATAAAAATCTTCAATTTTACAAGAACTCTTTAAGGGTCTTCGCGAATCTAAGGCAACAGAAACGAGCATTGCTTCAATGCTAACCAGTGAGACAATATTTTCAAAGATTTTCCTGAGCTTTCTAACCGCATTAGCACCCATGCTGACGTGATCTTCTTGATAAGCTGAAGTCGGTATAGAATCAGCACTTGCTGGATGAGAAAGGACCTTGTTTTCGTTACATATGGCAGCAGCCGTGTATTGCCAAATCATATAACCGCTGTTTAGACCTTCTTCGCCACCAGCAAGGAACGGTGGTAGACCTTCGTTGACCTTGGGATTAAGTAATCTATCTATCCGCCTTTCTATCATATTTCCCATCGAGGTTAATGCGATCGACAAGTAATCTGCACAAAGAGCTAAAGGTTCCCCATGGAAATTACCACCACTGATGACTTCATCTTCGAAAATCAGAGGATTGTCAGTGGCAGAGTTAATCTCACGTTGGACAACTTCTTTAACCCACTGGATAATATCCAAGACCGCCCCGTAAACTTGAGGTATCGTTCTTAAGGTATAAGCATCCTGCACCTTACCACAGTTTTTATGGCTCTCTCTGATTTGACTTCCGTCGAGGAATTCCCTGAGCATCTGCGCAATTTTTATCTGACCGGGATGTGGTCTTGCGAGTTGTATCCTTTCATCGAATGCTGCAGGGGTCCCAAGAAGTACGTCAACACTTGAAGCGGCAACTAAGGTGGCTATCTCCATAAGTTTTTCTAAGTCACGAACGATCAAAGACAAGTGGGCAGCCATGAACTGAGTTCCGTTTATCAAACTTAAACCTTCTTTTTCTTCCAAATGTATCGGCTGAAAATTATAATCTGAGGGACTGAAGACAACAGCTTTTCCATCTCTGACGACTTTTCCTTCTCCAATTAATACCATTGCAATGTGCGATAAGGGAGCTAAATCACCACTTGCGCCAACTGAACCTATTTCCGGAACAGCAGGCGTTATTTTTTTGTTCAAGAGCTCCACGAGTTTTTCCACAACTATCGGTCTAACACCACTGAGTCCTTTAGCTAATGCGTTGGCTCTTATTAATATCATTGCTCTCACGAAGTCTTCAGGAAGATAATTACCTACACCTGCAGAGTGTGAGAGAATTATGTTTTTTTGTAGCTCTTTGAGTTTTTCCTTTGATATTCGAATATTTGCAAGTGCGCCAAATCCCGTGTTGACACCGTATATGGGTTTGCCCACGTCAAGAAACCTTTGAACAATTTCTCTACTTTTTTTTACTTTTTCGTAAGCTTCTAAAGATATCGCAACTTGGGCATGCTCCCGACTTACAAGATGAACATCTTCCAAAGTTAGATGTTCACCGTCTATTGTAACATGGGGAGCGTTTACAGTACTTGACATTTTCATAATTCACTTCCCCTTATCTTTGTTAAGTGTTTACCTTCTACGAAACGAGCCATTATGTAAAGCAAATCAGAGAGACGATTCAGATACTTTATAATTTCTGGTCTTACTTGTTCTTGTTCTGAAAGACGTACGACGAGCCGTTCTGCTCGCCTTGCAATTGTTCTGCATACATCTAAATAAGCGCTTGGAATAGTTTCGCCCGGTAGGACGAAAGAATCAAGTTTTACAGTTTCCTCATAGGTGTGAACATATTTCGTAAGCGTTTCAACGTCTTCGTCATTTATCAACCTGACAAATTTTTCTCCTTTTGCCAGTTCGGCTGCCAGTCTAAAAAGGTCCCTTTGGACCTGTTCTACGATTTCCCTTTCGTAATCGGGTAAGAAATGCTTGACCAGCCCCAAAAATGAGTTCAATTCGTCAACAGTACCATAGCTTTCAACCCTAAGATGTGCTTTTGATATGCGTTCTCCGTTTGCAAGACTTGTTTCTCCCATATCGCCAGTTTTCGTCGTAATTGACATAATTGTCCCCTCCAAATTTTTTAGAATAAGGCTGTCTCGTCTAAAACTTATTATACTAGGTTATGTAGTTTTTCACAAACTCAAGAAATACAGTCTATTACTTTTGTAATGCGTTATCTTTGAAAGTTCTGTTCCATGCACCTTTGTTCATTTAAAATCTTTCCGTAAATGACCACGTTCTCGTAAGTATAAGGGTTCTTAAGATAACAGCTTTTTTTACCCTCTAGTTGGAAACCATATTTTTCTAATATTTTTCGCATGGGTATGTTCTTTTCCAAGGTTTCTGCTTCAATTCTGATAGCGCCGTTATTTTTTGCCCAATCAATAGCCAATTCCGTAAATTTGGAACCAAGTCCTTTACCCCTGTGTTCTAGTATAATCTCCATCCCAAGTTCGGCAACATGCGCTGTTTTCTTTTTGTTATCCAAAAACCACACCCACAATTGACCAACGATGTCATGAGCGTATTCAGCAACTAAAAACAACCTGTTGTCCATTGATAGCCAGTTCTTTATCCAATTTGTCATTCCTTCCATAGTTATCTCGTCAGGTTCGGAAAGTATCGTATCGCTTTCTGCAGCAACTTTCTTGCGCATCAAGTATGCCTTTTCGAAATCATCTAACGAAACAGACCGTAGAATGTAATCTTTGAATTGAATAGGTAAGTTCAATCCTTGGAAATCAACCCCCATACTATCCCTCCCGAAGCATAATAAACTTGTGCAGTATTAACAAAAAAACAACCCCAACCACAGAAAAAACGTGTTGGGGTTCTTATCATTCTCAGAAGTATTATCCAGCACTTCCGGTATTCGGTTTTAATGCTACGATTTCCAAATCGACCAAATTCCTTACGTTTTCAAGAAGTCTGATTGCGTCAATTACCGTATCTTTTGTGGCAATGACTTTGAGATATTCACCTTCGAAGCTCCTTATGTTCATAACATTATCTTCAGCTTCAAGCAAATAGTTTAGGATGTGAACGTCTTCTTTTTTTATTTTTACTAAAATATCGTATTCAACGGGTTCCTGAACGTTTAACTTATCATCCTTCATCACTTTTCTGCTTCCTCCTTAGTTCGCTCTTGGGTATTTTCAACACCAGAGATATGCATTGTTAATGGACAGGGAGCTAACTTTTTGCGTGGCTGTGATAAGAATTTCCTGAACTTTTCGACAATTTCTTTTCCTTCGTCTTCAAAAAAGAATCTCGCAAAATCCGAGAATTTATTTACCGTGTTTTCACTTAGGTTGAAATATATGTTCCATGCTGCTTCATCTGCTTCTTCTGGCGAAAGTTGTAAAATCTCACAAAAGAATATCTTTACGGCGTTAAACCGTGCGTTTTCTGCAACAGCAATTCTTTTTCCTTCAGGCGTTAGAGAAATACCCCCTCTGTGTTCATAATAAAGTAAACCTGCATCTGCCAATCTTTCCAGAAATTGCTTTGCTGAAGGCATCTTGACCTTTAAAAAGTTTGATATCTTTTTCAGTCTTGTCCATCCCATTTCGTTCAGTGTTAGGTAGACTGCCAGAAGATATTTTCTTTCAGTTGGTCCGAGTTGGTTCTCCACATGCTTCACCTCACTATAGTTTCCTTAAAGTTTTTGAAATTAATATCTAAAGGCACTCCTACCTATGAATTCTCTTATAATGGATGTTCTGGGAATGTCTTCAATGTTGGTGATAGGCAAGAAGTAATCAAGTATTTTCAATAACCTGTTAGCTTCCGTTGATTCAGGCACATCATCGGGAACTACTGCCAAGAGAGGTTCTGCAAAGATTTTGAGAACAGATAATTCATAGATAAGTGCGCTGTTGAACATCGCATCTGCATTCTCCTGATACGGGAAGATGTTTCTTTCCTCTCCGCGTCTCACACTATCCCACATTCTTAGTGTTGCAAGTGCATCGTGTCCTCTAAACTTGCTATCCCTCACCATTCTTCTTAGAAGCCTCACATCGGTCGTGTGTAATCTATTGACGTTATCCAAGTTAAGCTGAGCGAGCGCACTTGCGTAGATTTTGAATTTTAATTCTTCAGGCACAAGTTCTGTTAGTTTTGGATTGAGTCCATGTATACCCTCAACTATTATTATCTGATCCTTGTCTATTTTCATCTTTGTTCCCATTGGCTCTCTTTTCCCCATAACGAAATTGAATTTCGGTATTTCAACTTCTTTGCCATTGAAAAGGTCAACTAAGTTTCTGTTGAATAAATCAACATCTATCGCTTCAAGTGCTTCAAAATCATAATTACCATTTTCGTCGCGAGGTGTTTTCTCCCTGTCAACAAAGTAGTCGTCTAAGGATATAGTGACGGGCTTAAAACCACTCGCCTTTAGTTGTACCATCAACCTTTTTGAAAACGTTGTCTTTCCACTTGATGAAGGACCTGCGATAAGCACCAATCTGACGTTACCTTTTTTCTTAATCTCTTCAGATATCATAGCTATTCTTTTTTCATGGAGTGCTTCTGCAAGTATTATTAAATCAGTTACCGCTCGTTCGCCTTTTGCAATCACTTCATTTAGTTCTCCAACGGTGTTTATCTCCATTATTTCGAGCCATCTTGAGTATTCAAGAAAAACGGCAGATAGTTTTGGTAATGGTTTGAACGCAGGCACGGAAATTTTCCCATCTTTAACCACGGGAAGAAGAAGGACGAATCCTTGCTCGTATTTGACAATGTCGAACCACTTCAGGTACCCTGTGGACGGTGGCATGTAACCATAGAAATAATCAAAATGTCCATCCGCCTCGTAAACCTTCACTGTTTTTTTCTTTCTATACTTCAGGAGTTTTACCTTATCTTCCATTTCTGCTGAAGCAAAAAGTTGAATTGCTTCGCTTTTCTGTAATTCCGTCTTTTTAAATCTTATGTTGGCTTCAACCCATTTTCTCATTTCGCTTGCAAGTTTTTTTACATCGTCTTCAGAGAGTTCTACAGGTGTATTTTTATCTCTTATCTCACAGTATATTCCATGACCAATCGTATGTAGCACTTTAAGAGTGTAGGTTTTAAACAAACTTCTAACAGCAGCGTGTAAGATGAATAGTAAACCACGTTGATATATCCTCATTCCATCTTGCGACTCAAGTGTGATAAAAGTAACTTCCCCTGAACGATATATTGGTCGGAATAGTTCAACAATTGAGTTATTTAACCTTGCTCCGAGCACCATCTTTCCGGTTTTTTTCTCATACTCTTTGGCAATTTGTTCTAAAGTTGTACCCTGAGCTATTTCATAGGTTTCTCCGTCGACATAGATTTTAAGCATCTCCATACATCTTTCCCTCCTATTTGTGATTGTTTGGTGGTCTTCTGCTTTGAATGTAGCTGATAATTATACCATGCTCGAGTTATTTTTTCCAAGTTACTTCGAAGTTTGACGGGTTTACATGAGTAAAATGCACATGGACGTTTACTTTGGCAATTTTCTTGATTTCTTCCTTGGTAATCTTGTCTTTGAAATGGGGATGTAATTTGATAATAACTTCTGAAACATCCTTAGGCTTCTTTTGGAGTGTGTTGAAAAGCTGTTGAATAACGAGCTCAGCGCTTGGTATTGTTCCTTTTCCGTTGCATACTGGACATATTGTTGTCAGACGTTCGTCTAACGACTTACTTGTTCTTTTCCTGGTCATTTCAAGAAGTCCGAGTTGGGTAAAGCCGTAGATTTCAACCCTGTTTCTATCCTTTAAAACTTCCTTTTTCATGATTTCGATGATTTTATTCCTACTTTTTTCACTTCTCATATCTATAAAATCTATTATTATTATACCTCCAAGATTTCTCAATCGTAAAATTCTTGCAATTTCTACAGCGGCTTCCGCGTTTATTTGTTCCGACAGTTCTTCGTGGTCACTTGTGGTTGTAAAGTGTCCAGAATTGACGTCTATTACGACCATTGCTTCTGTCTTGTCAATTACTATTTCGCCACCTGAAGGCAAAGGAATGTGACGGTTTAAAACACGTTTGAGCTCCTCGTTTATCCCCAGCTCTTCGAATGCATCTCCATCGATTACTCTTATCCGAATATTTTTAGAGTAGTTCCTTATCAACTCTTTATACGTCGGTGAGTTAGTAACTACTTCGTCGACCCCTTGTTTTAAGAACTCTCTAAGCAAGAATTCATCAGAGTCTGACTCTTTGTAAAGTAGCTTGACTTTTTTAGCCTTCTTAAATTCTTTTACTAACTCGCTCCACTTGGCTATCAGTAATTCACTTTCTTCGTAAATATGCTGTTCTGTAGCTTCTGCTGCAGCAGTTCTTATTATGAACCCGCAAGAGTACTTTTCACGTAATTTGAGTCCTAATTCTTTTAGCCTATTTCTATCCTCTGAGTCTTGAATCTTTCTTGACACACCTATACTGCGCGAAAACGGCATTAATACGACATATCTACCTGGTAGACTTATATTTGTAGTTACCTGTGGCCCTTTTGTTTGTCCGCCTTCCTTTTTTATCTGGACAAGTACTTTTTGGCCTTCTTGGAGTTTCTTTAAGCCGAACGATTCCAAATATTCTGGTCTTATGTCTTTCAATCTCAGAAAACCATTCTCGTTGTTTGATAGCGTGACAAAAGCAGCCTCAAGCGCAGGTACAAACTTCTCTATTCTACCAACGAATATACTCCCAGCAACGCTTTCTTCATCATCTGGGAAGTATATTTCAATTAGTTTTCCATTCTCAAGAAGTGCTGCGTGGGTTTTGTCATTCTTTTTGTTTATAACCAATGTCACATACTACACCTCTTCGCACTGCTTGTAGAAAATTTATGGAAAGCCGTTACCAGGTTAAAAACTTTCGAGGTACTTCCGCTGTTCATTGGTTAGACTATCAATCTCTATTCCTACAGCCTTTAATTTTAACATTGCAACTTGCCTATCAAGTTCTTCAGGATAATCGTAAACTTTGTTTTCTAAATCTTTGTAGTGCTGCGACAGGTAGAGCAAAGATAAGGCTTGAAGCGCGAACGATATATCCATAATTTCTACCGGGTGCCCATCGGCAGCAGCCAAGTTAACTAACCTTCCTTGTCCAATAACAAAAATATCTTTTCCATTAATTTCATAGCATGTTACGTTCTTTCTTATCTCGTATTTTTTCGTTGCCAACTTTTCTAATTTTTCCATAGGTATCTCAACATTAAAGTGTCCAGCGTTTGCCAAAATGACTCCATTTTTCAATTTAAGAATCGTTTCTTCGTTTAAAACATCACAAACGCCTGTTGCAGTGATTATTATGTCTGCTTGTGGAGCAAGTTCATCAATTTTTCCAACATCGAATCCATCCATAAGCGCTTCAACGGCCTTAATAGGATCGACTTCACTGACCATTACTCTGGCACCTAAACCGTGTGCACGTAACGCGATGCCTCTTCCGCACCAACCATAACCGGCTACGAGAACTCTTTTACCAGCTACAAGAAGGTTTGTGTTTCTCATTATCGAATCCCATGTTGACTGTCCGGTTCCGTATCTATTGTCAAACATAAACTTCATTTTTGCATTGTTAACTGCTATTACTGGAACTTTCAACATACCTTGGGCTTGTAAGTTCTTTAATCTCCTCACACCTGTTGTTGTTTCCTCAGACACACCTTTTAGATTATCCAAAACTTCTTTTCTTTCCGTGTGTGCAAGCACTGTTAAATCAGCACCATCATCGAGTATTAAATCAGGTTTGTAGTCGAGGATTTTGTGTAGAAAAGAAAAATATTCTCTTTCATCTTCCGTTCGCTTGGCATGAACAACTATTCCGTAGTCTTTGAGTGCTTCTGCAACATCGTCTTGAGTTGACAGAGGGTTGCAACCTGTTACAAAGACATCGGCGCCAAGTTTTTTTAGGGTTATCGCAAGGTAGGCTGTTTTGGCCTCAAGATGGATTGACATTCCTATCTTCAGACCCTTCAATGAGTAATTCATTGTGTGGATAGAATTTAATAATTTCATATGTTTGGACACCCAGTTTATCTTTTGATGTCCCGAGCTTTCTAATTTTCTCTCTTGAGTTTCCATAGTAATCCTCCTTTATGCTTCAATGCCATGCTATTTTATTTTGCTACCGCTAGCGGTATCTTTTTCTCAATTTTTGAATTCCCAGAAACAAAGGTAATTATCAGATCGTAAACTCCGGGTTCAGTAAACGAAAGCCTTTCTAACTTACTTACGAAAGAACGACCGAAAGGAATGCAGTAGACTCTCCTGTTATTAATTTCAAAGTTGTAACCTATCTTTGCAATGCTGAATTGTATCTTATCAATCTTCAGGAAGCGTTCTTTGTTTATTTTATTCACTAAATAAATCTTGATTACGGGGTTCTTGCCAACGAGGACGGGTTCTTCACTCTCAATGTTAAAATCGATATCTTTTGGAGAAGATTCTGGATTTTTTGTTATTGGTATTACGGATTTAAATTCTTTTATACTGCCATCTTGAAAGTAAAGTTTTGCGTTTATTTCCTCGAGTCCTTCTGTTTCGGCTTTGAACTTCGTAGTTGATTTAAATGCATATGATTCGCCGGGGTAAAGCCTTACACTTTCATTTACGTATTCTTGAAATTCATTGCCCTTATAGCCCCATATTATCTTTGCAAGTGTTATATCTGTCGGTTGGGTTGTCCTGTTGATAACATATACTGATGGCTGGAATTCTTCACCAACCAGGTAGTAAGGCTCTGAGAGGATGCCATAGAATATTTCCTCTTTATATATGAATTTTCGTGAAATTTCGGCAGTTTTTCCATTAATTTTGCATCTTGCGTAGATTGTATACGTTCCGCCAGGCAAGTTTGCCAGAAAGACGTTCTCTTCCAAATTAAAGACTAGCCGTCGACCTTGAGCTTGAACAGATCCTTGGACTGCGTTTGGATATGAAAATTCATAAATTGTTTTTAAATCGTTGTAAACCTTAAAGTAAAAATCGGAAATAACGAAACTTTTCTCTGTTCGTTTTGTATTTACAATATAAACCCGTGCGCCAATCTTTTCTGGGGCAGTATACTCAAGTTTCGGGATTTCGATAGTCAGCTGGAATGTGTCCACAATGTTAGAATATGTCTGTGGAGAAACGTTCCTAACAAAGAAAAGAAACGAAAAAACAGCCAATACTATTAAAACATTAAGGAAGAGAAATTTGAAGCTTCTCTTCCTCATGGCATTGTAAGTAGCAGTTATTTCACGCTCTTTTTCTTTTCTGAATTTCTCGGGATCAAAGCCCAAAAAACACTCCCCCTTCGTGTTTCATTGTTCTTCTTCCTCTTCTTCACCCACTACTGCTAGAACTTCTGCAATCGTCGTTTCCCCATTTAGGACCTTGTAAAGCCCATCTTGAAACATACTAATCATTCCATGTTTTCTTGCAGCCTTGTCCAGTTCGTATGTCGATGCTCCTTTCTGTATGAGCCTTCGTATTTCATCGTTAACCATGAGGACCTCAGCTACCGCAGTTCTACCTTTGTAGCCTGTGTTATTACATGCTGAGCACCCTTCACCAACGTATTGAACAGGATTCATCACTGGGAACAACTTTCTGGAAAGTTTTACAAACCTTTCTGGTAATTCTCTTTCAGCTTTACACTTGCTGCAAACTTTCCTAACCAACCTTTGCCCGATAACACCTATTAAAGATGCCGATATAAGTGATGGCTCAATACCCATGTTAACTAATCTATCAATTGCACCAGCTGCAGTATTTGTATGTAGTGTTGACAGAACTAAGTGCCCCGTTAGCGATGCTTCAACCGCAAGCTGAGCGGTTTCCCTATCCCTGATTTCACCAACCATAATGATGTCTGGGTCTTGTCGTAAAAATGCACGCAAATATTTTGCAAACGTGAGGCCTATTTCAGCGTTAACTTGACATTGAGTGATGCCTTCAACTGTGTATTCGACAGGGTCTTCTGCGGTGACGATATTGACATCTTCAGAGTTCAACGAATTTATTATTGCCACAAGTGTTGTAGATTTACCACTACCAGTTGGACCTGTGACAAGTAGGATACCATAAGGATGTTCTATCAGTTTTTGGATTCTTTCGTAGTTGTAAGGAGAATATCCAAGTTCTTCAAGTTTTTTCTTCGATGAAGAAACTTTCAGCAAACGCATGACTACCTTTTCCCCATGAACAGAAGGCATTGTGGAAACACGCAGGTCAAATTGCTCTTCTCCATGCTTAATGAAAAACTTTCCATCCTGTGGTAATCTTTTTTCAACTATATCAAGCCCAGCGAGGATTTTAATTCTTGAAACAACTGCTGCATGCATATTCCTTGGATATTCTGTAATTTTTCTTAAAACACCGTCAACGCGATATCTGACAACAACGTTTCTTCTTTGAGGTTCAATATGGATATCGCTCGCATCTAATTCGATCGCGTGGTCAACAATGTTCGATACTAACCTTACCACTGGGGTTTCTTCTTGTTCGGAAACAGTTACTTCCTCTTGTTGTTCTTCTGCTTCTTGTTGTGTAATTATTTCATCAATTTCTTGAACCATAAGCCCAGATGTAATGCCATGAAGTATGTTATTGTAAAGTGTATCAAAGATGCTTGGCGGCATAAGGCAGAAATCAACATCTTTACCAAGCTTGAACTTCAATCTGCGTTTTATAACAGGAATATCGTAAACATTTGAAATGCCTACAATAACCTTACCTTCCTTTTCGTCTATGGGAACGATTTTTAGCTCATTTATCAAATCTTTCGGGAATGATTTTACAAACTCATCATTGAGTTTGACTTCTCCTACACAAGCTTGGATTTCGTACTGTTCTGCAAGTGCTTTTACAATATCGTCCCAAGTGCAGTATCCAAGCTGTATAAGGATTTCTCCAAGAGGTTTATGCAACTCTTTCTGAAGTTCCAAAGCATTTTGTAGTTCGGTTGGTGTTATTATTCCTTTTTCTATTAACACATCACCTAACTTCATTATTTTTTTCTCCACTCATAATCACCTCTTATTACAGGGGGGGAGAAATATATCAAAACTGGTCTTCAGTCATGCCTACCTTTGTATTCAAGTCCAAATTTATAAATTGCGGGTATATCTTCCTCCGACTTCCCGAACTTTTCTTCAACGTCGAAGCGAGTGGCTATTACAGTTACTCTCATTTCGTCATCTGCCAATTCATCGTCGATTACCATACCAAATTTCATATCAGCATCTTCACTGCAGGTTTGTTTTACTATCATTGCTGCTTCCTGCATCTCTTGTAATGTTGCATTTCGCGGTGCCGAAATATTCAAAATGATTGACCTTGCGTTCTCAATTGGATAATCTAAGAACTTGCTATCAAGTGCTTTCCTAGCCGCATCAAAGACACGTTTTTCGCCTTTTCCGACACCTATTCCAAGCATCGCGTTACCGGCATTTCTCATTACTGACTCAACATCTGCAAAATCAAGGTTGATATAACCGCGCTTCATTATGAGGTCAGAGATTCCACGAACGGCTTGATGCAAAATTTCATCAGCAGTTGCAAATGCATCAACGATAGTTGTTGAAGGTGATAGTTGTTCAAGCAGTTTGTTGTTGCTTATTTTAATTAGCGTATCGACTTTGCCTGTGATTCTTTTTACACCTTCCAACGCCACATTCCATCTCGGTGTTCCTTCAAAAAAGAAAGGCATTGTAATAATTGCAACGGTTAGAATCCCCAGATTCCTGGCTATCTCTGCTATAACAGGTGCGGCTCCAGTTCCCGTTCCTCCACCAAATCCCGCAGTAATAAATAACATATCAGTCCCATGCAATATTTCCTCAAGCTTTTTCCTGTCTTCCAATGCAGCTTCTTCACCGATTTTTGGATTTCCACCGGCTCCGAGACCTTTTGTCAACTTTTCTCCAATTTGTACAGTAATATCTGCTTTACTTACATCAAGCACTTGAGCATCTGTATTAACTGCAATCAGTGTCACACCTTTCAATCCCATCTCTGCCATTCTGTTAATCGCGTTACAACCAGCGCCCCCTACCCCTATCACTTTTAGAACAGGAACACCAGGTATTCTTTCGATATCTCTTTGCTTACTCTCCTTTTCTATCATAAATGGCATACAATTTCCCTCCTTATCTTCTCATCCAAATCATCCGAATATTTTTCCGAAGGTCTCGGAAAGTTTTTTGAAAAATCCAGTTCCAGATTGTCGTTTTTTCGTTTTCTCACCTACCATGGGGCTATACATGTTCTGCTCTTTCTGATAAACTATTATATTTCCAAAGGCTGCTGCATACAAAGGCGTGAACACATTCAGTTCAGCACCTTCGGCTTTAAACATCTCTGTATCTGCTACGGTTCCAATTCTAACAGGACACTTGAAAACTTCGCTTGCAAGTGTTTCAATGCGTTGAAGCATGGCCCCGCCACCGGTTAAAACGATTCCACCAGGAATCCCAATATTCCCAAAATCAGGGTATTTCACTATGAAGTCTTTGTAAAGTTTCTTTACCCGCATAAATATTTCCCGAAGTCTTGCGTAGATTATTCTCGATAAAAATTCTTTATCGGTTCGCTGGATGGTCCTACCATCCAAACCTTTGTATTCAATTGGTGTCGGCTCAATATCTAAATACACTGCCACACCGTAGGTTTTTAATAACCTTTCAGCCTCTTGTAAAGATGTCTTTAGAACAATCGCTATGTCTTTTAAAACGTTTTTCATTGATATCTCTATTCTCTCCATTTCAAGGGGCGTATTCGCATAGTACAGAGTTACCGTTGTGTAATTATAGCCCAAGTCCACGTGAACAACGCCCCTATCTTTTTCAACATTTGAAAGCACGGCCTCTGCATCTGATACAAACGAGATATAATATTCGGCTTCTCCAAGGATATCTTTTGTGGCGTATTCAACAACGTTCCTGTACTTTTCCGAACCCATAACAACGGTGTAAATTGCCGCAATTTTTCTGGCTTTCATTCCGATAGGGTTGACAACTATCTTATTGTCGTCTAGTACGTATTTTTTAACAAAAAGATGCAGAGAGTTTCTCTCGTTGTTGGGGAATAAGTCAGCTAGTAAGTTATCGGTAAGCTTCATTACGTGTTCTTCAGAAACATGTGCTTCTTCCTTTTCAGTTAATATGAGTTCTTCAGTGATTTCTGTAAGAGTAAAATCACCGCAACTTGAGGAAACTAATAACTCTCCCTTAAGCTCTTTACCGAGCTGGTCTTCCAAATCTTCGATTATTTGTGTCATTGACTCATTTAAGGCTACAACATCTTTAATTTCACCGTTCTCTATGCCTCTTGTTTTCACATTGGAAAATGCCAAGACATTGCCATAACCTTCGCTAAAATCAACAACAATACCTTTGATACTGTCATTTCCTATGTCCAGAGAAACAACCTCTCGTGATTTAGGCATGATAGTCACCCCTTTATTGTATAAATTCTGCCATTCTTGAAGAGATATATTTTCTTGGAATCCATATAGTACCACATCAAGGTAAGTGCATTAACACAAGGCTGGATATCGCTAATATCCGTTACATAAACCACTGCTGAGTTTTTCGTGACAATATATTTCTCTCTAAGATTGATTTCGAAAACACCTGATGGTATCGTAGATGGTAAGTATTTTAAAAAAGGACTAATAACTCTACCTCTAATGACATCAACGTCTAAACCTGTTACGAAAGGACCTGCCGTTAAAACTGCTATGTCATCGTTTGGATAGATGTCGTATATACGACCATCTGTATCAACTTTCCAGAATCTTTTATCGTAGACAATCGAGAACCAATAAGTTGGTGTTGACTTAGTACTCATTTCATTAGTGGTAGGTGGCTTTGAATGATACATAGAAAACGATAACAAAATAATGTACAAAATGATAACCGGTAGTTGTCTCGTCATAATGTTGTGGTCCTCACAATCCTACCTTTGAATTTTCGATTTTTTTATTGTAGCATCCAAACATATTTTATCACAAATTCTTATTTAAAGTGAAGAAGTTTTTTCAAAAGTTTGATATAATTTCAATGTAATGCGACATGCAATGATAGTGTTAACTTGTAGTGATGAAAGAGTGTAATTGTGAAAGAATGCGATTGATATTGCCATTGTGCGTTTTCCAAAGATTCTTCACTACACAAAATCCTTGAATATATTTCGCTAAGTTCTTCGTATTCTTCAGCCCTCGCTTGAGTCGGAAAAAGTCTTTCAACAATGAAAACTTAGATTCACATTGATTGTTTTTACCGAGCGGTACCACTACGTGATTGATATTTCTGAACAACAGCTTTACTGCACTTTCATATGCACCAAGTCCATCAGTAATAAGTTCAATGTTTCTAGGTTTTGAATTACCAAAGAACTTCTCGAGCAATACTTTGACTTGTCCCATATCACGATACTTTGAGACATGCCAACAAAGAATTAAGTTAGTTTCGTGATCAACTAATAGCCAAACATAGTACTTTTGTTCTTTGAACACAAGAACAGTTTCATCAGCATGAACTGAGAAAACATTTTCGATGGTAAATGTTGGAAAAAGTACAGAGAATAAAGTACACAATTTAATAACCCATTTGTATATGGTGACATGAGATACTTTGATATTAAGAGAATGAGCAAGAGAGCGATAAGACATATTGTGTTTCATATACAAAACAAAAGCCTTTAAGACGAAAAAGATAGGGAAGCGGAAATATTTAAATTTCTCAGGAATAAGGGTGACTGGTTCGGGGAGGTTAAAAGGTACTCTATCTTTGGTACGACAAGCTCTACAACGGAAGACAACGAAAGAGCGACGGACTTTGTAAATTTGCATAGATTTACCACAAGAAGTGCATTTGGGATAAGGGAAAGGGAAGTTTTTGCGTTTTTGAGAATGGGAGAGTTTGAAAGAATGATGGCAGAGTTTGCAAAGGAATTGTTGGTTACCGTATTTGTCATGACCGTTTTTGTATAAGCTGGTGGAACCGCATTTTGGACAAGAGAGCGTTGAGTTGTTCATATCGGGATACCTCCTTTGTCGAGAGTTGGTTGGGGGGTGTCCCCTCTTTATAAGGATAATGCGGTTTTTGGAAAGTTTCAATACTTTTAGTTAACATTATCCTAAAATGGGGGAGATAAATAGAGATGAAAAAAGAAGAACTCATGGCAATAATTGAACAAAGAATACGTGAATGTCAAGCTTGTCCACTATGGCTACAACGAACAAACGTTGTTCCAGGTGAAGGTAACCTACATTCACCAATAATGTTTGTTGGAGAAGGACCTGGCGAGGAAGAAGACAAGCAAGGAAGACCGTTTGTTGGAAAAGCAGGACAACTTTTAACGAAAATTCTGGAATCTGTGAATATAAAAAGAGAAGACGTCTATATAACAAACGTGGTGAAGTGTAGACCACCAAACAACAGAGTTCCTACACCTTTAGAAATTCAATCTTGCTCTCCTTTCTTAATTGCTCAAATAGAGGTCATAAATCCCAGGATGATAGTGCCACTTGGTAGTACAGCTGCCTCGTTCTTCCTTGGTAAAGATGAACCTATCACAAAGATAAGAGGAAAGGAGTTCGTATGGAAAGGTGGAATAATTATCTTTCCAATGTTTCATCCAAGCTATTTGTTAAGAAACCCGTCAAAAGAAAAGGGTAGTCCAAAAGATTTGACCTGGCAAGACATAAAGAAGGTTCGAAAATATTACGATGAGTTTTTGAAAGGAAATATGTAATAAAAATACAAAGGAGGAACGAACGTGGGAAATGAATTCAAGGAACAGAAAGTTGAAAAACATGAGAAGTTAACACCAACTGTTATGAGTTATATATCAACGATATACAACCTTATAGAAAAAGAAGGAGTCGCACGCATAAGCGATATCGCAAGAGCAAAAGGTGTGTCTTACGCCAGTGCCACAAACGCTGTTAAGAAACTTGTATCTTTGGGGTTAGTTGACCACAAAAGGTACGGGTTTGCAAAGCTAACTCCCCGTGGTCTCAGAATTGCACAAATGCTTAAATCTGGTGAATCGAGAATTAAATACTTTTTCATGTACGTAGTGGGGATTCCAGAAAAGAAGGCAGAGCAGATAGCAAGTTTGATGGTTTACGACCTCGATGCCGACACTCGAAGAAAGCTTAGAAAGTTTTATTCTATACTTATCGATTTTACAAAAGACAAGGCAGAGGAACTTGAACGTTTCATTCAGGAACAAAGGAAAAATACTGAACTCCCTGAAGAAGCATACAGACTGAAAGGAAAAATAAAGGAGGACGAAGACTATGAGTAAAGTCTTGGTTACAGGTGGAGCTGGGTTTATCGGTTCTCATCTGACAGATAAACTTGTTGAACAGGGACATGAAGTAGTTGTTATTGACAACTTATCCACAGGAAAGAAAGAAAATGTAAACCCAAAGGCTAAATTTTATGAAATGGATATATACGATGGAGAAGCAATTAACAAATTGTTCGCTGAAGAAAAGTTCGAGTATGTTTTTCATTTGGCTGCACAAGCAAGTGTCGCTCTTTCAGTTAAAGACCCTGTCAAAGATGCAAATGTGAATATAATTGGAAGTTTAAATTTGATAAAAGCATCCGTAGAAAGCAGTGTTAAAAAGTTTATCTTCTCTTCAACCGGCGGAGCTATTTACGGAGAGGAAGTGAAAGTGTTTCCAACACCCGAGAGTGTATTTCCGCAACCTATGTCACCGTATGGTATAGCAAAGTTCAGCGTTGAGAACTATCTCAGATTCTTCAGCAAAGAGTTCGGATTGAAATACACGGTGCTTAGATACGGTAATGTCTACGGTCCGAGACAGGACCCGTACGGCGAAGCTGGTGTGGTTGCAATTTTCACCTCCAGAATGCTCAAGGGAGAAGATTGCATTATATTTGGTGATGGTGAATACGTAAGAGACTACGTGTATGTTGAGGACGTCGTTGATGCTAATATAAAAGCTATGGAAAGAGGAGACGGTTTGGTAATAAATATTGGGACAGCCACAGGAACAACAACTAACGAACTCTTCAAAATACTCAAGAAACTGACCGGGTACAAGAAAGACCCAATATACGGTCCTCACAGAAAAGGAGACATCCGAAAAAGCGTTCTCTGCTATAACAGAGCGTGGATAGAATTGAAATGGGAACCGAAATATACATTGGAAGAGGGGTTGAGGAAAACTGTTGAATGGTTTAAGCGAAATACTCAGGCCTAAGACTTTTGAAGAATTCATTGGACAAGAGCACCTGCTGGGAAAAGGTGCTCTTTTACGTATATCTATAGAACAGAATCAACTTTTTTCCGCTATTCTTGCAGGTCCACCTGGGACCGGCAAAAGTTCTGTTTTGCAGTTGATAAAAAGTTACACCGACTATGAAATCTACCAGCTGAATGCTGCTTTCACGTCTGTTGAGGAAATAAAAAAGCTTGAACACTACGCATACAATCTTCGGGGAATTAAAAAAGTATTGATCTTTATCGACGAAATACACAGGTTTAACCGCAAACAGCAAGACGTGTTTTTGCCTGGTGTGGAAACTGGAGTTTATGTATTGTACGGCACAACAACGGAAAATCCGGAACATTCAATTAATCCTGCTCTTCTCTCTCGTTGCAGGGTGTTACGGTTTAAGAAACTAAGCAACGAGGACCTTTTAAGAATTCTTGAGAAAGCCATCAATTATTTGGGGATCAGAGTTAGCGAGTCAACGCAGGCATACCTCATAAACTCGGCAAATGGAGACGCACGGTTCTTACTAAATACGTATGAACTCTTATCAAATATTGCGAAAAACCAGGGAAAAGATATTATAGATGACGTTGTTTTGAAAACCTACTTTGGTGAAGAATACACAAAATACAGCGACACTGAACACTACAATCTAGCATCTGCTTTTATCAAAAGCATTAGAGGTAGTGACCCCGACGCTGCTCTTTACTACATGATGCGCATGATTGAAGGAGGAGAAGACCCGCGTTTCATCGCGCGCAGACTCGTCATCTTAGCAAGTGAAGATGTGGGGTTAGCTGATCCATTTGCGCTTGTACTCGCAGTTGCAACGAGTCAAGCAGTTGAAAGCGTCGGCTTGCCCGAATGCATAATAAACCTTTCAGAATGCGTGATTTACCTTTCGCTTGCTCCAAAAAGTAATTCCAGTTACGAAGCAGTATCAAAGGCTCAAGAATTGGCAAAAAAGACTATGAATATACCTGTTCCAAGACATTTATTGAACGTTGAAGATAGTGGATACAAATATCCACACTTATACGGTGGTTTCGTAAAGCAAACCTACCTTCCCAAACAAATAAATGATAGGATTTACATTCCAAAAAATATAGCTAAAGAAACAAAGTTAGCAGAAGTTTACAAAAAACTCTGGAAAGAACGCTTCTCTTCGCAGGAATCAAATGTAAAAGATGAGGAAAAGGGGGGAAAGTAAGATGGGGACTTTTGAAACGATAGGTTCTGTAAAAGTTGGGGATGTTGAAATAAGATTCATCGTTGGAGATATAACAAAATTGGATGTGGACGCGATTGTAAACGCTGCGAATTCTTACTTGCAACACGGTGGAGGTGTTGCGGGTGCTATATCACGGGCTGGAGGTCCTGAAATCCAAAAAGAGAGTGATGAATACGTAAGGAAAAACGGGCCTGTCCCTCCCGGAGGTGTGGCTGTCACGGGCGCTGGTAATTTGAAAGCGAAGTACATTATACATACCGTCGGACCAATAGGAGATAAGGAAGGCAACGATGAAATTATGAAAAAGGCTTTCGAGAACATATTCTCGAAAGCCGATGAATTAGCGATAAATTCTGTTGCAATTCCTTTCGTTGGAACTGGAATCTTTGGTTATCCTCTCGAGAACTTCATTAAAGTTTGCGTAGATGAAACATTAAAATTCTTTTCAAACTACAAAGGTCCGATAAAACTAGTTGTTTTTTGTGATATAGATAGTTCCAAAGTTCGGAAGTTGTTGCATTCCTTTGAAAATAGCTCTGAGCATCTTAAACAACGTTAGAATAGCCAAACCCCTAGTCTAACTTTTATTTCTATTGCTTTTCCTCCTCTATCAATTGTGAGGGTTGAAATATCACCTTGTCTTTTTCCGGATAATGCTTTTAGTGCATCATCGTATGATTTGATGTTTTTTCCATCGATTTTTACTATAACATCCCCAGTTTTGATGCCTGCGAGTTGCGCAGGTGAACCTGTCTCTACAAAAGCTACGTAAAGACCCTCTGATTTTACGCTGTATTGTTTCTTAACATTCTCATTTACAACAAACCATGTGATTCCCAGTAGCTTGTTGTTAAGTGGTTTTTTGACTATATTAAACGCTTCTTCGGCGTCCATTACTACTCTAAAGGTTACGTCATTTCTTGGTTCCGATGGTGTTAAAGGGATTCTATCTGTAATCCTTCCAGCCAGGACACCTGCTCTCCCAACGACGTATGTTCCAGTAGTGTTCAACGGGTTTTCCTTAGGAAGCTTTTTGTAGGCATCTTTCGCATAGTAATCTCTGCACAACTCAATAGGATAACCATAGGTGTTTACAACCCCGTAAGGTGATATATCTACGTTTTCAAATTCATCCACCGGATAATCTTTTCTTCCATCGTTGTACTTAGTTTGGCTCTCGTTACCCCAAGGATATCTTCTCCCATCCGTACCTCGAGCCGCCTTCTCCCATTGTGCTTCCGTTGGAAGCTGGTATCCTGCCCAATTACAATATGCTTTTGCTGAAGCGTAATTTATACCAGTTATTGGAACGTTCAATAAATTAGCCGGAGCAGAATAACTTGCTCTGACTTTTTGACCCAAGAAATCTATCTCAACGGGGTTTATCTGTTTTCCAGCGATGATGGAAGAACCTGTCTGTGAAGCTTTTAGGAAATCAAGATACTGTTTCACAGTAACAGGGTATTTAGATATGTAGAATGCCGAAACATAGACTTCACGTTGTGGTAATTCATCCTCTTCAACATTTTTCCAAGACGCATCTGCACCCATTTTAAACACCCCACCGGGAACAAGAACAAAAGTTATTCCTGTTCTTGGGTCAACAATCTCTTTAGGGTAGATGTTTATCTTTCTCACTTCTTTGCCTTCTACTTTTACAGGAACATCTGTGACAATTGTTGCTACACCGTCTTTATCGTATATAGCTTTTTCTAGTTGAATATACTGAACAATTTCAGAAGACTGTTCTTTCGCTTCTTTGTAAGTGGAAAAAACAATATTGTTTTCATTGACAATAACTTTCCCCCAGTGCCCAGAAATTTCGTACTGCGTATCTGAAATTTTCTTAACTACGCCGTAGAGTTTTCGTCCAGTATCAAGAACAACCATGTCATAACCTTTAGCTTGTTTGTAGGGGATATAAATGTATTCCAGTGCACCTTTTAGTATGAAGAACGTATTCTTGTAACTATCTACTACAGTAATATAGTCATCACTTGTGTTCAATTCACCTCCAACAATCATTTCTCCATTAATTAGAGAGCATATATAATAATCGTTGAGTACTAATTCAACCTGGAAGAAAGGTTCTGACGTAACGCTAGGTAATTCCACTTTCTCAAAGCCCAGGTAGTCCACACTATCCGATTTCAAGTTTAGCTTAATCTTCCCGAACCATGTTGTAACTACCGCATAGTCTTTGGATAGTTCGATTACATAACCGCGGTATCTTTTACCGTTGAGTGAAAATTCTTGACCGCTCTGCGGTATCATTCCATCTTTAAAAACAATGCTTTGGATATCAGACACTGGGATCTGTATCTTGCCAAGTGTACTGTTTACGACTACGTAGCTACTGTTCGAATCTTCTATAGTCCCTTCAAGAGTCGAACCGTCTCTGTAAACTACAATGACAGCAAAACCCTTTGATAATAATATCAATAGTACCACAAGAAAAATTGATAAAACGCTTATCCGAGTTCTCATAACTTCTACCTCCCTCAATTGCATGGATAATGTTAACTAAAAGTATTGAAACTTTCCAAAAACCGCATTATCCTTATAAAGAGGGGACACCCCCCAACCAACTCTCGACAAAGGAGGTATCCCGATATGAACAACTCAACGCTCTCTTGTCCAAAATGCGGTTCCACCAGCTTATACAAAAACGGTCATGACAAATACGGTAACCAACAATTCCTTTGCAAACTCTGCCATCATTCTTTCAAACTCTCCCATTCTCAAAAACGCAAAAACTTCCCTTTCCCTTATCCCAAATGCACTTCTTGTGGTAAATCTATGCAAATTTACAAAGTCCGTCGCTCTTTCGTTGTCTTCCGTTGTAGAGCTTGTCGTACCAAAGATAGAGTACCTTTTAACCTCCCCGAACCAGTCACCCTTATTCCTGAGAAATTTAAATATTTCCGCTTCCCTATCTTTTTCGTCTTAAAGGCTTTTGTTTTGTATATGAAACACAATATGTCTTATCGCTCTCTTGCTCATTCTCTTAATATCAAAGTATCTCATGTCACCATATACAAATGGGTTATTAAATTGTGTACTTTATTCTCTGTACTTTTTCCAACATTTACCATCGAAAATGTTTTCTCAGTTCATGCTGATGAAACTGTTCTTGTGTTCAAAGAACAAAAGTACTATGTTTGGCTATTAGTTGATCACGAAACTAACTTAATTCTTTGTTGGCATGTCTCAAAGTATCGTGATATGGGACAAGTCAAAGTATTGCTCGAGAAGTTCTTTGGTAATTCAAAACCTAGAAACATTGAACTTATTACTGATGGACTTGGTGCATATGAAAGTGCAGTAAAGCTGTTGTTCAGAAATATCAATCACGTAGTGGTACCGCTCGGTAAAAACAATCAATGTGAATCTAAGTTTTCATTGTTGAAAGACTTTTTCCGACTCAAGCGAGGGCTGAAGAATACGAAGAACTTAGCGAAATATATTCAAGGATTTTGTGTAGTGAAGAATCTTTGGAAAACGCACAATGGCAATATCAATCGCATTCTTTCACAATTACACTCTTTCATCACTACAAGTTAACACTATCCATTTTAGTTTGAGTTATATTTGAAAAACAGGGCAAAAACATGTCGGTTTCTCAAAATTTCTAATATGAGTTTTGGAAGAAATTGATGGCAAAAAACAAAGTTTGACTAACAATTTTATTATATCACAAAATAAACATCAAAATCAATACTTAAGAAAGGATTTTTTGTTTGCTTTTACATGGCTAATAAAAAACGCCACCGCTTCAGAGCGGTAGCGTTGATGCCTATCTTTCACTCAGAAAAAGAAAGTTAGTTTTTAAAAATCGTTTTGAATATTAAACTGTTTCAACCATGGCGCCAAGGAACTGACTTCTATAAAGTTCGGCGTAGAACCCATTCTTTTTGAGAAGTTCTTCGTGCTTCCCTATTTCGATAATCCTACCTTCATTCATAACTAATATAACGTCTGCATTCTTGATGGTTGAAAGCCTATGTGCTACGACGAAAGATGTTCTACCTTTCATAATGTCTTTCATAGCCCTTTGAATATAAACCTCTGTGAGTGTATCAACGTTACTCGTTGCTTCGTCGAGAATCAGTATGTCAGGGTTAGCTAAGAATGCCCTTGCAATAGTAATAAGTTGTTTTTCACCTTGAGAAATGTTAGAGCTATCTTCTCCTATCACTGTGTCATAACCATCAGGTAGAGCCATTATGAAATGGTGAACATGCGCCATCTTAGCAGCCTTAATTATCTCTTCTTCTGTTGCTCCATCTTTACCATATGCTATATTTTCCCTGATTGTTCCACTGAATAGCCAGGTATCTTGCAAGACCATGCCAAAGTGTTTTCTCAAATTGTATTTTTTGATGTCCCTGATGTCTATCCCGTCGACTTTTATGCTACCTCCCTGGATTTCGTAAAACCTCATGAGAAGATTAATGAGTGTTGTCTTACCTGCACCTGTTGGACCGACGATTGCAACCATTTGTCCGCTTTTAACATCTATATTTAAGTTCTCAATGAGTGGCTTTTCTGGAACATAGCTGAACTTGACATTTTCGAATTTGATATCACCTTTCACTCTTTCTAATTCGATAGCATCTGGCTTATCAGGTTCCTCTTCTTCCTCTTCAAGTATCTGAAAAACTCTTTCGGCAGCGGCCAGTGTGGACTGAATCATATTCACGATATTAGCGATTTGAACAATCGGTTGATTGAATTGCCTTGAATACTGGATAAATGCCTGAACATCACCAACTGTTATAGCCTTCTTTGTAACAAGAACGCCACCACCAACAGCTACTATGATATAACCTAAGTTTCCTATAAAGTTCATCACGGGCATTATTATACCTGTAATAAATTGGGCTTTTCTGCTCTCTTTGTATAGTTTTTCGTTTATTTCCCTAAATCTTTGAATTTCATCTTTCTCCCTTCCGTAAGTCTTAACTGCTAAAAAGCCGCCGTATACCTCTTCGGCTCTACCAGTTAACTCACCGAGGTATCTTTGTTGTGCAGCAAAATATTTTTGTGATTTTTTGGCAATGAATACAGTTACGAAAGCACTCATCGGCAGTGTTATGAGTGTTAGTAGTGTTAAATTAAGATTAATTGTAATCATCATATAAGTTATGCCGATGATAGTAACGATACCTGAGATGAATTGTGTTAAACTTTGCTGCAATGTATTACTTATCAAGTCTACATCGTTTGTCACACGGCTTATTACATCTCCATGTGAATGCCCATCATAGAATTTCAAGGGAAGTCGCTCGAGCTTATTATTAATATCCTCTCTCATCTTCCTCACAACATTTTGTGTGATTCCTGACATTAGATATCCTTGCAAGAAATTCAAAAGTGCGGCAACTGAATATAGAATGCCAACATTTAGTAGGATTCCAAAGATTTTTTCAAAGTCCATTTTTGTTTTTAAGAACCCGGCCAATGGGGTATTCCTTAGCATAACTACTCTAAAAATTTCTGTTGTGGCCTGTCCAAGGATTTTTGGAGCCTTTATCGTCAGTATTGTAGCAACAATCGTCAATGCAAAAACAATAACGATTCCAATTATGTGGGGTTTAAGGTATTTCAGCAGTTTTCGAGTGGTATTTTTCAAATCTTTTGGTTTTTCACCGCCACGTGCAAATGCAGGACCTCCGAATCCTCCACCTCTTCCAGGTCTTACTGTTTTTTTATCGCTTGCAGCAGGTCTTGTTTGTTGTTCTGTTCTTCTTTCTTCGCTCATCTTTCTCACCTCTTATTCTTTATCAAATGGCTTCTTCTTTTGAAAGTTGGGAGTAAACTATCTCACGGTAAATTTCGTTTGTCTTCATCAGTTCTGAGTGAGTACCTATGCCGACAACCTTTCCGTCTTGTAGAACAATTATTTGATCTGCGTTCATTATTGTTGCAACTCTTTGAGCTACGACAATCACAGTGGCATCTTTTGCTTCTTTGAATAATCTCAACCTTATCTTTGCATCTGTTTTGAAATCGAGTGCACTGAACGTGTCGTCAAAGAGATATATTCTGGGCATCCCTGCTATCGCTCTTGCTAAAGAAATCCTTTGTTTTTGACCACCAGATAAATTTAAACCAGCTTGTTCTATATGGTAATCGAGCCCCTCTGGGTATTTTGATGCAAATTCAAGAACCTGAGCGATATCGGCTGCTCTTTCTACCATTTCATCTGTTACCCAATCTCGCCCAAATTTGATGTTTTCTCTAATAGATCCTGTGAAAATTACAGGTTTTTGCGTGGCGTAACCTATAATCCTTCTGAGAACATCGAACGGAATTTCCCGGACATCTATTCCGTCTATCTTGACGCTCCCAAGTGTAACATCGTAGAACCGGGGAATTAGATTAAGAAGTGTTGTCTTACCAGAACCTGTGGAACCTATTATTGCCGTTATCTTCCCAGGCTCTGCTTTAAACGAAATCTCGCTTAAGACAGGTTCCTTTGCCCCAGGATAAGCGAACGTTACATTTTCAAATTCGACAATGCCTTTGATATCTGTAGGCTCCGAACTTTCAAACCATGTGATTTGTTTCCCTAAAGCTTTTGGGTTTATCACCTTCGGTTCGACACTTAAGACTTCGGTTATCCTCTTTGCAGATACACTTGCCCTCGGCAGGAAGATAAAGATGACGGATATCATAATGAACGAAAACATTATCTGGAGAACGTATTGCATTACTGCCATCATTTGACCAACTTGCAAATTTCCGGCATCAATTTGCTTAGCACCAAACCATATTATGGCAAGTGTGGTAAAATTCATCACAACCATCATATAAGGAAATAGTATGGAAGCCATCCTGTTAACCCACAGGGCAGTTCTTGTTAAATCCATGTTGGCATCTGAGAATCTCTTTTTTTCGTGGCCTTCCTTATTGAAAGCCCTTATAACCCGAATGCCTGTAACCCTTTCGCGAACAACGAGGTTTAACTTATCTATTTTCTTTTGCATACTTTTGAAAAGTGGTGCTACGATGGCAGCAATTAAACCCAAACCACCGAGCATCACAGGCAAAGATATAGCAAGTATACCTGTCAGTTTGGCATCTTTATTCACTGCCATTATTATTCCACCAACAGCCATAACAGGTGCCATTACTACCATTCTAAGTATCATTACCGTTGCTTGCTGTATCTGGACTACATCGTTCGTTGTTCGTGTTATCAAGGAGGAAGTACTGAATTTGTTCATTTCCTCGAGGGAAAAGGAAGAAACTTTTTCAAAAACAGAATTTCTCAAATCTCTTCCAAGTCCCATACTCACAATCGAAGATGTGTAACTTGCAATAACAGATGCTATTACACCAATCAATGAAACAAGCAACATTTTACTACCAATACTCCAAATATAATCTACGTCTCCTCGTGTGATACCTTTATCGACAATCTTTGACATCAGGTCTGGCAAGTATAGTGAAATAATGGCCTGAACAGCTACCAGTGTAACGGTAGTTATTATTAGAAGCCAATACTTTTTGAAAGCCATCTTTATTACCATTGTTTATGCCTCCTTCGAACAATATTCTCCAACTTTTTGTTTAAGGTCTTCTTGGATTTTTTTCAACAACCCTTCAAGCTCTTGTTTTTCCTTGTCTGATAGGCTACTTAACAAAAGTTCCTCTGCTTCTTTTAACACTGCTGAAAGGTTTTTGAGTAAGTTCTCCGATTTTTCTGTAAGGTACACACGCGTAACTCTTTTGTCTGACTCGTCTTGTATTCTTCTTATCAGACCATTTTTCTCCATCCTTCGAAGCATAATAGCAACAGTTCCTTGCTCTACACCAATTCGTTTTGCAATTTCCTTTTGGCTTAGTCCCTGATGTTTCTTGAGAACAAACAGGATAGGTATCTGGCCTGGATGAATGTTGAACTCTCTTAGTGTTCTTTCGTGAATGAATTTGAAAACGGATCTTTGGATGGAATTCAGAAGTGCCAAAATACCAGCGTTTTCAACCAATTCCTTCAAAAAACTCACCTCCAAAAAGGCTGTAAATTTAGCAAGTTGGTTGTGGTTAATAGTTATACGTCTAATATTTAGACGTATAAGTATATTAACTCTCAGCTTTGGAAATGTCAATACTTATTTTTGAAAAGACTTTTTGGCGGTGTTCATCTTTGGGGTTTAAAATCATAGTTAATCGTGTTATAATATCACCAGGATAAATACGTTTTGTGACTTAAAAATACCACACAGGGGGTATATAGTATAACAGTGGATAAAAAGCGCTTAATATTTTACATTTTCTTTTTCTCCCTTACCTTGCTTGCCCTTGTTTTGCTTGATATGTCTGTGAGAAGTCTAAAAGTTGCTTTCAAAAAACTGGAAAGCACGAAAGTTCTTTTCAAAATCCTGAGCTGTGAGCAGAAAGGAATTTCTTTACTTTGTGATGCATCTTTAATCGTTGAAACGCCCGGGGTAAAAAATGAAATTGAGATAGTTCAACTCCGAGTATTTACGGAAGATGGCAAATATATAGGAAGCTGGAACAGTGACAAGATTAGAAACCAAAACTTCAGCTTCTTAATATCTAACGCAGAACTTTTTGGAAAAATTCAAAGCGGGTCCATAAAAGTAAGCGGTTTTACTAAGGTCAGGATAGATATAGGAAAGTATGGACTAAAGATGAACCTGCCGATAGAGGAAGAGGTGAAAATCAGTGAAGGAAGACAAGGTACTCAATGAAAATAACATAGCAAAGGAAAGCTTAGAAGCTCAAAGAATATTTTCACCTGAAAGAAATGCTTATGATACATACTCTTTAAGGCCTAAGTTTTTGTCTGAGTATATAGGTCAAGATAACATCAAAGAGCGTTTAAAACTTGCGATATCTGCTTCAAAAATGCGTGGTGAACAACTTGACCATATACTTTTAGCTGGTCCTCCAGGACTTGGAAAAACAACACTTGCCGTTGTTATAGCTAACGAGCTCAATGCTAACATCCATATTACAAGTGGTCCCGTTCTTGAAAAGCAGGGAGACCTCGCAGCGATATTAACGAATCTAGAGCGTGGAGATGTTCTATTTATAGATGAAATTCACAGAATGAACAGGAGTGTTGAAGAGATACTTTATTCTGCTATGGAAGATTTTCAGATTGATATAATGATTGGAAAGGGACCTGCTGCAAGGTCTATTAGGGTGGATTTGCAACCGTTTACACTTATTGGCGCAACAACGCGAAGTGGATTGCTTACTTCCCCTCTGAGGAACAGATTTGGTATGATATTTGAGATGAGTTTCTACGCGGAGGAAGAGCTTGGTTTAATAATAACTCGAGCTGCTCAGGTAATGGGTGTCACGATAGAACCAGAAGCGGCTTTGTTGATTGCACGACGTTCGCGTGGAACACCAAGAATTGCAATTAGGTTATTAAAACGTGTTCGAGATTTGAGTACTGTAAAAGGTTCGCAAATCATAGATACGGGAACTGTTAACGAAGTTATGAATTTGCTAGGAATCGATGAGTACGGATTGGATGAGATGGATAGAAAGCTTTTGAAAGTCATTATCGAGGTTTATAAAGGCGGACCCGTAGGATTGAAAGCGCTTGCTGCTTCGTTAGGAATTACAGAAGACACGATTGCAGAAGTATACGAACCATTTCTTGTGCAAAGTGGTTTTTTGGCAAGAACAGCTCGGGGAAGAATGGTAACCGAAAAAACTTACAAATACTTTGGAATAAACACATTGGGGGGGCTCTTCGGTGATTACTGAAGAAGAACTCAGGAAAAATTATGAGACTGTTTTGAATAACATAAGGATTCACGCCGAGAAAGTTGGTCGTAATTGCGATGAAATAAAGCTTGTTGCAGTTACGAAGACACAACCTATAGAAGTGCTGAATCTTGCACTAAATGTTGGGATAAAAGTATTTGGGGAAAACTATGCCCAGGAATTAAGAGACAAAGCCAAAGTTCTTCAGAACTTAGGCATAGAGTGGCATTTTATAGGAAGAATTCAAACAAACAAAGTTAAATACATAGTTCCTGTTGCAAAGTTGATTCACTCAGTTTACAGGCTTGAAGAACTGGAAGAGATTGATAAAGTGGCAAAAAAACTTGATAAGACGCAACTTGTGTTGCTCGAAGTAAACGTCTCTGGTGAAGAAACAAAAGCAGGTTTGCAACCAGAACAGGTAAGGAATTTCCTAATAGAAGCAAGTAAATATACCAACGTTAAAATAGTCGGATTGATGACTATGGCACCATACATTGAACCAGAAATGACAAGAGTGTATTTTAAAAAGTTAAGAGCTCTGAGAGACGAACTGAAAAGCGATTTTCCAGATATTGTTGAACTTTCGATGGGAATGACAAATGATTATACTGTTGCTGTTGAGGAAGGTAGCACTATTGTAAGGATTGGCACAGCTTTATTTGGCGAAAGAAAATCTAAGAGATAACAAAAAAAGGGGTGAGTTTATGTTTATTATAGGCAACTTTTTTTACGCAATCGGCATAGTTCTTCGGATAATTATTAATTTTGAAACAGCCGTGATAATAATCGCTGCGATACTCAGTTGGATACCACAAGCTTATTCTTTCCGGCTTTACCACATTTTGCGCGAGCTTGCAGATATTGTTGAAAGGCCTATTAGAAAGGTAATTCCACCAATTGGTTATATAGATATAACGCCACTTATAGCGATTTTACTTCTTGTCTTTTTGGATAGGTTCCTTGCCCAGTCGTTAATTGACTTGGGGTGGAGATTACGGTGAGGACTGGAATTTTCTACAGGACGGACTACGTAGTCTCAGCAAAGGAAGTGTACGAAAAGCTGAAAAGTCATTTTGATATTTTGTTTTTCAAAGACTCGTCAGAAAACTTTCCAGAAAGTGTAGAAGATAAAACATTTGAACCACAAGTTGTCATCTCCGTTGGTGGGGATGGCACGGTTCTTCGTGTTTTGAAAAAGGTCAAATGTCCAGTGATAGGAGTTAAAGCTGGAAGACTGGGATTTTTCTCCGGATACCTACTTTCAGAAATCGACAAACTCATTGAAGACTTAAAAAATTGGAATTTCATAGAAGATAAAAGGTGGATGCTTAGGGTTGAAAGCCACTCAGGGGTTTTTTTCGCCATAAATGACGCTGTTTTGCAAAAAGATGTCTCTCAGAAAATCGTTGATTTTACAGTAGAAATGACAGATGGAACTTTTTACTACCATGCTGATGGTTTAGTAGTGAGCACCCCTACAGGTTCTTCCGCATACGCGTTGGCTCTTGGCGGACCTATAATCCTTCCAAACGTTGAAGCATTTGAAATCACCCCCATGGCACCGCAGTTTTTGGCTACACGTAGTTTGGTTATACCAAGTACAGAGAAGATAAAAATTACTGTGAACGATCCGGTTAATCTTGTGGTTGATGGAGATGTTGTAGGAAAAGTTAAAGAAGTGCATGTCAGAAAATGTTCTAAGGTAATAACGCTGCTGCGTCCGAAGTCTTATGACTTTTCAACCTCGATTAAAGAAAAAATCGGATACGGTAAGATGTTTCTTAAGAATGGTTCTGAGTGATAATTAGCGCTTTTCGAAATCATAGTTAGGATGCAAGGTGATTGATGTGAAATGGATAATAAAAGAAAAGCTCGAAGAATTAAAGAAGTATGTTGTGAAAGAAGGATGGTATGTAGAAGATATATTCCAGAATTGTTCCGTAGCATTTAGGGAACGAAACGATGTTATTGCAAAAGAAGTTAACAACAATTACTGGGACGTTTACAATGAGTATCTTATGATTCTTGAGTTTTCCCAACAACTCTTTGGTATGTTCACACCAGACAAACGCGACCTACGATTTATATCTGGTTCTGTCATTATTGCTAAGATTCTACTTGATATAGCTGCCAGGTTGCGAGACATAGCTTCTGACATTATGGATTTAGTTAAGGAGCCAGATATAAACCAGAGCATTTCAATTCCGGATATGTTTAGATTTTCGCAAAGGATGTTGAGAAAATCACTGAGAGTGTATGTGGACCAGAACCTCGAAGGTGCTGCTGCAATTTGTGCTCAGGATGCACAAATTGATGAGTCTTACTCAAAATTCAACGAAGAAATAGTTCGACTGATTCAAGATAATCCAAGAGTTGTTAAACGTGCGTTGATATTGATGGACATCTCAAAAGGGTTGGAGGAGATATCAGATTATTCGGTTCAGATAATCGAAGTTACCCACTTCATTATTACGGGCAAATACTATACATGCTACAAAGACTCACTTAAAGAGTTTTCCTTGGAACTCTTCAAAGACTTGTCTCAGCAAAGCTGAAAAGTGTTACGTGTGTAGGTTCTGACCTTAAGGTCTATTCCACCAAACAATTTTCTTCAGGAGGGATATACCCTGAAAACTCTCACAAAATACGTACTCAAACAATCACTTAAGCCTTTTTTCATGGGGCTCGCTGGGTTCATTGTCTTTGTAAGTGTCGAATGGTTATACCAAATCTCTGATTACATAATAAGAAACAGGGTAGGAGTTTCAAAGCTCTTATTGTTTGTCGCGTACAACATTCCTTACTTCACGGTTCTTGGTATACCGGTAGGTGTGCTTTTTGCGATATTTTGGGTGATTAGCGAAATGTCGACAAATAGGGAAATTACAGCAATATTGGTCCATGGAATCTCGTCAAAAAGGCTAGTGACCCCGTTTTTGATTCTTTCAATATTATTGGGATTTTTTTCTTGGCTTCTGAATGATTACATCGTTCCTAACGCAAATTACAAATCGTCTCAGGTATTGAATCTGTACATCCTTCAATCTCCGGAAACTGTTATCAAAACAAATATGCTTGTAGAGCTTGAAAAAGATGTCTACTTTTACGTAAAGCAATATGACAAGCAAAAAGGAGAACTATACGATGTCGTTCTTTTCAGAAACGAAGAAGGAAACGAACAGATTTTAACATCAAAGAAAGTCATAAAGAAAGAAGACGGCTGGTATTTGCTTGACGGTAACATGTATATTGTTGAGCTGGAGACTGGGTTTCTAAAACTGGATATGCAATTTAGGGAAATGAAGTTAGATGTCGCAGGCGAAATTGAACAGATGCTTAGAGCCTATAAAACAACTCGTGATAAGACTTCAAAGGAACTTCGCGAACAGCTCGAGACTTACAAAAAACTGGGCATAAACACTGCTTCTCTAACTGTAGAATTGCATCAGCGTTACGCAACAGCCCTTGGCTCTTTAGTTATAGTACTCATAGGCTTGCCTGTATCGTTACTCTTTGGTTTTTCAAGCAAATCCTGGAGTGTAATTTTGACGTTCGTACTCGTTGTGCTTTATCAGGGTTCTGGAGCATGGCTTTCTGGGATGGGAAAGGAAGGACTTATGGATCCAGTATTGGCTACCTGGTTACCAAACATAATGTTTGCAGTGGTCGGGCTCATACTCTACTTGCTTATGGATACGCCGATAGCTTACAAAGCAAGAGAAATTCTCAGTAAATTCTTTGTAGCATTTTTAATCTTTGTTTCCTTTTCTTTACTTCTCTCATCAACGGGGTTTGCTGGTGATCTGAAAGTTACTGCAAGTATTGCGAACTTTTCGGAAACTTCTGTTTTTTTAAAAGACAAAATTACAGTAGTATGGGATAAATACAGACTTGAATGTGATGAGGCCACTGCTACACTGGAGAATGGTAAGGTAAAAACAGTATTTGCTTCCGGAAATGTCTCATTCTACGATGGTGATAGGAAATACGTTGCAAAATCGCTTACTTACCACTTTGAAACAAGTAGAGTGCTCGTAGTTAACGCAAAGACCATCTATAATTACAATTACAAAGGTAAGAACGTTCCCATATACGTGTATGGTTCAGAGATAGAGGTCGAAAACATAAACGACGAGAGAATAATGCAAGTAGAAATACGTAATCCTTCAATAACTACTTGTAGCTATGAAGAACCTCACTATTTAATACTCTCAGAAGAAGTTTATGTTTTGGAAAATAAATACATCATTGCCACAAACTCGTTCCTTGTAGTTCTTGGAGTTCCCATTTTCCCATACCCAGTTTTTGTGACAGCACTCCAAGGTGAACCACCGTATTCTCTGACTTTTACTTTAGGTAATACATTTGGAGTTTCTCAAACCTTTGCTTTCAATGTTAACAACTGGAATACGAAGTTGGTTTTGGGAACAGACAACATAACGTTTCAAGCCAACGATAACATCACCAAGCTGAATAAAGTATCATACGACCTGAAAGCGGACAGATTTGAGTTTACGCTCTTTCCCCTAACTTATAGGTATTCCAACAAAACGGTATATTATAAATACGACGGCATGGTTTACCTTGAAGGTAACTATCTCTCAGATTCTAACTATTACCAGAGAATAGGGCTTTCATTACAAGATGAAAAGGCACAACTTTACTTTAAGCCTTACATAATGTACGACGCTCGTTTGACAGATACGATAATTCATATTAACGGTGGTGTTAAAAATGTGTCCTTTGTCATCTTAGATGCTAATATCCTCAGCCTTAGCTTCGATAATAACTTAAACCTAAGAACTGATGGATATTTAGCATCGTTACAAAGAGATTGGATGCCAACGTACCGAGGTACATATAATTTGAATATCGCCAATAATGTCATTAAGTATACTCTCAACCTGTCTGGCGTATTGTCCGAAAGCGATCAAAACACAACTTTTCTTTACACCTACCAATTTCCCTGGACTTTTAAATGGGACTCATTCACCACCAATTTCAACTACACTTTCAATATCAAGGCAGTTTCAAACATATCTGCAACAAAAACAGAATCACTTGGCATGTTTGACAGATACCTTTTAGATTTGAGTTATAGTATAGGTCCGTTCCGATTGACAGGTAGTTGGGAACAATCTTTTGCATTTTTAGATGAGCCAAAGACAACCAACAAAAATATTTTTAAACTTACATTTAACTTAAACTCTGACAAGCTAAGGGCAAGTGTTAGTAGAGGTATCGACTTTCTTAATAGCAAACAATTACCAGACACATTTACTATAAGATATTCGGAACAATTTGGTTCAGTTAATGCAAGCGGTTTAATCTCAGGAACATACGACAATAATAACGCAAAGCTTGGTGTTCAGAACATCAATTTTGGAATTGGTTTCAAAGATATTCAGGCAAATTACTCTCTACAATTTTCAGTAATTCCTGGAAATCCAATAGCAGTGTTTGTCCACACTCTAAAATATTCCAACCTCAGTGCAACGATTTATCAAAAACCTGATTATATAGAGAGAGCCACTGTGTCCGGTTCGTTTAACTTGTTTGATTACAATAGTAAGATAAGCGGAACTTACCACGTGCGAACAGCAGGGGCAGAACCAAATTGGAGCTTGTCTTACAGCATGGAAAAGAAAGATGAGAAATATGTAATATCGTACAACATAGATAATACAAAAAGGTATCTTCTTGAATTGAGCACAAAAAAGATAGATCCAAACATTTATATAAAGATTAGGTACGACCCATCAAGAAATGTTATTGATAGCATGAATTTATCAATTGATAAGTCCTTGCACTGTTGGAGGCTTCTTATAGGTGCAGACTTATCATACAAAAGCACTGGTAACTGGTTAGATTTCTTGGACAGGCTTACTCTTAAATTATATCTTACGGACATATCTGACATTTTCTTCCTTTTGGATCCAAAGACAGGTCAATTCCAATTCAGTGGGATGTGATAAGAAAAATATGACATATTTGACAGATTTTAGCTCTCGGGAGTTTGAAAAGCTCGACCTTTATGAGAAGTTCAAAAGGATAATAGATGAATACGCCTCAGGAGTAAATTCGTTTCTTCTTGCTGTTTCCGGTGGAATCGACTCGATAACTATGCTTGATTTGTTTTACAGACTAAAAAAGGAAAGGCAAAACTTACGAATAGGTGTTGCAACGTTCAACCATAAACTTCGCCCAGAAGCTGACGAAGAAGTTGAGTTTGTAAGAGCCGAGTCAGAGCGAATGGGATTTACATTCTACACAGATTCTGCCGATGTCAGAAGTTATTCTCGGCAGAATAAGATGTCGATAGAGGAGGCTGCAAGAAATCTTAGATACAGGTTTCTCGAACAGGTTATGAAAGAGCACCATTACGAATTGACAGCAACTGCCCACAATGCTAATGACTTACTTGAAACAATGATAATGCGATTCACAAAGGGAACAGGCCCTTTTGGACTGGCTGGACTGAAGATAATTTCGAACAATTATTTCAGACCCATGTTATTTTTTACCAGGCAGGAGATAGAACTTTATGCAAAGAATAGGAATTTGGATTATGTAGTTGATATGTCAAACTACGATGAACACTATCAGAGAAATTATATAAGACACAGCATAGTGCCACTTCTCAAGAAAATCAACCACAAACTTGAAAATGCAGCAATTTCGTTAGCACTTAGTATTTGGGAAATGGATGAATATGTTGAACGTGTGATAGAAAAAACGGAAAAGTATATCTTGGATAACAGATTAATTTTTAAACTACATAGCGACCCATTTTTACAAATCGAACAACTACGTAGGTTCTCACTCCGATTCTTTGGTAAACCATTGGATAGGGAAAAGATTGAGCGTTTTTCAAAAAATGTGATTAAATCTAAATCATTCAAGGTCTCATTTTGGGGTGAACTTGGGGCTGAAGTATCCCATGGATGGGTAATGCTTGGAAATATCAAACGTTTTGAACCTTTTAAATTTGTTATTGAACTATCGGATGACGACGAAGATTATACAAGGAAACTCATGAGAGGTATAGAAGTTAACGGATACTTTATTAATTTAGTAGTTCGTGGTATAATTAAATCTGATATCCCTAAAATTTCCTTGATTGTGAGAAATTGGAATGAAGGTGACAGAACTTTTGAAGGGAGAAAGTTGAAAGAAATATTCAATGAAAAGAAAGTCCCAACTTTTGTGAGGAGGTTGATACCGATAGCTGTGTTAAACGAACGGGTAGTTTACGTACCAGAATATTACAAATCAAAAATCCTTGATGAAATGGGATTGGAGATTGTTTCGAAAGGAGGTATAAATTTTGAATCGTAACCTGAGTTCTATTATTTTTTTCATACTCACAGCTCTCTTTCTCTTCTGGGTTTACCAAGGATTGGTAAATTCGAAAGGTGTTGTAGAAATAAATATGAGTTACAGTGATTTTGTCAATCGCTTGGGTAACGGAGAAACTGACATAGCAAAGGTAATTATCAAAGACGATGGAAATATTTCAGTCGAAACAAAGAACGGGAAGTTGTATTCAGTTTATGCTCCTTGGTTTAGATACGACGTCGAGAAAATCAATAAACTCGTCGAATATGGGATTATTGTCGAAGGCGAACGAAGTGTTGATAGTTCATTTTGGATAAATGTAATAGGAAACATAGCGATGTTTATAATAACACTGCTACTTTTTGCCTTTATAATCCGCGGACTTGGGAGAGGGAACAACCAAGCCTTTAATTTTACAAAAAGCAGAGCAGAAAAAGTAGGACCCAATAAAATTAAAGTAACGTTCAAAGATGTGGCTGGCGTTGATGAAGCAGTTGAGGAACTTAGGGAAACCGTTGATTTTCTAAAGAACCCCGGAAAGTACGCGAAAATTGGTGCACGAATGCCTAAGGGGATACTGCTTGTAGGACCTCCAGGTACTGGAAAAACGCTACTTGCACGTGCGGTTGCTGGTGAAGCTAATGTTCCATTCTTCCACATAAGTGGTTCTGATTTCGTTGAGCTGTTTGTTGGTGTTGGTGCTGCGAGAGTTAGAGACCTTTTTGAACAAGCAAAAGCAAACGCACCGTGTATAGTTTTCATAGACGAAATCGATGCCGTTGGTAGGCATAGAGGGGCTGGCCTTGGTGGAGGACACGATGAGAGAGAACAAACATTGAACCAGTTGCTTGTGGAAATGGACGGATTCGATGTTAATCAGGGAATCGTAGTTATGGCTGCGACAAACAGGCCAGATATACTTGACCCTGCGCTTTTAAGACCCGGCAGGTTTGACAAGAAAATCGTTGTGGATCCACCAGATGTAAAGGGACGTGAAGCAATATTGAGAGTCCATTTAAGAAACAAACCAATAGACAAAGATGTAGATGTTTCTCTACTAGCTAAAAGGACTACGGGATTTGTGGGTGCAGATTTAGAAAACTTGGTCAATGAAGCTGCTCTTTTGGCGGCAAGAGCAGGGAGAAACGTTATTAAGATGGAGGACTTTGAAGAAGCGATAGACAGAGTAATAGCTGGACCTGCAAGAAAATCAAGGATGATATCTGAAAAGCAAAAGCGCATAGTTGCCTATCACGAAGTAGGCCACGCTATTATAAGTTCTTCCTTACCAAATGCGGATCCTGTGCACAGAATTTCTATTATCCCACGTGGTTATGCAGCTCTGGGTTATACCTTACATCTTCCAGCGGAAGATAAATACCTTGTAAGCAAAAGTGAACTCCTTGATAACATAACGACACTACTCGGTGGAAGGGCTGCTGAAGAGCTCGTTTTTGGTGATTTTACAAGTGGTGCAGCAAACGATATAGAACGTGCAACGGAAATCGCAAGGAAGATGGTATGTGAGTACGGAATGAGTGATAGCTTTGGTCCACTTGCATGGGGAAAAACGGAACAGGAAGTCTTTCTCGGTAAAGAACTCACCAGAATTCGTAACTACAGTGAAGATGTCGCAAAACTTATTGACCATGAAATTCAAAAAATAGTGATGAGCTGTTATGAACGAGCAAAACAGATACTTGAAAAGAACCGCACTAAAATGGACCAGATAGTTGCGGTATTACTTGAAAAAGAAATTATGAGTGGCGAAGAACTGAGGGCTATGTTAAATGGTAACGAGGAAAGCGGGAAGCCTGAAGATGAAGTAGCGGCAAATTAACGTCTTTAGTGAACAATCTACAAGGGGGAATGGGAATGGAACGTTTTGAAAGCCTTTTAGGATTAAATAAATCTTTTGAAATTGCAACCGATGAATCAATGGTTTGGGACGAAGATAACGAGCTTTCCTATCTTCATCTGGTCTCTACATCGTCTCTTTTTAAAGAAATAAGTGCCACTTCCTTTGAGTTGTTGAACAATTATTTGACCGAAGATGAAACCTCGGTTGTTACAAAGGTTGAAATTGAACACATGGCACCTGTTGTTGTTGGAGAGCGCCTTGTAGCTGGCCTAAGGATAACAGATGTCTCTAAAAACCACGTTACATTCAAAGCACTTATTTTGAGAGAATCTCAGAAAATTGCGGAGATTAACCTGACACGCGTCGTTGTTTCCAAGAATTACTTAAGAAGAAAAGCATTTGAACATTCATGATTAAAAAACAAAAAGACAAGAAAGGTGAATAACTTAAAAGATGAGAAGACCGCGTAGTTCGGAAGCTTTTAAAGAGTATAGCTATGTTTTAAAATTTAGAAACTCTGAAAAGATTGTTAGAAAAATAGAGGGCAACCTTGGTAGGGTTGCCCTCATTTTCCCAAATTCCTATGCAATTGCGAGTGGTTCGTTGGCTTGGAGTTGGGTGCAAACTCTACTGACAGAACGTGGATTAAATGTTCAAAGATTTTTCTACGAAAGTTGGTTTGCACGCTTTTATTCTATGGAGGACCAGATTCCTTTAGACGAGTTCCCGGTATGGTTATTCACGTTACAGTTTGAAAATGATTTGATAAATGTAGCGGATATACTTGTTAAAAAAGGCATCCCTTTGTCAGTATTTGAACGACAACCCTACCATCCGATAATTATATTTGGTGGACCTGTAATGCTTTTCAATCATGAATTAGTAGACGAAATAGCTGATTTTGTATTCGTTGGAGATTTAGAATGCAGTATTGATGAATTCTCAGAAGCGTTGCGATTTGATGAGAAAGATGATATAATCAGACATCTGTTGAACATCAATCAAATCTGTTCCAGAAAGTACGGAAAATTGAAATTTTCAAATTGCATTGGCAACTTAAGCCCTGTGCCAGTAGCCCACTTCATAACCCCCTTTTCACCATATAAAAATAAATTACTTGTTGAAATAGGACGAGGGTGCATTCGTAGATGTGCGTTTTGTGTAACCGGTTATACGAAGAAGCCTGTGAAATTCGCAAGCCTTGATGAAGTCATAAACGTTTTTGAAAAGCACAAAGGTTACGAGTACGGATTGATAAGTGCAACAATAACGGATTATCCTTATCTTGAAGGATTATTAGATTACCTCGAGGCTCAAAATATAAAGTTTTCAGTCTCCTCAATGCGAGCAGATAAAATTAACAAACGACTCTTGATGTTGTTAAAAAGCACAGACCATCATTCTTTCACGATAGCACCTGAAGGTATATCACAAAAGATGAGAGATATCATGCTTAAGGATTTAACAACAGAACAGATTGTCAAAACCCTTAAGTTAGGAAGAGAGGTCGGCTTCAAACATGTTAAGTTTTACTATATTATAGGACTTGAAGAAGAGGACGAGAGTGATTATGCAGAGTTTTTCGACTTTCTAGAAACTGTAGTTGATATGGGCTATCAGGAAGTCGTGATAAGTGTCAATCCACTTGTGCCAAAACCGTTCACACCTTTTGCCGATAGAAAAATGGTAGAGAAACGAGAGTATGAGGAAAAAACGAAGTTCATAAGAAGAAATCTTCCGAAAAAAGTCAAAGCAGACTTTGAAAGTTACAAGCTAAGTAGAATACAATACGAGCTCTCAAACTTAAAAGGTCCTCAGACAGTAGTTTATCTGAGACAAATCATTAAGACAGAAAAATAAAAAACGCGGAACTTAAGTTCCGCGTCAGACTGTTGACAAAGTATAACTTGTTCAAGTATAATCTCTTCAAAAGAGGATCCTTTCCAAACAGGATCCTCTTTTTTTTACACAAATAGTAGGAGGAATATACATGCTGACCATCAACAAAGATAAATCACGCAGAGAACAAATCGAATCCGTCTCCATCGAGCAACTCGTCCCTCATGACCACCTCGTCAGAAAAATCGAATCCGCCATCAATTTCGATTTCATCTACGACCTTGTCAAAGACAAGTACTGCCTCAATAATGGCAGACCTAGTATTGACCCCGTTGTGTTAATTAAAATTACCATTATCCAATATATGTTCGGCATAAAATCCATGCGTCAAACCATAAAGGAAATACAAACAAACGTCGCATACAGATGGTTTCTCGGATTCGGGTTTTCTGATACCATCCCTCATTTCAGCACGTTCAGTAAAAACTACGAACGTAGGTTCAAAGGAACCGATTTGTTTGAGCAAATCTTCAACAAAATACTGCAGCAAGCAATCGAGCATGGCTTGGTAAATATGGATGCCGTGTTCATGGATTCAACACACATCAAAGCAAGTGCGAACAAGAAAAAGTACGAGAAGGTATTTGTAGAGGAGCAAACCAAGACATACAAACAAGCTTTAGAAGAAGAAATAAACAAAGATAGGCAAAAACACGGATTGAAGCCTTTGGATTTCACACATGAGAAAGTAAAACTGAAGGAAATAAAAATAAGCACGACAGACCCAGATAGCGGGATGATAAACAAAAATGAAAAAGAACACCAGTTCGGATATTCTGCACACATAGCATGCGATAAGAACGGGATAATACTAAGCTGTATAACAACACCAGCAAATGTCCACGACAGCATGGTGTTTGAGAACTTATTCAATAAAACAAAAAGAACGCTGGCAAATCGAAAAGGGCAGCTTTGGATGCAGGATACAAGACTCCACCGATATGTAAGCTATTGATGGACGAAGGTATAGTCCCGTGCATGCCATACACACGTGCACAACACAAAGAAGGGTATTTCAAAAAAAGACAATTCGTATACGATGAATATTACGATTGCTACATATGTCCACAAGGGCAGATATTAGAATACTCAACAACAAACAGAAAAGGGTACAAAGAATACAAATCGGATCCGAAGGTATGTGAGAAATGTGAAGATTTAGGTAGATGTACAAGCAGTAAGAATCACACGAAGATAATCACCCGACATGTATGGGAAGAATACATGGAAGAAGTAGAGTATTTAAGGCACACGAAAGAATGTAAAGAGTTGTACAAAGAAAGAAGCAAGACGATAGAGAGGGTATTTGCGGACTTGAAGGAGAAGCACGGTATGAGGGTGACGATGCTGAGGGGGATAGAAAAGGTGCACATGCAAGTGTTATTGACTTGCACATGTTTTAACATGAAAAAATTAGCGAATTGGATATGGAAAAAGGGGAAGGGAGGTCCAGGGAAGGGCAAAAATTTGGAAGTTTTATTAGAATTTTTCTCAAAAGTTGTATTGGCGATAATAAAACCCCACCTTTCGTTTATCGAAAAGTGGGGGTTTGTCAACAATCTGACGCGGAACTTAAGTTCCGCGTTTTTTTTACTCTGAAATTTTACGATTTCTTATCTTTTTTCTTTTTTTCTTCTATTTCTTGCTCTTCGAGTTCCTTTTGCTTTTTTTCCTTGGTTATAACAAAAATCAGAACAGTAGTCGTAAATACCATGAGTGCCAGGTTTAGATAAAACTCGAATGGTTTAGGTCCCTTACCTAAATAGTATGTTAGTACTAAAAGTTCAAGCACGAAAGCCCAAGCAAATATAGTTAAAACAGCGCGTGTAAACATATTTGAACATCACAACCCTTCAAGTTTTCTGTATAATTTTGGAACACTTTCGACAAGTAGTTTTGTGTACTCATGAGATGGTTGCAAAACGACCTTGTCAGGATGTCCGCTTTCGACTACTTCACCATCCTTCATTACAAGTATTTTGTCGGAAACGTAATAAGCAAGACCTAAGTCGTGTGTGATAAAGATGATAGAGGTTCCCTGCTCTTCCCTCAGCTCTTCAAGCAATTTAATTATACCTCCACGACTTGATGCATCAATCATAGAAGTTGGTTCATCTGCAACTATTAGTAGAGGTCTCAAAATCCAGCATCTTGCAATCATTATTCTCTGCTTTTGACCACCGGAAATCTGGTGTGGATATTTTCCAAGAACATCCTTTGGGTCTATTCCAACTTTGAAAAGTGACTCTTTTATTATCTCCAGACCTTCTTTTTTACTTTCGGGTTTCTTCTCCAGTAAATTCACAGCTTGCCAAAGTGTCCTTTCAACAGGATAAAACGGATTGTAGCTTGCGAATGGATCCTGGAAGACTGCGTGAACTTTCCTTCTTAGCCATTTCAAATCTTCCTGTTTTCTAATGTCTTTCCATATATCCTTACCTTCAAATAATATTCTTCCACTTGTAGGTGGAAAAAGTCTTAGAATCATTTTTGCAGTTGTTGTTTTTCCGGAACCACTTTCGCCAACTAGTGATAAGATTTCTCTTTCTTTCACCTCAAAAGAAACATTTTTTACAGCATGTATATATCTTTTTGAAAGGAATCCTATTGAAAAAGTTTTTGTTAGATTCTCTACGACTAGTCTACTCATAATTCTTTCGCCCCCTGGTGGAGAAAACATGCGACCCTTCTACCAGTTTCAACCTCGATTAGTTCAGGTTCTTTTTCTTTACATATATCCATTGCATAAGGGCACCTTGGATGGAATCTGCAACCTGATGGTGGATTTATAAGATTTGCAGGTGCACCCGGTATTACACTGATACCTCTTGTCCTTATCTCTGGTTCAGGTGTTAAAACAGAATTCAACAAACCCGTTGTATATGGATGAAGAGGTTTTTCCAATATCTTTTCCATATCAGAAAATTCCACAATCTTTCCTGCGTACATAATTATCATTCTATCGGCTATTTGTCTGATAGTCGCAATATCGTGCGTTATAAAGACTATACTTTTGACAATTCCTGCTCTTTTCAACTGCATCAGAACTTGCAATAGCACCTTTTGGTTGACAACATCCAAAGCAGAGGTTGGTTCATCAGCCACAAGCAATTTAGGATTTAGAAGCGTTGCAATAGCGATAACCGCTCTCTGCCTCATTCCACCACTCAATTCAAATGGATATCTGTTCAACCACAAGGGATTGAGACCAACTTCTTTGAACCTTTCTTCAGCTTTCCTTAGAAGTTCCGATGGTTCAATACCATGCGATTCTGCCAAATGTTCAACATATTTCGACATTTTGAGAGTGGGCATGAGTGCGTTCATCGCACTTTGAGGAATAATGGTTATATCCCTACCCCAAAATCTGCGTTTCACTTCTTCCCTGGACATTGCAGAAATTTCTTCAAATCTCCCTTCTACTTTTAAAAAGATTTTTCCATCTACCAACGTCAGTGGTTTGAGCATATTCATGAATATAAGGTTGGAAAGAGTAGTTTTCCCAGACCCTGATTCACCTACTATACCGATAACTTCACCCTCGTATATTTCAAAGGATACGTTGTCGACAGCCTTAACTGTGGCCTTTTCTAATTTATAATACGCCTTAGCATTCTCAACTTTTAATAGTACTTCCTTCACTTTTATTCCTCCCTCAAACGTGGATTGAAAACTTCATCCATCGTGGTGCTTATAACCATCAAAGAAGCAGTTACAGCAACGATTGCTATTCCAGGTGGGACGAACCACCACCAGAGTCCTCTCCTTATACCGTCCATTAGCACCGACCACTGAAGCATCAGTCCTAATGATATTCCTTGGGTAGGTCCAAGACCTATCAAACTCAAGCCTGCTTCACCCATTATTCCACCGTTGATGAACAAAACGAAGGACATAAATGCGTATGTTGCTATAGTTGGTAAAAGGTCCTCAACAACCAACCTCAAGTCAGAATATCCCGCCATCTTTGAGAGGTAAACATATTCGCGAGACATAACACTCATTAACTGAGCTCTTATGGCTCTCGCATACCACGGCCACTGGAAAAGACCAAGAATAACTGCAACGACTTCTAAGCTCCTAACACGAAGGTAACTTGCAATCAAGATAGCAATTAATATGGAAGGCGTTGTCAAAACAATGTTTGTTATCGCCATCAAAATGTCGTCGATGATTCCTCTTTTAACAGCTGCCAAACTGCCTATAATGGAACCTATCACTAGTGAGATTATTGCTGCAAGAAAGCCTACATACAGAGAAGAACGAATACCATGAAGTAGCTGTGCTAAAATATCACGTCCGTATGTATCTGTTCCAAGCGGGTGGTTAGCAGATGGTGATTGTTCAAAATCCCAACTCATTTGCGTTGGATCGACTTTGTAAAAATATGGACCTAAGAGCCCACTCAAAAGAAAGAAAAGGAATATTGTTATTCCAATTATGAATTTTTTGTTCTTAAAAAGCGGTTTTATCATTGTTAGCAGCATATTCATTCCTCCTGACCAAGTCTTATCCTTGGATCAATTAAAGCATATACAAAATCAACAACAAAGTTTGCAAGGTAGATTGAAGCGATAAGGATAACGAATATTCCTTGAATCATCGGATAATCAAGGGTTGTGAGACCCTTGAAAAGCAGGTAACCTGTTCCAGGATAGTTAAAAACTATTTCCGTTATTAATGCTCCACCCAGTGCTCCACCTAAGCTTAATGCGAGTCCCGTGATTTGTGGTAACAGAGAATTCCTATAAGCATACTTGAATATTCTTTTATCTTCCATTCCAAGGTATTCTGAAAATAGAGCGTAATCGCTACCAAGTTCATAGACTATCATAACCCTCATTCCTATTGCCCATCCGCCCATCGCAGAGAGAACAATCGATGCAAACGGCATTATGTAATGTTTTAAAACATCGATAATGAAACTCAAGCTAAAGCTTGGAATTGTCCCTTGGGAATAGGCACCTTGGACTGGTAACCAGCCCAACTTCACACCGAATAGATAAATGAAAATCATCCCAAGCCAGTAGTAAGGAATCTGCGAAAGAATCATGGAAGATGTCAAGACCCATTTATCTATCCACGTGTTTCTCTTATAGCCTGCTACTGCTCCAAGTCTGTTACCGAGCCACCAGGCAGTTAATGTTGCTGGAAGTAGCAGAACAAGTGTCCATGGAATAACAGGTACAATTAAGTCCGTTACTTTTCTCGGATAGTATGTTATTGAAACTCCCAAATCTCCTCGAAGAGCTTTTGATATGAAGTTGACGTACTGAAATATTACCGGTTTATCTATTCCGAATTCCTCAAGCAAAACTCTTTCGGCTGCTCTAATAGATTCAGGATTTGCTTGAGCAACACGGGACAAATTTGATAGAAGTTGAGAAAGAGGATTACCGGGAATTGCGCGTGGTAGTATGAAAACTATAGTGGTAGCAACTATATATGTTAGTAGAAGAAATAAAAACCGTCTTCCAATAAACTTGAACAAAGGCTTAAATTTCATCTTGTCTATCACTCCTCGGTTTTTATTTTACTAATGGTTTCAGAAACTTGTAGCTTAATAAACCGGTCCCCTGAGAGGGACCGGGATAGTTTGTAAATTTTGTAAATTATTTCTTTGCCAACTGTAAGTCTTTGAAGATTTTTGATGTTGGTATACCAAGTCCACCTTTATCTGTTGTTTCAAGCCATTTTGGAATTGGTTGAGGGTTCTTTGCAGAGGAAATTCCAAACAGAACTGGCCATGTATCAGCGTGCCATGGGGCTGGTCTGAACCAGTAGGGGGTGTCTTGGTTCGGCCAGTTGACCCAGTATTTTGTTGAGTATTCATACCAGTGGGCTGTGTAGAATGCGGGTATTGACGGCATATCTTTTGCTATTATCTCCTGAATTCTAAAGTATGCGTTCTTTCTCACTGTTGGATCAAGTGTGGATACTGCTGTGTCAAGAAGTTTCACTATTTCGTCGTTATCGTAACGTTGCCAGTCTCCTGCCCAGGTGACTTCTCCTACAGGAGCAGAGAGTCTTTTATCGAGAACGAATCTGTAAATGTTGAATGGATGATCAAAGCTTGGTCCAACGCTCCAAGAGATAATCATGTCGAATGTTCCTTTTGTCATCCTGTCAGCCCAAACGGTGAAGTCTGGGAATTCAGTTATTACCTCGATGCCTATTTGCTTCAAACTTTTTGCTATCAATTCGCACATCATCATCCAATCTGTCCAACCGTATGGAACAGAAATTGTGTAAGAAAGCTTCTTCCCATCAGGTCCGACCCTTATACCATCTTTACCAACTTTGTATCCTGCGTCGTCAAGAATCTTCTTTGCTTTGTCAAGGTTATAATCTGGCCTTCCATCAGCTGTTCCGAAGGTTTTCTTCCATAGCTCGTAGTTGATATACTGTTTGTTTGGCTCGAAAAGGTCGATGACAAATGACGGATGAGCTTGACTTCCATATCCGAAGTATGCTTTTTCTAACATATCATCGTACGGGATAGCATGTGCAATAGCTTTCCTTACTCGCGGATCAGAGAGTCCTGGTTTTGTGTTGTTTAGGTATACAAATCCAACACCATCAGGTAAGAAGTATGGTTTGGATTTGTACCATGTTCCAACTGGTAAATTCTTCTTTTGCCACATTTCCCAAACACTGGGGATGAACAATCCTGCCCAGTCTACGTCGCCTTTCTCAATAGCCAGTGTCGCTGTTGGGTTGTCCTTGTAAATGACATGTGCAATGTACCTTGGTCTTGGTAATCCAAAAATGGACTTGCCCCACCAGTTATCAATTCTTTGATAGACAACAATGTCTGGGGTGTAGAAGTAGAGTTTGTAAGGTCCAGAAACAACTTGTTCTGATGGTTTGTCGTTAATCCAATCGCCTATGTTAATTTTCTTTGCTTTTAAACCTTCGTAGACATGTTTTGGCATTGGTTGTGCACCGAGAGCATATGAAAGGAATTGGAAATAGTTAAGAGGTTTAGTCTTTGCTTTGAATTCAACTACTTTGGCTCCAATGCGGTTTATAGATTCAATGTAGTTGTCCCAACCCGCTCCAGGACCTATACCGAGTTCTTTCGTAAGTTGGAATGTGTACATGAAATCTTCTGAGGTTATCTCTCTTCCGTCGCTCCACTTTGCTTCTTTACGGATGTAAATTCTTACAGTAGTACTGTTTACAAACTCGTACTTTTCAGCAATAACTGGAATCCAAGCGTCTCTTCCAAGGTCATACTGGAATGCTGGTAGATACAAAAACTGATCAGTTCCCCATGTTGACTGTGCTGCATAAAGATTCCAGGTAGTTGCTGGTCCCCAAAGTGCTCCTGCAATATAAACTGTTTCTTCTCGTGGCAATGTTACCGCCGCCAAGGTTAACGAGAGAACCAAAAGCAAGAGTAAAAACGTGCCAAATCGCCTCATACAAACACCTCCTTAAAAGTGTGATGGAAAAAAACTTTATAAAATCCGCAAAAAATGTTCAAGAACAAGCACGTTGGCACCAACTAAAGATGGTGGAACATCTTCAAAAATTGTGTCTCTAATAACGGTGTTAAACAAAGTCTTGTCCAGAACTCTGTATAGTTCTTCTTCGATAAGATTGCCAAATGTCTCATGCATATCGTTAATCAAACCCCCGAGAATAATAACATCGGGGTTGATAAAATAGATAATGTTTTTGAGAGTAATAGCCAAATGTTTGATATAGCTTTCTAAAGCTTTTTTTGTTTCTTCATTACCTTCACTCCAGAGTGATTTCAGATAATGAAACTTTTCTTGAAGAGTGTTGTTTTTCGCACCACTTTTGTCTATCGCGTTTTCGGAAGTTTCTAGCAATCTCATGAGTGAAAGATACCTTTCAAGTTCTTCTTCGCAGAATGAGACGTGTCCAATCTCACCTGCTGCAGAATTCCGACCGCGAACGATATTGCCGTTTACCAAAAGTGCCCCGCCAATTCCTTCACCGAAGTAAAGAAAAAATGCTACTTTTGAATTTTTCACATCCGGTGAAAAGAAGCGTTCAGCAAGCATCGAGAGATTTGCATCGTTTTCTATGAATATTTCTATCCCAAGCTCCATAAATTCTTTTCCAAAGTCTATGTTCCTCCAGTTTAAATTAGGGGCACATATAAGTGTTTTGTTCTCGTAGTTCACAATTCCAGGAAGTGAAAATACAACCTTTGATATGTGATTTCGTGTTGGGTATTCTTTTGTGATTTTTTCAAAAGAGTTGATTACCATATTTCTGAACTTTTCGAAATCTTTTTGAGTATCAAAACTATCCACGATTTCCCATGAACCATCGAGATATCCAACACCAACAAGTGTTTCAGCAATCTCTACGTTGAATATAATAGATGTTACAAATGACTTGGTTGGACCGTATATCACCGAACTTCTCCCAATATGTGTAGATATACCAACAACTTCTAGCAATCCATTATCTTCTAATTCACCTATCAATCTCCAAACGGCACTTTGGGCAAGTCCCGTTTCTTTAGAAAGCTCAGCACGACTCGCTTTTCCTTTTTCCATGAGATATCGAAGGATGATTCTTTTATTCTCTTTTTTCATAGACACTGGGTTAAGCTTTTTCGCCATATCTTTTTCCTCCAAAATTGTGTGCTTATGTGAAGGTTTCATACCCCTGAGTTTATTGGAATCGTTATTTTTTCTTTCTCAGAAATAATCATTGTAGATTATACATGGAATACACAAAAATCCAAAGAGAAGCAAAGTAGAGAAAAGGTGGGTTAAGTCTTTACCACAAACATTTATGCAAACAATATACAACGTGTCAAAGATATTTGGTGGATTTACATCATTTCCAAGGAGGGAATTGAAATAATTTACACAGCATCTTTGGATAAATTTGCTATTTGACTCATGAGGTGAGAAAACTTGGGAGTTGGCTCTGAAATTAAGACAAGCTTACTACAAGTTATATTTTCCCCAACTTCATACTGAAAACACCTGTTGCGAGTATTATAGCGGTTTCAAATCTCAAAATCTTTTTTCCAAGGCAGATGCTTCTGAATCGTTTCTTCAGCAATAAAAGCTCTTTTTGGCTGAATCCACCTTCAGGGCCTGCTATTATACCAACGTTTTTTGATATCCTTTTTGGTATTTTTCTTCCTTTAAAATCAAGTATGTATGTGCTTTCCGGTGCCAAAGAGAAAATGTCTAAAAATTCTATAGGTTTTATTACAGGAAAGTTGTATCTAACACATTGCTTAGCAGCTTCTCTAACAACAAGTTCAAGCTTCTCTTGTTTGTCTTCGTAGTGTCTTGAAGCACGCTCGTTATTGAAAACATAAATTTCATCAACGCCTAATTCGACTGCTTTTTCAATTGTCCACCTTAGTCGTTCCCAGCGACCAGACGGTGCGAAAAGCACAAGCCTTCCTTCAGGACTTTCAACGAACTCGTAGCTTATCACACTACCAACTGCTGAATATTTATCTATTTTTTTAACCACAACTTTGTATTTCCCACCATTTCCGTCGGTGGCTTCTATGATTTCTCCTTCTTTCAGTCTCATCACTTTCATGTGAGTTACCTCATGCTCATCGAAATAAACAGCATCATCTTTTGGAATGCAAAAATACAAATTCGGCAAAGTAACTCCCCCCATTTAGAATATTTTAGAATATGCCGCCCGAAAAACGGGCGGCTATTACAATTTAATATGTTTCAAACGGGACTCATCCGAGGGTTTACGTTTTTACCAGTGCAATATTTCTTTTTCGGTTTCTTTGTCAAACACATGCATAGTGCTCATGTCGAAAACTAAGTCTATTTTCTGTCCTTCCTTTGCCTGCGTTTTGGCATTAACTCTTGCAACAAGTCTGTCTTCGCCAGCGATCACGTGCAAGAGTGTTTCACTTCCAAGTGGTTCGACAACATCTACCGTAACTTCGGCGGTGTTTTCCGGTTTTGGAGCGATTGCGAACATTTTATCGTAAATGTTCTCTGGTCTGATACCGAAAATGATATCTTTGTCGATGTATTTTGAAAGCTTGTCTTCGTATTCCGTTGGAACTTTAAGTTTCAGTCCGCTTGTCTTGACCCAAAGACCACCTTCACCGCGGATGATTTTTCCAGGTATAAAGTTCATCGATGGGCTGCCGATGAAACCAGCAACAAATATGTTTGCAGGTCTGTTGTAAACTTCGTATGGTGAACCTATTTGTTGAATTACTCCATCTTTCATTATGACGATTTTATCCGCCATCGTCATAGCTTCAACTTGGTCGTGTGTAACGTAAACTATAGTGGCTTCAAGTCGCATGTGGAGTTTTTTCAATTCTGACCTCATTTGAACACGCAGCTTTGCGTCGAGGTTTGATAGAGGTTCGTCAAACAAGAAAACCTTAGGATTCCTAACTATTGCCCTACCAACAGCAACCCTCTGCCTCTGACCACCGGAAAGCTGTCTTGGTTTCCTATCGAGCAGATGTTCAATTTCAAGAATCCTTGCTGCCTCTCTAACACGTCTTTCAATCTCATCTTTTGGCACTTTTCTAAGTTTCAGACCGAATGCCATGTTTTCGTAGACCGTCATATGGGGATAGAGTGCGTAGTTTTGGAACACAAAAGCGATGTCTCTGTCTTTTGGTTCAACGTCGTTAACAACTCTTCCATCGATTTTGATAATACCTTTTGTAATTTCCTCAAGACCGGCTATCATTCTTAGAGTTGTTGTCTTTCCACAACCCGATGGTCCAAGAAGTACAACGAATTCTTTGTCCTCTACGGTGAATGTTGCGTCTTTAACTGCCTCCACTTTTCCTTCGTAAATCTTCCACACGTGTTCAAGGTCAACCTGTGCCATACGTTTTATACCTCCTCTTCTTTTTGATGTCTTTCGGTATCTTCTATTTCTTCAATTTCGAAGATTTCTTCCAATTTCAGTTCTTTAAACACTGAAAGGTCACCGAGGTCAAGCAAGTACAGCTCCCAGACTTTGTCAACAAAGTCCATTATCTTTGTGTACTTATCGTAAGATACAACTACAACCGCCGGTTTCCCATTCCTGGTGATTATTATATCCTTTGAAAGAGCATCATCAACCACTTTTGAAAACTTCGCTTTTGCCTCTGCTAGTGAGTAAAAATCCTGTTTCACTCTCATATATTGACCTCCTTGACTATAATTATAGTCAATTTTTTTCAAAACATGTTACGGGTTGCAAAGCGTTACTAAATTGAAACAAAAAAGAAATATTAATTCTGAGGGATAGGGTGTAAAATTTGACTGACCGGTCAATAAAATATCGCTGTATATATTAAGAAGGAGGGGTAAGTTTATGCCAGTTGGTGGTTTGAAAGGTATGGTTTATCATCAAGCCGGTAAGTTAGTAGCCAGTGTTGTAAGAAAAGCGGATACTCAAACGTTTGCCAAGCTTTTGTTCACGGTGTCGGCATTTAGTAAAGAGCCAGCAAAGAGTGGTTTGAAGAAACTTGGATTGATGGCTCAAGAGGAACACCCAATGATTAAAAAGTGGATTGAGATTTTCCAGAAATCTTCTCCTAAGGCTGTTGAAAAAATTATAAATAACCTTATCATCAATGAATTTGCTATTGGTGAACCTCTCAGGCAAAAACTCATGCACGAACACAAAGTCGTTCTTCCAAAACTCGGAGTTATAAGCCCAACCTATGCATGTAACCTTAACTGTGTAGGATGTTACGCTGGATTGTACGGAAGAAAGTATGAGCTTACAAAAGATGAAGTTCGAAGTGTTTTAAAACAAGGAGAAGAACTCGGAATTTACTTCTGGGTTATTACCGGTGGAGAACCTTTCTACTGGCCACATCTCATGGAGATATTGGAGGAATTTAGCGAGCACTACTTCATGATTTACTCCAATGGAATTTTGATAACAGAAGAGAAAGCTAAAAAACTTGCAGAACTTGGAAACGCGACAATATCTATATCCGTGGAAGGGTTCGAAAATGAAACGGATTGGAGAAGAGGGCACGGAGTTTTCAGAGCAATTCTTAATACATGGGATAGATTGAGAAGATACGGAGTTCCATTTGGAGCAAGTGTTACGGCCACACGAATGAACCACGATATCATTATGAAAGATGAATTCTGGGACTTTCTTGAAGAAAACGGTGTGGAATATGTGTGGATTTATCAATTCATGCCTGTTGGTCAAGACCCTGTTATGGACCTTGTTCCAACCCCGCAGCAAAGGTATGAAAGGTTCTTTAAGACTGAACAAATGAGGCTGAGCGGAAGGTTCGCATTTGTTGCAGACTTCTGGAACCACGGATTCTTAACACACGGTTGTCTCTCAGCAGGTGCAAAGTATTTCCACGTGAACGCAAAAGGATATGTTGAACCATGTGTATTCCAACAGTTTGCAGTGGACAGCATTAGGGAAAAGACATTGCTTGAGATATTTAAGTCACCGTTCTTTGAAGCTTATAAGAGGGCAATTCCATTCTCCAACAATCTTTTCAGACCATGTCCAATTATCGATAATCCAAAGGTTTTCAGAGCGATGGTTAAGAATTTCAACGCAATTCCACAGCACGAAGGTTCTGAAAAGACAATTACAGAGCTTGCTCCGGAGCTTGATAAACTCGCAGAAGAATGGAAAAAGTATGCTGATAAGCTCTGGTACGAATACGGATACGTGGAAAGATACCCAGTTAACAGGGGTATTTACAACTACGAAACGAGGATGAAGAGATACGCCAACAAAGAAGAAGCGCTGAAAGTTGATAAGAAGATGGCTTTATAAAGTCTGTGAAATTTAAAACTTATATCACTTTAATATGACCAACTCGGGGGCGCTTAAATTGAGTAGTCGTTCGCAGGAAACTAGAAAGAAAATCTTAGAAGCTGCAAGGAAATTGTTTGCTGAAAAAGGATACGATGGTGTTAGTATGGAGGACATTGCGCAGGCCTCTGGCGTGCGCAAGTCCCTTATTTATTATTACTTTGAGAGCAAAGAAGTTTTGTTTGAAGAGGTTTGGATAGGAGTTATTGAGGAACTTGAGAAAGAATTGTTCCCCGAAGTTGAAAATGAAAAAAGTATAGCCGGAGCAATAAAGAAACTAATCAAGAAATACGTTGAGTTTACGCTAAATAAATCGGAGCTGAGTAAGTTAATTGCACGCGAACGAATGAATATTCTGGAAAACGGGGAAAGTTTATCAAGAGCAAAGGGTAAATATGTCAGTTTACTTAATAAATTAGAGAAGATTTTTGAAAAAGGTAAGCAAGAGGATGTCTTGAACGATATTGAACCTTCCACAGCAACTGAGATTATCTCAACGGTTGATTCTATTCCTCGTAAAAGCCTTATTAAAAGTGTTGAAGAATTTCTGCTGAAAGTTATTCTCAAAGAAAAGGTAGAGCACTAAGTTCCAGTAATGGGTGAGGTGAATTTAAACATGGATAACGAACTTCCTCAAAAAAGGAAAGCCCTTTACTTTGTAATTTTGATGGGATTAGTAAGTTTATTTAGCGATATTACTTACGAAGGCGCAAGGAGTTTGGTAGGTCCTTATCTTGGCTTGCTCGGAGCGTCCGCCGTTGTTGTGAGTAGTATTGCAGGATTTGGTGAACTTTTAGGGTATACTCTAAGGTTTTTAACTGGAAGATTAGTTGATAAGACACGTAAGTACTGGTTTTTTGCAATACTAGGTTATTCAATGAACTTGTTTGTAATTCCAGCATTAGCTTTGACAAAGCATTGGTATGCAGCTGCCGTTTTAATTATTTTAGAACGCGTAGGAAAGGCTTTGAGAAAACCTGCAAAAGATACTATTACATCTTTTGCAGGAAGCCAACTTGGTTATGGAACAACCTTCGCTATAGAAGAATTCATGGACCAAATCGGTGCGACCATTGGTCCATTAATTATGAGTGTAACAATTGCACAGAACATAAAACTTCAAACTGTAGATGCTTATCGTAAAGCCTTTGGTTTTCTGTTATTTCCAGCTTTGATAACTATAGGAATTATTACGGTGGCAAGGATTCTGGTACCTGAACCGGATAAAATGGAAAAAAACCAGTCCAAGGCAAGGAATGTCAAGTTTGACAAAGCTTTTTATTTATACCTTATCTCAATTTCTCTCATCGCTTTTGGTTTCGCCGATTTTGCGCTAATTGGCTACCATGTTCAGAGCAACAAAATATTATCTCCCGTGCTAATTCCTGTAGCGTACATGATTGCCATGATTGTAGATGCTTTCGCAAGTTTAATATTTGGTAGACTTTTTGATAAATTTGGAATAGTAATCATGGCTTTTGCATCGTTTATTACCTCATTTTACGCGTTTTTCTCGTTTGGAATGTCAAAAGAAGCGGTATTTTTAGGTTCCGTGCTTTGGGGTATTGGCATGGGAGCAAATGAATCAATAATGAAAGCTACAGTAGCTAAGCTTGTGAGTTCGGAAATTAGAGGAACGGCATACGGGTTCTTCAACGCTATTTTTGGCGTAGCCTGGTTTATAGGAAGTGCTGTGCTTGGGATTTTATACGCCATCAACAGGTTTTATCTTATATATCTTGCCCTCTTTACACAGTTGCTCGCAGCTGTTTTGCTATTATATTTGTCGATTATGATTAAAAAACAGACCACAGTATAGAACCTTCAGATTTTAGACATACGAACGCAAAAGTTAGTCATAAACAAAGGGGTGCACATTGCACCCCTTTTATTAGTTGTTATCTATGAACCTTCTTGCTTTATCTTCTCTTCGTTACGCCCTGTTTTTTGTCAAGTCTCTTTTTGTATTCCGAGTAAGTCTTTTGGCTGTCTTTTAAGAACTTTTGGAGTTTCTTTTCAAACTCTTCTTTCTTCAGTTCAGCGTCACTCATCTTTGTTGTTTCTTCTTTGAGTGATAGTTCCCACTTGCCGTCCTTACCCTTTCCTATTATCTTTGCTTCAATCTCCTGACCAACTTTGAGAAAATCTTCGACTTTCTGTACATACTGGTTAGAAATCTTTGAAATATGGATGAACCCCTTTTCTCCGTTTTCTAGTTCAACGTTTGCTCCGAATTTGAGTACCTCTGTTACTTTGCCTTTTACAACTTGGCCAACTTCCATAAAATGTAACCCTCCTGAAAGATTAGATTGGAGAAAAATATCAAACTATCAATACTTGCCTTCGTACTTTTTCTTGAATTTCTGAACACGACCTTCAGTGTCGACTATTAATCCAACACCTCCACTTCCTTTGTATAGTGGATGGCAATTTGAACATACGTCAACTTTGAGTTGTTCTTTTGTTGTCCAAATCTTGTGCTCCGCACCACATGCACACTTAACTGTTAATAGCCTCATCTCTGGGTGGATACCCTTTCTCAACTCACTCACCTCTCCCAAGTGATTTTTGACTGTATAAATTCACGTTATATATTACCACTTTCTTTTAAATTTTGCAAGTCTTATATTTTTATGTCTTTGAAATTATCTTGTATCATGTTTAAAAGATTGATGGTCTGTTTCACATTTGCAAAGACATTGTTTATTTCATCTAGGAACCGCTGAATCGATGCACTGATTTCTTCGGCAGTAGCTGAACTTTCTTCCGAAATAGCAAGTAGATTTTGGATACTTGTTGTTATGCTTTCGAGTTTCTCAGTTTCTGAGTTTAGAGTTGATACCAAAGAATTGAGTTGTTGCGTAATTTGTGAGATGATGTTACTGGACTCCTTGCTTTCAGTAGCACTTTGGGCAAGTATTTGCGATTGTGCTTTCAATTCTTCGTATCCTTTGATTATACTCTGACTGAGTCTATCAATTCCATTGGAAACCGAGGACAAAAATTGAGAGATTTTCACAGCGGAAGCTTTACTTTCCTCAGCAAGTTTCCTTATTTCGTCTGCGACTACAGCAAAGCCTCTTCCTGCTTCTCCACTTCTTGCTGCTTCTATCGCGGCGTTCAGAGCTAGTAAGTTTGTCTGTTCGGCGATACTCATAACAGTGCTTGCGATTTCCATAATTGCGCTTGCTTGATTTCTTAGTTGCTCGCTTTCACTTGCTATAGTTTCAAAATCACTGCTCATAGTCTTCATACCATTTGCTGAGTGTTCTACACTCTTTGCAGCGTTAATTATTTTCTCAACAGCTAAGTTTAAATCGTGAATAATTTGATTTTGCTCGTTTATCGTTCGTGTAATTGTATCAACGTTTGACGCCACGGTTTCCGAAATTCTTTCAGCATCGTTACTAATTTGAACGGCAGTATCAGCAACTTGTTTTGATAGTTCCTTCATGGTATCGATTTGTTCAAGTACCGTTTCCGAAGATTCTAAGGTTTTCTTGGAGAAGTTCATAAGTTCTTCTGTGTCTCCCTGGATGCCTACTAAGAATTCTCTAAGCTCATTGATGGCCTCTGAATTAATTTTAGAGACTTCTTCGAAGTTTCTTTCACCTTTTATTTGTACCAGAGTATTAAAATCTTTTTGTTTGTAAACTTTGCTAATCTCTTTTAGTCCATCAAGACCTTTTCTGAAATCTTTCAATCCAAACATAACGCCAATGAGTGCAAGTATCGAAGTTAAAGTTGCTCCAATAAGTGGTCCGAAGAATTTGGTCAAAAGGAAAGTGGCGACGAATGTAAATACAGGGAATATTATTGTATAGGTTGTAATGAAGTCTTTTAAAGTCCACAAACTCAAAGCTCGGTAGCTTTTCAAGCTTATAGTCTTACCGTACGGTTTCGTTGAGCGGACCTTTACTTCGACGAAGCTTCCCGAAGATGAAGAACCCTGGTCAAGTATTTCTATTTCAATCGGGTCATTGAAAAACTCAGATGCACCTTTGAGCAGTCCCAAAAAGTAATATCTGAAATCTCTGTGGGATTGATATCTAATAATTGCCGTATATGGGTCTATATAATTGAAAATTATCCTTGGTGGTTTTGCACCGGAAATCCTTCTTGTAAGAACCCTATGAACCCCATCCATTGCACTTAGAAACGACATGCAGTTGTCCTTTTTGAAGTATCCTGGGTAAAATTGCGAAAATGACCTGACATTGTTTTTTCCGGTCTCTTCCCAAAGTTCTTCGTATGTTTTTCCAACTCTTTGCGCTAATTTCTTAGAGAACTGAAAGACCAAATCATCAGGAACGTCCAGTGTTGGGATGATGAGTTTCGAAGTGTCAACTTTGAACTCTTCGATTAGCGAATTGACAACACTCTCACCGTACAATTTTTTCCAAGTGTTTATCCAAATATTCATCACGAAGCTTTTCATATCCCTTTCCTCCTTTCCCTTTTGTGATTTTATTTTCTTTTTTATACCACGTTCATTATTATACCACGGATAGTTATATATTATTATATTTTGTGACCAGATTTTTGAGCCTTCATTTCATACATGAGTTTGTCCACAGCTCTAATTGTGTCACTTAAACTACCATTATATTGTGAAGCACCGAAAGAAAAAACAGGTCTAAGTTCATGAGAGTTGGTGAATTCGTTTTGTACTTTGGAAAATATTTGCTTCGCCTTGCTTACTGGACAATCTTTTAACACAACTAAGAATTCATCTCCTCCCATTCTTACAATACAGTCACTGGTCCTAACGTTGTTCTTGATAGTTCTTACTAGCAGTTTCAAAATTTCATCTCCAATTTCATGTCCGTAGTTGTCGTTAATCATTTTGAATTTGTCCATGTCTACATAAACAATGGTATCTTTAGGTGAGAGTCTTAGTTCGCTCAAAATACCCCTGTTGTATGCACCAGTAAGAGGGTCCATGATGCTTTTCAAATATGTTGTAGTAATCCTTACAGTCATATCCCTATATTCAGTGACAATTATGTAAGAAAAGCCGAAGAAGAGTGCTATTATACCAAAATGGGAAAGCAATTTCATGTTCGTTGAAAAGAAAAGCACTGCACCATCGTGAATTATTGTGAGTACGAAGAAGAGCACAAACCCAAAGATTGTAGGAGAATAGGTCTTTACTGCAACGGATATAAGATAAAATGCGTTTACAAAAAGAAGGAATGCGATATTGTTTGTAAGTATCTTCAAATGGTAATTTGAAGGTGCTAACGAAATAGAAAGAGCAGCCAAGAGATTGAGAATCATCATTAATTTATCGGCAAATCTAACCTTATCGAAATATTGGTTAACTATCCCCTTTATCAGGAAAGCAAAACCTAAATAGGCACTTGCAGTAAATATCTTCCTTAGTATTAGAAACGAGTGTAAGGTTCCAAGTGTTGGAAATGGCAATAAATCGAACATCCACAAGTGTCCAAGGAAGCTTGCTATTGATAGTGACAAGTAAATTTTCCGTTTGATATCGCTCGTTGTCTTAGAAAGAAGGTACAGTATTATAGATAGCGTAAGAATCAATCCCGCTGAAAGTGGAACGATAATGACTGTCAAAAAATGGAGTATAGCATATTTGGTGCGTTGAGAACCGTTTACGATTTTGACTGGAAAGTCGATTCCTATTTCATAGACTCCTGATATCTCAAATTCGATGGTTTTGAAATCTTCTGGAATCTGGAATAAAAAAGGCTGATACCACACATGTCCGGTTCTATCTTCCGAGAATCCAAAACTACCTATTACTTTGCCATCTACTTTTACAACAAAATATGACGTATCTATCTGTGGTATATATAAATATCTTGTTGTCCTCTCTTCTTGTGCTTTATGATTTACCAAAGCTCTTACAACCACTGTGGAAGGCTTCCTTAAAGTCTTGTAGAACCTTTTTGGCAGTGTGCTCTCTGTGAAGATATTATTTTCATCCTTGAGCACTTTCCATCCATATATCTCTGTACCATCGACAATTAATGAATATTGAAAGCTTAAAAGTAATAAGAAAAACAACGATGTTGCAAGAAAGAATGGTTTAAAGTAATAACTGATGTATTCCTTCAATCTTACCACATCCCCTTACATGTACAATGTTCATGACGTTATTATTTTATCACACAGACCTATATTCTCAAAACAAAAAGCAATAGCTTCGCTATCGCTTAGATGTATTAGACTAGAAGGGACGCGATTTAGTTCGAAATGATTTTTAATGGTATAATATCTTAAACAAAAGACCATTCTCCGTGGGAGGGTTTACGATGTGTAGAATGGCTGCGTTTTCATCGTCGAATGATATTTGCATTGTTGAAGTATTTGATAAAGTATCTGTAATGGCGGAGCGTGGCAGGGGAGCCCCGCATGATGATGGGTATGGTCTAATAATTCAAAGTCAATTTGAAAAATTTGAGCACAAATCAACTAAGGCGATATATGAGGACGCTGATTTTAGAAAGCTTTGCGAAAAACTCCGGGGAGAGGTTGGGATAATTCATGCACGTAAGGCTTCCCCAGGTATTCCCGTTGGCTTGCAGCAGCTCCATCCGTTCTATATAGAAGGTAGATACCTTGCACACAATGGTACGATAAGAAATGCCAACAAAGCTAATCTTTTTCAGAGCGATACATATGATTTTTTCCTCAGTATTCATGATTTCAAAGACTTTGAAGGTCTACTTAATAATGTGAAAAAGTACGTCGAAAATCATGATTTTAGTGGAATTAATTTTTTGTTATTAGATGAGTTAGATAAGTCATTATACGTTGGTTGCATATACACTGGAGATAGCGAATACTTTACATTGTATTACAAAGCTGACAAAACATCATTTTTTGTATATTCACAAGAAGATGTCGAGGACTCGCTTACACCTATGGAAAACGGACAAATCTTTAAGGTAAGAAACGGAGAAATAATTGAAGAAGGGAAGGTGTTTTGAACGTGTTCAATTGTACAACGATAAATGATTTATTATCGGAAGAATTGGTTCAAGAGTTGTCAAGCTCGTATGGTACACCGCTTTACGTTTATTTCGAAAGAATAATAAGAGAACGTGCAAGGAGCGTGTTGGGGATTTTTAATGGTATCAATATTTTTCCGACCTTTGCATGCAAAGCAAACAACAACCCAAACCTTCTTCGTATTCTAAAAGAAGAAGGCTTTGGGACTGATATTGTTACGTTGGGAGAATACTACGCTTCAAAACTAGCAGAAATTCCAGACGAGAGAATTGTATGGAATGGTAATGGAAAATCTTTGAAAGAGATGTCGCTGTTATCAAAGGTTAGATATATCAATGTAGATTCAATAGAAGAATTGGAAAGATGGAAAGATGTCGCCTCTAAATTTGATAATATCCCCGAATTATTCTTAAGAATAAATCCAGACGTTGATTCAAAGACGCATCCGTACATATCCACAGGTCTGAAGAAGAACAAATTTGGGATTCCAATAGAAATGGTAGAAAGAGCTTTGAAAATAGTAAAGACAAGCAACCTCGAGTTGGTGGGGTTCCATATTCACATTGGTTCACAAATAACAGATGTTGACCCGTTTTACGAAGCCTTGGGTCAGACTGTTGAACTCAGCAAAAGCTATGGTTTTAGGAAGATTAATATAGGTGGGGGCTGGGGAATCAACTATAAAGACAAAGAACTCAATTTATCAAAGTACCGTGAGGAGATTATACCTCTGCTTAAAGATTTTGAAGAAGTCGTCTTAGAAATTGGGAGATACATAATTGGACCCGCTGGGGTGCTAATTTTGAAGGTTGAGTACGTAAAAAAAACAGATGCAAAGACTTTTGTAGTTGTAGATGGCGGAATGAACGTTCTCATTCGACCAGCAATGTATGGAGCATTTCATGGTGTTAGGGTCTTGAGTGCTGAGCAAAATGAGAAGGTGGAAGTAGATGTTGTGGGACCGCTTTGTGAATCTGGGGATGTTTTAGCGACACACTGCATGTTGGAAATTCCAAGGGAAGGTAGTTATATTGTAATCGAAAATGCTGGAGCTTACGGATACGCAATGGCAAGTAATTACAACTCTACATTAAAACCCGCAGAAGTTTTAATGACCGAAAATAATGAACCAAAGTTAATCAGAAGACGTGAAACATACGATGACCTTTTTAGGACTATAATTTAAATTATTTTGGGTAAAAAATTTAAAAATCTGTGGTATAATAATCAGCTCACGTGAAATACATCCTGCAAAACACAGAGGGGGCAGTCTATTATGAAAGGATTGAACATGAAGATAGGTATTAAGCTATCTATCACCATAGTGTTGTTATTGTTGACAACCGTTTTTGCACTACCAAACTTTGACTACCAAATCTATTACGGAAATTTGCATTCTCACACTTCCTACTCTGATGGAAGAGGAACTCCCGAACAAGCTTATGCGCATGCTTCAAAATATGCTGACGTGCTGGCGGTTACCGACCATTGCTACTTTCTAAAAATACCTGTCAACGGGCAATCGAAAACTTATCTAACTCAGCAAGCAGCGCGCAGTGCAACGATTCCAGGTAAATTCGTAGGATTACAGGGATTTGAATGGACAGCAGGTTCTGGGCATATAAACGTTTACGAGACACTTGAGTTTATAAGCCGAGATGAAAAAGGTGACTTGAAAGATTTCTACGAATGGATTACAAAGGTAAAAAAACTTGCACAGTTTAACCATCCTGGAGTTACGTTTGGCAATTTCCAAGATTTCTGGTTTTGGCCTGAAGCTGACAAATATGTGAATCTCATAGAAGTCGGAAATGGTAACTGGAGCAGTGCGGACGTTATTTCCGAAGAGATGTTCAACAATTTCATACTTGCTTTGAATAGAGGTTGGCATCTTTCACCAACAGCTAATCAGGACAACCACAAAGAGAATTGGGCAAGTGCAAACGATGCACGCACCGGTATCCTGGCAAAGTCGTTGATTTATGAAGATATTATGGAGGCACTATGGAACAGGAGAACATTTGCATCGGAAGACAAAAATGCAAAGCTTTATTTTTATGCGGACAATAACATCATGGGAAGCATTTTACCTTACCGTGAAAAAGCAAATTTTTACATCTATTATTCAGACAAAGGAGACCCTGTCAGTAAAGTATACATCTTTTCGCAAAGTAAAATCTACGAACTTCCCGAGCTTTCTGGAAAAGATGAGTTCCAGTACAGCGCAACATTTGATATAGTCGATGGTTACGAATGGTTCTTTGTTTACATTATTCAAAAGGACGGAAACGAAATAGTTTCAGCACCTGTTTGGTTTGAAACTGATAGCCCATTCAGGGTCAATTACGTTCGCGTCGGTCCTGAAAAGCCAAGCGTGAATCAAAATGTTCAGATTACCTTTGACATTTACAATGTTTCTGAAAATCCACAACAAGGAACATTGACAGTTCTTCTCAACGGTAAGTCGGTGTATAGTGAGAGGCTTTCTTTAAAACCCTATGGTATCGAGTACGACAAAAACATCCAACTTGGGAAACTCGAAGCAGGGGATACCCGTGTAGACTTTTTAATTGATGATAAAAATGTCCAGTCAGTTGTTATCAAAGTTTCTGAAAAGAGAGGATTAACAGTCCTTGTAGACAAACTCCATGAGAACGATGTAGGTGATGAATTACTATCTTTGTTGAGAAAGTTTGAAGAACAGGGTAATACGGTAATTTTTGCTGACACTGTTTTGAAAGATTACAACGATGTTGATATTGTCCTAATTCCAACGCCGAAACAAGGTGGATTGGATTTCTTCAAAGACCTTATGCCAGATGAAATTGAGTGGCTGAGAGCATTCAAGGGGCAACTTATTTTGTTGAAAGGTAGTGACGAAGAGTATTTTGAAAGGTATTCAGAGTTGATCCAAAACGCTAGCGTAGTTAACAGCGTTGAAGAACTTGCAAATATACTTGGAGTATCTTTACCAACTTCTAAACAAATGACACAGCAGAGAAAAGTTGTCTACATAGACCAAGGGCACTCGAATGATTATTATAAAGATAAGCTCTCAAAGCTTGAATCTTTCCTTAAGACGAAAGGCTTCGAAGTAGCCTATATTGATAAAATTCAAGCCATCGACGGAATGTATTTAATCATCATGAACGGCAAAGGATACTTAGATGATGAAGTTAGGAATATTGTCAGCTTCGTTAAGAATGGTGGAATTTTGATAATCACATCAAAAAGTGATTACAATAATGGCGGGAATACGGAAGATTTAAACGCGATTCTCGATGCCCTCAATTCACCTGTTAGATTTAACGATGACCAGGTGGTTGATGAAATTAACAACTACGGGGCTAACTACAAAGTAATTGCAGGTAACGTAAGATTTTACTCACCTTGCTCATTGTTGTTATACGGTAACGCACAAGTTTTGATTTCCTCAGAGACGGCGAAATCTGTGGATTCAGATGGCAAAAACGACGCCCAACCTGTTGATAAAATAATACTAGCAGCGACGTTCAAGAGTGGATTGGGAAAAGTCGTTGTACTTGGAAAAGCTGTCTTTTCAGACTTTGATTACGAGCTCAATAAAGAGTTCATTCAAAATGTGCTCTTCGATGTAAAATAAGTCCAAGGTTAAACAATGTTGAACATTGTAGTTCTTTAGATTTAGTCTATAAAAACATTATTTATCGAATTAAAATAGCGGGGTGCACCCGCTTTATTTTTTTCTTTTTATGTGTTATAATATTTTCGGATGTACGGAGGTGATTTACATGTTCGATAGGTTTTCTGAAAGGTCTGCGAAGGTTTTTGTTATGGCTCAAGAGGAAGCGAAAGACCTCGGTCACTCATACGTAGGAACCGAGCATTTGTTGCTTGCAATACTAAAGTTGAATGATAAACCTCTTGCAAATATCTTAGAGAGGTATGGCTTGACATACGCACGTGTCAAGAACGAGGTCATTTCGATAGTTGGTTTAGGTATGCGGGGATTCATTATGTCTCCGCAAATGACCCCACGAGCAAGGAAAGTTACTGAGATTGCTTTTGAAGAAGCCCGTATGATGGGTAGCGACAAGATAGACCCTGAACACTTGCTTTTGGGTATACTGCGTGAGGGTGAAGGTATTGCAATTCATATTTTGAAAAAGCTCAACGTGAATATTCAAGCATTGCGTAAGGAGATAACTGAAAATATCTCCGATGAGGATTTCTATGAAGAAAGCCAAGCGCTTCCACCGTCTTACGAAGAACCAACAACTTCTCCAGCTGTTCGTCAACTCGAGGGGTTTGGCGTTGATTTGACAGCGCAAGCGCAGCGTGGCGAACTTGACCCAGTGATTGGAAGGGAAAATGAAATCGAAAGGCTTATGCAAATTCTCGTTAGGAGAAAGAAGAACAATCCTGTGCTTATTGGAGAGCCGGGTGTAGGTAAAAGTGCAATAGTTGAAGGATTGGCGCAAAGGATAGTGTCCGGTGAGGTGCCGGAACCGTTGAAGGGCAAGACTATATTCTCTCTCGACGTGGCTGCACTCGTTGCCGGTACGAAATACCGCGGTGAATTTGAAAAGAGGATGAAGAAGTTACTTCAAGTCGTTAAAGGGAACAAAGATATAATTCTTTTCATAGATGAGCTCCATATGATAGTAGGGGCAGGCTCTGCCGAGGGTGCTGTTGATGCGGCGAATATTCTTAAACCAGCCTTGGCACGTGGAGAACTCCACTGTATTGGGGCAACGACACCCGACGAATACAGAAAATACATAGAAAAGGATGCAGCTCTTGAAAGAAGGTTTCAGAAAATATACGTTCAAGAACCAAGTCCACAAATGGCGTTGGAGATATTGAAAGGTTTGAAATCAAAATACGAAAGCCATCATAAAGTAAAATACACAGATAAAGCACTCGAGGCAGCAGTATATTTGTCCCAAAGATATATCACAGACCACTTTTTACCGGATAAAGCTATTGATGTTATTGACGAGGCAGGAGCCAGAAGCAGGCTGAAATTATTCGTTATGCCAAGCCACCTTCAACTTTTAAAACTCCAGATAGAGTCTGTTAAGAACGAGAAAGAAGAAGCGGTAGCCGCTCAGGATTACGAAAAGGCAGCGGAGCTGAAAGAGAAAGAACAGCAGCTCAAGGAGCAATTCAACGAAGCCTACAGCAACTGGCGTAAACAAGTTGAATCTACAATCGTTACAGTTGATGTTCCTGAGATAGAAGAAGTTGTGGCAGGTTGGACTGGAATTCCTCTCAAAAAACTTGAAGAGACTGAGAGGGAGAAGCTTCTCAATCTTGAGAATGCATTGCACGAAAGGGTTGTTGGCCAGGAAGAAGCAATCAGTGCAATTGCACGCGCTATTCGTAGGGCAAGAAGCGGTTTAAAAGACCCAAGAAGACCTGTTGGCGTTTTCCTGTTCCTCGGACCGACTGGTGTTGGTAAGACTGAGCTTGCTAAAGCACTTGCAGAATATCTGTTCGGCGATGAAAAAGCTTTGGTACGGTTCGACATGAGTGAGTATATGGAAAAATTCTCAGTCTCCAGGTTGATAGGTGCACCTCCAGGATACGTTGGGTATGAAGAAGGAGGAACACTAACAGAGAAGGTAAGGAGAAGACCGTTCTCGGTAATACTTTTTGACGAGATAGAAAAGGCTCATCCTGATGTGTTCAATATATTACTCCAGATAATGGATGATGGACGTTTGACAGATTCACAAGGTCACGTTGTTGATTTCAGAAATACCATTATAATCATGACAAGTAACATCGGCGGAACTGAAATAGTTACTTCCAAGAAAAACCTCGGATTCGTTGGTGAAGAAACTCATGAAAGAGACTTCAAAGAGATGAAAGATAAAGTGCTCGAAGAAGTGAAAAAAGTCTTCAAACCAGAGTTTATAAACAGAGTTGATGAAATTATCGTATTCCATAAACTTACAAAAGAACACATCGAACAGATTATCGAAATACTGCTCAAAGACATCAGAGCAAGGTTAAGCGAAAGACACATCACCTTAGTGCTTTCGCCAGAAGCAAAAGATTTCTTGGTTAGCGTTGGTTACGATGCGGTTTATGGTGCAAGACCATTGAAGAGAGCTATTCAAAAGTACATAGAGGACCCACTCTCTGAGGAGTTGCTGAGAGGTGAAGTTGAGGATAACGACGAAGTATATGTCGTTCGTGATGGTGATAAACTTGCTTTCATAAAAAACAAACAAAATCAAGTTGCAACGACTGTCAAGTCCGAATCGTAGAAAAGATAACTCTTTATGATTTTTGACAATCTAAAACTTCACAACCATTCAACACGCTAAATGTTAGAAGGTGACTTTAAAAGATGCCAAAAACAAAAACTATCTACGTATGTGATAAGTGCGGTTACGAGTCACCGAAATGGTTTGGACGTTGCCCAGTTTGCGGTGAATGGAACAGCGCAAAGGAATTTCAACTAAAGGATGCTTCAACGGAAGCAAAAAACATTAGGTCTCAAGATGCGGGGATGATGGAATCTCATCCTCGCTTTTTTGATTTGCATACAGCCCTTGAAAGATCTGAAGAAGAGAGAATCAAAACAAACATTCCAGCAGTTGACCAGCTGTTGAATGGCGGATTAGTCCGAGGACAAGTCGTATTGCTCGGTGGGGAACCAGGCGTTGGTAAGAGTACTTTGGCACTTCAAATATGCGATGCTACGGCTAAAAGTAACGAAAGGGAAGACCATGTTGTTTATTATATATCGGGTGAAGAGAGCGTTCAGCAAGTAGCAAGTCGCGCCAAGAGATTAGGAATTAAAAATCCAAGAATTTTAATTTCTTCCGAAACACAAATAGAAGATATCCTCAGCAACATAGACCCACAAAAAGCAAGACTAATTGTTATTGACTCGATACAGACACTCAGCAGCGTTGATATAGATTCCCCTGTCGGTGGCGTTGTCCAGATAAAAGCTGTTGTCGAAAAAGTTAGAATTTTTTCAAAGAAGTACAACATTCCTTCCTTGCTTATTGCACATGTTACTAAAGAAGGAGTTATAGCAGGACCAAAGCTCGTTGAACACGTTGTTGATACTGTGATATATTTCGAAGGTGAAAGAACAACTGATTACAGGATTCTAAGGGTTCAAAAAAATAGATACGGTCCCAGCGGAGAAATCTCTGTCTTCCAAATGACTCAGGAAGGATTAAAAAGCTTATCTGAGGATATATTACTGAATTATTCGAACACCCCAGGTAATGTTTTTACCAGCGTTTTTGAGGGAAGTAGACCTTTGAACGTTCAGATTCAGGCACTTGTCTCCCGAGTAAAGATGGCTTCCGGAAGGAGAATCTCGCATGGTATAGATGTTAGAAAGGTCATAATAATATCCGCTGTCTTAGCAAAGCATCTGAACTTGCCTCTGGATTTTCATGATATATATATAAATGTCTCTGGGGGACTAAATATAACAGACCCCGGTTGTGAATTAGCAATTGCAGGTGCGATATTGTCGTCTTTTCTCGACTCCTATATAGGAAACGTGCTCATGGTAGGAGAAGTAGGTTTAGACGGTAGCATTCGACCGACAGTGAACGTTACAAAGCGTATTGAAAACGCAAAAAAACTACAGATAGAAAGAATAATCATCCCAGCTAGTGTTGATTACAACTCCATAAATTCAAAGTCGGACTTGAAAGTAGAGCATGTGAAAGATGTAAGAGACCTTTTTGAGCTTGTGATGTCAGAAAAGACGGATAAAATTTGAAATACAAAATCATAAGAGGGAGTGAAGAAGATGTCTGAAAAGCTAAAAGTTAAGATACTGATTGACAGCACGTCTGACTTTCCAAAGGAACTCATTAAACCATGGGATGTTGATATTGTCCCACTTTACGTTATCTGGCCCGATGGAACGACGGAAAAGGATGATACAAGGGATTTCAATGAGTTAAAAAAGTTCTATGAAAAGCTCAAAACTGCGCCAGAATTACCAAAAAGCTCACAACCAACTGTTGAAGACTGGAAGGCAAAATACGAAGAAGCGAAGAAAAACGGTTACGATGGGGTTTTGGTTATAACGATATCTTCGGCTATGTCTGGTACGTTTAACTCTGCGGTTCTGGCTTCCAAAGAGGTAGACATCCCAGTGAGGGTTGTTGATTCCAAAAGGGCATCTACGGCAATATCTCCGATGGTTAGGTATGCACGTGAATTATTCGACCTTGGTTTGGGACTTGAAGAGGTAGCTCAAGAGCTCGAAAAGAAAATAAAAGCCAAGGGTTTTGGTGCGTTCTTCTATGTCCAAGACTTCAACTTCCTTGTTAAAGGTGGAAGGGTCAGTAAATTCACGGGATTTGTGGGCTCGCTTTTGAAGATTAAAGTAGGTATTTACATAGATGACGAAGGCAACATGGTTCCATTCACAAAAGCAAGAGCAACAAAAGCAATACACGAAGAGTTAATCAAAAAAGCTCAGGAAGAGGGGTTCCCTGCCGGTAGTACCGTGGATTTATACATGGTAAGTTGTGACAACATGGAGGAGCTCAAAGAGATAGAAGAGGAGCTAAGAAAAATTTACAAAGTCAAGAATGTATACTACACACCTACCGGTAAGGTTATCTCTATGCATGTGGGACCCGGTCAGACTGGATTTGGTATAGAGAGATATTAAAATATTCTTGTATTGGCTTGTATTAACCTTTAGGGGGGAATGGAATGTCGGAGACTACATTCAACACACTTGAAGAGTTTAAAAAATTCAGAGAACGCATGAACAAAGAAATTTTAGACCGCGGGACGATAAATACAAAACGTTTCTGGAATCTTGATGGTGCAGTTTACCGTGAGGGTGCTATTGAGCCTAAGTATAAGGAACTCATGGGACTTGTCGCTTCGATGGTTCTTAGGTGCGATGATTGTATAACATACCACATGATACGATGTGCTGAACTTGGGGTAACGGACGAAGAGTTTTTTGAGACATTTGATATAGCACTCATCGTAGGTGGTTCAATTGTTATTCCACATTTGAGGAGAGCAGTAAATACACTATTGGAAATCCGGAGGCTCCAAGCAAATGGCGAGAGCATTTCTATTTGACGGAACAGGTCTACTTTACAGAGCTTTTTATGCCATAGACCAATCCTTATCGACCACAACCGGTATTCCAACCGGAGCACTTTATGGTTTGGCTCGAATGTTGCTAAAGTTTATAAAAGAACACATAACAGTAGGTGAAGACTACTGTGTTTTTGTTGTGGATGTAAAAGGTGGTAGTACATATAGAAGAGAACTTTACGAAAAATACAAAGCGCATCGCCCTGAAACTCCCGAACCGTTGCTTAGACAGATTAATCTTGTGGGCGAGCTAATAGAAGGTTTTGGAATCAAACTTGTTCGTATGCCAGGTTACGAAGCTGACGACGTGATAGCCACACTGGCTAAAAGATTTGAAAAAGAAAAAGGTTTGTTGGAAATCTCGGAAATAAACGTTGTAACAAGCGATAAAGACTTGCTCCAACTTGTGAACGAAAATATTTCAGTATGGCGTATAGAAAAAGGTGTAACCGATATCAGAAAATACACTGTAAGAGATGTTTACGAACGATACGGAGTCTACCCGCATCAGATAGTTGATTACCTTGCTTTAGTTGGTGATGCTTCAGATAACATCCCAGGAGTGCCTGGCATAGGTGAAAAGACAGCGGTGAAGATACTACAAGACTTTGGAAGCGTGGAAAATGCGCTAAAAAACCAGGACAAATTACCGGATAAGATTAGAGAAAAACTTTTGGGTTACTATGAGGACTATGAACTGAGCAGAAAACTTGTGGAACTGAACTGTGAGATTGAGTTGCCAATCAATTTGAAGGAACTGAAATACCAAGGTTATGACTCGGCAAAGTTGTTGGAGGTTTTAAAAAAGTTTGAATTTGCGAGTATAATAAAAGAATTACAATTGAGCGCTTCACTTGAAAAAGCGGTTGAGTACAATGTCATCTCAAAAGAAAATGAACTCAAAGGATTGCTTGAAGAAATACTCAAAGCAAAGAAGGTAGCACTTGATTTAGAAACCAGTTCCCTTGACCCATTCACAGGTAAGATAGTAGGCATTTCCATAGCTATTGACGAGGGCAGGGCCTATTACATACCAGTGGCACATTTGGATGGACCAAACCTTCCACTCGATAAAGTCAAAGAGTTCTTAAAAGAAGTTGTCGGCGCAAGGAGATTCGGAGGTCATAATCTAAAATTTGATATCAAATTTTTGAAAAGAGCGGGCATAGAACCTGAATATCCCGCTTTCGACACTATGATAGAGGCTTATGTGCTGAACCCGAACGAAAAGAGGTTCAACCTCGATGAGATGGCTTTGAAGTTCCTTGGGTACAAGATGATGAGTTATGACGAGGTCATGCAGGGTGCACTGCCGCTTTTTGCTGGCGATTTCTCATATGTGCCTGTTGAACGTGCAGCGAGGTATTCTTGTGAAGATGCAGATATATCCTTGCGCATTCATAACAAGCTCTATCCTCTTATATACTCAAACGAAATGGTTGAACTCTATGAAAAAATCGAATTACCCCTTGTCTCTGTTTTGGCACAGATGGAACTCAATGGTGTGTTCTTTGACACGAAATATCTTTCTTCGTTGTCCTTGGAAATGGAGAAAAAGCTATCTTCACTTTCACAAAGGATATTTGAAATAGCAGGAGAGCCATTTAATCTGAACTCACCAAAGCAGGTTGGCTACATATTGTTTGAAAAATTGAAACTTCCTGCAATGAAATCAACAAATACTGGCGCTTATTCAACAGATGTGGAGGTTTTAGAAAACTTGGCGCCCGACTTTGAGATTGCTCGTCTGCTACTGGAATATCGAAAGATACAGAAACTGAAAAGTACGTACGTAGATGCTATACCAACGATGGTGAATAAACACACCGGTCGAGTCCACGCCTCTTTCAATCAGACTGGAACTGCAACTGGCAGGTTGAGCAGTTCAGACCCCAATTTACAGAATCTGCCAGGGAGAACGGACGAAGGAAAAGAAATTAGAACGGCTGTAAAACCACAAAAGGAAAATTGGTGGATTCTTGGAGCGGACTACTCACAGATTGAACTGAGAGTTTTGGCGCATATGAGCGAAGATGAGGAACTTATTAGAGCCTTCAGTGAAAACAGAGATATTCATTTAGAGACAGCAAAACGAATATTCGGTGTGAGCGACGAATTTGTCAACGAAAGTATGAGAAGAATCGGGAAGATGGTCAATTTTGCAATAGTTTACGGTGTGTCACCTTACGGTTTGTCAAGAAGGATAGGCTTAGACGTAAAAGAAACAAGAAGAATAATAGATGCTTACTTTAACACCTACAAGGGTGTTCAGAGCTACATAGCAACGATAAAAGAATTTGCGAGGAAAAACGGGTATGTTAAAACGATGTTTGGCAGACGAAGAGAAGTACCACAAATAAATGCAAAGGATCCAAACATCAGAGCTGAGGGCGAAAGGATTGCTATAAATACACCAATACAAGGCACTGCTGCAGATATAATGAAGATTGCCATGATAAAGATACACGAAAGAATGAAGAAAGAGAATTTAAAGAGCATGATGATACTTCAAGTGCACGATGAATTGGTTTTTGAAGTGCCAGATGATGAACTTGAGTTGATGAAAGAAATTGTCAAATCTGAGATGGAGAACGCTGTAAAACTTAGAGTTCCTTTGTTGGTCGATATCTACGTGGAAAAGTATATGTTGTGATGTCTAATCAGTATATCAAAATACTTCCCACGAACAACAAGGCAGCTGCCAAAAGTCTGACACCTATCCGTTCTTTGAGAAAAACCTTAGCAAGAAACATAGTTACAAAAACAGATAACATAGAGAGTGGTTCTGCAACGCTAACACCGAAATAATTGAAAGCCTTCAAGAGAGCAACGTATGAATAAGCGTTGCAAAAGCCACCTAAAATAAGATAAAGCCACTTTTGTTTGATTAATTTGGTGTAATCTGAAATTCTACTTCCAGTTGCAACCCCGTAAACCAAAATATAGGTACTTATCACAAGGTATATCCCCACTGAGTAGCCAAGAGGCGAAAGGCTAATTGTAAACTTCCTATCGATTATCCTACCAATTGCCATAAGCAATGACGATACAATCATCGCCACTGCTCCTTTGCTTTTAACAATATTTGAATAGGAAACAACAACATTTTCCCCCTTTTTTAAAAAACTCACACCGTAAATCATCAAAACAGCACCTATCAGCCTTTTTATGCTAAAAGTCTCACCTAAGAATATCGAAGCCAGCATTACTAAGAATATAGCGTTCAAATTATACAATGGGGCAATGACAGAGGCATCTTCATGCCCTAATGCATATGTGTAAAGTGAGAACGAGACTGAGTAGATGGAACCACTTACAAGTGACTTCATAAGTATTTCCCAAGTAATTGTATTGAAAAACGGGAAGAATGAAAGAAAAGAGAAGAAAAAGAATCCCCATGCAGCCACGAAAGTGGGAGAGCCCTTAGATATCTTATTCCCAGCTATACGTTCATAACCAAGCAGAATAATACGAATGCTCATCCATAGCAAACCTGCAAGTTGCGGAATCTGAAAAACAGCAACGTTCGTCATCTATTTTTTCCTCCTTGTTTCTTCTTACTTTTAGTCGTGCTATAATCATTTTAGCATATATCTTCAAAAAACGAGTAAATTTAGAGTAGTTTGGGGGTGCTAATTTGAGCAAATCGGAGAACAACGAAAAGGTCTCTTTATGGAAGCTTTTTTCAATTACTGCAAAAATAGGTGGAGTTACTATCGGTGGAGGCTACGCTATGGTCCCCATTATTCGCGAAGAATTTGTGGTAAAACATAAGTTTTTGCAACCAGAAGAATTCGACTCGCTTCTGGTCATAGCACAATCTATGCCCGGACCAATCGCTGTCAACACTTCTACACTTGTAGGTTACAAGTTAAGAAAGATTCCAGGGGTAATTGCCGCTGTTGCAGGTGCTATTTTCTTCCCAACGATTATAATCCTTGCCGTTGCAATCGTGCTCGGGAGATTTTATAACTTCTTAAAGCCGTTTCTTAACGGTATGAAAATTCCTCTGCTTGCTATTATAGTTGTTAGCGTATTAAAACTTTGGAAGAGCAGCGTGAGAAGTTTAGAAGATTTGGTCGTGTTCATAGTTGCTTTCTCCAGTGTTACTCTCTTAAAGCTCAATCCCGTGTACGTCATTTTACTGGCCATTTTATACGGGATTATCCGATTCTTTGTAAATAAAACCACAGAGGGGGACCTGGATTGATATACCTAAAGCTCTTCGTTGTCTTCACACAAATAGGTGCAATTAGTTTCGGTGGAGGTTACAGCATACTCAAAGCTATAATCCATTACGTGGTTGATACAAATAAATGGTTAACACTTGACCAATTTAACGAAATCGTGGCAATATCACAATCCACACCTGGACCAATAGGAATTAATGCTGCCACTTTTGTTGGTTACAAAGTTGGTGGAATTTTTGGTTCTATAATCGCTACGTTTTCGGTTATCTTGGTACCTATATTGTCGTCAATTACGCTTTACCTTTTCTACCTTAGGCATTCCGAAAACAAAGTTGTTCGAAGTATTATCTCCAAGCTGAAACCCGTAGTTCTTGGTATGATAGCTGCTGCTGGGTTAAGTTTCATTAGAACTTCACTCGGAACTCCGTTGGCAATTTTTGTAAACATTTTAGCAGTTGGTCTTTTAATTAAAACAAAAATCGATGCGGTCACAATTCTTGTATTATCTGGTATCCTAGGTTGCATACTTCTTAGATAAAATGTGTTAAAATATATGCAAATTGTAAAATACTTCAAGGGGGTGTGGTGTATGACATTTCGAGAAGGAACCGAGAACTTAACGCTTTACGATGATGGCCAGCACAAGTTCATCTTTCTCGCTTGGGAAGAGCAGGAAGAAGAAGGTATAGTTCAAACGAATCAATATCTGATAGTTGACGGAAATGAGGCAATGCTACTTGACCCGGGTGGTGCTCACGTCTTTCCAAGGGTGCTTGCTAATGTCTCTGAAGTAATAGAACCTAGCAAGATTAAGTATATCTTCTTTACACATCAAGACCCGGACGTTACCTCTGGAATCACGCTTTGGCTTTCTATAGCAGAAAACGCCAAGATTTATATATCTGCCCTTTGGACAAGATTTCTCCCGCACTTTGGAATATACGACCAAAGAAGAGTGGTTGCACTTCCAGACAAAGGGGATAAATTGAGATTGCCATCCGGAACAGAACTTGAGTTTATTCCTACACACTACTTACACTCAACTGGCAATTTCACACTTTACGATCCGAGGGCAAAGATTTTGTTCTCCGGTGACCTGGGGGTTGCTGTTTTCCCAAAAGGTCAACGCTACGTTTTTGTTCAGAACTTTAACGAACACGTGAAACTCATGGAAGGTTTCCATAAAAGATACATAACTTCGAGCGTTGCTTTGAGAAAATGGCTAAGTATTGTCGAGAGAAAAGAAATAGACATTGTTGCTCCACAGCACGGAGCGATTTTTAAAGGTGAAGATGTCAAGAAGTTGTTTGATTGGTTCAGAAATTTGAAATGTGGTATAGATATCATCGACGAGATATATGGCAGGTGATAGTATGCCAGAAATCAGTAAAGAAACTATAGAAAAGATGTCTTCCGCTTTTTTTGCCGAAAATTTGATGACCTCTTTCATGGTTCAACTTGATGAGGCTTTGATTTCAAGGGTGAAAAACGTTCAAGAGAATTTACGTGACTTAGAGAATGTATTTCGCAATATGCAGGTAAGGTTAAATAAATTGTCTGAGCAATTTGGGAAAGAATCCCAAGAAATCGTCAGTGTTATCGAACAATCTCAAAATGTGAACAGGAACATAACTGAGGAACTTAAAAAATCTGGTGCGGATATATCAAAGATAAATGACATAGTGATAGATTCTGTGAAGAATACAACTCAAACACTTGAAATGTTCTCGAAAGTCGAGCACATGGTTTTGGAAATCACAAAAATAGCAAAACAGACAAACCTTTTGGCTTTGAACGCATCGATAGAAGCCGCAAGGGCTGGTGAGTTTGGAAAAGGTTTTGCAGTCGTTGCATCGGAAGTTCAGAAACTCGCTGGTGAGTCTAATAGAGTGGCGAAAGAGATAAACGATTTGGTAAAAGAACTTTCAGCTTCGGTTTCCGAGGCATTGAATAGTATAAAGTTAGTGGGGGAAATTTTCCAAACTCTCCAAAAGTCGCTTGAGCAACTCTTGGGGTTTATGAACCAAAATTCAGCACTACTTTCACATGTTGCAGAACTTTTATCAGAAACGAAAACAGAACTCGAGGCTGAAAATACTAATTTCAATTCCGCTGTTGAGGTAATGAACCAAGCATCAGAAAAGTTTGAGACGTTATCAAGAGTAATATCATCGATTGTAAAGGCGCAGACTAAACTTAAAGATTTGAGGTTATAAACAAAAACAAATCCTTAGGAGTGTATAGGGATGAATGAAATTCAAAGAAACATAATAATTTCCAAAAGTAGACTTGCAAAAGGGACTTACGAATTTTGGATAGACAACGAACTCATCGCAGGAAATGCTAAGCCCGGTCAGTTTGTGATAATCAGGACTTCAGAAAAGGGGGAAAGAATACCTATAACAATTGCTGACTCATATGGTAGTGCTTTTCGCATCGTAGTGAAAGCTGTAGGGAAATCTACAATTGAGCTCTGTATGAAGAATGAAAAAGAACAGCTTTTCGATGTTGTGGGACCTTTGGGTAAACCAAGTGAAATCAACTACTACGGAAAGGTTATAGTCATCGGTGGCGGGGTTGGTATAGCTGCGATTCTTCCCATAGCGAAAGCACTCAAAAATGCAGGTAATGTAGTTACGGGAATTCTTGGTGCTAAAACGTCATCAGAATTAATTCTTAAAAGCGAATTTTCTTTTGCAGATAAAGTTGTGGTTTGCACAGATGATGGAAGCGAAGGGATAAAAGGCACGGTTGTAGATGGTATGTTAAAAGAGTTTGAGATGGAAATACCAAATATAATATGGGCTGTAGGACCTGCTGTGATGATGAAGACAACAAGTAAAGTAGCTTCCGAGTACAACGTGCCTATTTGGGTATCACTAAATGCGATTATGGTTGATGGAACAGGCATGTGCGGGGGGTGCAGGGTGCTTTTAAGGAAAGAGGAGGACGGGGGTATAAAGGAAGAAATTAAATACGTTTGTGTTGATGGACCTGAATTTGATGGTAGGTACGTTGATTGGGACAGCTTTATAAGAAGGTTACAACAATACAAAGAAGAGGAGAAACAGGCTTTGGATAAGTTTTTGGAAAGAGTTGGTGATATGTCATGGCTGTAAAAGACAGAATCCCGGTGCCTGAACTCGAGCCTTCAAAGAGAAAGAAAAACTTCATGGAAGTTTCTCTTGGTTATACGTTTGAACTTGCATATCAGGAAGCGCAAAGATGTTTGCAATGTAAGGTTCCAACCTGTATCTCAGGTTGTCCTGTTGGTATAGATATCCCTGGGTTTATAATAGAGATAGTCAGAGGGAATTTGAAAAAATCGTATGAAATTCTCAAAAGTTACAATTACTTACCTGCCATCTGTGGTCGTGTATGTCCTCAGGAAGTCCAATGTGAAGGTGCTTGTGTTCTGAACAAAATGGGTAAACCAATAAACATAGGAGCATTAGAAAGATTTGTAGCTGATTTTGCAAGTCAAGAAGGTTTTGACGACGAAAGAGGAAAGTTTTCAAGTTCTGAAAGTATTCCTAACATATTGAAAAGTGAGCCAGATAAAGTATCAGCCTTGAAGTCTAAAAAAGTTGCGGTGGTCGGTTCCGGTCCAGCGGGCCTGACTGTTGCATCAGAACTTGGAAAGCTAGGTGTTAAAGTGCATGTCTACGAAGCTCTGCACGAGTTTGGTGGTGTGCTTGTCTACGGAATACCTGAGTTCAGGCTTCCTAAAGAGATAGTGAAACGCGAAGTGCTGCAACTTGAAACACTTGGTGTAGAGTTATTCAAAAACATTCCAGTTGGATATGCAATACACCCGAAAGAATTACTCGAAGAATACGATGCGGTTTTTGTTGGGGTTGGAGCTGGGACTCCGAAGTTCATGGGCATTCCTGGAAGCGAACTCAACGGTGTTTATTCTGCAAACGAATTTCTCACAAGAGTAAATTTGATGAAAGCGTATAGATTTCCGGAATACGACACTCCTATAAAGGTTGGGAAAAGAGTAGTAGTAGTGGGTGGCGGGAATACCGCAATGGATGCGGCCAGAAGTGCCTTGAGACTTGGAGCACAAGTTACGGTGGTATACAGGAGAACCGAAGCTGAAATGCCGGCAAGACGTGCGGAAATCCACCATGCCAAAGAAGAAGGGATTGAATTTTTGTTCTTAACCAATCCTGTTAAGTACATCGGAAATGAGAGTGGTAAATTGATAGGGGTAGAATGTATAAAGATGGAACTTGGCGAGTCAGATGAGAGTGGCAGAAGAAAACCGATCCCAATACCAAACAGCAATTTTGTTGTAGAGGCAGATATTGCTATCGAAGCGATAGGAACCGAATCGAATAGATTCTTGCTTATCCAGTTCCCAGATTTAAAGACGAATAAGTATGGTTATATAATTACGAACGAATACGGTCAGACAAGTATTCCGAAGGTATTCGCTGGTGGCGATATTGTCACTGGTTCTGCAACTGTTATCCTTGCTATGGGAGCAGGGAAAAAAGCCGCAGAGGGGATAGTTAGATTCCTTACAGAGTAAATAGTATCCGTAGAGTTGTAGTGATAGTTAACAGAGAATAGGCAAGGGGGATGAGGGGGTTATGCTTTACACCGAGCTTATCTTCTCGATGATTATCTTAATGCTACTTTTAACAATAATTTCTGGAACAATTCCTGCTCAAAGAGAAGCTTTACAAGAGGCTATAAGACAAGAGAGAGCTCAATTAATTGCCGAAAACATGTTCTGGCAAGAGATAGATAATGAGTATTTAAACAGTGTTCCATCAAAGAAGTTTAGTATAACTTACGATGTTGTAGTGGATGGAAAGAAATACAAAGTCACAATAAATGCTATAAAGTTCGAAAGACCGCAAAAATAGTAAAATATAAAAAATGTGGGGCAACTCGCCCCGCATAATGTTTTGCATCTTTCATGTCTGTCTAACAGATTCTCTTTCAACTATCTTTGTTGGAAGGATGATATTTCTTGGTAGCCTCGTTCTTTTATCTGTTATACGCTCAATTAAGAGTTGAGCAGCGGTTGTGCCCATTTCCCACCTGGGTTGCATAACTGTTGTGAGTCTTGGATTTGTGTAATTTGCAAATGGTGCATCGTCAAAACCTATCACCGATACTTGCTCTGGAACTTTTATTCCATGTTCTTTCAGTGCATCCATCGCACCTATTGCTGCCCAGTCATTGACAGCAAATATCGCTGTGAAATTCAAACCGTGTTCTTGAAGATGGCGTACCACGCTTACCCACCCATGTTCTGAATTGTAACCTCTGTGAACCCCGTAATATATTTCCAAGTTGCTATTACCTACCTTATCTATGAACTTTCTTATCCCTTTTTCCCTGTCGAGTGCAGCTGGAGAGTTTTCTGGACCCGGGATAAAAAGGATCTTCCTGTGGCCGTGTTCGTAAAGGTATTTAATCGCAGCGTATCCACCACCAATGTTATCAACATTTACCGTATCAAAGTTAATTTCATCAACAGCAAAATCAATAACAACCATCGGTATACCACTTTTCTCAAAACGTTGTATAAGTTTACTGCCTCCGTAAAGTTCTCCAAGAATGACACCGTCTACTTTTCTTCGGAAATACTGATCTAAGACATGCTGTTCAGCATCAGGTTCGCCTTTGGGTAATGCTAACATTATGTCGAATCCTTTTGAATAAGCATATTCTTCAATGGCCATAACGATATCGCTGTAGTGGTAACCGCGTATATCTGGAATCAATATACCAATGGTTTTGAACAGTTCTCTGGATGTTGTTTTGAACGACATCATTGGTTTGTAATTTAACTTCTTCATCGCATTCAAGACTTTCTTCCTAGTCTCTTCAGAAACATTTTCGCTACCATTAATAACCCTCGAAACTGTTGCTATCGAAACATTTGCCATCCGTGCTACGTCTCTAATGTTAGCCATCCTAACCACCTCAGAAATCTATCGTTAATTACTCTTCACCACTTTCCATTTGGTAGACCCGCACATAATCCACATACATTCTTGCAGGGAATGGTGTCTCGTTCGTCGGATAACCGGGCCAATATCCACCAACTGCAAGGTTCAATATTATGAAAAAGTCGTTATCAAACACCCAAGCTTTTCCACGAGACTCTATCGCAGATTTGGTGACTATATGGTAAACTTTGTCGTCAACATACCACACTATCTTTTCTTCGTCCCACATTATTCCAAAAACGTGGAAATCACTTGCAAAATCTGGTGTTGGTGGTTCCAACCTTATCCTTCCTTGAATACCATTTGAACCAAAATAACCAGGTCCATGCAAAGTACCATACGCAGTCCACTTATCATGTCCCAAGAACTCAACGATGTCAATTTCTCCACACGTCGGCCAACCAACATACCTAAAATTGCTACCAAGCATCCAGAATGCTGGCCAAAGACCCTTTCCGTAAGGAAATTTTATTCTTGCTTCTATCTTTCCATATTGAACAGTGAATTTACCTTCCGTTTTAATACGGGTGGACGTGTAATTAAAAGTCTTGTTGCCATCTTTAACAGTTTCTTTTCTTGCCTCAATTACAAGCATTCCTTTTTCAATCCATGCATTTTTTCCTTCGGTATAGTATTGCCACTCACCATTTCCCCAACCGTTGTTGTTACCTATATCGTATCTCCATTTACTGGTATCAAGTTCCTTTCCATCAAATTCATCTGACCAAACCAACTTCCATCTCGGATCTTTTATCATATTCTCATACTCCTTTAAGGATGCTAAGCAATTTGTAGTAAGAAAGGTTAAAAATACGACGGATACCATGAGTAACAGATATTTGCGAAATTTAGACTCTGAAAACAACATTCAACACCACCTTCTTTCTTCATTCTTTATCATATGTTTACTCGTAAAGGAAAGTTATTTCTATACTTTCAATTTTACCATCTCTGATAAGCCTTGCATATGGTTCTTCGATAAGGTTGCTCGCGATTTGTATTTTTTCACACGTAGTTGTTGTCAAACTGATTCTTTGTTTTGAGACATCGAATTTGAAGGTATCGAGCCTTTTTGGATTCAAATACGTTACCTTTACTTTTCCAAGGAAATTGAACGATACTTTTCCTTCTTCATCAAACAACCAACCAGGTAATATGGGTTCGAAAGACAAGAATAGTTTTCCATTAATAAACTTAAACGGCTTAAGTCCCGCTAGCATTATCCTCCACATGCTTAAAAACTCCGCACTTGCACCACTCAGCCTTGCAACAAAACCGGTGCCATGGATTTTTTCGTCAGGATTAGCACTGCTTGCTATGAATGATGAATTTTCCAGAGGGCTTCTTCCGTATACTTCTGGGTCCATAAAAGCAACAATTACGTTCTTGAAATCCTCATAGAACTCCTCGTATAGGCCGTTCTTTATAAGTTCTAACATGTATTTGTATTCCATGTGTAGCCATATTGATTCATTTTCCAACCAACCGGGTGTGAACGCCTTAGCACGTCCGATTTCTATGCTTTGTTCCTTCAAAGGAGCGTTAACTTTGTACATTTTTAACTTTTTGTCGTAGAGTTCTGATGACTTGACTTTCTTATAAACTTCCTTGATAAACTCCTTGTTGTTTCCGTAAGCTTTAAATCCTCGAACCATTCCTTCCAAAAAGTATGGCATAGGTTTTTGTTTGAACTTGTGGACTTTTACGAATTTTTGATTACCTTCTTCGTTGATAATTTCGTATTTTTCAGCCTCAAAATAATAGTAAGTTGGCATCATTCCGTTGCTTTCAGCAATTGCTTTGTCAAGAGCGGATTTCAACTTTGATCTGAACCTTTCAAGGACGCTTCCTAGTTCATTTGCTGTGATTTCGACTTCTTCACCGAAGAATCCAAACTTTACATCTTCACGGTAAGCTTCCCTAAGGTCGGACATCTTTTCCCAATATTTGAAATCTTTATCATCATCATTGCAAGCATTGTACCAATCGATGATTTCGGCTTCTTTGTTAATTAACGCCATAACTTCGACTGGCAAGTTAACTTTCCTGTGTTGGTATTCTTTCAATGTTTCTATAATGAAATTCATTAAACGCAGAAGCTCGTAGCTTTCTGCAACGGAAGAACCAAATAATCCAGGTAATCCGTTTAATGCATCGTACCAACCTGGCTTTCCTGCTTCCATTTCTATACCAACGCCAGCAGGGTCTGTTGTTGCGAATTTTACAGCTAAGAGATTGACAAGTTTGGTTATTAGTGTCGTTCTGTAGATTTCACCTTTTCCTTTATTTGTTCTCACAACATTTTTGAATTTATCCCTTGATTCAATGAGTCTTTTCTTTTCTTCATCAAGGTAGAGAGAATTGTACTGTCTTACCTTTCCGTCGACGAAGACATATCTTTTTGACCTGGGAAGTACACACTCTGCATTATCGTAGTATGTATAGGATTTGTCATCAAAAAGAATTTCTTCCTTTGTTTCAGGATAGATTGCCAAATAACTCTCGATGAGGTCCAAGTTGTAAGTCCAATGGTCAGTCCAGAAACCTTCGCCATGAACAGCGTCTGTTTCTTCTTCAAAGTACTCTGCCAGATTCCTCAGAAACTCCTCGAAGTCTTTTTTTAGGACTATATTTTCCTTTTCAATGAATGTTAGCAATTTTCCAGGTGTTAGATTACCTGCGTTGAGGAAATTAAACAATTTATCAGCATTCTCTGAATTCCCCAGTTCGGCCTTCAAGAAATCTTTAATACCTTCGCATTCAGGCTTCAGCCTGTATCTGACACCGTTTATTACAAGGGGATTGTAACCATCCGGCTGTATCAAGTTGACAAAGAACCGAATGTTGTAATTTCCTACCTCTGGGTGAAAGACAACGTCCTCTCTTCTGTTCTGATTCACATCTCTGTAATTCGCGTTACCGGAAGAATAATACTCTGGCAATAACACGAAATAGTTATAATCTCTTTCTAAATCACCGTGTTTCCTCGAGTATATGTGATAAACTAATCTATCTTTACCTTCGCGCAGAACAACTGGATATCCGCCCCTTAATATGTTGTCAAGGTAAGTTTGTTTGGCATATTCATCAAATAAATCAGAAGAAGTATTCGTCCATACATCATTAACAATTTCTTCAATTATTTTATTACCCTCTTTTCGTTTGTTTTCAAGGTATTCTTGACTTGAGAATCTCTCTGCGTATTCGTTGAGTAAGTTAATATCAGGCGTATGTCCAACAACTGTGTAAATATAAAATTCCTCGCCGGGTTGGAGTGTTACTTCGGTCGGAGAGAAAGCACAAGGCACCCTATTCGATGTGATTTGCTTCATTTTCCTTATATTTTCTAACCTTGAACCGATGAAAACATCTGGTTCGATATATGAGGTATTCATTCCGAAAACAATGTCAGGATCTACCAACGGCATTAAGAGTTCCTTTTTTCCTGACTGAATCTTGAACGAAACGTAGAAATTGCCCTCTTTGAATTCGGAAACAGCTGCTACATCTTCTGCCGTTGACCTGAGTTTAAATACTGGCATCTTGTTTTCCAAATTATATACTTCCATCCAAGCCTTTAACGTGTTACCCACATGCTTTAAACCGTAATCGTTGATTCCATAAGGAAGGAGTGCAGCAAGCCCATCGAGAATTTCAAAGTGTTTTACTTCGTTAGATATGTTTTGGAATTTAACAATTCTGATAAGTGCTCCTAACTTCTCCTGGGGCAGTATGAAGTAAAGTACATTTGTTTTAAGACCATATACATTATTTATTTCTTCTATCTCGACTTCATTCCTGGCAATATACATCCTTTGTACAACTTTATCGGAAACCACTTTTCCAAAAGGCTCAAAGAATGCATCCATAGACAAATCTTTAACAAACGTTCTGAAGCCGTGTGTGAAGACAACTTGATAAGATCTAAAAGCCGGGTGGAATTCCATAATAGGGTTATCTTTATGCGCAATTCCGAAAGATGCAATTGCTTGAGCTCGGTTAACGTAAAACACCCACAGCGGTATACCTTTCTTACCAGCTATTCCAGGCAAAAAGCTTGCAAATGGTTTTGAGTTATTATAGTCTTCAACTACAAATCTTTTATTCTCGTCGAAGTAGTATCTTACCATTTCAAGACCTCCTTTTTTAAAATTGTGAACTTAGTCTAGTACATACTTACCTACCAATCTGATATCTCTTGATGAGGCACCAACTCTTATTTCGTATTCCCCCTTTTCAACTACCCAGCAATGACCATTAAAACTTGCAAGGCTTGAGACGGGAACTCTAATTTCCATTTTCTGAGTTTCTCCTGGTTCAAGCAACTTCGTCTTTTCAAAACCCTTCAATTCTTGGTAAGGCTTGTCTATTTTGCCTTTTGGAGCTCTCACATAAATTTGTGCAACTTCTTTTCCAACCATGTTGCCTGTGTTCTTGACCTCGAAAGTTACAACAATATCTCCACCGTCTCTATGTAACTTTAGATTGGAATATTCGAACGTCGTATACGAAAGTCCGAATCCAAATTCGAAAGCTGGTTCTATTCTAAACGTATCGTAATACCTGTATCCGACGTAGATGTCCTCGTCGTAAACTACTACTTGCGGATTATCTTTTGGTTCACCCGGGAACGACCTCGATGGAACATCTTCGTATCTTTTTGGGAATGTTGTTGGAAGCTTTCCGGACGGATTCACTTTTCCACTTATCACATCCGCAAAGATTCTTCCTGCCTCCTGACCTGGTTGCCAAACCAATAGTATGGCATCACAAAGATTTTTCCAGCTTTCCACTTCGATAGGAGAACCTATATTTAGAACGACTACGAACTTCTTACCATGCTTTCTGAACGCTGTTGAAAGTTTCGACATTATACTGATTTCATCATCAGCAAGATAGAAGTCACCTTTTTCAAGCTTTCTGTCAACACCTTCTCCTGAGATTCTTGTTATGATGAATATTCCAACATCGTTTCTTAAAGCATATTTTTCAATATCTTCTTCGCTAATGAAATCCTGCGGGAGCTTGGGTACGATATCTTCACCCCATTGACCTTTGGTTATAACATAATCTTTGGCCCTAAAATCCGAGACTTTTTTTCTGTAAAACTCTGCCAGTTCCATGTCAACATTCAATCCTTTTTCAATCGCACCATCCAAGAAGTTAATGGTGTATCTTGGGTGAGTCTCCCCACTACCTGTCCCACCTCGTATCGTTTCAATCTGCCCTGTTCCGAATAGCGCAATTTTTGTATCTGGTGAGAGTGGTAAAGTATTCTCATTCTTTAGCAAAACAACACCCTCGCATCCGGCTTCGTATGAAACCTTTGCGTGTTCGTCAAGGTTTGGTTTGTTCGAATAATTGTATCCTTTGAATGAAGGAGTCTTAACAAGCACTTTTAAAATGGTTCTTACCCGCTCATTTAACATTTCATCGGTGATTTCGCCACGTTCGTAAGCTTCTTTGATTTCCTCGATTTCTGGTCTTCTGTGTTTGAAAATTTGGTACGTATTTCCTGGCATCAGCAAATCGTTCCAAGATTTGATTTGCTCTGCTGCATTATCACCTGCGAACCAATCAGTCATCACTAACCCATCAAATCCCCACTCGTCACGGAGCACATCTTTTAAAAGCCATTTATTTTGAGATGTGTATTTACCGTTTAGCTTATTGTAAGAGCTCATAACAGTCCACGGCTTTGCTTTCTTAATAGCTATTTCAAATGGTTTCAGGTATATCTCTCGCAAAGCACGCTCAGAAACGATAGTGTCAACGGTCATCCTATTCGTTTCCTGTTCGTTTACCACAAAATGTTTTAAACAGGCACCAACACCTTGGGATTGAACGCCTTCAACAAAACTTGCAGCCATTTCGCCTGTTAACAGCGGGTCTTCGGAATAGTATTCAAAGTTTCTTCCGCACAGAGGATTTCTGTGGATGTTAATCGCCGGAGCTAAAAGTATATCTACACCGTACTCTTTGACTTCTTCTCCCATTGCTTCTCCAACTTTTCTAAGCAAATTTCTATTCCAAGTGGCGGCAAGCATAGTTTCAACGGGAAATGCTGTTGCGTGGTATTTATTCTCATCATTTTCACGTTCAGGGTCTATCCTTAAACCAGCCGGTCCATCTGCAAGTACCATACCTGGGATACCAAGTCTTTCTATGGGTCTTGTTTCACCAGCCGCTCCTTTAACTCTAGGAGCAGGGTTGTTAGGTAACGAAAGTAAACCTACGCCAACCAAAAAGCTTATCTTTTCATCAACCGTCATCTCAGAAATTACCCTTTCGATATCGAAGACCATTTTACTCATCTCCCCTCTTCGATGTTTTCTATTGCGTGCTTATTCACCAGTGATTCCCGTTCGCTCAAGACTTTCAACAAATTGCCTTTGGAGGAACAAGTAAGTTATCAATAGTGGAAGAATTGTTATCATAGTTGCTGCCATTCTTATACCCTCGTTAATTCTGTTTGCCGCACTACCATCGGCGGTTGGAAACATGACAGCGTATCTCACAACGAAGTCTCTGAGTTCCAAAGGTAGAGTTTTAATCTTATTTCCAAGCAAAAGCCCAGATAGCAAGGTTTCATTCCAATACCAAACCAATGAGAAGATAAACGTTGTCACGATTGCAGGCAAAGAAAGTGGAAGTATGATTTTGTAAAAGATTTGGAATGTATTAGCACCATCAATTTCAGCCGCCTCGTCGATTGCTTTTGGTAGCATGTTGAAGAAGTTGAGATAAAGTAGTATGAATATAGCACTTCTAATACCCTGTCCAAAAATCGCCGGTAAGAATGTTGCAAAGATAGTATCAGTCAACCTGAGTGTGCTAAACAACACGTATTTTGTGACCAGAGTAACTTGCGTTGGTATTAAGAACGTTGCAAGCATTAAAACAATCCAGAATCTTTTGAGTGGAAATTCAAAACGCGAGAGACCATACGCAATGAGGGCTGTTATCAAACTCTGTGCCAGTGCGGGTATAGCTGATGTATAAACACTGTTCCACAACGCCTTGGGCATTTCCAACACTTTCCAAGCCCTAACAAAGTTGTCAAGAGTAAATTTAGTTGGTATCCAAACAACTGTTGGATTTACCAAATCTTCAACACTCATAAAGGATGAAGTAATCATGTATAGCAATGGGTAAAGGTAAGCATAACCAATGCCTATTAAAACAACATATATTATGGTTTTCGTCGCAGGCTCTTTGAATGTCTTGTAATAAGAAACGCGGAATTTCTTTTCTTTATTCTTTGACATTTTCATATCCTTGTCTTCCTCCTTTCGCGTAACAACAGATACGCGATACCAAGAATCAGCATAACTGCTGCAAAGTATATCCAAGATAAGGCAGCGGAGTATGAGTACGGCTTGTCTATGTCAAACATATGTTGAGTTATACTTGTATTAACTGCGTTGTTTGCGAATGAAGCAAGGTCAACAATGGTATAAATCGTGTTCACCAAGACAAATGGTTTTATAAGGGGTAGTGTTATCTTCCAAAAGATAACCCAGTCGTTTGCTCCATCTATCTGAGCAGCCTCGTATATGCTGTTGCTTATCTTCTGTAACCCTGCGAGAAAGAATATAATCTGAACACCTGAGAACCAGAGAATCAACACCAAGTTATTGAACATGTATAAGAACGGGTAACTTATCGTGTTTGGTATCATTTGAAAGAATCTGTATATGAAGTATTTTCTTGGGTCAACTATACTTGCCGCATTGTTTGCGACAAGCTCCGCCACGACAGGACCACTTACAATGACAACTGGCAAGAAATAAAGCAGCCTAAAGAATGTCCTTGCTACAAGTTTTCTATTGAGTAGTATTGCAACTATCAATGAGAATATGATAATTAAGGGTGTTGATAACACGATATTAAGTATCGTGTTCCAGAAATTTATCGGGAATGCTGGGTCTGTTCTGAAGGCGTAGATATAGTACTTCCATCCAACAAATGTGGCTTCAATTCCATCAACCGTAAAATTTACGTTGAAGAAACTCAAGTAGAGCGAGTAAAAGAACGGATACGCTGTGAAAACGGCGAAACCTATTATCCACGGCAATATGTACATGTAACCGGTAAGCGCTTTTCTTGTGCTTCTCCTCATTTGGAACCAACTCCATTTGTAGAATTGTTGGATTTAACAACTTTGAATGATTCGGCAGGTACAACCACTAAACTATCTTTAAATTCTTCGTTTGTGTAATTGATGTATATCTCATATCCGTTACTGTATGTTACTTTCACCACTCCCGGCTTTATCACAATACGATCTGTTATAGTTGAACCTTTTACATATTTGAGGGCACTGTTGACTGTATTATAGATTTCCACAATCTTAGTTTTCCAATCTTCGTACCGAGTTGATGGGTAATCCCATAACGGTGTGTCCTTCAGAGATGCGTTATCAAGCCAAGATACTAAGAACGAAGGATAAGCACCGTAATCTATAGCTTTTAGAACATCCATCTTTGAGAAGAACCCATTGTTCATATATGGTGTGAAGTAATCTAGTCTACCACTTAACACGATTTGTAGGAAGGGGACGGTATCTGTTTCGAAAAGATACTGACTGGAGTTCATTGGAATGGCTCCAATAGTTGTAGAATACTTCCATGTATAATCGTTTGGTTCGAATAGAATTACGTTGCCCATTTTCGAGGCTATATCGTTCAGTGTCTTCTCGACAATTTGCTTAGCTTCCGAACGGTATATTTCCGAGCCTATCTTGAGATTACCATAGAGTTTGTTCGCATATTCTCTAACAGCAACATTTTTAAAACCAAGTTGAGAAAGTTTTGATGCACGCGTTAAAAGATATCTTGAGGCAAGGTCTATTCTTACATAGTAGCTTTTGTATAGCCAAAGGTCTTTGTTATCCCTTTCCTCAGAGATTATGGATTGCGAAAGATTCAAACCAACTTCTTTTCTAATGTTCAGTTGTTTTTCAGTTACCTTTGTCACGTTGTCAACAAAAAATAGTTCAACTCTTTTACCATTGTCTTTGTTTTTTGTGTTGAACTCAACAATATACCTCAAGAGTTCCTTGAAATCACCGACCTTCTTTTCCAATCCAAACCTTCCTACTTTGTTCCCGTGGATTCCCCCATCTTGCCAGCCTTCAATTAAAAGCACAATGTTGCTGATACCTTTGCTTATTAGTTCGTTGAGGATTTGTTTAATTTGCTCTACAGAAGAGATAGTTATGACTTTATGACCTATCAGCATCTTTTCGATGTCTGAGGCAATGATGCTTACGTAAAGGGGTATATCTTCAACTGTTTTTGAGTTGAGTTGTGTAGTGGACATATTTTTGTTCCCGAATAATTCATTGGCGAACTTTTCTCTGTAATACTTAGCCATACCTACATAGTTTGCCGATGAACCTGTGAGAAAAGAAATTTCAAGTACAGCGTCGAACTTATTCCGATTCTTTTGAGCAACTTGTATTCCTGCACCGCTTCTTGTTGTCGGTTGGAGATATTTCTGCCTGTAGATGAATTTTGCGGATGTCCAGTTATATTTACTTAAAATACCACTTGGATACGAAACTATAGCGCTATATTCTTGTCCAGAGGTGATAACTCCAAAGAGTGCGTTTTGATTTACCCCATGAACTATACCAAATACCGGAATAAGCGCGCTTGGCTCTTCTCTTAAAAAGTCATTTGGCCTTCTTGCTCTCAGGTCGTTGATTGTTACCAAGTTTTCAATAGCGTAGTCCTTACCGTAAACCCTTTTCTCAAACCAATTCAGATAATGAGCTGGTTTTGAAAACCTAATCAGTGCACCCGGACCATCTGGGACGAATGCATATCCGTTGACTTCATCAGCTATTGTGCTTCCTAAGAAGGGTGTAAACATTACAGATGCTATTGTAAATTTCTTCCCTTCTTTTATAGTGCTTTGAGGCAACTCGAATTTTACAGTATCATCCTTGAGGGTTATACGTACATCGAAAGCTATCTCAAGTGGCTCAAAATAAAGGGAATAAACAACCCCGTTATCGATTCTTTTCCAATGCTTTTTAACATTTTCTTCTCCTGAGCCTATCACATTTGATATACCACGCTCATCAAAATACTCCAAGAGCACAAGAGACTTTGCTATAAGTTGGTACGTAGTGTTCATCTCGTTGTAAGCATCAGTTGTTTCTAAAACATCTCCCCATATGTATCCAGACCTTTTGTCAACAACCCGCACCGAAGTAGTTTTTAAATCCATCCATAGTTCCAAATAGCTACTCTCAGATATCTTAGTATACCCTTCAAGTGTGAACGGTGATTTGACGAGTGCGGTTACCTCAGGTCTTGTAAACCTGTTTGAAAGATAATCATTTCCGACTGTTTGCGCAAAAAGAGGGCAGGAGAACATAAACAAAATAACAAGAATGAACGTTGATACAAAAGATTTATTTCTTCTGAGAACATCTTTGAATCTTTTGTGTTGTTTATCTTGCACGGTAGAGCACCTCCTGGACAATTGCGTAGAGTGTTTGAACAAGTTGGTCCCAGAGCATGTAGACTATGGAGTAGACAAGTATTATTACGAATATCCAGACTAAAGTGAGTAATATGCTTTTTACCGTATCTCTAATACCGTAATCATGGATTTCTTTGACACCAGTGAAAAGTAGAACAGCAGACCAGGCTATGAGAATCATCGAGGCAAAAGATACTATGAACGCCTCGTTATAGGTGAGTATGTAAGTAAGCAATATTACAAGCGGCTGGAAAAGAATGTAAGGGGCAAAACTGTACGCTGTGAATATATAAATGTCCCTTAATGTTCCACGACCGTCGTTAATGGAGCTAACTAAGTAGTTTGCAAAAACCCATAACATCGTTGGAGCTACACTGGCAAGTAGAACAAATCCAACGGACCTATCTTGGACGTTTAAATTAAAGATGAAACTTCTACCGAAATAATCAAATTGTACCACCAAGAAGAATAGTACATAAATGATAGTGGCTGAAAACACAGACCCATGTTTTTTCCTTTGAATGTAATAGAACGTATCAAGTGGGTGCCTCAATATGTTTTTAATGTAGAGTATATCACTTAGTAGCTTAGACTTAATTGTTGCTCTTTTTTTGATTAACCCACGTTTTGACAGCTCGTCAAATACTACGAAAAGAATTATTAGGATTATAAACACTAGCAAAATGGTCCCTGCATTCTTTTGTAAGAATTCGTTTCTAATTTCCCAATATGCATCTGAATAATCTCTTCTCGCATAAGCCTTTTTAAATTCCTCTGCTGCAGCTCTGTAATTTCCTTCTTGGAAATATGCTTTTCCAAGTCCGTAATGGGCAATTTTGGAATAACCATCGTATATCATAACTTCTTCCCAGAGTTTTTTGCTTTCGAGATATTTTCCCTGAGAATAAAATTCGAGTGCTTTGTGCAAAGTGCGAATATATTGAGTAGGATTGAAAACGTGGACAAGTCCTCGCTCTTTGTCAAGAACGTAAACCTTACCTTCATCATCAACAGCAATTGCAGAGGCTACGGTAAACAAGCCATTTCTTTCTGTGGCAATAGCACGACCACCGAAAGAAACTAACAAGTTACCTTCAGAATCATATTCGTATATGAGTCCTGTCTCAGTTAATGCGAACATCCTTCCATGTGTATCTACGGTGATATCTATGAAGTTGGGTTCGTCAACCATCCTACGTTCTTTAGATGGAGGGAGTATATTTAAACCTATTGTATTGTGCTTTTTAATAGCATTTCCATGCTCTTTCTGAGTTACTGTGTAGATAAGTCCTTTGGTATCTATTGTAATATTTGTATAAGGTTTTGGAATCCTATTCAGGAACTTCTCTTTTTGTTCTTTAGTGTAGAATATGTCTATGAATTTGTCCAGAAGCGTTATTCCAACGGTATTCGCACCAAAGTAACCGAGAAACTCACCATTTTGGTCGAGTTGTATGATACCTTCGAATGTGCCCTCACTGACAATGTAAAAGTTACCTCTCTTATCGACAACAAGCTTTTTGGGTTTAAAATTTGCAGTCTCTCCGAATAACGGATTTGTAGGTCTACCCAACCTTCTTATTTCGTTACCAGATTTATCGAATATTACAACTTCCGATGTGCCAGGGTCAGCTACATAAATGTATGTGTCATCAACGAATACTCCTGTCGGTTGGAATAAAGACATATCACCCACGTAAGTTGCTTCCCTGGTTACCATATCGAAAACAACAATTCTCGCATTGCCTGAATCAGCAATGTACATTTTATTGTCCTTTATAAAGATATCTTCGGGGTAGTAGAGGTCTAAATCCTTGAAGAGCACCTCACTCACAACGTATGCATCTTGAGTTATTTTCCATTCGTTTTTACCTGATATTGTGTAAGTGAGGAACGCACTATTAATGGCAAAGAGTTGATTGTATAACATAAAAAGTCCAAACAAAATTCCAAAAAGAATACTAGCGTTTCTTAATCTTGATTTGTTCTTTTTGTTCTTGCTTCCCACGATTTTCACACCACCCAACAAAAAGCTTTGAGTAATCTGTTATTTCAAACCACTGTAAGCCATCGTATTCATAACCCTTGATTGCATAATTATGAAAAGTACCAAATTAGGCACGAACATTATTAAGCCAGCCGCAGCAGCTATTCCTTGACCAGCCACTGTGTTACCCGTTGTTTGGGTAAGGTTGGAAACATAAAATGCGAATGTTTTAAGATTTTCGTTATTTATGTAGTAAGTCGACGCCTCTGCACTATTCCAAGCAACTTGAAATGCCAAAATGCCTACTGTTGATATAGCTGGTTTTAAAAGTGGCATTATTATATTGAAGATTATATGGAAATCATTTGCTCCATCAACGAGAGCCGCATCGATAAGTGCGTCCGGGATTTGGTCTATAAACTGCTTTACAAGAAAGACACCAATCGGCATTGCCAAAAGCGAGAGAATATTAATTACAAATGTGTCTATAAGTCCAAGCTTTTGAACTATTAAATACCTTGGAATAATAACAGCAATGGGAACAAACATGAGTGCAAGATTATTTATCGTAAACAGCAAATTTTTGGTTTTAAATTGCTTCTTAGAGAGCGCATATCCCGCAAAAACCGAGATGATTATTGTAAAAAGCACTGTAAAGAAAGCGGTCAATATGCTATTCATTAGATACCTAGATACAGGTATCGTTGAAGCCCGCGTGATTTGGAATAATTCATAGAAGTTAGCCAGCGTTGGTCTTCTAACGAAAAACCTTGGAGGATAAAGGAATAATTCATCGACAGGCTTGAACGCTTGTGAAAAGATGAAGATTATTGGCAACAGCATGAAAATAGCTATTGGTGCTAAGATAAAGTAGAATTTCAGCTGACTTTTATGGAAATATTTCGGATTTGTTTTTGTGGTGAACTTTGCCATACTTTCTCCCCCTAACTCTTAGTAATTTATTTATTTACTTAGTAGCGCTCTCCAAATAAACGCCATGCTATTCTTGAGAAGAACCAGATAATCAAAAGTAGCACAACTGAGAGAGCCGCCGCGTATCCCATTTCGTACCTGAGAAAACCGTAATCTTCGATGTGGTTTACGATTAGTTGACCGGCGTATTGTGGGGTTGGATTTGAGCCAGAGAGTGCAACTCCGATACCCGCAGAAGTAAATGTATTTACTATTGACATCACTGCTCCGAAAAGCATTTGTGGTTTCATTGCAGGTATAGTAACGTATATAATTTCTTGCAATCGGTTCTTTATGCCATCTATGTATGCCGCTTCGTAAAGCTGTTCATCGACGTTTAATATACCCGCAAGCATCGCTAAAAATCCTACTCCCATACTGCTCCAAAGCGAAACGAGAATCATAATATCCATCAAATGTTGTGGTGATTGTAACCACTGGACAGGTTTGTCTATAAGTCCAAGCTTAAGTAAAAGCGCATTCAGATACCCTTGCTGGTCACCGTTGAAAAGTACCCGCCAAATTACAGACATCGTGACACCTGCTGTTAGAGAAGGAGAATAAATTATCAAAGCGAATATTGTTCTCGGTATCCTAGTAAGTTGAGCGACAAGCCAGGCTAATATGAATGAAAGGATGTATCCACCAACACCAACAATCAAAGCGTATTTTATAGTGTTTGGTAAAACCTTTTGCATGAAGAGTGTGTCCCGTGTGATGAGTGTGATGTAGTTTTGTATACCTATCCACTTAGGTTTTTCAATTGCGTTGAAATAGGTAAACGAAAGGTATATAGCGACAACAACTGGTAATGCTATGAATACAATGAATAAAATCAAATATGGTGACAACAAAAGCCAATGTCCACGGTCTTTTTTTGAACTTATTCTCATTCTGTTTCACCTCGATTTACCACAGTCTTTAGGAATTCTTCCATACTGTCATACATCTTGTAATCTTTAACCTTCTTTCCATTGACTATGTAACCAAACTCTGTAAGTTTTCTTTCCAGCTCTCTGTTTATAAGTATCACGGACCTATCAATCGATGTTCGAAGAGGTTTACCCTCAATTACAACACTGTTCCATATATTGCTTACTTCTCTTTCAACCATATAACCGCCCGGATGTCTTTGGACTTCTCTAATCCATCTCCACTGTTCGAGTATGACTCTCTTGTGTCTTTCATCGATAAAATCGAGTTCTTTGAATGCCTCTATATTGGCTGTGTTCCAAAGGTAAGTTGGACCATACCTGTTGACCATCATCCTCGCGAATTTGACTTGCGTGTCTTTAGACATCCACCACTTGATGAATTCCCAAGCCTTTTCCTTCTTATCCGAATTTGCGAAGATAACAATAGCTCTATCACCTGCAACTTGGTATCTAAGAACTTGTCCGTTCTCGTCCTTGACTCCTGGTGAAGGAGCTATATCCCACAGCCCATAAATTTCGTCAGCAGCGTTTAATAGAGTTACATACAATCCGAAGTCACCAACACCTATTGGGATACGGCCGTATCTAAACGAGTTGTAAAAACTTGCAACTTGTTCTGGAATTCCGTATATCGCGAAAAGTTCGGTCATTAGTTCAAACGCCTTCACTGAATTTTCCTCGTTTATAGCTGTTTTCATGCCATCCTTTGTATAAAGCCTTGCTTTATTCTGGAAGAAGAAAGGAGCCGTTGTGTTGAAGTACTTCGTTGTTTGTTCACACATCGGGATAGAGAAATTCATTCCTCGTCTTTGGAGCTCAGGAAGTATCTTCTTTACATCGTCCCAAGTATCTGGTATCGGTATACCCAGTTTCTCGATAATGTCTTTTCGGTAGAAAAGTACATAGAAGTTCTGTGTTTCTGTTATTCCATACACCTTATCACTAATAACCATCGGTAATAGTGTTTCAATGTTAATGTTTTTTTCTACAAATTTGAAGAAGTCAGGAAAATATGAAAGTGGGAAGAGAGCATTCCTTATTGCAAGTTCAAACGGTATCCAATTGCTGATACTCATAGCAACGTCTGGAACTGCATTTGCAGCACTTGCTAAAACGAGTTTCTGTTCATTGGGCATGATAGAGAAAATCACTTTGATACCTGTTTTTCTTGTGAAGTCACTATCTGTTAAATACTGCAATGTCTCAACGTATTGTACGGGTCTATTTACCCATACTCTCAAACTTGCTTCATCAACCTTCTCGTATATGGAATAAGCTTCATTTTTGTTGAACAAGGATAGCCATAACTTTTGAAGTTCTTCGTAAGCGGTTATCAAAAACGTGGATTTCGGATAAGCGAACTTTTCAAGACTTCCTTGAAAAACGTAGACTTTGTCGATACCCATTGGCTGTTCTTTTAATCTCATCGAGAGTTCGGAAAGTCTTTGAGCGATGGAAGAAGATCCCTCACTAAGGACATCTATATAGAATGGCAATTTTTCAGGTTTCCTGAGGATGTTATCTATTATTCCAGCACATACGAGCATGTCTGCAATCGATGGTAGCCCTTGTTTACCCACAATATTGACTAACTTGTCATGTTCGGTTCTCAGGTTCTGTGAGATACTTTCCAAATCTGGTACAGCGTTCGGCATGTATTTTTCAATATTCCATGTTCGGTTTGGGTCTAAATTGTTTCCAACGAGTTTTCTCAGCTCTAAACCTATTTCTTGCAGTTTTTTCACGCTTTCTTGAAGAAATCGGATAGTTTCCTCATATATTCCTGTGGTAACTTCCAACGAGAGGATATGTAGTCCCTTATCAAGATAAACTTCGAAAGGTTCATTTTCTTCGCTCATTAATACGTGGTCTTTCCAGTTGTAACCAGTGTAGGGGAATGGGTAATCTACAAATTCTTTGAACGGGACTTTGCCATCTATAGAAATTCTCCTGAAGACAGGAATACCTCTATTCAGTGATTGTTTGTACCTGAAGGCTATTTTGTAATAACCAGGGGTGTCTACATAGAAAGTCCAAAAAACCTCTTGCCCGGCCTGTTTATAAGTATTCTCATCGACAACGTTAATCCTTTTTTTAAGAATTTCGTAAGGCGTTACCAAAGCGGTTTGCTCGTTGCTTACAGATATTAGTGAATCAGACTTGAATGACAGATTTTCAGCCTCAATGACTATAACGTAATCGTGACTTGAAATATTAGGCTCTAAATTTTTGTATTCCGCATAAGGCTTGCTACTGGTAAGGTAAGATTTTGGAACCAAATAAAGCCCCTCTATAGTTACTGGTGAACGGGTATTTTTAACCAAGATAGGATTATCACCTATGTTTAGTTTCAATAAGAGAGGACTTTTGGAAATTCTGCTTGCATCTTTGATAAATGCCATGTAGGTTTTTTCAAAAGGTTTTTGCTCGGGTGCTATTTCGTTACCATATCTATCGTAAATCTTTTCATTGAAATCATAGTAAGTGAAGTTATCCAGAATCCCCAGATAAGTTTTTCCATTTACCTCAAACTCTAAAGTTCCGTTACTTGTTGTGTTAGTACCGTATTTGTATTTAAGCACGACAGCGTACTCACCATCTTTATTAACAGAAAGAATCAGCGTTGTTGCTTCATCGTTTCCAAGAATAACAGGATTTTGGAAGTCCAAATTAAAAACAGCGTAATTATCTAAATCTGAAAATCTCATTTCAGAAAGCTTTTCATAAGCTTCCAAACTAGACATACCAACAAAATCTTTCGATACCTTTGTGGATTTCTCTACCAACTCAGCTATAGAAGCAACGAATTTTGTATAAACGCTTCTACCTGAAAAATAAAAGACTATCATAACAGCAACAACAATTAAGGCTATTATCCCAGACAAGATGAGAATTTTTTTCACTTATAATCAACCCCTTGCTTTGTTTTTGTTTAACTGTCTATGCTTTCTGCTTTTTTATTGAGCTTACTTGATATAATCCCGTTGGCTGAGTTAGTAAGATTTTGTGAATCTCAGCCAACGGGGGAAGTTACATATCAAACCTGGGATTATCCACCTTCATTTACCTTCAATTTGCTTTCTCAATTGTGGGAATTTCTTTTCCGCATCGATTAACTTCTTTTCGAAAATAGCCCAGTTTTCCTTTATCACTTTATTAGCTTTTTCTTGAGTCTCAGCGGCAACTGCCTCTGGTGTAACTTCTCCACGTCTGATTTTTTCGTTAACTGGGAATATAACGTCCCATATTGCTTCGAACCATCCTGGAACAACTTTCCACATATCCACTCTAACACTTTTATCAAGGTTTTTGAGCATCCATTTGATACCGTTTGGTATCTTCATTGTTTCAAAGTATTTTACAACATCTGGGTGCATCGTTGCAGGAATAAACCAATCAACCAATCTACCTCTTTCCACACCTTCAGACTCATACAGTTTCAATCTCGCAATAACACCTCTCGGGTCGTATGAAAGGAATTTAGCAAAGAGGAATGCTTCCTTTGGATACTTTGTCGTTGCACTTACAAACGTATAGTTGATATGAACAGGCAGTCTCATGCCTATCTTTGGATCGAATGGAAGAGGATAGTAATCGAAATTCCAAGGTACTGTATGTAGCCAGCTCCAATCGTAAGTTGCTTCAAATCCCATGAGCACTTTTGATTCTCTGAAAGCATCAGCATCTTTTCCAAACTTTTTCTGATAGTCATCGAGTTGACCTTGATTTCTCAATTCCTGATTTATAAGGTCATCGGAGACTAACCCAGGTATCGACTTAAGTTCTTTTTGCAACTTAATAGCTGGTATCCATCCTCCGTTCACAAGGTCAAATTCCCATTTTACTGGGTCAAAGCTCCAGAATGTTGTGTGTTTACTGAGAACTGCTGCCATAAACGTATCAAATTCCCATAGGTGATTGATACCAGAATATTCCCTCGTCGTAGCTCTTCTTGCATATTGTTTGAAAAGGTCGACAGTCCATTCTTCGTATTTTGGAACCTGTAAATTCAACTTCTTAAGTAAATCAAGATTCATAACTATACATTCAAAATGCAGCCTTTCCGGAAGGGCATAAGTTTTTCCGCGATACTTGAATGCGTTTTGTGCGCTTTCTGGGACATATTTATAGTCCGGGTCATTTTTAAGGAATTCATCTAATGGGTAAACCCAACCCTGAGAAACAGGATAAGATAGAGGTTCCCATGATTCTGCAATAACATCCGGGAGAGCTTGTTTAGCAGAGACACGTGCCGTCAAAAAGCTATTTACTTCTGGTTGGTTTACGACAAGTTTTACTTCAATATCCGGATAGTATTTGTTAAATTCAGTGATGAGTTTTTTGTATCTATCCACGTTCCAACTCCAAACAGATACCGTTATGGTAGCTTTAGCAAACGCAGAAACCACAAATAAAATTAGAAGCAAAGCCAATACAAACTTGCGCATTTAAAACACCTCCAGCCGAAATATTTGAATTCAATCAGAAATTGAAGCCTACAGTGAACTGTGTGTATTTGTATCCATCTTCTTCAAAGCGCACACGCAATTTACCATCAGCATTTCCCAGTTTCATTGCAATGTATGGTTCCAAAGATAAATCGCCCGTTGCGAAGTTATAATCTCCGCTAACTCCTATCTTGTAGCCCACAAGTTTGTAATTAACATCGCCAGCCAACTTGATTTTCGTAGGATCTGTAATAGTATTTGTCAAATCCATTTCTGCAGAAATGTTGGTCCCTGCAACTTCACCGACGAAACCAATTAGCATACCTTTGATTGTTGCGTTAACGTAATCGTATCCGCTAGCTAAGTAAAGTGTGAATGGTCTTATCGGATAAGCAAGCCTTGCACCAACCAAACCTTCGGACAAATCAGCTTTTCCTACAACGTTTAACGTCAAACCAAGTGGGTAAAAATTGTTAGTTTTCATAAGAAGTGCAAAAGTTAAAGGATTCCCGAAGTTTGTTCCGACATCGAACATAAAACCACCGAACGTGTAGATGAAAGACACTGTGCTTTTGTACCACAAAATTCCTGTTCCGTTATACGCCCATTTAAAGGAGCCACCACTTCCCATAAAGCTATTGTAATCTGCCACGTTTCTGTAGCCAAAGAACACCGTAAGGTTACTATTTACCTTCCATGGCATGAAGAGCTCGTTTACGTACATACTTGTGATATTCGGTGCTGTATATTTTACATCAACAACAAGCACTGCTCCACCTGATGTAACAACAAGATATGCTGCATTATCACCTGGGAACCAGTTGCGAACTGCAAGGGAGAAATCTGGGTTTATTGTGTAATTAAATTCTACTCTTCCGTTGAGTTGAACAGAACCAGCAAAAATGTTAATGAATACTAAGACAGAAAAAATCATCACAATTACTCTCTTCATATACTTCCCTCCACAATTGTTTTTCTGCAAATGTTACTCTAAAACTCTGGGTAACCTACATTCGGTTACCCAGAGTGCCTAATGTTTTTAGTAATTCTTCATGTACCGTGAACTTTCATTTCTTTGGGCTTATTGAAATATCGTCGAAGTAGACTGTGGTTGGTTTGTCTTTTCCGAGCTCAAAGCTCAATGTTACAACAGGATCCGCATCATCTGGGTGAGTGTATTCGAAAACGAATGTTTGCCATTCGGTTGAGAGGTCAACTTCTTGGTTGAAATAAACACCGTATGGAGCACCTGTTTGAACAAGTTTAACCCATATCTTTCTCGGTTCTGCTGCTTTCGCTTTGAACGAAATTACATAGCTGTTGCCTTTTCTCAGTTTCACCCATTGGTTGAATTGAACGTGCCAGGTTTCGGAGCCGGAGTTTTCAACTTTAACAAATCCTACACCATTTTCTACTCCAAAACTTTCCACCTTTGCAGGACTGATTCCATATTTTCCTGCTTCCCAAATCCACCATTCGGTTGGCATACTGCCTTGGTCATTTACTATTTTGTAAGCGAAATCGCCGTTATTAACAAGGTTATCTGGTTCTTCTTCATCGAAGTCGTATTCGACAGTTTCTGGTTCTTCTTCTCTAAATTCTTCAGGGACTTCGGATTCGTCAACTGGCTTCAAAATAACATCTGCAATATAGATTGTAGTTGCCTTGTCTTTACCTAACTCGAAACAGAAGTTAACGGTTTCGTCAGCCTTATCTGGATGTTTATAGTAGAACGTATATGTGTTCCATTCCTTTCCAAGTTCAACGGTTTCAGCAAAATAATTTACCCATGGATCATGGTTCATAAGTATCTTGATGTTGATTTTCCTTGGTTCGTCAGCCTTTCCTTTGAAGGAGATTAAATAGTACTGTTTTTGCTTAAGTTTGACCCACTGGTTGAACTGGATGTGCCACGTGTCGGTACCAGGGTTTGCAACTTTTATAAACGCGTACCCATCTTTTATACCATAAGCATCCACTGTTCCATCGCTAACACCGTAATTTGCTGCCTCCCAAATCCACCACTCGAATGGAGCATTTGCTTGGTCATTTTTGATGCTTGAGCGGAAATTCCAGTTGTTAAGCAAGCTTGTTCCAGATGTATCACTTGACTGTTGTTGCTGGACAACACTTTCAACTGCTTCTACCTTCTCTTGAAACTGGCAGGAAAAAAGTAGGAAAGCAGTGAAAAGTATTAATAATAACTTAGTAATTTTAGTAATTTTAGACATACCAGTCACCTTGCTTTCAAAAGTTTTAAAGTTTATAGGTTCAATTTGCTGTTTCGGTAGCTAATTTAATCTCAAGAACTATGCCTGGGATATTACCAATTTCGAAAGAAAGCTTCAAGAATTTTGGTACGTCGAAGTCCCTAGTAAGCTCAAGTGTAACTTCTGTTGCTTCTGTAGACACATCAAACGAATCTCTGACTGCATGAGCCTCATCCACATATGGCTCACAACCAAAGTAGTATGGGATTGTTGCATCTTGGTTCGCTTTTACACTCAGTTTGACAGTGTAATTGGTTTTTGAAGGATCATAAAATCTCAAAAGTTGGGCTTTCCAGTCATTATATTGACCACCTGTTAACTCAGTCCTAGTAGCTACAACTGTGCCATCAGCTTTTAAGATTGGAGGTTTCGTGAACATCTCACCATCTTGGAACCAATACCATTTTCCAGGTTCTGGGTTTGGAACCTCTTCCAGAGTGAACCAGGTTACTACTGTGCTTTCTTCTGTTACTTGCTGTTGGTCTCCTTGGTTCTGATCTTCTGGCTTAGCACATGATGTGAACACTAAAAGCGCTGCAAGAACTACCAAAAATACCACTAATCCCGTTCTCCTCATACCTTCCACCTCCTGAAAGTTTTTAGGGTTTTCAAACAGTTACTACACTAAAGTGCCGGCATTCATTCGAAGAAGAACATACTTGTTGTAACAACATGAAACTTTTTCAGTAACACTTGTATTATACTCATGAAACATGTTTCATACAAAATTGGCAAAAATCTGTGATTTTGGCTGGAAAAAGGTAAGGAATTGTAAAAAGGCTCGCTTGTGCTAAATAGAAAAAGCTCCCGCTTGTTTTTGCGGGAGCTTGCGATGGTTAATAATCTTTTTACTTACCTTCGATTTGTTTTCTCAGCTCGGGGAATTTCTTTTCTACTTCTGCAAGTTTCTTGGAGAATTCTGCCCATGCTTCTTTGATAATTTTGTTCGCTTTTTCTTGCGTTTCGGCTGCAACAACTTCTGGTTGTACTTCCCCTCTTCTCACTTTTTCACTAACGGGGAATATCACATCCCATGTTGCTTGATCCCACCCAGGAACTGTTTTCCACATATCTACTCGAACTGCCTTGTCGAGTTTCTTAAGCAGCCACTTTACTCCATCTGGAATTTTGAGTGAATCAAAGTAAGAAACAACATCTGGATGCATTGTTGCAGGTATAAACCAATCGATATTCCAACCATTTTCAACACCGTTTGCGTTGTCAATTTTTAATCTTGCAACAACTCCTCTGGGATCGTATGTAAGGAATTTCAGGAACAAGAATGCTTCCTTCGGATACTTGGTTGTAGAAGTCATAAATGCATAATTAACGTGAACTGGCATCCGTAGTCCTATCTTTGGATCAAGTGGGAGTGGGTAAAAGTCAAATTTCCACGGTAACGTCCTTATCCATGACCAGTCCCATGTTCCATGGAATCCCATCAAAACTTTTGATTCTCTAAACGCATCTGCATCTTTTCCGAATTTCTTTTGGTAATCATCCATCTCACCTTTGTTCCTTAACTCATCGTTTTTTAAATCATCAGAAACCAGCCCCGGTATAGATTTTAATTCCTTTTGCAGTTTTATAGCTGGTAACCATCCGCCGTTGACAAGGTCAAATTCCCATTTTGTAGGATTGAAACTCCAGTATGTTGTATTTTTGTTAAGGACAGCAGCCATAACATTGTCAAAATCCCACAGGTGATTTATACCTGAATATTCCCTCGTGGTTGACTTTCTTAAATATAGTTTGAATTGTTCAACTGACCATTCATATGGAGGTTTTGTTAGGTTTAATTTCTTAAGCAAATCCAAGTTAATGTAAATACCTTGAAAATGCAATCTTTCGGGTAGTGCATAGGTTTTGTTGTTGTACATAAACGCTTCCTTCAGCGCTTTTGGAATATATTTAACATCCGGGTCATTTTTTAGAAATTCGTCGACGGGATAAACCCATCCCTGTGAAACTGGATATGGTAGTGCCTCCCATGATTGGACAACAACATCAGGTAAAGGCTTTTTGGCAGCTACTTGTGCGGTTAGGAAGCCATTCACATCTGGTTCATTGACAACAAACTGGACTTCGATATCAGGGTAAATCTTTGTGAATTCAGCAGCGATCTTTTTGTATTTTTCCAAATCCCAACTCCAAACTGCCGCTGTAATCGTTACCTTTCCAAAAATTGAAACGCTTAATACTAACAACACCATGATAAGCCAAAAACTTTTTTTCATCGCTCATCCCTCCCTTGGAAGTGTGGTAACCTAAAAATTTATCGTTTTCATTCTTGCCAAACAAAAGTAGCGGATGCGTATGCTGGTAAAATGTATGAAAAGACTTCCAAACCGTCTTCAACAACTTGAACTTTCTTAGCTGTATTTGTTCTGTTGGACACAATGAGGACTCTCGAACCATTTGGATTCAAAAACGCAACAGATTCGAGTTTGTCTTGATATGTGTAAGAATCTATTCTGTATGCTCCTGGTAACACAAATTTACTTATGTGCCCAAGTGTGTAATAATCTACGTTGTATTTGACTTCACCTGTTTTTTGATTAATTTCTACTAATCCCCTGCATGTGCTCTTTGAAAGGATTGTTGGTCCTCTTCTTTCATCGAGAGCTATATTCCACCACACAACGGTCTTTGCCCAGTTCCTTGGAATTCTTATTACATGCATCATTTGGTCCATATATGCATTGAAAAATGCTGGCACCCAATCTCCGCCTGAACCTTCGGTGAACCAAATTTCCTTATCGGGGAACATCTCTTTTATCTTGCTCATCGCCTCGTGTTTTCCACCGTAGAAATGCCATGCTGAACCTGCTACGTATTTTGAAGCCTTCTCGTGAGATAAAACGTAGGCGGCATAAGTTGTGTTGTCCCAGTTATGGTCGTAGCACAAGATTTTCGTCTTGATACCTGCACTCTCAAAAGCCGGTCCAAGGTATTCGCCAATAAAATCTGCCTGTTCGACCCAGTCCATCTTCATACCAGGGTACTCTTTTGGAACGTACAATGGCTCGTTTTGAACAGTGATAGCGTAAATTGGTATTCCCTCAGCTTCGTAAGCCTTTATGAACTTCACAAAGTACTGAGCGTAAACACCGTAATACGACCTTCTTAACGAACCACCTATCATACTTCCTGTTGTTTTCATCCAACCGGGAGGACTCCATGGAGATGCCATAATTTTTAGCTCAGGGTTTATTTCCATCGCTTCTTTGAGAAGCGGGATGATATATTTTTTGTCGTGGTCAATTGAAAAATACTTCAACTCCGGGTCCTCAGCAACACCTGGGGGTAAGTCATCGTAACTATACAATTTGGTTGTATAGTCGGTAGCCCCCATTGGTTGCCTTAGAAAAGAGATACCAATGCCTTTCTCCCTATCGAATAATTTCTCCATGACCTCTCTTCTTTTTTCCGGGGATAGTTTGTTATATACAAGATAAGCAGAAGCATCAGTAAAAGAAGCACCAAAACCATCCATTTGTTGGTATTTTTTGCTAGTGTTGACAACTATTTTGTATTCCTCCTGATAGCTGGTTGAAAGTGGTTCTTTTATATCCACTTGTTTAAGCAAATGCTTTTGATCCACTGTTGTTAGCCAAACACGAACCTTTAAATTCTCCACCTTTTTAACCTCCTTAGTAGTGTTGTAGGCAGTTGTTAGCGTGTTTGAAGAGCTCAAAGTTGCTATGCATACTAAGAACAAAATCTGTATGTAAAGTGTGAATTTAACTAACGTTTTTTTCGCTCTACTCATAAATCGACACTCCTTGATTGAATTCAGAATGATGCAGCTGTGTACTAATTACAAACCACATTATAACCATGTAACATGTTACATAAAAAACCGGATTTTCTTTAATCAAATAAGAAATTACTAACTGATTGTCTTCAACCTTTCAAGCCCGTTCCAACAAGTGATTTAACAAAGAGGTCCTGCAATAAGGAAAAGAGAAATTACTTTGGCAAAAGTGCAATCATAGTTGCAGCCATTATAACACCCCAATTGTTGCAAGGACAACGTCGACTAAGAGTATCGTTAAATTTCTTGAAATTGTCTATATCAGCTATAAAGACGCTTACTTCTCTTTCATTTTGTAAAACAGCAGGTTCCCAAAGATGAACAACTTAAAACCTTCTTGTCCAAAGTGAGACTCCTTGTTTACATGGTCAGGACGAATATGGAAACCAACAACTCCTTTGCAAAGTTTGAAAACATCCTTTCAAAATTCCTCATTCTTACAAGCACAAAATCATGTCTTAGATGACCAAAAAGCCAATCGTAAAACATCCTATGTGCCAACAAAAACAAATTTTTTTACTAACTGTAGCTGAAGGTTGCTAGCTGCTTGTTAAAAAAATATTGAGATTTGAAGTAGAAACCTGCGCATGCACGAACTCACTTGTCAAAAAATACTATACTTATAAAAATACTATTAATAAGATTGCGCGAGCTTTCCAAAGATAAAACACGCAATGGAAAGCTCGCGCTATCGGAATTTAACTATCGCAATATTTCAACATATTTTAACATCGCTCTATGTTTCAGAAGATTTGGTTCTCACTTTCCGAAGATTCTATAGTTTCGTATTCAAAAGTTATTTCATCGCCACTATTCAAAATATCTGTAAATCCAACTTTTTCTCCGTTTTTGAGTAAGGTATATCTTTTGACCTTTCTTGGGTCAAAGTCAAATAATCTTAGAACATCTGCGACAATGAAGTTTTGTTCTTCAGGTATTTGTGTTTTTATTTTGTCCCCATCTTTAATTTCATAGTCTGGAGTAACGAGCTGGTCGTTAACCCACACTAAAACACCGTCTTTCGTTAGGACCGTTGGTTGACCGTTGACTTTTATAAGGATACTTATCTTTTCCATCTCTGGAAGGTCACGAACTTTTGGATAGTTTAAAACAAGTGCGTATTTTAATTCTTCTCCCGGTTCGACTGTGTTCTCATCTCTCAGCTCTAATTCGTCTTTGAAAATTTTTACTTCTCCAGCGTAAGCTTCTTTGTAAACTCCATTTACCGAGTACTCTATCCTTATCAAATCCTGATTCAAAAATTCCCTTATCTCTCCAACGGTGACTCTTTCATACGTTATTGTATCACCATCGCGTAGTTCGGTATTTTGAAAGACCTCTTTCCCGTTCAGTTTTACCTTTGGGTAGTATTCTATAACCTTATCCGTTTCAATTGAACGCAGGTATATGGGTTTTATTAAGTCATACAACATTGGTTTAGCGTCTTCTCCATCAATAGCTTCACCAACTTCTATGACATCTCCGTGTTTAACGGTATCACGCAGTGTGGCTTCAACACCGTTGATTTTAACGCTTGCTGGAACTGGCATTTTACCTTTTATAACTACCGGGTCACCATTTATCTCTATAACAACTGACCTTCCAGGTTTTCCAAGCAACGAGTGGATGTCCTTACCCATTTGTGCCAATACTTCCCAGACGGTGTATGTTCCCCTAAATCCGATGAGCTGAACCCTTTCGCCGTTTACAGTCACATGTTCGAATACGCTACCTGTCTTCGTCAAAGCCGTGTACCCGATACCCAAAGGGGTTATAAATTCACTTCCGACGATTTGCCCAGTCTTATCAATGAAATCCAAGTTCTTTGCCATTTTTAGGGAAACAAACTCTTCATCCATGTCAAGGTGTTTAGCCAAATAACTTGCAAAGATTGGTACTTTAGCGCCCCCACCGACAATCATAACTACCTGAGGTTTTCCACCATTGAGCTCTATTATCTCGTCTGCAATCTGCTCCGTCATATAATCTACAATGGGTTCTATAGCTTTTATTACGTCTTCTCTCCTTATTTCTTTTTCTTTGTCCAGGATATTTTTAACTCTTAGTACTTCATTTGTTTCGAGGTTGCGTTTTACAAATTCTGCTGTTGAAAAGTCGAGTAGAAAATTCTTAGTTATTGCCTCTGTAATTTCGTCACCTGCCAGAGGAACCATACCATACGCGATGATTGTTCCATCTTTTGATATAGCAATATCGCTGGTTCCTGCACCTACATCAACCAATGCAATGTTAAGTATTCTCAGATCTTCAGGAACGGTTATGTTTACAGCAGCAATAGGCTCGAGTGTCAGATGAGTTATCGTAAGATCGACTTTTCTTAATACCGACAGCATAGCTTCAACTACGTGACTTGGCAAAAATGTAGCAACTACCTTGACACTTGCTCTTCCACCTTTTAATCCTTCTATTTTTTTGAACCACATTCCATCCAATTCGTATCTCACAACAGAGTAACCCACACAGTACATGTTAGGTTCCACGTTGTCCATGGTATTTGCAACCGCTTCAAGCTCAAGCTTTGTTACGATGTCTGAATTTATTTCTTCAGTTTCACTCACGTCTGCCGACGCTTCTCCAAAATATGTTTTAAGAAATCTACCTGCAAGTGCAACCGCTACTTTTTCCAGTTTAACGTTATTTCTGCTTTCTAATTCGCTTTTTACAATACTTACAGCCCTTGCAACCTTTTCAACATCGTGGATTTGACCGTCGAGCATAGCTCTATGCTCATGCTCTCTGACTACCACGTCGTGAACAATCATTTTACCACTTTCATCCATGTCGACAAGTAAACCTGCGATTTTCCTGGTCCCAATATCTAGCGCAAATATCAAGGATTTCACCCCCGGTTACTGTCTAAACTGTCTAATCATCTTAAACTATATCTCTATGACAGTTACACCAACTCCACCTTCATCTGGTCTACCAAATCGGTAATTCTTGATGCGTTTGTCATGACGCAGATAATTCCATATACCTGTTGCAAGTTTACCAGTGCCTTTTCCGTGTATTATGTATCCAGTGGTAAAATCGGACATGAGAAGCTGATCTATAAATTCATCTAGTTTTTCAATAGCTTCTTCGACTGTCATACCACGAACGTCAATTTCGTTTTTCATTAGAGGGGAAGAGTAAACTTTTGTTGCTATTCTTTTTTCGTTTGTTATTTCTGGTTTCGTTTGAGAACTTGCTGAAGTTACAATATTCTTTGTTGCAACTCTCTTTAGTTTTTCTGGTTTTACTTCCAACTTTATTCCATTGAAATCTACGATAACCTTAGAACCTTTTATATCGATAACCTTACCAACAGCAGTGCCATCGATGAGTTTAACGTAATCACCGACTCCGATGTTTTTTTCTTCATCTGAGAGTGCAGTTTCGTAAAACACTTTTTCCAATTTTTCTTGAACTTCCTCAATGTGCTTAACTTCACCTTCGATTTCTTTGAGTCTCTTCTTAATAAGTTGTTCACTTTCTGTATTCTTACTTTGCAAGGTAATTTGCAGGTCTCTCTTTGCTTTTTGAATGTCTTTATAAACTTCTCTGAGTTCTTTATCAAATTCTTCCATTTTTTTAATTTTCAGGAGTTTGTACTTCTCTTCAAATTCACGTTTTTGCCTTTGATATTCACGGAGAGTGTTTTCTAATTCTCGTTTTCTTTCCTCAAGTTCACTAATATGCCTATTCAAGCTTTTTATCAACTCATCTATTCTAACATGTTCCTCATCTAAATGTTCCTTTGCCCTTTGCAAAATGGATTCATCCAAACCATATTTTTGTGCAATTTCAAATGCATGTGATGCACCCGGGATATTCATTAGGATTCTGTATTTGGGCGATAACGTCTCTGGGTCAAATTCCATGGAGGCTGTGATTAATTTATCGTGGCTCATTGAGTAGAGTTTAACTGGTGTTAGGTGCGTTGTAACGATGAATTTTATACGTCTTGCGATAAGTTCTTCGATTATGCCAAGTGCAATAGCACTTCCCTCGTATGGGTCTGTGCCAGAACCAAGTTCGTCGATGAGCACAATTGAGTTTTCATCAGCCAATTTCAGGGCTCTTACGATATTTACGATGTGACCAGAGAACGTGCTCAGGTTTTCTAAAATGTTTTGACTATCTCCGATATCAACGTACACATCGTAATTTGGAATCCTAGAGCTTTCACCTGCCAACACAGGGAAACCGCTTCGTGCTAAGATTATTGATAAGGCTATCGTCTTAAGGGATACAGTTTTTCCGCCCGTGTTTGGTCCAGTTATCACTATCCCAAGCTTATCTGTCGGGAGTTCAATGTCGATAGGTACAACTTTATCCTCAGGTATCAATGGGTGCTTTGCTTTTGAAAGTTTCAAGTAGTTCCCACCAGGAATAATTATTTGGGCACCCTTTTCGATGACGTATCGGGCTTTTGCGAATAAGCCATCCAGTCTTTTTAGAACCTCGATGTCGCCTAAAAGTGATTGTAATCTGTCGAAGACTTTTGATGTCAGTTCTCTTAGAATTCTTGCCACTTCTTTAGCTTCTTCCTCAGTTAATATCCTCAACTTGTCGTTCAGTGGTATAAGTTCCTCTGGTTCAAAATACAAAGTCGAACCAGAAGAAGAGCTCCCATGAACAATACCTTTCAATTTTCCACGTTCGTTGGCTTTTATCGGAAGGACGTACCTGTCATTCTTTATTGTATAAGTAGCCTCTTGGAGTAAGTGTTGATGCTGGGAGATGAAGCGTTCAACGCGTTTACGTATTTCTCGCAATGTTTCAGCATACTCATTTCTGATGTTCTTTAAAAGTAAAGAGGCACTATCCTTAATTTTTCCGTTTTCATCGATAACCTGCTTAATTCTCTCTATAATTTCGTCGTAATTTCCAATTTTTAGCACAAGATTCACAACAGAATTTTGCAAAACCAGTAATCTTTGGTTTTTAAACATTTCCCTTAACGATTTAACACCTAAAAGGAATCTGAGCAGTAGAAGGAATTCCTCGCCATCTACTAATAACCCATCTGCGACTTTTTGTAAAATATGCCTCACATCAATAAAAGCATCGGCTGGTGGATAACCATTTGCACGTACGAAGTCGCAAAGTTCCGCAACATATGACAATTCTTGCTGAGCATCAACATTGTATGGGTGCAGAGAATCCAGGTACTCTTTGCCTAACGAAGAGTAACACAGGTTTTTGTACTTTTCCAACACCAAGTGGTACTCTATTTTTTTCTTTAGAAATTCTAAGTACTCAAGCTTCTCTTCTTCATTTGTACTTTTACTGTCCGTATCATTATGTAAATTCTTCCGAAGTTCTTCCATTTATTTTCCTCCTATTACTCTATTTTTCCATTTCTAGAGTCAGTTTCTAATCAATAATGTAGACACTTCCGTAAATTCGCTTTGCATCGATGTAAAAATCTGGGTTGTGCTTTTTGCTTAATACAAATAAAACCCTTCTACTAACCTTTGGAAGGTCAACATATCCATCTGTGAAAATTATTATACCTTCGCTTCGGAACTGATTTTCAGCCATATCCACAGCAGGTTGGAGGTCAGTTTCTCCCCCACCGTAAATTTCGAAATCCTTCCACCCTCCGGGCTTGTAATCACCGACAAATGTGACAGATTTGTCAACTTGAATTACCTTTAACGAAACCTCTTGTCTTGCAATTGCATCCAGTTCACTCATGAAGGAATTTATCTCTTCTTCGAGAATACTACCACTGGTGTCTATAATAATACACAACTTTGGAACGTAAATGTATCTCCAACCAGGCTGGTCATCATATCGTCTGTTAGGTCTCAATGGTGTTGAATATTTGTCTCCTTTCTGGGAAAGTCCTACAAATCTTCTAATGGCTACCTCCCAATTAATCAATGGTTTTCGGATGGAAAGCTCAATATTTTGTTTCATTCCTGATGGTAACTCACCACCAAATAGATTGAACGCTTTTCCTACCTTTTGCTCCATCAGTTCGACCACCATTTCTATGGGTACGTCACTTGTAAATTCATGGTTGTTTGGTAGATTCTCTGCAATTGCTTCGATATCGAAATTCCCACGTTTCAAAAATTCTTCTATTATGTAATTGTGATATTCTTCCGCTGTTTTGTTTAGCATATTCACGGGAGGACCTGCGAAAATTATGTCGTTATCTGTCCCGTGACCTTCTTCAATAAGAACGTTGAGAGGTACGCTAAGCGCATCGAGTTGAGGTATGAATTGGTTTATTGCAACGTCTTTTGCAAGGTCCCAGACTGCCTTATCACGTTTATCTTTAGGTTTTATAAGATAATGTCTGTTGATAAAGTGCATAAGCTCGTGTAGAATTAATCCTTCGACCATCACTTCACTCTTTGATGCAATACTTACGGGATTGTAAATGAACAACAAATCACCATTCCGAGTAACTGTCATTGTTAAGTTCTTTACGTTACCTTCTTTGTATTTTGAACCCATCAGAATATAGCCATAGAATGCATTTTGTTTTATCAAATTTCCGATAACCTTATTGAGTTTTTCCTCTACATTTGTCAAAGTCCAAAACCCCCAGGTTGAAAAAATTTTTTAAGTGTTTCTATGTTTTTTTGGTTTCAAAATCGGACCTTAATTCTTGCTTCTACGTATGGTGAATTCTCACCTGTAATAAACGATGACCTATAAGACAACCATCGCAGGGAAGCAAAATAACCCACTGAAATAGAAAAAGTAGGTTGAATATACGACATTTTAACATTCAGTAATGAACGAAAGATGTCGTCAGTATAAACAGTTGGAATGTTCACATTGAATGCCGGGTCGTAGAAAAGATAAAAAGCCGAATAGTAAGCTGATACACTGAGATTCATATTTTCAAAATTTACAGACGCCGAGAGACCTACGTTGAACCTTCCTGTTTCAGTTGGTTCATTTGTGTCAACTATTTTCGTAGTTAGTTCGAAAGGTATCGAAACAGCTATGTTCTCTACCTGAAAGTCAGAGCTCAACCTCAAGAAATATGTAGATTTTCCAAAGTCGTAACCACCAACCGTGGAAAGAAAAATCGTTCGGTTCTCATCCAAGGGCAATTTAAATCCAATTTCACTATATGGAAAACCTAGGAAATAAATTATTGATTCTAAAGACCCCGTTATACCCATTCCATCTTTTGTACTGAAGTAAAATTCTGCGCCGAAGGATAACGCATTTAAAATGAATAAACACACGAGCAAAATCCTCAATTTTAAGGCAACCTTAGACAACACGGTAGTCTCCCCCTTTGTTTGTTATGGTTGTCCAAAACAGAGACTGTTCAAAGATGATTATACCACAGACTCTGGTTATAAAACACATGCATAAACTGAACTGAATATTTGATGTTTTACTCCTTCAAAGAAAAATCCCCAGGATTTTCTTTAGGTATATCCTGGGGATTAATACTTTTGTTATTCGCGTTTTTATTTCAAAACAAAGCTCAGCAACGCAGGTATGATAAGATACAACGAGAAAAATTTCAGATGTGCCGATACCGTTAGTTGTCTTACTACAATCAAGGCAATCAATCCTGCGACAAATGCTCCACCAAATCCAGAAAATATACCTGTTGAGAAAACAACATCTTTAAGTTCAAAGATTCCAGCTGCGAGTGTTACTGGTAAACTCAGAAGAAAAGAAAATCTAAAAGCGTCAGTTCGATTCATACCTACCAAGAGTGCTCCAATGAGAGTAAAACCACTGCGTGATATACCAGGCAATACCGAGATCGCTTGGAAGATACCAATAATCAATGCATCAGTATAAGAAATATCGTTTAGTGACTTTTTTCCGGAAAAGAAGTCAGATAACCAGAGTGCCACTGCTGTAACCAAAAAAAACACACCAATTAACATTTGAGAGGAGAATATCTCTTCAATCTTCTTTTCAAAAAATACACCGACAATTCCTGCAGGTATAGATGCAACTATGATTTTAAGTGCCAGGTCCCACGTTGACTTATCAAGTTTTACTAAACCTATGATGATGCTCCATACATCTTTCCAAAGGAATATTAAAACTACTAAGAACGTTGCTAAGTGGAGAAAGGCGAACAGCGAAAGATTTGGCGATAATCCGAAAAGTTTGGAAAACAAGCTTAAATGCCCAGAACTTGAAACAGGGAAGAATTCTGTTAGTCCTTGCACAACTCCAAGTAAGAATTCTTTCATTAATTCCTCTCCTTTCTGGTTCTATTTGTAGAGGTCAAAAAGTATCCCGTTGATTTCTCCAACCTTTTCAGCAAGCTTTAGCGTGTTTTTCTCAGCTTCCATAAGTAAGTTGGTAAGTTGCTCCAATCTTTCATCAACTTGTTCAGCAATTATATGTAACCTCGGTTGTGACAGTGCATAATCGTATTTTCCAGCTAATTTATAGAGGTTTTTTTCCACATACTTTAATACATTTCTAATCTTTTCTTTGTATTTTTTGAGGTTTTCAGCAGTTGGTGACCTTACAAAATCATTTCCCGCTTCAACAACATCACTTATCATTTCTTCTATGGTCTTCCTAATAGCTTCACTCTCTGCTTCTTCAAAAACACCAAGAAAAGAGCTCTTTTGACTCGAGCTTACATGTTCTTTCTTACCTGCTTTTTTTCCCTTTATAGCTGAGTTCTTTAACTTTGGGTCATTTGACGGTGGTTCTATTCTCATTTTTCTACCGCCTTGCGATTAATAAATTATTTTTCAACAGCTTTTGCAACATTTTCAGCAAGTTCTCTAAACGCCTTTTCAACTTCGCTTCCCCTGTAATAAAGTGTTATCGGTTTGCCTTCGTCAAGTAATTCAAGCGCCTTGGGGTCCATAGGAATTCTTCCGAGTACAGGAACACCGTATTCTTGCGCCAATAAATCTGCTCCGCCTCTTCCAAATGGGTAAACTACTTCGTCTTTGCATCTCATATAGGACATATTTTCAACAATGCCCAAAACTTTTTGGTTCATGGCTTTTACGAACTCTATTGCTCTTCGGACATCGTCGAGTGCTACCTTTTGTGGAGTTGTCACCATTAGTACACCGTCAGTTTGACCTATTGTTTGGAAAAGACTAAGTGCTTCGTCTCCGGTTCCCGGTGGTAAGTCAAATATCATGAAATCCAGTTCCCCCCATTTAGTATCGCCGAGAAATTGTTTAATTGCAGAGTGTTTGAGAGGTCCTCTCCAGATGATAGGTTTACCTTCCTCAACCATCATGGAAATTGAAAGTGCTTTCAAGTTTGGCAGTACCTCTGCGGGAATTATTTTTTCGTCTTCGTCAACAGCTGGTAGTGCATTACCACCAAGCATACGGACGATATCAGGTCCATGGATGTCAACATCGAGAAGTCCAACTTTGTAACCACTTTCGGCAAGAGCAGTCGCTAAGTTCACGGCAACCGTTGTTTTACCAACTCCACCTTTTCCACTCAACACTGCAATAAAGTGTTTTACATGTTCCTTTAAATCAGCAATTTTCTGATCCGGGTTTAAACTGAAATTTGTGCTCATCTTTTTTCCTCCTTCTATGCATTCGTGCTATTCCGATTTCGTTTTCTCAATTAACTCTTGGTAATTTTCTACCAAGTACTTTGCTGCATCTTCGGGTGGCACTGGGTTGATATAAAATCCCGAACCCCACTCAAAGCCTGCGACACGTGTTAAACGAGGGATAATTTCAACATGCCAATGGTAATAAAGTTTACCTTCATCCATGACCGGTGCAGTATGGATTAGGAAGTTGTACGGCGGATTGTTCAAAACCAAATAAATCCTGTGCAAGACATCTTTCATAATCCTTGCAAATGATTTAACTTCTTCCTCAGTGATTGAACCAAAATCATGTGAGTGTCTTTTTGGAAGTACCCATGTTTCGAATGGAAACCTTGCCGCGTAAGGTTCAAAAGCAATGAAATGTTCGTTCTCCTCTACTATACGCCTTCCTTCTATTCTTTCTTGATTTATCATATCACAGAACACGCAGCGTTCTTTGTAAGAATAGTAATTCTTTGCCCCATCTAGCTCCTCCTCAACAGTCTTTGGCACAACAGGAGTGGCTATAATTTGGCTGTGAGGATGCGCAAGTGAAGCTCCTCCTTCCTTACCGTGGTTTCTAAAAATGAGTATATATTTGACTCGTTCATCTTTTGCAATCATTCTAAACCTTGTAACGTATGCCCAAACGACTTCCTCAGCTTGTTTGTAATCCAAAAGTGCGAAAGTGGAGTTGTGGTCAGGAGTTTCGATGATGACCTCGTGGTAACCAAATCCGGTCATCGCATCGTACATCCCGTGTCCATATCTATCAACTGGTAATTCAGGATCTACAGCCGGGAATTTGTTGGGAACGACTCTAACCCACCATCCAGGAGTGTTGGGCTGCGTATCAGCTGGACGGAACGCAAGGATTTCAGGTGGTGTGGTATGTTCGTTTCCATAATCAAAAGGACAGAAACCTGTTTTTACCTCTTCTGGTGTTACCTGAAAGTCGTGAGGTCTTTTTGCACGCTCGGTTGAAATGATAACCCATCTTTTTACAACTGGGTCCTTTCTGTATTCAGGCATAGAGATTCCTCCCTAGGTTTGTTTTGATTTCTTTATTTACTGGATTTTCGATTTCGCACGCTGGTAAAGTTTTACATATTCCTTCGCTGAATTGTCCCAGCTCAGGTCCGTTGTCATCGCGTTCTTAATCAAGGCATTCCAATGTTCTTTTTCATTGTAATAATACAGTGCTTTGGCTATGGCTTTAAGCAGGTATGCAGAGTCATATGGTTCAAATCCAAAACCGTTTCCTTCTTTTGTTTCAGGATTGTATTCTTTTACTGTATCTGCCAAGCCACCGGTGTATCTTACTATCGGTATTGTTCCGTATCTGAGACTATACATCTGTCCAAGTCCACAAGGTTCGTATTTTGATGGCATAAGGAACATATCTGCACCAGCGTAAATTTTTTGAGCAAGTACCACGTCGAATTTTAGATTTATAGAATATTTCTCTGGGTATCTTTCCCCTAGCTTTTTGAACATGTTCTCGTATTTTTCCTCACCGGTACCAAGAAGGACGAACTGTATGTCAAATAGCGAAACATAATCCATTATCTCTGCCATGATGTCGAGTCCTTTTTGGTCTACAAGTCTGTTTATCATTCCAATCATAGGAACGTCTCTTGCTGGTAAACCGAGCTCGCGTTGAAGTAGTCTCTTGTTCTCTTTTTTCTTTTCGATAGTTTCAAGGTTGTAGTTAACGTATATCCTTTTATCTGTCTCTGGATTATACTCTTCGTAGTCGATACCGTTTAAAATACCATAAAGGTCCGCAGACCTTACACGCAATACACCATCGAGTTTCTCACCGTATTCTTTCGTTTGAATTTCGCGAGCATAGGTTGGACTTACTGTGTTTATTACATCTGCAAAAAGAATACCACCTTTCAAGAAGTTGATATTACCATAGAACTCTATACCGTCAATACTAAAGAGATACTCAGGCAATCCTGCGAATTTCATGTAAGATGGTTCGAAAATCCCCTGGTAACCTAAATTGTGGATTGTTAAAACAGAGGCAATTTTTGATAGCTTTTCATCGTTTTTATATACTGATTTCAGGTATACAGGAATCAGTGCAGTCTGCCAGTCATTAACGTGGATTATATCGTAGCGAAAGTCTAATTTTTTAATCGCTTCGAGCACAGCAGCTGAGAAAAATATTGCTTGTTCTGCCAAATCAGGGCCTTGATAAACCTCATCTGCGCTAAAGTAATATCGATTTGCAATCAAAAATACATTCACGTTTTTACTACCAGGTAGACTTGTTCTGTAAATATCGAATTTTTCTTCAGTGAGTAAGTGTGGAATGGAAATGCCTTCTGAGACTTTTTCAATGGTATAACCAAACTTCGAAGAATTCTCATCAACCTTTTTATGGTATGGCATGAAAATATCTACAGCCATTCCTTGCTTTTCTAGATACTTTGGTAATGCTCCAACAACGTCTGCGAGTCCACCAACTTTGGCAAATGGATAAACTTCGTAAGACACCATGGCAATTTTCATATTTCTCACCTCCTGAAATAGTCATCACTCCTTACATGTTCGTCATGCGTAAAAACTATGTAATCACACTTCCGACCAATGGTATTAATGAACCTTGCGCAATCATCTTTTCTCAACCATCTTATTATATCATAAAACTCTACGCGATTCATAACTATATCCCCAGTATACAGAATTTTGCCCATGTTTTCTGTATCTATGACAAACGAACAGTGCTCTTTTGCATGCCAAGGAGTGTGAAATACTACAACTTTTCCATCGAATAGTTTCATCCCAGCATCAATTTCCACTACATTTTTCCAAGAGTTTATGATTTCAAGGTAGAGTTTACTCTTGAATAACCCGAATTTGTTGTATGGTTTTGCTTTGTAAGCACCATGAATATAGACAGTAGCGTTTGGGAAAAATCTTGTTGCATAGGCATGGTCTAAGTGTAAATGAGTCAGTAGAATATCTGTCACATCCTCCAAGTTTATATTATGATTTTCAAAATATTCTTCCAAAAATCCGAAAGAAGTGTAATCGCCAGGGTCGATAAGTATTTTACGGTCATTTTGTGTCAGAAGAACTGGAGTAGAGTATGCAACTTCCACATTCTTTGGGATTCTTATGCTTCCACCGTTGTTTATGATTGTTGCTACCATGTAGAGCCACCTCCATACTTATTTACCCTTTCAACTCTTCTTTTACACTCAACTATTTTAGCATCTAAACGATTCATTAACAATACTCTACAAAATGTCTGTTGAAAACTCTACGTTTCATGTGGTATAATACTTACACCCAGTAATTAGATGGAGGTGGAAATATGAAGTACAGATGTACCGTTTGTGGTTACATTTATGACCCAGAAGTTGGAGACCCAGATTCCGGAATTGAACCAGGCACACCTTTCGAAAATCTTCCTGATGACTGGACATGCCCGGTTTGTGGAGTAAGTAAAGATATGTTTGAACCTCTTGAAGACTAAGAACGTTGAGAAAATAAGGACGCACTAACACGTAGTTTTAACTTGCTAGATTTCATTTGTATTTTTCAAAAGTTCAAAATTCGGGGGGCATGCCCCCCGATTTATGTATAGATAGCTTATATATGAAAAAACCAAATTAGCTTCGGAGGGATATGAATGTCTAATAACGGTCAAGTTAGAGTAAGATTTGCCCCAAGTCCAACAGGTTATCTGCATGTTGGTGGTGCAAGAACAGCTTTATTTAACTATCTCTTTGCAAGGAAAACAAACGGAAAATTCATTTTAAGAATTGAGGACACAGACCTTGAAAGGTCCGAAAAAGTTTTCGAAGAACAACTCATCAATGCTTTAAGGTGGCTTGGGTTAGATTGGGACGAAGGACCAGATATTGGTGGTCCGTACGGTCCGTACAGGCAGAGCGAACGGACAGAGCTATACCATTACTATGCACAAGAATTGATAAAGCAAGGGAAAGCTTACGAGGTTTACGCCTACCCGGAGGAAATTGAACAACTTCGTGAGAAACTACTTGCTGAAGGCAAGGCACCGCATTACACGCGTGAGATGCTTGAACCATACAATACTGCAGAAAGAAAAAGAGAGTACGAAGAAAAAGGGTTGAGACCTGCGATTTACTTCTCTATGCCTCGGAAGGATTATGTAATCAATGATGTTGTAAAAGGTGAGGTTGTATTCAAAGCTGGCAGTGTTGGTGACTTCGCACTTTTGAGAAGTAACGGCATGCCTACGTATAACTACGCTTGTGTTATTGATGATGGTCTCATGAAAATAACCCATGTGCTAAGAGGGGACGACCACCTTTCCAACACTGTAAAACAAGTTGCGCTGTATGAAGCACTTGGTTGGCCTGTTCCTGTGTTTGGTCATGTGTCGATGATTCTTGGACCTGACGGAAGTAAACTTAGCAAGCGCCATGGTGCTACTTCAGTCGAAGAATTCAAAGCAAGAGGATACTTACCAGAAGCTTTGGTCAATTTCCTAGCACTTCTTGGTTGGTCGCATCCAGAGGGGAAGGAAATCCTTACAAAAGAGGAACTCATAAGCAGTTTCTCCTTGGAACGATTGGTTAAAAACCCAGCTATTTTCAATCCTGATAAATTGAGATGGATGAACTCCGAGCATATCAGGATGAAGGATACCAAAGAATTAGTAAAACTTGCGAAAATGTTCATCAACAGAGACGTTGACGAGGCTTATTTAGAAAAAGTTATTGTAGCTGTAAAAGACAGAATCGAAGAACTCTCCCAACTGCCAGAGTTAACAGATTTCTTCTTCGAAAGACCGAATGTTTCCGTAGAAAAAACCCCAGAAGCTGTTGAAACGTATAAAGCCCTACTTGAAGAGTTACAAAAGGTAGAAGTTTGGAATAAGGAAAACATATATGCTTCGTTTAAAACAGCGATGAAAAATGCAAAACTAAAAGGTAAAGACTTTTACATGACACTCAGGCTTATTTTAACAGGTAAGAACGAGGGACCAGAGTTGATAGATATTCTTGAAATACTTGGGAAGGAAGAAGTCATAGCACGTATTCAAAATTATTTAAACGCGTAAATTAAATTAACCAAAGAGTGGTGAATAACAATGAAAAAAGTGTATATCACCGATACTTTGACAAAAGAAAAAGTTCCGCTCGAACCTGTTGAACCCGGTATCGTAAAGATGTACGTATGCGGTCCAACTGTCTATAACTATATTCACATTGGCAATGCACGTCCAATGGTTGTTTTCGATGCGTTTAGAAGGTTTCTTGAGTTTATCGGATACAAGGTTATAATGGTTCAAAACTTCACAGATATAGATGATAAGATTATTAATGAAGCAAGAGAATGGGGAGTAGATTGGAAAACCGTTGCGGACACTTTTATTGCTGAATACTTCCATGATGCACATTCTCTCGGAGTGCGTGCAGCAAACTTTCACCCAAGAACCACGGATTTCGTGGATGACATAGTAAACGCTGTTCAAAGAATAATAGAAAATGGTTATGGATATGTTGCAGCAAATGGTGATGTATATTTCAGTGTAAGAAAATTGACAGACTACGGTAAGCTATCAGGCAAGAATCCGGACGATTTAAGAGCAGGGGCAAGGGTTGATGTCAATGAATTAAAACGTGACCCGCTTGATTTTGTCTTGTGGAAATCTGCTAAACCGGGGGAACCAACCTGGGATAGTCCATGGTGTTTAGGCAGACCTGGTTGGCATATCGAATGTTCAGTGATGTCACAAAAATTGCTGGGTGATATGTTTGACATCCATGGTGGTGGGGAGGACCTCATATTTCCGCATCATGAAGATGAAATAGCGCAAAGTGAAGCATTAACCGGGAAACCTCCCGCGAAGTATTGGATGCACAATGGAATGATAATAGTTCGCGGAGATAAGATGAGTAAATCATTGGGAAACACTTTCCTGGTTAGAGAGGCTGTAAAGAAATACGGCAAAGACGGTGTGAAACTCTTTTTATTGTCGAAACACTACAGGTCACCAATTGAGTTCTCAGATGAAGTGCTTGAAGATAATTCAAAAGCAGCCCAAAGGGTTCTTGCAGCATTAAATAGATTTAGGGAAAAATATCCGTATCCACTGGTTCCGAAAGAAGATGCAGAAATGAAAGAATTGGTTCAAAGGTTTGTTGAGGCACTGTCTGACGATTTCAACACTCCTGTAGCGCTTTCTATCATCTTTGATGTCGTTCGCGAATTAAATAAGGCGATGGATAATGGAGACGATGGAAGAGCGTTAAGGATGTATCACCTAATTAAACGAGTATTTGGACCGGTTCTTGGAGTTTTTGACACGGAGAGTGAGAAAAAAGCACCGACTTCAGCTGTTTCGAGCAATTTTGAGACTTTAATAAGGTCACTTGTAGAGGTGCGAAATGAATTTAGAAAATCAAAACAGTTTGATTTTGCTGATAGAATTAGAAATGTTTTGGCTGAATCTGGTATTAAGTTGTACGATACGCCTGAGGGAACAAAATACGAAATCGTTGAGAAGGAAGAAAAATAAGAAGTGGTGGAGGGAGCAAAATGAGGTATTCTCAATTTTACGCACCAACGCTCAAAGAAGCACCAGCCGATTCCGAAGTTCCAAGTCAAGAATTGCTTATCAGAGGAGGGTTTATACGTAAAATTGCAGCAGGTATCTATTCTTACCTGCCGCTTGGTAGACGTGTGCTACTTAAGATTGAAAGAATAGTCAGAGAAGAAATGGACAAGATAGGTGCTAATGAAATCCTGATGCCAATAATTCAACCCGCTGAATTGTGGAAACAGTCCGGCAGGTGGGATGATTACGGACCAGAGATGATGAAACTTAAAGATAGGCATGACAGAGAATTTACACTTGGTCCTACGCATGAGGAGTTAGTAACATTTTTAGTGCAAAACGAACTCAACAGCTATAGACAATTACCAATAACTCTCTATCAAATTGCCAACAAATACCGTGATGAAATCCGACCAAGATTTGGAGTGCTGAGAGCTCGTGAATTCATAATGAAAGATGGTTACAGTTTCCATGATAGCTGGGAATCCTTAGATGAAACGTACAGAGCTCACAGGGAAGCGTATTCAAATATAATGGAACGCATAGGGCTAAAGTATGCAATTGTTGAGGCGTCTTCAGGAGCTATAGGTGGTAGCGAAAGTCATGAATTTGTAGCCTTTGCCAATACCGGAGAAAGCAACATTTTGTATTGTGATTGTGGATATGCGGGAAATGACGAGCGTGTTCCGTATGTTGGAGAAGTTGTTTACGAAAATGAAGAAGAGAAACCTATAGAAAAGGTTTATACCCCGAACGTAAGGACAGTAGAAGATGTTGCTAATTTCCTCAATGTTCCTGTAAGAAAAATAGTGAAAACACTCATTTACAAAGGCAGAAATGGTTACTACATGGCTCTTGTTCCTGGTGACAGAGAGCTCAACGAGGAAAAGTTGAAGGCATTTGTTAACGACCAGTCCCTTACCTTTGCTACACCTGATGAGATATTCAGAGACTTCGGAGTGCCAATTGGATTCTTAGGCCCTGTAGGAGTCAAGGGTATAAAGATTATAGCCGACAACCAGGTCAAGGGTATGAAAAATTTTGTAGTTGGTGGTATGGAGAAAGATTACCACTATGTCAATGTCAACGTTGGTCGGGACTTTGTCCCTGATGAATGGACTGACCTTGTTGTTGCTATTGCTGGGGACCCTTGTCCGGTTTGTGGAAAACCTTTAAACATGAAGAAAGGAATTGAATTAGGACACATCTTTAAACTTGGAACAAAGTATTCAGAAGCGATGGGGACAAAATATATGGACAGAGATGGGCAGCTAAAACCATTCATAATGGGATGCTACGGCTGGGGTATCTCGAGAACAATGGGTGCGATTGTAGAACAGCTTCACGATGACAAAGGTATCATATGGCCAATTTCTGTTGCTCCATTTACAACAATCATTACTCCTGTTAGCAACAACGAGAATCTGATGAAATTTGCGACAGAGCTTTACAATTACCTAATTGAGCGTAACGAAGAAGTGCTCTTCGACGATAGAAATGTATCGCCTGGTGTCAAATTCAGCGACGCAGACTTAATAGGAATACCATTTAGAATAACGGCTGGTAAGGCTTTGAACGAAGGCTTTGTTGAAATTAAGTGGAGAACTGGTCATCAGTTCAGAATAGAAGCAGATTTTGAAAAAATTTACCGATTCTTACAAGAATCGAAAGAGAAATACAATCCACACGAAAGAGCATAAACTGATTAGAGCCAAACCACCCGAGACAAAATGTCGAAGGGTGGTTTGTTTTAAATTCTTTCTTCAAAGCTTTTATGCACAACTTCCGGAGTTTACGTTATTGAAAGGAGGTGTTTGAATATGTCCATCCCGGGTGTTGAGAAGGAAGGAAAATATATTTACAGGATTAAAAAAACGGGCAATATGAGGGTTGATGCAATAGTTCTTGCTGATTACGAAACTATCGATGAGGAAGCTATTGAACAACTTAAAAATGTGGCAACATTACCGGGAATTGTGAAAGCAGCATACGCTATGCCTGATATACATTGGGGATACGGCTTTCCTATTGGTGGTGTTGCAGCATTCGATTTAGAAGATGGAATAATAAGCCCCGGCGGGGTTGGCTTTGACATAAATTGCGGTGTCAGAATGCTGGTAGTAGATGGCAATTCCGATATTGTAAAGAAGAACTTGGAAAGTCTCATCAAACGCATCTACGAAAGCGTACCTGTTGGAGTCGGTGAAACAAGCGATTTAAGGTTTTCAAAAAACGACTTTAAAAAGATCGTAGAGCAAGGAGTCAGGAAAGTTATTGAAATGGGCTATGGAACAGAAGAAGATTTGTTGCGAATAGAAGACAGAGGAACATTAGAAGACTGCGACTTTTCTGATGTTAGTGAAGAAGCGTATGAGAGAGGGAAAGATGAACTAGGAACACTTGGTGCAGGAAACCATTTCATTGAGATACAACTAGTAGAAGAAGTATATGATGAGGAAATCGCATCTGTGTTTGGTATTAAAAAGGGAGATATAACGATACTTATACATACCGGTAGCAGAGGCTTTGGACACCAGATAGCAACCGATTACATAAAATACATGAGAGACAACCTCAAAGACCACAACAAGAATCTACCAGACAAACAGCTTATCAATGCGCCCTTTAAAAGCGAGTGGGGACAAGCATATTACAGCGCGATGAACTGCGCTGCGAATTACGCGTTTGCAAACAGGCAAATCATAACTCACATGATTAGAAAAGCGTTCAAAAGTGTGGTTGGAATGAATGTCAGGCTTGTTTATGACGTTGCACACAACATTGCAAAAGTGGAGGAATACGAAATAGATGGAAGGAAAAGAAAAGTGATTGTTCACAGAAAAGGAGCAACACGAGCATTTGGACCTGGGAACGCAGCACTTCCAGAGATATTCAAAAAAACTGGACAACCAGTCATTATACCAGGGAGTATGGGAACAGCGTCTTACATACTTGTTGGAACCAAAAAAGCTGAAGAAATGACCTTTGGTTCAACGGCTCACGGAGCAGGTAGAGCACTTGGAAGAAGAGAGGCAACGAGAGAGTTAACGGTAAACCATGTCTTGAAAGAACTTGAATCAAAGGGCATTAAAATCATGGCGAAGTCTAAGAAAGGTATAGTAGAAGAAGCTCCGGAAGCTTACAAAAATGTTGATAAAGTGGTTCAAATTGTCGATGAACTTGGAATTTCTTTGAAGATAGCCAAGTGTATTCCACTTGGAGTGGTTAAAGGATGAGTCAAGAAAGTGGCAAATTCAAGTTTCACAAAAATAAAAATGAATTCTTTTTAACGCTTGAGGGAGTTTTTTCTTCGTTTTACTTTGTTCTAACTCAAACAGCAATCTTCACAGCAGTAGCTATCTACTTCGGACTTAATGAAGTATGGTTAGGACTTGCTGCGTCATTCCCTATGGCGTTCCAGATATTTCAGCTTTTTGCACCTGCTGTTATCGAAAAATTTTCTAGTAAGAAAATGCTTTTAGCATTCTTCAATTCAGGACGATTCTTGTGGGTAGTGCTACTTCCATTTTTGTTTGTTGAGCAAAGAAGCCCAAAGCTTTTTATTGCTGTCTTTGCTTTGAGTCAAATCTTTGCTGCTTTTGCAGGTAATATCTGGGTCAGTATGATTTCAGACATGATACCAGAAGAGCGAAGGGGTAAATACCTGGGCTTAAGAAACTTTTTTGTTTCGCTTTCAACGTTATTGGTGTTTTATTTGTTTTCAGTTATAAACGACAATGTCAAAATTCCATTTAACTTTCTATTGATAATTACTGCTACATTGCTTGGAAGTTTCCTGTCGCTCCTTACATTGATGCCTCTTGAAGAAAGAAGGGCAACTAAAACAGGAACTGTTAATGATTTAAAACTTGTCCTTGCAGATAAGAACTTTATGAAATTATCCAAAGCCTATTTTGCTTGGAACTTCGTGGTACTTCTGGCAGCACCTTTTTTTCCTTACCATCAACTCCACAATCTTAAATTACCCATGACCTATATCAGCTATGCTTCCATAACAGCTTCAGTTTTGTCTATGGTATTTTACACGATTTGGGGAAAGCTCTCCGATGAATTTGGTCACAAAAGTGTTTTAATTGCTGGTTTATCTATAGTGTCAATAACGCCAGCTATTTGGATATTGATGAACGAAAGAGATTGGATTTTGGCCTTGGCTTTGGATGCAGTTCTATCAGGTGTAGGTTGGGCAGCAGTGAACCTTGCGTTTATAACCCTTCCGATGGAAACGGCGTCTTCGAATTCACCAATGTATTTTGCAGTTTTCTCTGCCCTTGGTGGTTTGGGCGGAATGATTGGTTCTCTTGTTGGTGGTCCCTTAGCAAGTTTTTTCAACTCCTTTGATTTCTATATAGGTGATTTCCATATTTACGGACTCCAGATATTTTTCATAATGGAAAGCGCATTGAGATATTCCGTAATTCCGTTGTTTGCAAAGATATCAAGTAGAAAATACGTTTCTTTACCGACGCTGTTTACAAACGTGCTTTCAATTTTGTCCGGAAGGCATGTTGTGAGAATTCATGAAGGAAACCGTTCAGATGTTATTATAGGTAGAAAAAGAATAAGCCGTTGGTGGTAATAGATAAGGGCTGGGAAATCCCAGCCCTTATTCATTAATGTTTACAAATTCGCTTAATCTTCTGAATTTTCACTTTCAACTTCTACGATTTCAGGAATTTTTACCTCATATTCTTCGTCTGACAAAATTCCGTTTACAAACACTATCTTTGGTGAATCTATACCATTGAAATTTGTTCCATACTCGGTAGTGTAAGCACCTGCTGTATGAAAGTATACAATATCTCCAAGTGTTGTGCTTTTTGGTAATTGAGCATCATAGTACATCACATCAACGCTATCGCATGTAGGCCCAGCGAGGACAAAGGTATCGAGTTCTTCATCTTCTTTACCGTCAACAGTTATTCGGTAGCGTATGTTCTGAATTGTTTCTGTCAGGCCATGGAACACACCCGCATCAAGGTATAACCAGTTCTCCTCACCTTTTTTACTTCTCAAGATAACTTTTGTAATCATAATTCCTGCATTTCCAACCATCGACCTACCGGGTTCTACGATGACGGTTATATTATCGCCCAGGTATTCTTCCACAGCCTCGTTTATTACTTTTGCTATTTGCTTGACAGTTGGTATGTCCCTAACGTATTTGACAGGCATCCCACCGCCTGTGTTAATCATGGACAAGTTGATACCAAATTCCTTTGCTTCTTCAAACACAACGGAAGCTTCCCTTATAGCTGTTCGCCAGTTTTCAGGGTTGTAGTTTTGAGAACCAACGTGGAAACTCAAACCTATGGGGTTCAATCCTAATGTTTTCGCATATTTTACTAGTTCAATCGCATGACTTACGCTTGTTCCAAACTTTCTTGTAAGCGGCCAATCAGCATCGTCTTCCATGCCGTTTGTACTTATTCTGACGTAAATATCTGAGCCAGGAGCAACCATGGCTATCTTTTCTAGTTCCATTTCGGAATCTACAGCGAACATCCTAATGCCATGGTCGTATGCAAATTTTATATCTTCTAACTTTTTAATTGTGTTTCCGAAACTCATTCTGTATGGTTCCACACCAAGTGAAAGTAATTTTTCGATTTCACCACGTGATGCCACATCAAAATGGCTTCCTAAATCTCTCAGAAGCTTTACAATTTCGACATGAGAATTTGCTTTGACGGCGTAGTAGACCTTACAATTTCTAATATTATTAACTAAGTTCATGTAATTTTGCTTTATCACGTTCAAATCCATCACTAAAACAGGCGTTCCATAAATCTCTGCAATTTGTCTGAGTTGTTCCATCTCTTTATATACCTCCTTGTGTAAATTGTCGGTCTTATGATAGAATATATTTGCCAGAATATACATAAACAGAAGTTTAAAATACAGTGTTGGTATGTTACAATCTGTATAACATAACATTGGGGGGAAAGAAGTGACCAAAAAGACTTTGATATTTGTATTTTCGTTGTTCTTGATAGGTTCTGTCTCCTTGTTCTTCTCGAAACCATTTGTTTTTAGTTACGACATACGAATGATTATTGCTTCATTGATAGCTATGTTTTTAGCTCAGTATATTGAAATTCCCATTGGTGGGGTTAGATTCACTGCCAAGCCTTTTTTGTACCTGTTTTTAATTCCTTTTATCACTCCGGAAACGGTAATGTTTCTCTCATTGCTCACGATACCTCTAGTAAAGAAAATTCCTTGGCAAACAAAGCTTCTTAGATTAGCTTTTGAGTTCTTGCAATTTTCAGTAGGTATCTTTTTTTTCAAACATGCTATTTATGACTATCTATCGCTGGTTTATTTCGCTGCCGGTTATTTTGCCACAAACGTTATACTCAGTTTTGTTTACATACCCTTTTTTACAAAGACGAACTTGAAGAACTATCTTAGTGTAGGATTTCTTGTGTTTTTACTAGGTCTCTACGCCTCTTTGATTGTAACCACGCTTTACATTTTGCCAGAAGTGAAGTTGACTTATTTGATTTTTACATTTCTACTCTACGCTGGTTTTTTGGTCCAGCTGCATTATACTGTAACAGCACAAGTGTGGTATCAAGAATTGAAGTACGAGCAGGATGAGATTAAGAGAGAAATTGAAAACCTTTCAAAGATACCAGCTGTCTTGGAAGAACTGGGAAGGGAGGATGTAGATAAAGTATTAAGTGATCTACTTGAAGTATCGTGTAAAATGATAGGTTTTTCTGCTGCGTTGCTGAACTTATTTGATTATAAGTCAGGTAGGGTTGTAAGAGTTGCAAAGTATGGGATTAAAGACGAAGATTTCGAGATGTTAAAAAGCAGACAACCGCAGATAAAAGATACACTGGTACTGATGCAGAGTCGTTTTGACTCAGGAGGGGTTTATTTTATTCCGAAAGGTAGTATTAATTTGGATCAGACGTATGTTTTCAGACCATTAGAATATGCTATGCTAGATGTTGATAATGCATGGGACCCGGATGATTTATTCCTTGTGCCATTAATATACAATAACAAGACAATTGGATACATCAGCTTCGACAAACCTATCAATGGTTTAAGACCGGCAAAAAGGGAAATCGAATTGTCAAAGTTTTTTGCTTGGCAATTTGTACAAATTGTAAAAGAAAGTAAGTATCGAGGATTTTTCTTAAGTTACTACCCAGAAGAAACTACAGTCTCAGAATTAATGGAAGAAATATCGAAAGCTATAGAGATGAAACGAACTTTTTCGTTCGTGTATTTGGACATAGATAATTTTGATAAGCTTAATCTTGAAAAAGGCTATGCTTTTGGCGATGAGATATTGCGAGAAATCAAGAAATCTTTAGAAAATGAAGTAAGAAACTATGGGTTTTACACTCGTATAGGTGATGAGTTTATGATTTTGCTGTGGACAAAAAGCAAGTCGGATGCAATGATTTTAGTCCAAAAAGTAATTGAAAATGTTAAAGAGAAGTACCCTTATGTGAGTATCAGTGGTGCAGTTGTCAAGTATCCAGTTGATGCGGGCAATTTGGAAGGGATATTGAACAAAGCTAAAACTGCTTTGAATGCGAGTAAGAAGTCTGGAGGAGGACGCTTAATCAACATATGAGAAGAGTAGCCATAGAATTCGCATATGATGGCACAGACTTTTTTGGCTATCAGCGTCAAACCGATGTGAGAACTGTGCAAGAAGATTTGGAAAAAGCACTCGAACGAATATTCAAAGTACCTATTCAAACATATGCGGCGGGACGTACTGATACGGGTGTTCATGCAAATGGACAAGTTGCAGCGTTTGATTGTCCAAACGATAAACTTACAGAAAACGATATCAGAAACGCTTTAAATGCAAACCTACCGAAAGATATATACGTTAAGAAAGTCTGGTTCGCAAGTGAAAATTTCAACCCACGATACGAGGCAAAGCGCAGAATCTATCACTATTACATTCTAAATTCGAAAATGAACGACATATTCCTCAGAAGGTATGCTTGGTGGTTTCCGTATGAGTTGGATATCGCGAGAATGAGAGCAGGTGCTGAATACCTTATAGGGACACATGATTTCACAGCTTTTAGCAAAAAGGGAGAAGAAGACATAAGGACCGAGAGAACCATTACTGCTATTAGAATTGTAAAATTGAAGAAAAATCTCATACTTGTGAGAGTCGAAGGTATATCGTATTTACGAGGAATGGTTAGGAGTATTGTTGCAAACCTCGTAAAAGTTGGAGTTGGAAGCTGGGGACCAGAGAAGATACTGGAGGTGTTAGAATCAAAAGATCGCTCAAAATCAGCCGGATTGGCACCTGCGCATGGATTGTTTTTGTACAAGGTGTTGTTTTAGGCATTGTCTTTGCCGGCATTCAAATACCGGATGAAAGTTTAGGTGCGGAAGTTTTATCTGTAATAAAAAAATGGGTGGAAAGACCTCAAATTGTTGTTTTTGAAAAAAACATCGCACCACATCTTTCTATCTTTATTACTAAAGAGTTGTCAAAGGCTGGTTTTTTTGCAACAAACGTAATCTTGAACAGTGAGCTTGATAGTGAGATAGAGCTTGAGTTAGCCTCCACATCCGCATCGATTGATGTTTCTAATTTTGCTGCTCGAGAGCTTTTGAAGATAAGTGTTGAATCTATAGGAGATACTATTTCTTTAACAACGAACGCAAGTACGATAGTATTTAAATCTGAAGAAGAGTTTTTGAGTGGTTTTCTCGAATACATTACCACCAGTTTTAGTTTTGTTCGTATTGAAACTGGCTCAAACGAGGATACACGCGATTTCTATCCAGAGACTGTCGTTTACGACCCAAAGTCAAGCAAGTTATACGTAACCGTTCCGACAGGCGTACCTCTGATAGTTGTTCCAAACTATATGAATTACATACCCGCTACCGTAACTATGGATGGAAGCTTTTACAGGGATAAAGTTCTCTATGTATCTGAAAAAATCCAATATCAAGTTGATTCATTACCACTTTTATACACAGGTTATTCTATTTTGACGGATAATTATATTCTTAACCTTAGAACTGGTAGGAAAGAAGTGATACTTTCAGTACCGATATTTGGCTGGGACAAGTATATCATTTATGCGGATGGTTCGATTAGCGATGTGTCTCTTACTTGGAAATTGAAAGTTTCGAATACTCCTTTGGATTTTTTGCTGGTAGAGAACATGCTTTATTTATTGGACGTTACTAAAAACGTTTATGTGGTAAATCTTAAAACCCGCAAAGTTATTTTTGCAGGCAATTTTGAAGAGGCTGTTTGTTTCGATTATGACGAACGTAGGGCAACTGTAATATTAAAATCTTTGAAAGAAAACTACGTTTTGTCTGTAAATGGTTCAATTAAAGTGGATAGAACAGAAAGTTTCTTCAAGAATGATTTTCCAAACAAAAGGCTATATCCAATATTCACCAACATCAAGGATTTTGGTTTTGGCTTTTTTTATGATGATATTTACCTCGGAAATTCAATTTTCTACATGTTTATCTCAAAAGGCGTGCTGAACATAGTAACGGATGTGGGAACATGGCAAGTGGAAGTCAAAAAGCAAGATTAGATGTAACTTTGGTTAGAAATGGGCTTGTTGAGAGTAGGAACAAAGCCAAACAAGTTATAGAATCCGGAAAAGTGTCAGTTAATGGGCAGATATGCAAGGAGCCATCCAGATTAGTCAGTCCTTTTGATAATATAGAGGTCTTAGAAACTCCTAGATATGTTAGTCGTGCAGGTTATAAAATCGAGGGTCTGTTTAAGAATATTTCTCACATGGAAGATACAGAAATAGAAATTCGTGGAAAAGTGATATGTGATATAGGAAGTTCAACAGGTGGTTTTGTTGATTTCTTTATCCAAAACGGTGCTCTAAAGGTTTACGCTGTTGATGTGAATACTGAGCAATTACATCCCAAGCTACGAAGCGATGAAAGAGTGAAACTTATCCAAAAAAATGCAAAAGAATTAAGTTTTGAAGACTTGAGAGAATTTGTTGATATTGTTAGCACTGATGTTTCTTTTATATCCGTCAGAAAAATTAAGAAAACCATTTTGAATTTACTGAAACCTGGAGGATATGGTATAATTTTGATAAAGCCACAATTTGAAGTTGGTTATTCTCATCGTGGAGTGATTAAAGACAAGCCAGAACATGTAAGGGTCTTAAGAGAGGTCGTGAGGGATTTTATAAAAGAAGGCTTTAAGCTTGTGCATTTAGATTTTTCCAGGATTCTTGGAGGAGACGGGAATATTGAGTTCTTTGCTGTATTTCAAAAATGTTTAGATGTTTCTCTCGATAAAAACATTGCCGATACTTTTTTGGACAGTAAAATAGTTGAAGTTGTTAACGACGCTTGGGAGGAGCTCGGGTGATGGCGAAAATCAAGGACTTAAAATTAGCCCTCGCAATTTTTCTTGCACTCATTGTCTTAACAACCGTTTTTGCAGATTCTGATATAATAGATTTGGTTCATAAGGATTATGATTTCTTTATCAGAGTTTCAAACGGTGGTAATTGGTACGATGAGCTTAAGAAGGTACCATTTTTCTCATTTGTTTTAAATAGAAAAGGATTAGGATTTGAAGAATCATTTTTAAGGATCCTTGAAGACATGCGTTATCGAACAGGTGTGTTACCTTCTATTATTCAAGATGCGATTTCAACAGATGTTTTATTTGCTTCTAAAGGAATCCAAATTGACTTGAGTAACGTTGTGTCGTTCGATATTAACTACTATTTCGACTTTATAAAAACTATTGCTGCAAACAGTTTCTTTGCCTTTCAAACAAAGTCGCCATCGCAGTTTGTAAAAGGAATAGCGTATCTGCTTTCGGTTAATTACAAAACGCTGCCAAACAATCAGTATTTACTCGGTGATTCTCTTTACTGTGGGTATTCTGGAAAATACTTCGTAATAGCTGGAAGTAAGACAGCGTTAGAGTTAGCATTAAAGACTTACGCAACTCCAGATATGCAGTTATCAAGAACATCAAAAGTTTTTGAAAGATTGAAGGCAGGAACCTTCTTTATAAGCGGATATTCGAAACCAGAAACTCTGAGATTTAACTTACCAGGGGCATCGATTGACTCTTCTGAGTCAGAGTATGTTCTATTTTACTCGACTGTTTCTGCAGGAAACCTTAGCATAACATTTGAACAGAAAAATAAAAAGCAGCTGACAACTAAACGCATAAGTGAAAATATTGGAAACATTCCCATGGCTTGGAATTACTACTTATCGGTGCCTTCAAGTGACACGGAAAGCATTGTTGAGATTCTCAAACAGTGGTTACAGGGTTCTAATGCAGATTTAAGAAGAGTCCTTGAATTTGTTTCAGCACTTTCGAAATCCTCTTCAAATGTTTACGTTGTTGGCAGATTGGAAACCGGAGACTTTCTATTCATATTCGACAATTCTACCACAAAAGCATTGGAGACAACCGTTGCTAAACTTGGTGCAAAGTACGATGCGCAAAAACAGGAATGGGAAATTACTTTTCAAAATTCTAAATTGTATACTTTTTACATTGCAAATAGGGTTTTTTTTGGCTCAATTGATAGGGCAAAGTACGAGCAGTATGAAAAGACTCGAGGACGATTGAAAGAACTACCAATGTATTTCGATTTTTCCAAACTTACAACATACGAGTTTAAACTTTTACTGGACATTGGTGATATAATTAAATCGACTACAGGTTTTAATGTGTCCTCTAAACTGTTATTTTGGAAATACACTACTGGTTATTTCAGCTATTACAAAATCATAATCTCCTAAAAGGAGTGAAGGACATGGGAGAGTACAATGAATATCTCAGCGTATTTATCGACGAATCAAAAGAGTATATCCAGCTTTTGAACGAAGCATTACTAGAACTAGAAAAGAACACTTCTGATGTTGAACAAATAAACAGGGCCTTCCGTGCGTTGCATACCCTAAAGGGTATGGCTGGAACTATGGGGTTTGAAAGACTTGCAAAGTTGTGCCATAGAATGGAAAACTACTTAGATGCGGTAAGAAGCGGGAAGGTAGAAATTACTAGCGATGAACTTGACTATTTGTTTGCCGGTCTCGATATGATAGAAAAGATGTTGAAAGCTATTGTTGAACACGGGTCAGATGAACTGGACGAGAGCAGTGAGGGGCTTGTAGAAGTGTTTGAAAGAATTGCAAAAGGCGAAAAGGTAGAAAAGAGCGGTAGAAAAATTGACAAATCCGAGTTTGGAGAGGTAAAGGAAACGAAGGAAAAGACATCAGCTGAAACGAGCACAAAAGTGTTTACAGAAAGTTTCACTCAAGAGGTTTTAAGAGATGTATTGGAAGAAGCTGAAAAAAAGGGTGTACCTGCATATCATATCGTTGTAAATCTCCAAGAGGGCACGCAGCTTAAATCAGCAAGAATGTACATGGTATTCCACGCACTTGAAGAAATAGGTGTTGAGATAGTTCACTCTATACCACCTGTTGAGGATATAGAGAATGAAAAGTTCGATTTAACTGTAGAATTGATAGGTATTGGTAACGTACCGCAGGAAAAGATATATGAAAAGATAATGGGTGTTTCAGAAATCAAAAGTGTTATTGTCAAACCACTGAAAATTGAAGAAAAGAAGAAAGAAACAGCAGTTGGTAGTGAAACTAAGGAACCTGAAGAGCAAAGTGTTAAAGAACAAAAGAGAACAAAGATTACGCAAACAGTGAGAGTCGATACGGAAAAACTCGACACATTGATGAACTTGATGGGAGAGCTTGTTATTGCAAGAAGTAGGATAGCAGATATTCTGAAAAAGTACAACATCAAAGAAGTGGACGAATCATTGGCTCAACTTAGTAGAATAACTTTGGACTTACAGAACATTGTCATGAAAGTTAGAATGGTACCTATCGAATTTGTTTTTAACAGATTCCCAAGAGTTGTTAGGGACTTAGCAAGAAACTTAGGTAAGGAAATCAATTTTATCATGGAGGGTGAAGAAACAGAACTTGATAGAACTTTTGTTGAAGTTATAGGAGATCCTCTTGTTCATCTCATTAGAAATGCCATCGACCATGGTATAGAAACAAAAGAGGAGCGAATTGCTTTAGGAAAACCTCCAATAGGAACTGTTAAACTATCAGCACGGCACGAGGGCAACAATGTTGTTATTGAAGTCGAAGATGATGGAAGAGGTTTGAACCGCGAGAAGATATTGAGAAAAGCTATCGAGAGAGGTTTAATAACCGAAGAAAAAGCAGCTACGCTACCCGATGAAAAAGTTTTTGACTTCATATTCCTACCGGGTTTTTCAACGAAAGATCAGGTGAGCGAACTCTCCGGTCGAGGCGTTGGAATGGATGTGGTTAAAAACACTATAGAGTCTTTGAATGGTTCGGTTTCCATAGAGAGCAAACCTGGAAAAGGAACAAAGGTAACTATACGCTTACCACTTACATTGGCGATAATCCAAGCATTACTCGTTAAGGTTAACAATTACGTCTATGCTATCCCTATCTCCATTATTGATAGCACATTAATCATTAGTCCTGAGGAAATAAAAGTTGTTCAAAACGAGGAAGTCATTGTTATCAGAGGAGAAGTGATACCGTTGATAAAGCTATGGCATGTGTTTAACTTCCCACATGAAGAAACCCCGAGTGAAATGAAAGTAGTTGTTGTAAAGCATGGCAACAGAAAATATGGATTAACTGTTGATACGCTTATAGGTCAGGAAGATATAGTCATCAAATCTCTTGGAAAGATTTTCAGCGATGTGAAGATATTCAGTGGAGGAGCCACACTTGGTGATGGAAGCATTGCATTGATATTGGATGTGGCAAATATTGTAGAGATGGCATAATAGAAGTTGGTGGAAGAGTATGTGAACGGTCTTAAGGGGGTGAATATCGTGGCAGATAATATGGAATTTGAAGTTCTTGTTTTCAAAGCACTTAATCAAGAGATGGCAATCGGTGTTGAAATGGTTGAAATAGTTATAGAGAAAACCGAAATAACACCAGTTCCAAGAGCCAAGAAGATAATTGAGGGTGTGATTAACTTAAGAGGAAAGATTGTTCCGGTAATAAGTCTCCCAATGTTGCTTGCCAATGAGAGTAACACCGAATACAAGAAAATAATAATTGCCAAGGTAGAGGACGTTGAATTCGGACTTATGGTCGATGAAGTTGTTGGAGTTATGCGAGTAAGAAGCGAAGAACTTGAAACTAACCTTGGCAAGATGAATACTTATGGCAAAAAAGCAAAAGGGCTCATAAAAAAAGACGCACGTTTGATAGTATACCTCAATTTAGAAGAAATAGTTAAAGAAATTGTAGGGTCGGAGGTGGCATAAGATGGCACGTATTTTAGTTGTTGATGATGCAGCTTTCATGCGCATGATGTTGAAGGATATTCTCACAAAGGCAGGTCACGAAGTTGTTGGAGAAGCTGCTAACGGAGTTGAAGCAGTGGAAAAATATAAAGAGCTTAAACCTGACGTTGTTACCATGGATATCACCATGCCCGAAATGAATGGTATTGATGCTATCAAAGAAATTAAAAAGATAGATCCAAACGCTACGGTTATTGTCTGTAGTGCAATGGGACAACAAGCAATGGTTATAGAAGCTATTCAGGCCGGAGCCAAAGATTTCATAGTTAAGCCATTCCAACCCGCAAGGGTAATTGAAGCGGTTCAAAAAGTACTTAAGTAGTTTTAAATACATTTTATCTAAGGAGAGAGGAAAATCGGAGGACTTGGTGGTTTCTTAATAGGTCTGATTTCTATAATAGCGATACTCTTTGGTACTTATTGGATATTAAAAAAAAGGCTCCCCAACGCAGTTGGGGGGCGCTTTGCTAAAGTGATTAGCAGAGTTTACTTGGATAGAAATACGTCGTTGGTACTTGTTAGAATATTGAAAGAATACTATGTTATCTTGATAAGTCAGAACCAAGCGACAGTTGTAAAAAAGTTGGACACAATTGAAGAAGGCGAAATAAGTTCTGAGATTGGCTCAAATTTTGAGACCATCCTTCAAAGATTTGTTGGTGGTAAGAAATGAAAAAGATAGCTACCTTGCTTTTCATTTTGATGCTGACCACTTCTTTCTTTCCTCAAGACGAGGTACCTATTCCTGGTATACGTATCCAAGTTACTCCTAATCAATCTCCTCGTGACCTTGTAGCGACTTTGGAAATACTTTTGGTGTTGACGGTGCTTACCTTAGCACCGAGCATTCTGATGCTTTTTACCTCTTTTACGAGGATAATAATTGTTTTCTCTTTTGTGAGAAATGCTTTGGGTACAAGGCAGGTGCCACCGAACCAGGTGCTGATAGGTCTCGCACTCGTTTTGACATTTTTCATAATGCAACCCACATGGAATGAGATAAACACAAATGCTCTGCAACCGTATATGGATGGTAAGATAACCTATGAAGAGTTCTTTTCGCGAACAATGGCGGCTGTTAGAAAATTCATGATTAGCGAGCTTGTTAACCACCACAACGAAGACAACGTGTTCGTTCTTGCCAAAGCCCTCAAGCAAGATGTTCAGAAGATTGAAGACGCTCCAGATTCGTTGCTAACATCGGCGTTCGTGTTGGGTGAGATAGAAATAGGCTTCAAAATGGGTATTCTAATATACGTACCTTTCATAATAATAGACATGGTGGTAGCAAGTATTCTTCTTTCGCTTGGTATGATTATGATTCCTCCGGTTTTAGTTTCTCTTCCCTTCAAAGTACTCATATTCGTTTTAGCAAATGGATGGGAGTCCGTTATTGTGAGCCTTGTTAAGAGCTTTGGTTGATTTTTACATGAATTCAACCAATGCTTTGGCCAAAAAATATGACTTTGTCAAAAACTTGTTTCTGAATATTGTAATATTGTAACTATGAGGGAGCAGATTGTATGGTAGAAAAAAGTAATCCAAGGAAACTTAAGGAGCAAGGACATGCTGGGGCAAAACACAACCCACACCAAGAAGATACTCATTTGCACAAACATCCACATGATTACATTCACAAACATACCAACATAGAGGTAGAAATAGATGTGGCCCGGTTTACATTCGTTGTGATACTAAACCTTGGAATAACTTTGGTAGAATTTGTTGGTGGTATTATCGCAGGTAGTTTAGCACTAATTTCAGATTCTGCCCACAATTTTGGTGATGTACTTTCTTTAATGCTTTCTTACGTGGCTGAAAGAATTTCGAGAAAGCCAAAAAACTACAAGAAAACTTTTGGATATAAACGTGCAAACATAATAGCTGCATTTTTCAACTCAGCTACACTTTTGATCATAAGTGGATTGCTTACAGTGGAAGCAATTCGCAGATTTTTTGAACCAGTATCATCGATAAAGACTAACGTCGTTTTAGTTGTCGGAACCATTGGACTTATCGCGAATTTTTTGAGCATGATGATATTGAAAAAGTGGTCCAAAGCAAGCTTGAATATAAGGTCCGCATATTTGCACATGTTAATGGATTCTTTGTCATCTATAGCAGTTCTTATAGGTGCTGTATTCATAAAGTTTTATGGGTTGAAATTCTTAGATTCGATTGTAACCATTTTGATAGCGCTGTATGTAGTCAAAGAAGCGATTGAAATCTTTAGTGGTTCTCTATCGATTCTTATGGAAAGTACTCCTGTGGGTTTCAATATTGAAAGTATTAGTTCTCAACTGTTGCGAAACCCCGTGATAAAAGATATCCATCATGTTCATATCTGGGCACTTGACGAAAGGAGTATTCTTTTTGAAGGACATGTCAACCTTAGGGAAGATGTAAAAGTAAGTGAGACAATGGACATATACAACGAAATCAAATCGGAACTTGAAAAGTTTGGTATTAATCATGTCACTATTCAGTTTGAGTACAACGGTTGCAAAGGCAATGGATTAATCTCGTGTTCCTAACAGCAAAATTGTGTTAAATACAATCAGGAGGGTTTAATACCCTCCTGATTTTTTATTTTAAATTATACGTTTGTTTTTCACTTTCTTTTGTATTCCCTGTATCCATTCGTTATAGGTAGCCTTCTATCCTTTCCGAAAGCCCTTTTTCTAACTTTTGGCCCTGGAGGCGTTTGTCTGCGTTTGTACTCGTTTATATTCACCATTCTTACAACCTCTCTTACGATTTTTTCTTCAAACCCAAGGTTTACAATTTCTTCAATACTCATGTCTTCTTCTACGTAAAGTTCCAATATTTGATCCAATATTTCATAAGGTGGAAGCTTGTCTTGGTCAGTTTGATTTTCTCTCAGTTCCGCACTTGGTGGTTTTATGAATACCCTTTGAGGTATAATTTCTCTTCCGGCCTTTTGATTCACATACTCGCTCAGTTTGTAAACCATCGTCTTATATACATCTTTGATTACAGCATATCCGCCAGCTGTATCACCGTACAAAGTAGAATACCCCGTTGCACTCTCACTTTTATTGCCCGTTGTTAAGACAAGCCAACCAAATTTGTTTGAAAGTGCCATAAGGATAACTCCGCGGATTCTTGCTTGCAAGTTTTCTTCAGTAGTATCGAATGGTAAGTCTTTAAAAATAGGTTTCAAAGTTTCAAGAAATGTTTCGTATACCTCTACAATAGGAATTGTTAAGAATCTTATTCCTAGATTCTCTGCCAGCAACCTTGCATCTTCTTTACTGTGTTCTGATGAAAATGGACCAGGCATAGAAACACCTATCACATTTTCTTTGCCTATCGCATCAACTGCGATGCAAGCAACCAAAGAACTGTCTATACCACCGCTAAGTCCGATAACTGCCTCTTTCATTCCATTTTTCCTCATATAGTCTCGTAGGCTAATAACCAACGCGTTATAAACCTCCTCAACTTCTGGAAGTGCAGGTTCTGTGCGGTTAGTTATTTCCTTTCTTTGAGTTTTAGCTTCGAAAGGTATTGTGACAATTTCCAAGGTTTCTAAATCTTCTTTTGTAACCAAGAGTTTATCCTGCCTTCTTCTTGGGTCTTTTAAACGTGCCTTGTTTACCCCTTCAATATCGACATCAACCACAAGCAAATCTTCTTCAAACTGTTTTCCTCTAGCTAAAACTTTGCCTGATTCATCTAATACAAGGCTTGCACCGTCAAAGACGAGTTCGTCCTGACCACCGACAAGGTTTACGTATGCCACTATCGCCAGGTTGTCGTTTGCCCTTGTCGAGAGCATTTTTTCTCTCCATTCGAGCTTCTTTTGGTAGTACGGTGAAGCTGAGATGTTTGCCAAAATCTGTGCGTCACCGTAAAGAGCCTCAGCACGTGCTGGTCCACCAGGATACCAGATATCTTCGCATATGGTTATTCCCATTCGCACATCGCCGAATTGAATTACTAAGGCCTTGTTACCCTTTTGAAAGTACCGCATTTCGTCAAAAACACCATAATTAGGCAGGTAGTTCTTATGGTACTTTGCAATAACTTTACCGTCGTTTATTACAGCAGCCGAATTGTAAATATCACCGTCCATATCAACGAACCCTACAACCGCAATGAGTGACTTTGGCACATATTGTACAATTTCTTCAAGAGCTTTTATATTGTCTTGAATGAAGTGAGTTTTGAACAATAAATCTTCAGGCGGGTAACCTGTTATCGACATTTCAGGGAAAAGCAAAACATCTGCATCATATGATACAGCCTGCTTTATAAACTCAATAATTTTTTGCTTGTTTCCTTCTATATCACCAACTGTTGTGTTTATTTGTGCCAAAGCAATCCTTACATTTCTCACAAAACTCCCTCCTTGTATACTCATCTTTCAGCATCTAGATCTTCTTCAACTTCTTTGGTTCTTCCCAAGGATAAAAGGAATGGTAAAACAGTTAGAGCCAGCACAGCGGCAGTTGATATACCCAACGACACAAGAATCGCTATCCTTTTAAACATGGCTAACTCTCCTCCAAACAGTAGTGTCAAAAAACCACCAACAATACCGAATGCATTTCCTAATATCGCGGGACCTACGTTTTTTATTGAGCTGAAAATATTTTTAGTTTTGCCATAATCGTGACCAACATGTATAGAATAGTCAATGGCAAGGCCTATAATGATGCTTGAAGTCAACGCGGTTGATATTTCAAGCTTCATCCTGAAGATAGCCATATAAAAGAAATTTAGAATGGTAGCGAAAACAACAGGAGAAATTAGTTTTATGGACTCTGTGAAGTCTTTAAACACAACAACAATTGTTACAAATACGATGATTAAAGATGCAACTAAACTTTGAATCTGACTGGTGAGTATATTATCGTTAACCGCCTTCCATATAAAGGGAGTTCCTGCAAGGTAGTAATTGTAGTTGTACTTCTTCATAACTTTGTCGATGATTTTTGTAACCTTTTCCAAATTATCTGCTCCTTCTGGTGAAAGGTTTATCGAAATTCGTATTGTCTTCGCATCTGCAATGTAGTATCTCAACAAAGGTTGAGTTCGTGAAGCCAAAATGAGGGCCGTAATGGGAACGTTCCTAGGGAAATCGACACTACTAACTTCAGAATATTGCGAGAGCTCAGCAATTATTTCGTCTATATTTCTGTCGTCAAACGGTAGAAATATACCTTCTTCTTTTTCCAATACCAGGTAGATAGCATCTTTCATACCAAAGTTATCTTCTAAAAGCTTGTAAGCCTTCGTTATTTCTGATTTCTTTGAAAAATAATCTGTACTCGTCAAACCTACCTTAATAGAGGGTATTAAAAAGAACGATAGACCAACTAAAAAGATAACGGCAAATAATATGCCCATAGCTGGTTTGCTGCCTATGTACTTTATTCCAAAGGACTTAGGTTTTCTTGATGCTCTTCTATGCGCGCGCGATAACAATTCATCACCAACTGTTACGGTAAGTAAAAAGTCTATGAAAAGCCCCAAGGAAACGAGAAAACCAAATTCTCTAAACGCTGGTATCTTCACAAACAAAAATGATAAGAAACCGACAGCCGTTGTGAACATTGAGAAGAATATAGGAGTTGAAATATGCTTACGAACATTGACTTCGGTTCTGAAAATTGCATTGTAATAATGCAGAGGATAAGCTGAACCGATAATTATTAAAAACGATGCTGTCATCGATGTGAGGATATTTAGAACTCCTCCGAACGCAAAATGAATAGCATATGTGTAAATCGAAGCCATTATTGGTACGAGGAGTGAAACTATAGTTGCTCTTAAAGATTGCGTTTGATAAAAGAAAATAGCAAATATAACTCCAAACATCAAAATGGGATAGAAAAACATTGATCTCTTTAGCTCGTCAAAAAGCTTATTGTTTACAGAAGCTTCGGACAAAACAACTACTGGCTCATTTTTAAGAGCATTTGTAATTTTCCTGACGATAGGTTCAACTTGCCCGTCTATAGATATCATTACCAAAAACAGAGCATATCTTCCATCTTTGGATATAAAACTTCGATATTCTTTTGGCAGATTTTCTAAGTCCAGAGCGTCATTTTGTATATATGCCTCGGCTCCTGGGTAGTTCAATATAGATATTACAGTCTGAACATTTTCAAAATTCTCAAGTTTTTTGTGTAACCTTCTTAAGTCCTTCAAGCTTCCTGGTTTATCAAGTCTTGCAGTAGCTTCATAAATTACTGTTACCCTTGCCTTATCACCAAATTTAAGACTCATACGCACAAGGTTTTGAACCGAAGGGTCATCTATCTCCGTTATAGGCTTACCTGGTTTGTAGCCCGGTAAAAATGTTTCAATTCTAGTTTCAATTTTTGCATTATTTAGGATGATGATAACGGAAAGTACTAAAATCAGAAGGCTGATAATGGTAAACTTGTATTTGGCTATATAATCCAAAAAAGTAAACCCTAAGTTTTTTCTCACCTTGTTTATCACCTCTCCAGCGAGCAAATATTACATATTCAATCAAAATTGTTTAAAGAACAGAAGGAACAGGTCTCAAAAGTGCTTAGATATAAATCATTTTCTTCGTCATTCCGCCATCAACTACGAAATATTGTCCGGTAATGAAACCGCTTTTTTCTTCATCTACAAGGAACAGTACTATTTCTGCGATATCAGAAATGGTTCCAGCACGCCCAGTTAAATGTTGTGCATGTTCTTTCTCAGAAATTACCTCGCCCTCATGCAAAATCCAACCAGGACATATTGCATTAACTCTTATTTTTGGTCCTAATGAATTAGCCAGCGCGTGCGTAAGACCTAATATTCCTGCTTTCGATGCACTGTAAGCTTCGTTACCCGGTTCGGACATCAATGCACGGGTTGAGGAAATGTTTACTATAGCTCCTCTACCTGCTGTTTCAAGTATGAGTGGTACCCCAAACCGCGCCATCAGGAAGTACCCTGTCAAGTTCACATCTATAACTCTTTTCCATTCGGAAACAGAGAGGTCAAGAAAATTTTTGAATCCCCCTATCGCAGCGTTATTGACGATCGCATCCAGTCTTTCGAACCTTTCCTTGAGCAGTATGTAAAACTCACTTACTGAATATTCATCAGATGTATCTCCGTGGTATAAAAATACTTTCTCCTGATCCTTAATCGGAAAATTCTCAAGAGCTTGCTTATCGTAATCTATTATACCGACCCTCCAACCAATTTCGAGAAATTTCAAAGCAATTCCCTTTCCTATGTTTTTTGCACCACCGGTCACAACTACCACTTTTTGGTCATTGCTCCTCATGCTCTCACCTCAACCTTTTTTGATTTGGATCTTGTTGATTTACAAAATTATTATATCATTCATCACCGAAAGTGGTATAATTTTAGTAAGGAATAATACTTTGGTATATGGGGAAGGTGTTTCCCATGAGGTCCACGACTACGGCTAACAGGCTACCAATATTGTTGCGTGTAGCTGTGATATTTCTTGTAGCTACTCTAGTTATTACTTCGTTTCTTATATTACGTTCAGGATTGCAAAAAAAGGAGGTGAAACATATGGTGGTTTCCTCTGTTTTTAAAGACAAAGAATTCATACCTAAGAAGTATACGTGTGAAGGACAAGATGTCAATCCTGAACTGGTAATTTCTAATATCCCTGATGGTGCAAAAACAATAGCTATAATTTGCGACGATCCTGACGCACCAATTGGTACGTTTGTTCACTGGGTACTTTGGAATTATCCAGTGAATGGTCCAATCGTAAATATTCCAGAGGCCCTTCCAAAAGTTGAGAAACTTCAAAACGGAGCTATGCAAGGATACAATGACTTTGGAAAAGTTGGGTATAACGGACCATGTCCACCAAAAGGTCATGGTGTACACCACTATCATTTCAAAATTTACGCCGTTAACTCCCTTATAGAGCTGAAGGGAAAAGTTACAAAAAAAGAACTAGAAAAAGCGTTGAGTGGTAGAATCCTTGCACAGACAGAAATAGTGGGATTGTATGAAAGGAAATAGTATTAAAATCTCTGGTAAATTCCACCAATAAACTTTATTAACGTAATCGGTGTTTAACCTTAGATTGTGAAATTCTAGTGTACTATCAATCTTGAAACGAAATAGAACTGAAGATAATAACCTACAAGCCCTACGGATACTTGCCCAATATTTGATTTCAAAGAAACTGGTCTACTCTGTAAAGATCGATAAGCTCCTAAAATCCTCAACTCAAAGTAAGTGTCTGAAAAATTTCAGGAAATGGTAATCAATCTTGCAGTACCCTCAAGTGTACATAAAGCCACATCCCTTCATAAGGATTATTAGGTTGTGCTCACAAATTTTTAGGCATTTTACCTACATAAGCCATTCAACACGTATATTCCAAAGTAGTTTTCCTTAGGTTGTTGTTAGAAAGATTGTCAGGAATCTTTTCAACGGTTAGAATACATGTTAGAATTAATATTGTGTTCATTTTCGAATAAAGAACAAACTGGAGGTATTCTATGGAAACAGTCGTAGTTGTAAGGTATTCTGAGATAGGACTAAAAGGGAAGAACAGAGAATGGTTTGAAAAAAAGCTTATTGACAATATTTTGAAAATTGTCAAACCAGCCGCAGTGAACAAAAGGTATGGAAGAATCATTGTTAGAATTGGTAGGAATAACGCAGATTTGATTTTGGAACGATTGCATTATGTATTTGGAATTCAAAACTACAGCCTAGGGGTTTCCGTTGGGCATGACTTAGAGGAACTAAAGCAAGTTGTTCTCGATTTAGCTAAGAAACATGTGAATGAGGGGTTAAAAACGTTCAAAATTAACGCACAAAGAGGATACAAAGATTTTCCTATGACCAGTCTTGAGATAAACCGAGAGTTTGGGGCATATGTACTTCAGGCTTTCCCTCACTTGAAAGTCGATGTTCATAATCCCGAATTCGAGATTGGAATTGATGTTAGGGAAAAAGAAATATTCGTTTTTTCTGGAAAAATCCAGTCGTCTGGAGGGCTTCCTGTTGGAGTATCTGGAAGGGCTTTATTGTTGCTGAGTGGAGGAATCGATAGCCCTGTTGCAGGATGGTATGCAATGCGCAGAGGACTTGAACTTCAAACCGTTACCTTCCTGAGTCCACCACTTACAACTGAAAAATCGGAAGAAAAAGTTCTTAGTGTTGGAAAAGTGCTCAGCAAATACCTACCAAACGGTCTGCGAATGTGGATAGTCCCGCTAACAGAGGTTCAAACTTACATAAAGGAAAATGCACCTGACGAATATTCACTGATACTGCAAAGACGGTCTATGATGAGAATTGCAAGTATGATTGCACGTAGAGTGAAGGCAAAGGCAGTTATCACAGGTGAAAACCTTGGTCAGGTTGCTAGTCAAACGATAGAAAATATGGCAGCGATAGAAGAGGCAAGCTCGCTAATTGTGTTAAGACCTCTTGTGGGATTTGATAAAGTGGAAATAACTAACAAAGCAAAGGAGATAGGAACCTTTGAGATATCAATTAAACCTTACATTGATAGTTGTGTCGCATTTGCCCCAAAGCATCCGGCGACAAGGTCCAACATAAATGAACTAAGGGAAATCGAAGCAAAATTAGGGAAGCTACATGAATTGGAGTTCGAAGCATTTAAATCTCGAAAAAGTTACAGAATAGTAAGTGAGGAGTGATAGAGGATTAGTATTACCTTATCTGAAAGGAGGAAAGAAGATGCCTGAATTCTCAAATGCATTCAGTGGATTAAAAAATGATAGAAAATTAACAAAGGAAGAGTTGATAAGAGCTATAAGGTTTATGATAGCGGCAGAATATGAAGCTATTCAACTTTATACCCAGCTTGCCGAGTCAACTGACAACGAATTGGTTCGCAAAGTTCTTCTAGACATAGCGGATGAAGAAAAGGTGCATGCTGGAGAATTTTTGAGATTACTTATGGAGCTTGATGATAAGGAATTTGAGTTCTACAAAGAAGGGTACGCAGAAGTTGAGGAAGAAATAGAAAAGCTCAATAAGAGGAGACAACCGAAAAAGAAATCGTAAACTCAAACAGGGGACGTTTATCATTGCGTCCCCTTTTTAACTTCTTATTTTTCTCAACTTATGATATAATTCTTTTAGATTTTAAAGTTCCTAATACGAAATTCTGAAGACGAAAGGAGTGGAACTTATGTACGTGAACACGAAGGACATTTTGGAAAAAGCTAGCAAAGAGTACTACGCGGTTCCTGCTTTTAACATCAACAACATGGAGTTTTTCCATGCAATACTTGAAGGTGCATTGGAAAAAAGAGCGCCACTTATCATTGAAACAAGCGAAGGTGCGATAAAATATGCAGGAAACGGGGACATATTTAAGGGTGCACGATATTTCGTTGAGTTGGTAAGATTATTTGCCGATAGTGTTGATATACCGATAGCGCTCCACCTTGACCACGGTAAGCATTTTGAGTATATAATAGCAGCGATAAAGGCAGGATATTCTTCGGTTATGATTGACGCTTCTGAAAAGCCTTTTGAGGAAAATCTTAAGGAAACTAAAGAGATAGTAAAAATAGCGCATGCAGCAGGTGTTTCTGTCGAAGCCGAGCTTGGACAACTCGCAGGTGTTGAAGATAACGTAGTTGCTGCTGAGTCCGTGTTGGTAGATCCTGAGCAAGCAAAGATATTTGTCGAAGAGACGGGCGTCGACTTCCTGGCTCCAGCAATTGGAACGAGCCACGGCGCATTCAAGTTCAAAGGTGAAGCAAAGCTCGATTTTGAAAGACTCAAAAAGGTTAAAGAACTGACAAAAATTCCACTTGTTCTCCATGGTGCCTCGAGTGTTTTGCCAGAATACGTGAAGATGGCAGAGGAATACGGAGCAGACTTAGGCGGAGCAAAGGGTGTACCCGAGGACCAACTTAAGAAGTGCGTTGAGCTTGGTATAAACAAAGTCAATACAGATACGGATTTAAGAATTGCCTTTATCGCAGGACTTAGAAAGTTCCTAAAAGAGAATCCAAAAGAGTTCGATCCAAGGCATTACTTAGGGGCAGGTAAGAAATTAGTCAAAGAAGTTGTTATGAACAGACTTGAATTCCTTGGAGCAGCCGGGAAAGCATAATCCCAACTTCCTGAAATGAGAATTTGTGCTTAACTTTTAAACACATACAGAGGAGGGATCCAAGTGCGAGTCTTGGTTGTTAACTGTGGGAGCTCGTCGATAAAGTATCAGTTCCTTGATATGGATACAGAACAGGTACTGTGCAAGGGACTTGCGGAAAGAATAGGAATCCCAGGAAGCAGAATTGTTCACAAGAAAGATGAGCAAAAAGTTGTTATTGAAAAGCCAATGAAAGACCATGAAGACGCTCTCAAATATGTACTTGAACTGATAGTTGACGAAAAGGTCGGAGGAGTAAAAGACTTGAGTGAAATTGATGCGGTTGGTCACAGAGTTGTCCATGGTGGAGAAAAGTTCTCAGGCTCAGTTTTGATTGATGACGAAGTGATGAGAGCACTCGAAGAATATTCGTACCTTGCTCCACTCCACAACCCACCGAACATAATGGGTATAAGAGCTATGATGAAACTTTTGCCAGGAGTTCCAAACGTTGCAGTCTTTGATACAGCATTCCATTCAAAGATGCCAGCAAAAGCGTATCTTTACGCAATACCCTATGAATACTACAAGAAATACAAAATCAGAAGGTATGGTTTCCATGGAACAAGCCATAGGTATGTATCAAAAAGAACTGCAGAAATCCTGGGACTTGATTATCAGAAATCCAAAATCATAACAGTTCATCTCGGCAACGGAGCATCCGTAGCAGCTGTTATGAATGGTCACAGTATTGACACATCGATGGGGTTTACTCCACTTGAAGGATTGGTAATGGGAACGAGAAGCGGAGACATTGACCCATCAATTGTGACATTCCTTATGGAAAAAGAAGGCTTGACTGCCGAAGAGGTTTATACAATTCTTAACAAAAAAAGTGGAGTACTTGGCTTAACAGATGGTTTCAGCTCAGATATGAGAGATATAGAAGACAAAGCACTTGAGGGCGACCCAGTTTGCAGACTTGCCCTGGACATTTACGAATACAGAATTGCAAAGTATATCGGCGCTTACGTGGCTGCAATGAACGGTGTTGATGCAATAGCATTTACAGCAGGTGTCGGTGAAAACTCCCCAATAACAAGGAAAGAAGTTTGTGAAAACTACCTTGGTTACCTCGGCATAAAGATAGATGATGAGAAAAACAATGTGAAGGGTGAAGAAAGGATTATAACAACACCAGATTCAAAAGTAAAAGTTCTCGTAGTTCCAACAAACGAAGAGCTCATGATAGCAAGAGATACTAAAGAGATTATAGAAAAAGGTTTAAGGCAGTTGGAATACTAAAAACTGAAGTTCTCTAAACTAAAATTTGCGGTATAATATATATCGGTGACTTGGAAATGTTGGGCACTTACTCAAGTGCCCAACATTCTTTTAAAAAACAACGAAGTAAATTTAGTAAAGAAGGTGAATAAATTGATAATAAAGAAGCGCTATGTTTATCTTGACGCACCATTGAAGATAGAAAACAAAGAGGCAACTTCCACTACCACTGAAGAACAAGTAGAACAAACTAAGGAAAAAGAAAAACAACTCCTTGAAATCGTGGCTAAAGCAAATCGTGAAGCCGAACAGATTGTTTTGGAAGCGCAAAATCAAGCGCAACAAATACTTTTGCAAGCCCAGGAAGAGTACAATAGAATTATCGAAGAAGCAAATCAGAAAGCACTTGTCATTACCAAAGAGGCAGAGCAGAGTGCTCAGAGCATGCTCACGAATTTACAAAATCAGATACAGTATTTGCTTGAAAGTTTTGAACAACAGCTCGATATTTTCTACAATGAATATTGTGAGAAGCTAACATCTATTTCGCTCGTGCTCATTGAAAAGTTTTTAGAAAAGAACATAGACCCTGAGGTTGCAAAAAGAAAAATAGAAAAGATTCTTACACACCTTGCAGGTTCAACAAAGGTTAAAATTCATATTAATCCGAAGGATGCAAAGCTTATAAGTGAAGAAACGTTAGAATATGCAAAATCAAAAGGTTACGAGATAGTATTGAACGACAATGTGGAACACGGTGTTATTGCCGAAACCGAGCTTGGAACAATTGATGCAACTTTGAAATTTCAATTCGCATTACTGGAAGAGATTTTCGACGAAGTATTTAAAAAAGAGGAATGAAAAATTGCCATGAGGGGATAAGAACATTATGACCAATAAAAACGTTAATTTTAAGAAGTGTAATTCATTTAAGTTGATGGAACTATTCGAGGAAAAGGTTAAAGAAATAAATCCATATGAATACATCGGAGAGGTCCAAAAAGTCATAGGCCTTACAATAGAATCGAAAGGTCCAGATGCAGCCTACGGAGAACTTTGTAAAATCATAGTAGGCAATAAAAAGGCGCTTGCTGAAGTCGTCGGATTTAAAGAAGATATGACAGTATTAATGCCATTAGAAGACATAACAGGTTTGAAAAAAGGTTGTGAGGTCATAAAAACTAACAAGACCGTAAGCATACCTGTTGGTGAAGAATTGCGTGGAAGGGTTGTTGATGCACTTGGAAGACCTATAGATGGAAAAAGACTTGTACTTAGAGAGTATCGTCCCATTATAAACGAAGCCCCAAACCCACTTATTCGAAAAAGGATTTTAGAACCACTTCCGGTTGGTGTTCGTGCTATCGATGGCTTTATCACACTTGGAAAAGGACAAAGGATAGGTATCTTCGCTGGTAGTGGTGTTGGTAAGAGTACACTTCTTGGAATGATTGCAAGGAATACAATGGCTGACATAAACGTAATAGCGTTGATAGGAGAGCGTGGAAGGGAAGTTAGAGAATTTATTGAGAAAGACTTGGGAGAAGAAGGTCTAAAACGTTCCGTTGTTGTAGTCTCAACATCAGACCAGCCTGCTTTGTTGAGAATCAAAGCCTTACTTACGGCAACGACTATAGCAGAGTATTTCCGAGATAAAGGCTATGCTGTTATGTTAATGGTTGACTCGTTAACAAGATGGGCGATGGCTCAACGTGAGGTTGGACTTGCTATTGGCGAACCACCTACAACACGAGGTTATCCCCCAAGCGTTTTTGCACAACTTCCTAAAATCCTCGAACGTGCTGGTAACTCTGACAAGGGTAGTATAACTGGTATCTACACGGTTCTTGTTGAAGCTGATGATTTCAACGAGCCTATTTCCGATACTGTTCGTGGTATCGTTGACGGGCATATAATACTCTCTCGTCGCCTTGCTGAATCAAACCATTATCCGGCGATAGATGTACTCATGAGTGTTAGTCGTTTAATGACAGACATTGTAAAACCAGAACATCTTCATGCAGCACGCTTGCTAAGAGATATAATGGCCACATACAATGACGCAAAAGACCTTATAGATGTTGGAGCATACAAAAAGGGAACAAATCCCAAGATAGATAAGGCTATAGAACTCATTGACGAAATCAACAAGTTTCTTAGACAAGGTATTCATGAAAAGATGACGTTTGAAGATACTGTTGAGTATTTATTGTCCATCGCTAGAAAACTTTGATATTTAGGGTGGTAACGTTATGGACTTTGATAAACTGATTGAAAAGTTCTCCGAAGAGCTCAAGAAATCAAAGTTTGTTGTTGCACTCACCGGTGCAGGTGTCAGTGTTCCCAGTGGAATACCGGACTTTAGAAGTCCAAATGGGCTTTACGCGAAATATGGTCAGGATATCTTTGAAATCGATGAGTTTTACAGAAATCCAGATAGGTTTTACAATTTTGCAAGGGAAGGTCTTATACCTATGTTGTCAGCACAACCAAATATCGTTCACAACATGCTGGCAAGGCTGGAAGAAGCGGGAATATTGAAAGGGGTCATAACTCAGAACATCGATGGTTTGCACCAAAAAGCAGGCAGTAGGAATGTTGCAGAAATTCATGGAAGTGTTAGAGTTTGGAACTGTTTGAAATGTGCTAAACGTTACGAAATCCTTGATGATAAGCAAAGAGAGTTTCTGTTATCTACCAATTTCAGATGCTCTTGTGGCGGTTTGCTAAAGCCAGATATAACTTTCTTTGGTGAAATATTACCTATGGATGAGTTTGCAAAAGCTCAGAAATGGGCAGAAAGTAGCGATTTGTTCCTAACTTTAGGCACCTCGCTCGTAGTTTATCCAGCTGCACAATTACCTATTCATGCTCTCAAAAATGGAGCTAAACTTGTAATTGTGAATAAAGGAGAGACACCTCTCGATAGGTATGCAACATTTAAGTTTGATATTGACTTGATCGAATTTTCAAACAAGCTTCTTAAGGCACTTAACATTTCTTTGGATTGAATTCAGAATATCTTTCGCCTGTAATGACAATACGGCACTTTTCCTGTTTTCTCATAATAATCTTGGTGATAATTTTCAGCAAGCCAAAATGTCGAAGCTTTCCTAAGCAGAGTTGCAACCTTGTATCGTTTCTTTAGTTCTTCTATTATCTTTTCAGCAATTTCTTTTTGTCTCTCATTTGTGTAGAATATGGCACTTTTGTATTGCTCACCAATATCAGGTCCTTGCCCGTTTTCTTGTGTGAAGTCGTGAATTTCAAAGAAATACTTTACCAGTTGTTCCTCGTTTATTAAGTTTGGAACGAATATGACCTCTACGGTTTCCAAATGTCCTGTCAATCCGGTACATACTTGTTCGTATGTTGGATTGGGCCAACGTCCACCCATGTAGCCGACTCTTGTATCCACAACCCCATGGAGTTGTTTGAAAAGATGTTCAACGCCCCAGAAACAGCCACCAGCGAAAAACATTCTATCGATAGGTGGTTTTTGCCCTTCTGGTATAAACTTCAAAGAGACTGAATTCACGCAGTGCCTGACATTCTTTTTTGTGAACCCTTCTCCATAAAAGATATGTCCCAGATGAACACCGCAACAGGCACAAATAATTTCCGTCCTTATTCCGTCCTTATCGATTTGCTTAAATATCGCACCAGGAATCTCATCATCAAATGCTGGCCAACCACATCCAGAGTGGAATTTATCAGAAGAATTGTATAGTGGTATTCCGCAATTCTTACACACGTAAATGCCTTTTTCGAAATGGTTTTCGTATTCTCCAGAAAATGGTGGTTCGGTGCCTTTTTCAAAAAGCACGAATCTTTCAAATTCGCTTAGTTCCAGGTTGATGATTTTCTTTTTCATACTTTTTCCTCTCTTTACGCTTTCTTACTTATTACCAATTACCAAGGAACTCGACCGGGAGCAAACCTTCTTTCGAGAGCTTTTTTGGCTTCCAAAATAACAAACTCATCGCTTGAGTAGACAACAACACCGGTGGTTGCAAATGGCTTGTTTATATGTATTTCGCCCTGACTAATATAAATAACTGAGTTAACCAAGACAGCTTTTCTCAAAGTTTCGAGTTCCGGAGGCTTAATAGACCAATACAACTTTGCTGGCACACCGTTTAAGAATAAAAAACCATCCTTATCTTTTGTGATAAAAAGTGCTGAATATCCAAGGTTGCGTAGTAAATTTGCTTTCCCTTCGTCTTCAACTAATACCGGATATGTGAGTCTACGTGTCACGAGTGACGAGATCAAATTTACGTCGATTTTCCCTCTTGCATCAAAAATAGGAATTACTCCCGCAATGGAAAGACCAGTAGAGAACTTTTCATATATATCGGCAGTTATATAGGGAGACTTGTGCACTCTGTAAAAATAATCTTCGTCATCCACACTTAACGTATCAAGTGGACCAACAAGATAATAAGAAAATCCTTTGGATTTTACATACCATCCGACATATTTGCCAACGTCTTGGGCAAGTAGAGTATTTCCAAGACTTCCAAGTGTCAATAAACTTATATCTTCAATAATTTCTTCTAACCTTTGCGTGCAAATCAAACTAGCTTGAACTTTCAACGGCCATAATCTATTTAGATTAGTTGATGTTTCCACGTTAGTTGGAAGATTCAATGCCCCGAAGATACTCAGGGAAAAGGCGAACAAAACTATAAAGAACACCATTTTCTTCATTAGATTTACTAACAAAATCCGCCACCTCTTTTAACTTGTCTACGGCGTTTTCAACGGCAACTTTTGTACCTGCAACTTCGAACATATAAATATCATTCTCGTTGTCCCCAAAAACAACAGTGTTCTTAAGGTCGAAGCCCAAATAATCCGCTAAAAACTTAAGGGCATTACCTTTATTAGCATCAGCAGGGACAATATCCAAAAAGATTGGAAAACTCTTGAAAACATTCGCTCTTCCATCCACAATTTCTTTGAGAGGTTCGATTAAGTTGTCCAGAATACCTTGCTCGGCAATCGCTAACATTTTTATCGGTGGATGTTCGATTGCTTTTAAGTCATTAACTACGTAGTAAGGAACGTCCGCATGTTTTGCATATAACTTTATTTCTTCGTTGTCTTTTTCGCTGTAAAGCTTATCATCGACATATGTTTGAACGTGGATGTTCCTTTGCCTGAGAAAGCCTATAACCTTGTGTACTGTTTCCATATCTAATGTTTTCTCATAAATAAAACCTACGTTTGGAACGTATACAACCGCTCCATTGTAGGAAATTATTGGGAAGATATCCTCACCAAAAACATTTTCCAATAACTTTTTAGCAGATATATGCATTCGTCCAGTTGCAAAAATTACATTATCACCGTTTTCAAGGATGTTTAGTATCAATTGCTTCGTTTCTTGTGGAAATTCATTTTTAGAATTCAGCACGGTTCCGTCCAGGTCAAAGACGAAAGTTTTCGCATTTTTTAGTTTTCGAATATTACTCAACCTACTTCCCTCCGTTCCTTTCGTTTGTTACCTTTAATTCTCATTTGTAAATTTTAACCAAGTTTTCCACAGCATCAGAAATTGTTCCTCACTGAGCTGCTCAGGTCTTGCACTTGATGGAATGTTTGCTTCTTGGATTATCAGTTCTAAAACATTCGTATCTTTAGTTATGGTTTTTAGATTATTGTATATCGTTTTTCTCTTTTGAGAGAAGCTATTGGAAACAAATCTCCAAAAAGATTCAAGTTGTGAACCATCTGCAAATGGGAAAGGTTCTTTCCTTGTAATTTTCAAAACAACACTATCTACTTCCGGATTTGGCACAAATGCACTTTTTGGAATCGTCAAAATTTTTTCTACGTTTGCAACCGTTTGGAGCACAACAGTTAGAAATCCTCTATTAGAGCTACCCGGTTTTTCTAGTAATCTTTCCCCAACTTCCTTTTGCATCATGATAAATAATGCTGAAAATGGTGTAAAAATAAGCCTTTTAAGTATGGGAGCGGTGATGTAATAGGGAATGTTCGAAACACATTTGTATCCACTTGGAAGAAACGACAGGTCAAGTGCTAGGAAGTCGGAGAAAATTAGATGGACATTTGGAAATGTTAATAACCGTTCTTCAAGGATAGGCTTGAGCCTTTCATCTATTTCTATAGCGTAAACCGTTGCACCAGTCTCTGCCAGTGCAACGGTTAAAGTTCCAGCTCCCGCACCTATTTCAAGGACTGTGTCATTCTTGTTTACTTCTGATAATTCAACAATCTTTTTCGCAAAAACTTCGTTGGACAAAAAATTTTGACCCAAAGATTTTTTTAAAGTAATACCATATTTCTTCAAATAATCAGAAGTTTTCAGCTGCAAATTCACCATCCTCTGAATTTACTTTGTTGCGATTATTTTCCACTTTTCGGAGCATTTTGCGTATTTTTCATATTTTGTTGGTTTTGGTGCATTTGTGGCATTGTTGTTCCAGGTTTCTTTTCTGCCAATCGTTCTACCACAATTCCGTTATTGTATTCCATTCTTACGATACCCTTCTCGTCTGTTGTTATCTTTATTTCAGTTCCTTCGTAGCTGAGAACGTAAGAACGGTCAGATAGTCGTTTCAGCATTGCAATTCCTGATGCCTTGTCTGTCTTTGATGGATTGAAGAGTGCTTGTGGTATGAGTATTTGGAAACGTGGCTGAGGCATTCTCAATATCATTTCAAAATGAGGGATAATAAAGTTGTTATCTAATAAGACGATATTTGGTTCTGTGAATGTGAATGTTTTAACAGAGGGTGCTTTTGGATCATAATACGCGTATAGTGTTATTGTAGTTTTACCTGCTTTATTAACACCAAGTATTTTAGCAACCAACTCTCCGTTTGTCTTAAACGTTGCTTCGTAAACTTGGAAGAATCCGTTAGGACCATAAGCAGTTCTCGTTTCGATAGTATATTTCTCACCGTACTGTATTTCACTAACACTTATCCATCCGTTTTTTGTATATTCAACTCGAATACGCCCAAGTTCCATGTTGTCAATACGCGCGATGTATTCAACACCAAACGTTGTTGCAGAAATGACAAGTAGCAACATTCCAGCGTAAATTAACCCTACAATACGTTTTTTCATATGATTCACCTCCAAGATAATCATACAGGATAAACCTTAAAAAATCATTAGAATTTCGAATAATTCTTACCTCATTCCAGTACCTCTTCCACGGTTCCATACAACGGACCCGCTGTGATTTTTGTTACCTTTACTACAACGGTTTTTCCAATAAGTTCATGTGAACCTTCAAAAGAGATAATTTTGTTACGTATATCCCTTCCGTAAAATAGGCCATTCTTTGCTTGAGCCTCAACTATTACCTCAACTCTTTTGTCTTTGTAGGATTCATTTAACTCTCTGTTTATCATTTTCTGCAGATTCAACAAGTAAGACATTCTACGGACCTTTGTCTTATATGGTACATCGTCTTTAAAATGTTTCCATGCAACAGTTCCTTCACGTGGAGAGTAAATAGCAAGGTTGAGTCTTTCAAATTTTATATCTTTTACAAGTTTAACCGTCGCTTCAAAGTCCTCGTCAGTTTCTCCAGGGAAACCTACGATGATATCACTTGAGATAGAGGCATCCGGAACAATATTTCTTATGTTGTTTATCAAATCAATATATTCCTCACGAGTGTACCTTCTATTCATAGCTCTTAATATCTTATCACTTCCGTGCTGGACTGGGAGGTGTATGGATTTCGCAATCTTGGGATTTTCAACCATAGCTTGTGGTATTTCTAAAGAAAAGTCTGTAGGGTATGATGTCAAGAACCATAGTCGCTTAACTCCATCAATTTGTGCTGTTTCTCTTAGCAATTTAGCTAATGATGTTCCGTCATTCAGGTCTTTTCCATACGCATCTACGTTTTGTCCAAGGAATGTGAATTCCTTGTAGCCTTTTTCAACTAATGTGCGTACTTCAAGTAATACACTTTCCATTGGTCTTGATTTTTCTCTACCTCTTGTATACGGCACTATACAGTAAGTACAAAATCTGTTGCATCCGTATATGATGGTTATCCAGGCGTGGTGTTTTGAACTTCTGGTTTCCACCTTATGGTAATCAATCTCATCGAGTGTATCATCAAGATAAATTTGTTTGGCACCATTTTTAGCATTCAAAACAGCTTCTGGGACTTTAGCAATCGCACGAGTTCCAATAACAAATGAAACACCTCTTTTAAAGAGGTTCTCTTTTTCTTTATCGGCAACACAGCCCATAATTCCTATTCTTTTCCCTTTTTTTCTGAGCTTTCCAATATGACTATAAACCTTATCTTCTGACTTCTTTCTTACAGCACATGTATTGAGAATTACTATGTCAGCTTCATCCTCGCTATCAACAACTTCGAATCCTCCATCTAGAAGCAGTTGCTTAGCTATTTCCGTGTCGTTTTCATTCATCTGGCAACCGTATGTATAAATATGGACTTTCATACTGAACCTCCTTAAGATGCACATGTCATAGTTGTATATTTTCGTAAAGTAATTATACTTTATCTACTCAAAAATTCAATCTATGTGCACCAAGAAAGATAAAAAATTCGTCCATCTAATTAAAAAACAGATGGACGAATCTAAGGTATTCTCTCGAACGTTTTACACAGGACTATATTAAATTCTGCACATATTCAACTACGACTTCGATAGCCTTTTCGTTGTATCCCCCACGCGGTATGATTATATCTGCATGCTTTTTCGTAGGTTCAACATAAGCATCATGCATTGGCTTTACAGTATTTAAGTATTGGTCTATAACCGACTCGATAGTTCTTCCACGTTCGAAAATATCCCTTTGCAACCTTCTTATAAATCGTTCGTCTCCTTCTGTGTCTACGTATATTTTCAAGTCAGCCAATGCTCTCAGCTCGTCATAGTAAAGAGCGAAGATGCCCTCAATTAACAAGATTGGCTTCGGTTCGATCTTTGTAAAATTTCCCGTTCGCGTATACAAAGTAAAATCGTAATCAGGTAATTCTATAGCTTTTCCTGTTAAGAGTTCCTTCACATGTTTCACAATCAAAGTGTGTTCAATCATATCCGGGTGGTCATAATTGTATTTCTTCCTCTCTTCCAAGGGTATGTGCGACATGTCTCTATAATAATTATCCATTGGGAGCATGACACATTTTTCAGAGCCCAATCGTTCCATAATGCGCTTAGCAACTGTTGTCTTCCCTGAGCCAGTTCCTCCTCCAATAAGTATGATATACATTCTTCGCTACCTCCTGGAAGTAGTATCGAACTCTACAGTTTGGACGTCCGTGATTTTGAAAAGGTCTTCTTAACATAATTCACAGCAGCTTCTAATGAAACTCCCCTTTCGACAGCATCGCGTACATGACCATATCGAACAGAAAAGTTGAAATTTGGAGACAGGCTTTTTGCCTTCATCTCGATTTGCTGAGCTAGCCATTCGGAGCTTCCTTCTCCGTAAATCGCAATATTGCTAACACCCAAAATCAACGAAAGATTTCCAAGAACATATGCGAGCTTATCTATGACTTCAGAATAAATCTCTTTTGCCTTACTTTCGTTAGTTTTATATAAATTTCTAATTGTCTTCAATTCACTTAGATAATTTTCCTCGTGGGCTATGAACTCAACAAATGATATCGAACTTCCAGTATATTTTCTGAAAACGACAAAATCAGAAGCGACAGTTTCAAGGCATCCATAAGCTCCACAATAGCACTTTTCATCTCCACCGAAGTATATATGTCCTAAGGCAATGTTCTTAAACTCATCTTTACTGAAAAGAGCGTGGTATTCGTAATAACAAGCTCCGATACCTGTCCCGTAGTTCAAAACAAAGACACGTTCTCTTCCAGTAGTTTTGGATTCATAGGCTGCGATTGCTTCAACATCTGACAAAATGACGTAAGGAACACCCAAAGATTTGAGTTTCAACGATTTCACAGGTTCGTATCGCTCAAGTTTTAGAATCTTTGAGTAAACTTTGTCATCAACAACAGTTCCAGAGAACGCTATTCCAATGCTGTCAAAATCATAGAACTTCTCAATAGTCTTCCTTAGAAGTTCGTTGATACCTTCGTTGTTTAAAAACTCACTTTTCATTTTGTATTCCGCACTCTCTAATTCTTCACCTTTTCCATTGTAAACAACAGCTCTTATACGTTCCCTACCAACATTTATTGCCAGGATATGCCAAGCTTCTTCAGAAATCGAAATCAATTGAGGAGGTTTCCCCGTTGCTGGGAATTCCTCCTCAATCTCTATATAATCTCGTAATTTATCAAGTAGATATGTCATTGTTGAAGGATTAACACCGATAATTTTCTCAAGTTCCTTTCTCCTAAGTTTTTTTGCTCTCAAAATATGAAGCAGTATTTTAGCTTCGTTATTCAACTCCCTACCTCCAGTCCAGATAAAACAAAGAGTCAACTATTTTCTGTCCACCCTGATTTATATTATACAGAATAACTTTCATTTAACAACAGATTTTATAATTTCCAAATATCTCTTCACATGCGCAGTTGATAAATACGTTTTTCTAACCTTTTCTTTAGCATTTTTTCCAAATTCGCGGAGTCGGCTTTGATTTTCCAAAAGGTCACAAACAGCATCTGCAAGTTCTTCAACGCTTTGCCTCAAATATCCGTTAACACCATCATCAATCTGAATTTTAACCCCGCCAACTGGTCGTGCAACAACAGGATGTTCTTTCCACATCATTTCACTAATTACAAGTCCAAAGCCTTCCCTAGTAGCTGTGTGCAATCCTAAAGTAGAAAGTCTTTGAATAGCATTAACTTCTAAGTGACCCACACCTTTAAGGTCAGTGAGGAATAGGATATCCTTATCGACACCCGCATACCGCAGGACATCTTCAAAGAAAATCCAACCTTCCGGATCATCTTTCGCCATAGCTGAGACTATTGCAAGTTGTACGTCAAATCTTTCTTTCACTTTACGATACACATTGATAGCTGAAAACAAATCTTTCCAGGGGTCAAACCTGGCAACAACAGTTATAATAGGTCTTGAGACGTCGATTTTGTAACGATCAACTACGCTTTTTAACTCTGCTTCTGAAATTTCTCTGTTCTTTGGACTGAGAGGGTCAATGCTTGGAGGAAATTCAACTGCAATGTTGTCAAATGGTGCTCTTACATAGTCCATTATATGGAATAGTGCTTTTTCATACTTTGTCATCTTAGAAGTCAATCTATTCCAGACTTTCAGGTTGGGGGTGCTTGTGTCAATATGACATCTCCAAATGTATTTTGTGTGAGTACCAGACCTGAAATATGGGATGTAGGCAGGTTGAGGGTCGTGGATTATTACAACGTCGGCATCAAGATTCAGTCTTTTGGCATTTTCTTCGTTCACTTTTTCAAACAGTTCCCATTCTTCTTCTGAAATTTCAATATCAGCACCTTGAAGAGCATTGTGAAGTTTCTTAGTTACATTAAAAAACTCCATAGGTGCTTCAAGTACTTCCCAGGATGCATCCAACCCTGCATCCTTCATTAAAGGAACAATAGTCATGAGCAGTTCAGCGACACCACCACCATATGCAGTTGCGTTAACGTGCACAACTTTGAGCCCTTTCAGCTTTTTTCCAAGTTCGAATATAGCTTCCACATCTTCTTTCGAGAATACACTGTAATCAGCAAGCCTCTTAACTGGCAGTTCTACAGTCATAACCAACGCCTCCTCCTGACGGTTTTAGAGTTGAAAAAATACACTTCGTTCCATGGGAATTTTGAATTTCGAATTTTCTTCAAAGACATTGTATCACAAATCTTGAATTGCAGACTAAGTATAAAATAGACAAAAAAACTGTAAATTGTTTCATAATGACATATTATGGAACAAAAACCACCTATCCCTATGCCTTATGCGTTATTACTCGCAATTTCGATATTTTTTTATTCCACACATGTCGTGATATACTACATTTGAAATTCGAACATACCCACACTACTTGATAGTGTTAACTTGTAGTGATGAAAGAGTGTAAGTGTGAAAGAATGCAATTGATATTGCCATTGTGTGTTTTCCAAAGATTCTTCACTACACAAAAGCCTTGAATGTATTTTGCTAAATTCTTCGTATTCTTCAGCCCTCGCTTGAGTCGGAAAAAGTCTTTCAACAATGAAAACTTAGATTCACATTGATTGTTTTTACCGAGCGGTACCACTACGTGATTGATATTTCTGAACAACAGCTTTACTGCACTTTCATATGCACCAAGTCCATCAGTAATAAGTTCAATGTTTCTAGGTTTTGAATTACCAAAGAACTTCTCGAGCAATACTTTGACTTGTCCCATATCACGATACTTTGAGACATGCCAACAAAGAATTAAGTTAGTTTCGTGATCAACTAATAGCCAAACATAGTACTTTTGTTCTTTGAACACAAGAACAGTTTCATCAGCATGAACTGAGAAAACATTTTCGATGGTAAATGTTGGAAAAAGTACAGAGAATAAAGTACACAATTTAATAACCCATTTGTATATGGTGACATGAGATACTTTGATATTAAGAGAATGAGCAAGAGAGCGATAAGACATATTGTGTTTCATATACAAAACAAAAGCCTTTAAGACGAAAAAGATAGGGAAGCGGAAATATTTAAATTTCTCAGGAATAAGGGTGACTGGTTCGGGGAGGTTAAAAGGTACTCTATCTTTGGTACGACAAGCTCTACAACGGAAGACAACGAAAGAGCGACGGACTTTGTAAATTTGCATAGATTTACCACAAGAAGTGCATTTGGGATAAGGGAAAGAGAAGTTTTTGCGTTTGTGAGAATGGGAGAGTTTGAAAGAATGATGGCAGAGTTTGCAAAGGAATTGTTGGTTACCGTATTTGTCATGACCGTTTTTGTATAAGCTGGTGGAACCGCATTTTGGACAAGAGAGCGTTGAGTTGTTCATATCGGGATACCTCCTTTGTCGAGAGTTGGTTGGGGGGTGTCCCCTCTTTATAAGGATAATGCGGTTTTTGGAAAGTTTCAATACTTTTAGTTAACATTATCCACTACTTAATGGGAGGTGTAAGTATGAGGAAGTTCTTATTGGGAATTTTGTTGTTAACACTTGCGGTGGTAGCGTTTTCCAGCTCTCGAGTTACGATAACTATGACGGCAGGTGCAGTTGGTAAAGAACTTGAGGTTCTTTACGCTCAGCTTGATGTTTTCATGAGGCAGAACCCGAATATCAAAGTTTCCGTCATGCCTATGCCAAACTCATCAACAGAAAGGCACGACCTTTATGTTACCTATTTGGCTTCGGGAGAGAAAGAACCCACAGTTCTAATGCTTGATGTCATTTGGCCAGCAGAATTTGCGCCGTATCTTGAAGATTTAACAGCTGATAAAGATTATTTTGAACTTAACAAATTCCTTCCTGGTACAGTTAAAGCCGCTACAGTGAATGGAAGGATTGTAGCGATTCCATGGTTCACCGATGCAGGCTTGTTGTATTACAGGAAAGACTTACTTGAAAAATATGGCTTCAAGAATCCTCCAAAAACATGGGATGAACTTGTAAAGATGGCAAAGACAATAACAGCAAAAGAAAAGAACATGGTTGGTTTTGTATGGCAAGGTGCAAGGTATGAAGGTTTGGTTTGTGACTTCATGGAGTACCTTGTTTCATTTGGCGGCGATGTTCTTGATGATCAAGGCAATGTGATTATAAACAGTCCAGCTGCTGTAAAAGCACTCCAATTCATGGTTGACCTTATTTACACGCACAAAGTCTCTCCGCAAGCTGTTACAACATACATGGAAGAAGAGGCAAGAAGAGCCTTCCAGAATGGTCAAGCAGTGTTCATGAGAAATTGGCCATACGCATGGTCTCTATTGAACGATCCCAAAGAGTCAAAAGTTGCTGGAAAGGTTGGAGTTGCACCACTTCCAGCAGGCCCAGCCGGAAAATCAGCAGCAACTCTTGGTGGATGGATGCTTGGTATCAACAAGAATGCTACCCCTGAGGAGAAAGAAGCTGCTAAGAAGCTCATTAAGTTCTTGACAAGCTATGAGCAACAACTTTACAAAGCAATTAACGCAGGTCAAAATCCAACGATGATGGATGTTTACAAGGACCCAGCACTCAAAAAGGCAGCTCCATTTATGGTTGAATTGTATGGAATGTTCATTAACGCCGTTCCAAGACCAAGGACAGCAAAATACAGTGAAATATCCGATGTTATTCAGAAATACGTACACGCTGCTTTAACAAGGCAGACCACACCGCAAAAAGCTATCGAAGATATGGCGAAAGAATTGAACAAAATTCTTGGAAAATGAAATGAATCGAGAATCAGTACGAGTAACCAAAACAACGAGAACTACAACCGGGGGTTAGCCCCCGGTTTTTCAAGAACATGGAGGTGAAGCTTTTGAAGGCAAAGACCAGAGAGACAGTTATAGCATGGTGGATGGTGTTACCCGCACTTTTAGTAATTTCTGTTATTGCTTTCTTCCCTCTATTTAAAACATTCTACGATAGCTTCTTTGAATTTGGATTGAGACCAGATATAGAAAAAAAGTTTGTCGGGTTTAAGAATTACATAGATTTATTCCACGACGATCGTTTTCTTGATGCTTTGAAAACAACGATAATCTTCACTGTTGTTTCTGTGGCTCTTGAAACTGTATTTGGCCTTTTGATAGCTATTATTGTGAACCAGCCTTTCAAATTCAGAGGAGCTGTAAGAGCAGCCATGCTTATTCCTTGGGCAATACCAACAGCGATATCATCACAAATGTGGAAATGGATGTTCAATGACCAGGGAGGAATAGTGACGAAATTTTTAGAAAAGCTAAATATAATTGAACCAGGTTTTCCTATCCTTGGCTCACCAAAAACCGCACTTTGGGCGATTATCGCAGTTGATGTATGGAAAACGACACCTTTTATGGCTTTGCTTATACTTGCGGGGTTGCAATTAATTCCAGAGGAGTTGTATGAAGCTGCAAGAATAGACGGAGCTAATCTGTTACAGAGGTTCACAAAAATTACTCTCCCAATGCTGAGTTCAACGATAGCTGTTGCTTTGATATTTAGAACACTTGATGCTTTAAGGGTTTTTGATGTTGTATTTATAATGACTCGAGGAAGTGTAGGCACAGAAACTTTGGCTGTTTATAACCGTGTATTGCTGATGGACAGGGCTTTTACAGGTGCATGGTTTGGTTACGGTTCGGCACTTTCTGTGATCATATTCTTGTTAATCTCGATATTTGCAATAATCTATATAAAGAGCTTGAAGTTGAAACTGGATTAATGACCAAAAAAATAAGAGGTGATAACCGTGTCCACAAAAGCAAAAAAGTTGATTTTCAAGGTAACCTTAACCATTGCAGTTATATTCGTTTTAATATGGTGCATTTTTCCATTCTACTGGGCGGTGGTATCATCTTTGAAACCCAATATAGAACTCTTTGATCCAAACCCAACTTTATTGCCTAAAAATCCGACGTTTTCGAACTATGTAAAGGTCTTTGCGGAAAGGCCATTCCACGTAAACATCTGGAATAGCATAGTTGTGTCTGGTATAACCACATTAACTACACTTATTTTCGGTTCTTTTGCAGGATACGCAATAGCACGCCTACGCATGAAAGGTAAAGCATTTGTAATGGCTCTTATTCTTTCTGTTAGTATGTTTCCGCAGATTTCTATTTTAGGTTCGCTCTTTGTTATCCTTAGAAAACTTGGAATGATAAACACTTACCAAGGCTTAATTCTGCCATATGTGGCTATTACATTGCCACTAACTACTTGGATACTCCAAAACTTTTTCAGGGACCTTCCAAAAGAGATAGAAGAAGCTGCAGCGATTGACGGGTGCTCGCGCTTGAGAACTCTCTTCCAGATAGTTTTTCCTATGTCTGCACCAGGTTTGGTTGCAACGGGACTTTTAACGTTCATAACGGCATGGAACGAGTTCCTTTTTGCATTTACGTTCATGCAAAAACCACAGTATTACACTGTTCCTGTCGCTATAGCTATGTTTGCCGGCAGAACTCAGTACGAACAACCCTGGGGTCAGTTAATGGCTGCTGCTGTTATTGTGACTGCCCCATTAGTAGCCTTAGTTTTAGTGTTCCAAAATAGAATTATATCTGGTTTGAGTGCAGGTGCGGTGAAAGGATGAACAGGTCGAAAACAGGTATGATACTTTTTGTCGGAGAACTCCTAGCGGATTTTATAACTCTGCAAGATTTTTACGTTGCCGAGGAATTTGTCATAAAGACAGGAGGTTCTCCAGGGAATATAGCACGGTTTGCCTCTCAGCTTGGGGTTCCAACCAAAATCATTTCACGTGTGGGAGACGACCCTATTGGTAGCAGAATTTTGAAAAAGTTAGAGCAAGCTGGCGTGGATATTTCATCAGTTCAGATAGACAAACAACATGGGACAACACTTGTGTTTGTTCGAAAAACTCCAAACAGTCCTGATTTTTTCGTAATTCGAGGTGCGGATAGGTATCTCAAATTAGATGAGGATGAGATTGAGAATATCTTAGGAGGAGCTAATATCGTTCACCTGAGTTGCTGGATGCTAACACATGAGCAATTGTACGAAACAACAATGAAGATAGTCCGCAAAGCGTTAGAAATGGGTATTCAGATATCATTTGACCCAAATTGCCGAGATAAATTATTCAGTTGCAAAAAAATAAATCTCTCAAGAGTTTTTGAATTATTAAAGTACACAACGTATTCAAAGCCTTCCATAGACGATGCATTGGCCCTATTTGGAATGCCTGACAATCGAATTTCGGATTGTGAAAAGCGAAGTGAAGGGTTATTTTCTTCAAACGAAATAGACATTGAACTGGTCAAATATTATGTAAGCAAGTTTCATGAACATGGCGTAAAATACGTTGTACTCACGGTAGGCAAAGATGGCGCATTCGCTTCTGATGGAGAAAGCCTAGTTCATATACCAGCTTCCGCAAGGAAAGTAGTTGACGCAACAGGTGCAGGTGATGGATTTTGGGCTGGGATTTATTATGGACTAATCAATGGTTATGATTTTCTACAAGCTTGTAATATAGGTTCGATGGTTGCTGGTTACATAGTCGGATTTGTTGGTGCGGAGGTTGATATAACTGATCTGAAAAAAGAATTCGAAAATAATATTCTGAGAGGATGAGGTGAGACTTTGAGCACAACAAATACAATAAAAAAGGTAGCTTTCTTTAATCCGCAGGGGAATTTTGATAAAGATGACAGTCACTTAACAGAGCATCCTGACTTCGGAGGACAACTAGTTTATGTGAAAGAGCTTGCAAAAGCTTTCGGAGAACTTGGCGTAGAAGTCGATATTATTACGAGACAAATTATTGATAAAGACTGGCCTGAATTTGCAGAGCCTTTCGATTATTATCCAGACGCTCCTAATGTTAGAATAGTTCGAATACCGTTCGGCGGAGATAAATTTTTGTGCAAGGAAGATTTATGGAAATATTTGCCCGATTACGTTGACAAGATTTACGAGTTATACAAATCAGAAGGAAGATTTCCTGATTTTGTGACTACCCATTATGCTGATGGCGGTATTTCAGGGGTAATGTTCCTTAAAAAGACAGGGATACCGTTTTCATTTACAGCACACTCTCTTGGTGCATGGAAACTGGAAAAGGTCTTAGAATCAGGGATGTCACGTGAAGATGCCGAGAGGAAATACAAATTTACAGTGCGTATTACAGCTGAGAATCTCTCAATGCATTATGCTTCGTTCATAGTTTGTAGTACGAATCAGGAAAGATATGAACAGTATTCGCACAGGCTCTATGAGATAGACCCGTACGATGATAAGTTCAAAGTTATTCCACCAGGAATCAATCACAAAATCTTCAATCAAGAACCCAAACCTGAAGACAAACAGATGGAAGAATACATCGAACAGCTACTTGTGAAAGCACCTATAAAAAGGCACAGATTGCCGTTCATAATAATGTCCAGTAGAATCGATAGAAAGAAAAACCACATTGCCGTAGTGAAAGCTTTCTTGCAAAATGAACATCTCAAAGATAGAGCGAACTTACTTATTGTCGTACGTGGTATTAACAACGTCCTGGAATATGTAAACACTGAAAAAACAGAGGAAGCAATTATTCTTAAAGAAATAGTCGAAAGTTCTGATAATGAAATAGGAAAGAGCATATTTTTTGCAAATGTGTCCAACCAAAGACATTTGGCAAGCTTGTATCGCGTTGCTGCTGCAAGAGGGTCAGTGTTTGCACTACCAGCTCTCTATGAACCTTTTGGGCTGGCTGTTGTTGAAGCCGCTGCCTGTGGTTTGAAAATTGTTGTGACAAAAAACGGCGGACCAGCGGAAATATTTTCACATGGAGAAGGGCTTCTGATAGACCCAAGTAATATCAATGATATCGCAACAAAACTACTACTGGCTCTGGAAAAATTTGACTGCCGAAAGTCTGTGGAACTTGCGAAAAAGTTCAGTTGGGAAAACACAGCGTTAGCATATTTGGAAAATATAAAACATGTCTTAGCTAATCCGGACAGCATAGTTAGTGTAGACGAGCAAAGGCTTAAAAAATTCTATGACCTAATTAATACACTCTGAAAAAATGTCTGATTTTTTAAAATTGATAAGTCCCTCAGGACAGACCGAGGGACTTTTTTGCTTTTTAATTAAAGTATTGAGCAAATATTCTTTTCTCATCAGTTGAATAATTGTGTGGGGGTGGTATAATTTTAAACGATGACCCAATCTTGCGCTATGAAAAAGGGGTGGATTACTTTGAAATTAAGACATCTTTTGGAAGCCATTCAGAAGTTTGTCGTTTTTGACAACATACCAGAAGAATTAAAAGACAAAGATGTAACTGGTGTTTTCAACAATTCAAGAAAGGTTATTCCAGGTTCTCTGTTCATCTGCAGGAAAGGTACAAAGTTTGATTCACATACCATTGTTGACACACTTTACAAAGAAAGTGGAGTAATCGCCTTTGTCACAGAGAGAGAAATCAATAACAACCTTCCTTACGTCCAAGTTTATGATAGTAGACTTGCGGAAGCTTACCTCGCGGCTGAGTTTTACGAACATCCTTACAAGAAGCTAATAACTTTTGGAGTAACTGGCACAAATGGAAAAACTACATGTGCGCATTTATTTCACCATTTAATGCAGCAACTGGGACTCACAGGAAGTTTGTCCGGAACAGTCATGAACGACATTATGGGTGACAAGTTCTATATACATAACACCACTCCTGATGCGCTCACAATAATGGAAAACATGGCAAAAACGGTAAAGAGTGGTGGAAGCTATTATTCAATGGAAGTTTCCTCTCATTCGTTAGACCAAGCACGAGTAGAAACCATCAGATTTGATATAGCAGGTCTTACAAACATAACCAGAGACCATCTGGATTATCACCCGACTTTTGAACATTACGTGAATTCAAAGCTCCACTTGTTTGATTTGCTTAAAAAAGATGGAATAGCAGTTGTTCATGAAGATTATGCACCGCTTGTGTCAAGCAAAAAGCTGCCGAAGCTTGTCACATTTGGAACAAGTGAAAGTGCAATTTATAGGATTTCAGATATATCAACTACTTGGAATGGGACAACCTTTACACTCACATCACCTTACGGTACAAAGAAAGTCTATACACAGATGATAGGTGATTACAATGCTTTCAATGTTACGCTGGTCATTGCCGGGTTATTCGAGCTTGGATACGAACCCGACGAAATCATCAGTTATGTAAGCACGTTTAGAGGTGTTGACGGAAGGTTTGAACCAATTCCAGAAGCAAGAAAACTTGGAATTGAAGTAATAATAGATTTTGCACACTCACCTGACGCCTTAGAAAAAGTTATACTTGCCGCGAGAAGACTGACAAAAGGAAGAATTATAGTTGTCTATGGAGCTGGTGGACAAGCTGATAGAGGCAAAAGACCGATGATGGCAGAAGTGGTAACGAAACTCGCGGATATAGCGATACTTACAACAGATGACCCTCGTGGAGAAGACCCAGAGGAGATTATAAAAGAAGTTGAAAAAGGTGTCCAACCTAATTCCCTTTCACTCACCGTCCTTGATAGACGCGAGGCTATAGATACAGCAATAACACTCGCAACAAAAGGAGATGTTGTGCTTATTACCGGAAGAGGCCATGAACCATACCAGATATTCACGGAAACATTAAAGATACCTTTCAAAGATAGAGATGTTGCTTTGGACATAATTCTCTCAAAGATTAACAAAAATCACTCAAGAGATGTGGATAAATAATAATTGGGGTGTTGGTGAACGAAATGGAACTGAAAGACTTGGTTGGTCGTCGTTTTGTTACAGATTCCAGAGAAGTAAAGCCTGGCGATGTGTTTGTTGCAATAAAGGGTAACAGAGTAGATGGACATGACTTTGCCCATCAAGCAGTTCAAGCAGGTGCATTTGCTGTTATTGTTGAAAAAGACGTGTCACTGCCTAACCAAGTAGTTGTTCCAAACACAGTTGAGTTTCTTGGAATGTACGCTAGTAAGATACTAGAAAAATTCCGCCCGAAGATTGTTGGTATAACAGGGTCCAATGGTAAGACGACAACCAAAGAAATAGTTTCAGCTGTGCTCAGCGCAGAAATTCCTACATTTAAAAACGAGGGGAATCTTAATTCAGAGATCGGACTTCCCCTTTCAATTATCAACTCTTATCGTGGTGAACCTGTTGTTGTTTTGGAAATGGCTCAAAGAAATGTTGGAGATATTGAATACCTTTGTAAGCTCTTCCCTCCAGATATAGGTGTTCTTCTCAATGTAGGAAGTGCACATGTTGGTGTTGTTGGTAATGTTGAGAATATATTCAAAGGCAAATGGCAAATTGTTGAGAATTCAAAACAAGCTTTGGTTAATTTCGATGATAAACGGATGAGATGTGAAAAATGCAAATACTTTGGCACAAAAGGTGGAAACTACGTTTTGAAAGAAAGAAGGTTTGACGGAAAAAACACGTTACTAACGTTCGAAACACATGAAGGTGAATTTTATTACGCTTTGCCAGGTTTTTGGCCAAAAGCGATGGCTATATCTGTTCTTGTAGCATTCGCAATTGCCGATATGTTGGACATTTTATTCAATCCTGTAAAACTTTTAACTTTCAAACCTCTTAAAGGACGCTTTAACATCTATAGACTTGGGAAAGCTTTCATAATTGACGATACATACAACGCGAGCTATGAGTCTTTTAGGCACGGGATAGAAGAAATCAAAGAACATTTTCCCAGGCCAGCTTATGCAGTTGTTGGTGCAATGAAAGAGCTTGGAGAGTACTCTACATATTATCATCAGTTGCTATCAAAACTGCTTGAGGAAATTGATGGCGTCATAGTGTATGACAAAGAACCAGAATCCAAAGATATAGCCCCAAACAATCTTTTATTCAGAAGTGAGAAAGAAGATGAAATTGTAAAGTTCATTAAGGATAAGATATTGGTATCTGAGTTTTCTGGAACTCTTTATTTCAAGGCATCCCGAGCAGTTGAGTTAGATAAGATTGTTGACAAGCTCTTAGAAGGTTTAAATATATGAAAATATAACTTTACGGAGGTCCGAAAAATGCAAACATCGAATCTTTTTTTGGCAACAGTTCTAATTGCAGAATTCCTGATAGGTTTATTAGCCTTTCCACGATACATTGGCTATATGAAAAAACTAAAATTAGGACAGTACATAAGACAAGAAGGGCCTGATTTGCATAATTATAAAGAAGGCACCCCAACAGCAGGAGGTATAGTCTTTTTATCAATCGCACTTATAGCCGGAATCGTTCTTGGAGTGAAAAAAGAACTCCTGCTGACAATTTTGTTCTATGGTTTTATCGGGTTTTTGGATGATTTCGTTAGCATAGCAAAGAAGCGCTCTTTGGGACTTAAGGCCTGGCAAAAGTTAGCATTACAGATGCTGTTTTCGGTATGGATAGCCTTCACTGTTCTCCAATATCGTGAAAGCACTATATTTGGTCTTCCCGTTCCAAAGTGGTTTTTTTACATATTTACGATGTTTCTAATTTCTGGGTATTCCAACGCGACTAACCTGACAGATGGACTTGATGGACTTGCCGGATGGGTATTCATCACTAGTTCATTGCCATTTTTGCTTTTGGCAAATGATTATAATCAAGTAATCTCAATATTAGTTCTCATCATGCCATTGCTTTCGTTTCTTGTGTATAACACAAGACCTGCAAAAGTTTTCATGGGTGACACAGGTTCATTGGCACTCGGAGCTTATATCTCGACATATGCGTTAATGACAAGCAATGAACTTCCGCTTATTTTCTTTACAACCATATTCTTGTTGGAAACGATAAGTGTAATACTCCAAGTTGGTTCATTCAAACTCAGGGGAAAAAGGATTTTTAAGATGGCACCTATACACCACCATTTTGAACTGCTCGGCTGGCCAGAAGAAAAGATAGTTGGTGTCTTCAGTGCTTGGAACCTTGCAATTGCAATTACTTATCTCTCTTTCGCTTTAAAGTTTTAGAATATCAAAATCCTTTAACAACGGGGGTTTTTGTTACTTGCGTTACTTGAATCCGTATTCGTTGGGATTTATTTTTAGCACATTGTTTTCCGCTCTTTTTGTCTATTGTTGTAAAAAGTTTAACGTACTTCTTGACCATCCATCGGAGAGGAAAGAACACAAAGAAGCAGTTCCTCTCGTAGGTGGTGTGGTTCTCTTTATTTACACATTGTACTTAAAATTCAATCAACAGTTCACAGATATAAGGAAAGAATTGCCGCTCTATATTGTATTCACGATAGGTCTGATTGATGATTTGATAGAACTGCGTTATTACACGAAGTTACTTTTACAATTCTTTGCAGGTATGTTTTTTATCAACGCATATCATTTTGTATTTACAAACAATGCAAAGCTCGACACTTTTTTGACCCTCGTTTTTTTCATGACGCTTTTGAATGCTTTCAACCTTGTGGACGGAATTAACGGACTTCTCATAGGATTGGCAATAATTTACTTTACATTCACGCAGAATTTTATATACCTACCAGTGCTCTTTGTTTTGTTCCTTTTTAATGTTTTTGACAAATTGTTTATGGGTGATTCCGGTGCATTTTTGATTGCTTACTTGCTCATCTCTGATGAACAAGTTCCCAGGGAACTTACTAGAGCTCTGGTGTTTTTTGGCTATCCTATGTATGAAATAGCCTCCTCATTTCTGAGGAGGCTACTTTTGAAAAAGAATCCGTTCAAACCTGATAGGTTTCACTTGCATCACATAGGAACCAAACTTTTTGGCAGTACGTTCTTTTTGATTCTTGCATACTCGTTGGTCATAGGTTTTGTTTTGTTATCAGCCAAGAAATTCGGGTTGTTCGTCTATATCGCTATCAGCTTGTTGATTTTTCTCTTTCAGTTCATTTTTATCAAAAACAACTGTATCAACAGCTCCAATGGCATGACGGAGAGAGACAAGAGCAACTTCTAATTGTGAATCGTTTGGTTCAGCAGTAGTAAGTTTTTGTAAAATCATACCAGGAAGTGCCAAGAATCGGATTTTTGGATATCTGTCAAAAAGTCTCAACAACTCATAAGAGATTCCTGCAACCACGGGTATTGCGATGATTCTGAAAACAATGCGACCTAACATTGTAACTCCGAGAAGACCATATAAACTGTGCACCAGTATTGCGATTATTAAGAAAATCATAACAAAATTCGTTCCACACCTTGGATGTATTGTTGAGTATTTCCTTGCGTTTTCGACAGTCAGTTCCTCGTTATGTTCGTATGTATGAACTGCCTTATGCTCAGCTCCATGGTATCTGAATACGTTTTTGACATCCTCAAAGAGCGATATGAAAAACACGTATGATAGGAAAAAACCCAACCTTATCAAACCATCCACCAAAGAAAAGAGAAATTCGTTATCTTTGAATCCCAACCATTTTGTTAAATAAGCAGGAAGGACAATAAACAAGCCTACAGCCAAACCAACAGCAACAAGAATTGAGAAGAAAGATTCGCCTTTCTTCATTTTTTCATCAGAAGAGATTTCAGCACTGAGATTCAGCGCCTTTATACCAAAGTAAAGAGAGTAGTACAGGCTTATAAATCCACGTATAAATGGTATTCTCATCCATTTTTGACTGACACTTGGAGTTCCAAGCTCGCGAACTTGTATCTCCCCTGACTGCGTTCTAACAGCTACAACTACCTTTTTACCCATCATTAAAACGCCATCAATTACCGCTTGACCACCGACTTTCAAAATCTTCACCTCTTTCCCGTTTGCTTTACATTTAAAAAAGGTGCCACAACGGCACCTAATATTAAAATTATCGCTCACTTTCCTTTTTAATTTCTTGGTAAAATTCAATAATCTTCCTTGCATTTTGGTCTTCTAATATGATTTTGTAGAACTTGTAAGCTTCCATATCTTCGGGGGTGTTTTTTGTCATAAAATAGCTAACTACTTTGCTTCGGAATTGTTGCAAATCTTCTTGCGACATTTGTGATATTGAATAGACTATCTCGTAAATCCTTTCGTCTGTAATGCAAGCTTTTGCAATAACTCTCAGTTCTTCCAACCGCTCCTCCATCTTCCATCAAATTTTTTCAGTTCCACAAAATTAGTTTTTAGACTCACTTTTTTGAAGGTAAACCTTGAAAGATATACCGGTTCTTGTTTCATTACCGATTTGAATTTCAATGAAAGCTGGGACAACGTAGAGGTCTAATCCTTCCTGCTCCAAAAATCTTCTTGCAACCGCTAAAGATTTCGATGCTTGGTTAACTGCGCCAGCACCGATGGCTTGAATCTCTACCTTTTCGTTCTTCTTCAGTGATCCAACAATGGCACCCGCAACCTTGTTTGGACTTGACTTTGAGCTGACTTTCAAAATCTCCATAATGCCTATCCTCCTTGTTCTACAGAGATTAGAATTGGCTTAATATGTTACTAAGTTTGACTATATTTTACCACAAAATTGTTAAAAAAGCAAATTCTTTTTGCAAAAACCAATTTTAATAAGAGGATTCGTAGGTAGATATCAAAAGTTGTCCAGAGGTTGTATTTATGCGGGGAAAAGAATTTTATTGGCAAAATCTTATCCAAAATTTGACATTACTTCCTAAAAAGTGGTATACTATGTGCAGTAATGGGGGTACTGGGGATAGGTGGGAGCTGTCTCTATACGTTATGTGTGCACGCCACAGGCGTGCACACTTTCATTTTTATTATTTTCTACACAGAGAAGAAATATATTTCGAACCATCGTCAGGAAAAACGGTGGCAACGCGCTGTAAACCATATTTTTCTTTAACTAATATACTTGCGATTAGATTAGCAGCGGACGATATTCCCACAAATATTCCTTCCTTCCAAAGCTTAGAAGTCCATCTTATAGCTTCTTCGTCATCTACCTGAATTATTTCATCTACCAGCTGTAAATCTAAAATTTTAGGTACGAATCCAGCACCGATGCCTTGGATTCTGTGTTTACCTGGCGTTCCCCCGGTTATAACCGGTGATTGTAAGGGTTCTACACCTATAATTTTGATTTCAGAACAAAAGTTTTTCAGAAACTTTCCAACACCTGTTATTGTTCCACCGGTTCCGATACCCGCTACAAAGGCATCTAACTGAAAATCCATTTGGCTTAACAACTCTGGTCCAGTTGTCACAAAATGTGCATTGACGTTTTCAGGATTTTCAAATTGATTTGGCATGAACGCAGATTTTGTTGAAACAATCTCAAGCGCTTTTTCTACCGCCTTTGACATGTTTTCAGTAAGGATTACATCTGCACCTAAACTTGTCAATATTTGACGTCGTTCAACCGAAACAGTTTCTGGCATTGTAATGATTGTTTTTAGACCAAGTCTTGAACCTATCCAAGCGAGGGCAATTCCCGTATTACCACTGGTCGGCTCAACAATGATAGTATTGGGATTTATTAATCCATTCTGTATAGCCTTTAGAATCATAAAGTATACTGGTCTGTCTTTAATACTACCGGTTGGGTTATTTCGCTCAATCTTAACATAAATAGAGTATTTCTCCAGATAAACAAGAGGAGTCTTTCCAACGATTATATTTCGAAACAAACGGAGATATTCAGATAGTAACCGATTGCTGAGACATTCGTTCGTCACATTAATACCTCCTCTAAGTTGTTTTCATTTCTGAAACAAAGTCCATCAGACCCTTCACCGTCTTTGTGTATTGCAGAGTGAGATAGATGAGGGTTTGCATTTTCTGTGTTATTTTTAAAAACAATACGTGCAGGAATTCCAACAGCGGTTGCATCTTTTGGAACATCAGAAATAACAACACTGTTCGCGCCTATTTTGGCGTTGTCACCGATATACACTGGTCCAAGCACTTTTGCGCCTGCTCCGATTATCACATTCCTCCCAACGGTTGGATGGCGTTTTCCTTTTGTTATGTATTTTGCACCAAGAGTAACACCATGATACAGTACTGTACCACTACCGACTACCGCTGTTGAACCGATAACGAGACCTGCCCCGTGGTCTATTACAACCCCCGGTTCTAACAGTGCAGCTGGATGAATATCAACGGTGTACAATATTCGATTGATATGGTATATTAGATAAGCTAAGAACTTGAAACCCGACACGTAAAGCGCATGCGAAATTCTGTAAAGTCTTAACGCTCTGAAACCAGCGTGGAAGAGATACTGGTAGGAACTTTCGAAAGAGGGATCTAAACGTCTTAGGTATTCTTTGTCAAGCTTAATAGCCCTACTCGCATTAATTATCTCTGCTGTGAGCTTTTTAAATTTTCTGAAATCTACCAAAAGATGCACCCCATTACAACCACTCTCCATCCATGTGAATTTACTCACTTAGGTCAGACTAAGTATAGGGTATCATAACATTCCAAATTTGTCAAGCATGGAAGAAAAACCTTTAGATTCTTAAAAAGTTCACTTAAGAATAACAGAAACTCACTCTTGAAATTTTTGATAACTTTGTGGTATAATAGACTTGGACATTGTAAAAGGTTATACCAAAGTTCAAGGAGGAGGCGTGATGGTAAAAAGTGATGTGAAAGACGTGAAAAGCGAGATACGCGAGTTGTTGAAAGAAAAAGGTGTAAAACCTACTGTTCATCGAGTGGAGATTTTAGAATACCTTAGTAAGACTTACTCACATCCTTCGGCAGATGATATTTATGAGCACTTTGTTAAAGAGCAAAGACTATCAGTGCTTTCAAGGGCAACTGTATACAACACACTTAGAGCTCTGGCAGAGGCTGGATTGGTCAAAGTAATCATTACTCCCGATGCTATAAGATACGATTTCGCAAAGGAAAATCACCACCATTTTTACTGCACACAATGTAAAAAGATATACGATGTTGAACTTAACGTTGAGCTTCCTAACATTAGCAAAGTTGATGGTCATGAAGTTCGAAATGTGCAACTCGCATTGGTAGGTGTGTGCAAAAGCTGTTTAAATCGCTGATAATGTACCAGTTTTTCAGATATTTTTGTTCATCTGTCCTCTGTCAAGGGAAGATGAACATTGTAAAAAATTCGATAGTGTTAACTTGTAGTGATGAAAGAGTGTAATTGTGAAAGAATGCGATTGATATTGCCATTGTGCGTTTTCCAAAGATTCTTCACTACACAAAATCCTTGAATATATTTCGCTAAGTTCTTCGTATTCTTCAGCCCTCGCTTGAGTCGGAAAAAGTCTTTCAACAATGAAAACTTAGATTCACATTGATTGTTTTTACCGAGCGGTACCACTACGTGATTGATATTTCTGAACAACAGCTTTACTGCACTTTCATATGCACCAAGTCCATCAGTAATAAGTTCAATGTTTCTAGGTTTTGAATTACCAAAGAACTTCTCGAGCAATACTTTGACTTGTCCCATATCACGATACTTTGAGACATGCCAACAAAGAATTAAGTTAGTTTCGTGATCAACTAATAGCCAAACATAGTACTTTTGTTCTTTGAACACAAGAACAGTTTCATCAGCATGAACTGAGAAAACATTTTCGATGGTAAATGTTGGAAAAAGTACAGAGAATAAAGTACACAATTTAATAACCCATTTGTATATGGTGACATGAGATACTTTGATATTAAGAGAATGAGCAAGAGAGCGATAAGACATATTGTGTTTCATATACAAAACAAAAGCCTTTAAGACGAAAAAGATAGGGAAGCGGAAATATTTAAATTTCTCAGGAATAAGGGTGACTGGTTCGGGGAGGTTAAAAGGTACTCTATCTTTGGTACGACAAGCTCTACAACGGAAGACAACGAAAGAGCGACGGACTTTGTAAATTTGCATAGATTTACCACAAGAAGTGCATTTGGGATAAGGGAAAGGGAAGTTTTTGCGTTTTTGAGAATGGGAGAGTTTGAAAGAATGATGGCAGAGTTTGCAAAGGAATTGTTGGTTACCGTATTTGTCATGACCGTTTTTGTATAAGCTGGTGGAACCGCATTTTGGACAAGAGAGCGTTGAGTTGTTCATATCGGGATACCTCCTTTGTCGAGAGTTGGTTGGGGGGTGTCCCCTCTTTATAAGGATAATGCGGTTTTTGGAAAGTTTCAATACTTTTAGTTAACATTATCAAAAATTCAAGGGGAGGTGTGAACATGAGGGATATGACGAAAAAGTTCCTTGAAGATGCATTTGCGGGCGAGTCCATGGCACACATGAAGTATCTCATTTTTGCAGATGAGGCTGAAAAATCCGGATTTAAGAAGTTAGCAAAGCTCTTTAAAGCCATTGCTTATGCAGAATTCGTTCATGCTAGAAACCACTTCAAAGCGCTCAAGAAGTTGGGAGATAATCCAGTCAACATCCAGTCCTGTATTGCAGGTGAAACATTCGAAGTAGAGGAAATGTATCCTGTTTACAACGAAACAGCGAAGTTGCAAGGGGAAAAAGAAGCACAAATCAGCACATACTATGCGTTGGAGGCGGAAAAAATTCACGCTGAAATGTATAAGAAAGCGCTTGAGCTTGTAAACGCAGGAAAGGACTATGAAGCTGAGAAAATCTACATTTGTTCAGTGTGTGGTTATACAACTGAAGAAGAGGCACCAGAAAAGTGCCCAGTGTGTGGTGCTCCAAAATCAGCATTTGTTGAATTTTAAATCTTCACACCTATGGAACCCATGAAAGGGGGTTAAAAAATGATAGGTGATTTTGTGAAATCAGGAGATTTTAAAGGTGAAAAGCACGTCCCTGTAATCTGTGCTCCAGACAAGGTCAAGAAAGGCGAATGGTTTGAAGCTGAAGTATCTGTGGGAAAAGAAATTCCGCACCCAAACACAGTTGAACACCATATTGCCTGGATAGAACTTTATGCAATGCCAGAAGGCGCACCATACATATTGAGAATTGGAAGATACGAATTCTCACCAACGCTCGAAGAACCCATCGTCAAAGTCAAAATAAGACTTGAGAAAACATCAAAGCTAATAGCCTTATCCTACTGTAATCTCCACGGTCTTTGGGAAGGTTCCACCGACGTTGTTGTAGAAGAATAAGAATAATAGGTTTCCAATAAGTTAGCTTAAAGCCCCCTGGTCCAGGGGGCTTGTTATATTTCATTGTTTAAAGAGCATTGTTAGAAACGTAAGTATCGGGGAAACCAAAAGTGCCGGTAAGTAATTCCCCACCTTCGTATCTTTTATCTCAAGTATCCTCAGACCTATTCCAAAGACCATCAAACCACCGGCTGCAACAAGGTCATTTAGATACATCGGGTCTGTCAAAAAGGTTAGTAGTCCTGCAAAGAGTGTTATTCCACCTTGGACTACCAACACACTGACAGCGGAGAGCATCACTCCAAGCCCATAGGTTGACGAAAGAACGATAGACGAGACAAAGTCAAGCAGTGACTTTGTGTAAATAAGACTGCCATCACCTTTGAGACCTGCAGTTATGGAACCAACAATTGTCATAGGTCCTACAAGGAACAACAGTGAAGAAGTCACAAATCCAGTTGAAAAATCGCCTTCTTTGATGTTATCTCCAATTGCTTTTAACTTGCCTTCTATATTAAAAAATTCGCCGAACACACCACCCAGAACCATGGAAAACAATACTATTAAAAAATTATTTGCACCTAGAATCATCTTTGAACCTATTCCAATCGTCGATAAACCAACGGCTATAAATAAGACTTTCTTGTATCTTTCCGATATACCTTTCCTAAAGAAGAAACCAATAGAACTACCAAGAACAACGGCAACGGCATTTACAGCTGCTGGTATCAAACCTGTTACGTTTGCCATATTCAAATCCCCCCCTAGTTTTCAAAGGTTATTCATCCTAGAAAGGCAAATAAATTGCAAAATTGATAAAGCTTTTAGGTTTATCAAGTAAGTCTTTTCCGCCAGCTTCAAGAGAAAACGTTACGTAGTTTATACCACTTATTCGAAAGTCGTAACCTACTGACAAAAATAGGTTTAAATTTGACCTGTAAGGTAGATAAAAACCAGGCGATACATATAACCCTTGTGTCTGTTTGGAAGATAATCTAAGACCAAATGATACATAGTTAACTCCTAAGTCGGCGAAAATATAAGAATAAGAATCATTCGACATCCTTAACTCGATTCCGACAAAATTCTCAACGTTTAGAAACACAAAGACTTTCGAAACAGCGGTGTTTCCGAATGTACTAGAAGAAAAAGGCAGAAGCATAATGACGAGTAAAGTAAACAATAACCCCATTTGTTTCACAGTACCTTCACCTCCGTTTAACTGTTTATTTATTCAAAACTTTCGATTAAGGCGTTATATAATGCATTGTGTAATCGCTTGTCTGTCGCCTTTGGAAGAATCATATATCTATCTGGTTCAACCATTTTTGCGATTACTTGCGCGGCTTTCATAAGTATTGAAAGTGTTATTTTTCTTTGCTTTTCGACAGCAGCACGCATGATTCCTGGGAATGCCAGTAAGTTATTTACTTGGTTTGGATAATCGGACCGACCTGTCGCAACTATAAATGCCCCATTTTCATAAGCGACTTCAGGTGCTATTTCGGGTGTTGGATTAGCAAGAGCAAATATTATAGGCTTCCGTGCCATTCGCTTAATATCCTCACCTGTCAAGATATTGCCCTTTGAAACTCCGATGAAGGCATCAGCTTCCTTCAAACACTCTCTAAGAGTTGCAGAACTGTTGCTTGGATTTGTAAGTCTTGCAATTTCCAAATGGTATTTATGAAGTGATGTCTTTTCGTTCAATAAACCGTTGATATCACAAGCAAAAATATTCTTTGCTCCAAATTCGAGAAGAAGTTTTACTATATTGTAGCCAGCAGCACCTATACCGTTTACTACAATTTTCACATCTGATATTCTTTTATCTGCCAATTTCAAAGCATTTAACAACCCAGCTACCACAACGACGGCTGTTCCTTGTTGGTCATCGTGAAATATGGGAATAGTCACTTCCCTATCGAGGCGGTTTAATATATCAAAACATCTTGGAGCAGATATGTCTTCTAAATTTATTCCTCCAAAAGAAGGTTCAAGAGCCTTTACAATGTTTACTATTTCCTCTACATTTTGAGTGCCAAGACATATTGGAAACGCATCCAAATTTCCGAATTCTTTAAAAAGCATAGCTTTTCCTTCCATAACTGGTAAAGCACCGTAAGGACCTATGTTGCCAAGACCAAGGACCGCACTCCCATCACTTACAACCGCTATTGTATGTTTGCGTCTTGTATATATAAAGCAATGTTCTGGGTTTTTTGCACATTCGAGTGCAACCTCCGCTACTCCAGGTGTGTAGAGATATTTTAAGTTATCTTCAGTAACTTCCAAGGGTGTGGTTATCCTGTATTTTCCTTGTAAAAGCTTGTGAATATCTAAAGGTCCCACTTGTCATGCACCTCCTGCTATATGACCAAAAAGCAAATCAAGGATGATTCTCTGTTTTTATTCTATTTTTGTACTTTTTCCCGTTCTTTTTCCCAATAATTCGTTCTTTTTCCCAATAATTATGATATGATATAATTACCTTTAGAACTGGTTCCAAGTGGTGTATTACCGATTTTCAAAAGAGGTGATATATATTCTCTTAGTGTTGAACAAACTTTTGGCGTTGTCTGGGTTGCTGGTGTCCGTCGTTAACTTCGCATATGTATTAGATAGAAGAGTTTACAAAGTGTCTAAAGCTGCTATTTATGTAGCTGTACAGGTTTTACTGTTCGGTGGCATAGAGTTTTTCAAGTACGATGTGCCTAATATACTTTTTCTAGAAAGGTTTCAAGACATACTTTTACTATATATTCCAGTCGCTATCTTGTCTTTCAGCTTGGACTTGTCAGGTATTCAGAAATCTAAGCGAATGACTTTACCTGTATACTCTGTACCGACTTTTTACCTAATTTTAGCATCTACTAACAAATTTCACAAGTTGTTTTGGGTGAGTGAGATAAGAACCGAATTTTACGGTTCAGAGAAAATGCGCCCATATGGTGGGTTCATTCCCTGGACGTATTTTATTTTTTCAGTCGTTTTACTCGCGCTCGCTTTTATTTATATAGTCAATAGTAGGAAACTCGACTTGAGAACGAAGTACCTTGCAGGTTTGACTTTTGCCTTTGGAACACTTGGATCGGTTACAGCATATCTTCTGAATTTCAACTATACTTTTCTTTCTTTCATATTGTCACATACAACAATGTTCCTGGACCTTTTAGCTGTAAATTATGTGTGGAGGAAGCTATTACTTTCTGCACGATACAGTGCATACGAACACGCTGAAGAGGGATATATCGTGATTGATAAACGTAGTGAACGTGTTATTGATATTAATGAAAAGGCGGCTCACCTCTTGAATTTGGATAGAAAAGCTATAGTTGGGAGAAAAGATGAGAACGTACAAGCTTTAATTGAAAGGAGCGGAGAAATAGTCTTTGAAGCGAACAAATATCTGAAGATTTCTACCATCGAAGATGAGAAGAACGGAACGTTGCTTGTTGTTGTAAAAGACGTAACAGCAGAAATCATTTCTAAAAAAGATATTGAAAAAGTGCAAAGTCATTTCAAAACTCTTTTCGAGAATATTCCTGATGGAGCTGTGATTTTAGATGAAAAAGGAAAGGTAATTGAATGTAACAAGCAATTTTTATCGATGTTTGGGTATACGAAAGAAGAGGTATTGGGGAAAAATATAGGTGACTTGATAGCGCCAGATGATTTGAAAAATGAACCAGAAAAACTTCAGAAATTAGCTATCGAACAAAAAGCATCAAGGGTTGAAACAATCAGGAAAAGAAAAGATGGTTCATTAATCGAGGTTAGAGTTACCGTATCCACTATGGAAACGGGGGAAGAAACATTTATGCAGGCGGTGTATACAGACTTAAAAGCAGAAAGAGAAGCGATGAACAGGGTTAGGAACATTTTACAAAAAGACACACTTACAGGACTTTACACAAGGCAGTATTTCATAAGAAAACTGAGTTCCGTAATCGAATTTTCTTCCACAAATGACTACAATGCGGTTATTGCAATTAATATTAGAGGATTCTCGTTGTTTAACAGTACCAGAGGACATAATTTCGGTGATGATTTGCTAAGAGAAATTTCAAGGAGGTTGAAGAGCGTACTTCGCGAAGGCGATACCATAGCTAGGCCCTACGCAGATGAATTTTGGATTTTGCTTGAAAAAGTTGGGAAAGACTACAGACAAGCTAAAGTAACAGTGGCAAACATCGTTGGGAAACTTGAATCAGAACTTAGGAAGTTCTACAACATCAATGGAGAAATTTTGGACATAAGATTCTCAACCGGTATATACATCTTTACTTCAATGGATTCCCCGGAGGACGTGTTAAGAAAACTCAACTTAGCACTTGCACGTGCGAAAACATCGACTGATGGTGTGGTTTACTACAGTGCCCTTATTGATAATGAGCTCCAAGAATTAGCTGCCAGAGAAAGGGAACTGAAAGAAGCTGTCTACAACGGAGAATTAAAGATTTTCTTACAACCTATATGTAATTCATATTCGGAAGTGGTTGGAGCTGAAGCCTTATTGCGCTGGGTAAAGAAGGATGGTTCCGTAGTTCCGCCAATGGACTTTATAAGAGTTATAGAGGAAAATGGGATGATAATAACTGTTGGCGAAGAAGTACTAAGACAAGTGTGTGAATTCATACTTGATAACGATACTTCTATAGGTTTTATCGATGTGAATGTGAGTCCTGTACAGCTGAGATATCCAAATATGGCTGACCGCTTTATCGACATTATTTCAGCTCATAAAATTGATCCAAGAAAAATAGTAATTGAGTTCACAGAGAACATTCTTATAGAGATGAATCAAATAGTTAAGGACAACATAGAAAAACTGTTGAATTTTGGTTGCCAGCTTTGTATAGATGACTTTGGAACAGGATATTCATCGCTTTCTTACTTAACACTTTTACCGTTGAATAAAATAAAAATAGACAGGTCTTTTGTATCGCGAATACCAGAGGACTCGCGGTCAGTAAAATTACTTGAAGCGATTTTTAATATTGCACGGTCATTTAATTTGGATGCAATACCAGAAGGTGTGGAGAACGAAAAACAGCTAGAAGTGTTATCAATGATTGGTTACAGGCTATTCCAGGATTATTACTTTGGGAAGCCAATGCCTGTTGAAGATTTCGCCAAGATTTTACGTGAAAGGTCGAAGTTTACGAAAAGTTAATTTTTTAGATTAATTGATACAAAGCATTTTTCACTTAATCTCACCTCAGAGGAGTATAATTATCTCTGAGGTGATTTTTTTGATATATACAATTCTAAGTTCCAGAGAAGCTCAAGAATGGATAACTGAGCAGCGTAAGTTGTGTGTCAAACAATTCAACGTTTCCGTTGTTATTGATGTGCTGCGCGCAACATCTACTGTAATTACAGCACTGTCAAATGGTGCAAGAAGTGTTATACCGGTTTCAAACATTGAAGAAGCTCTGGAGTTGAAACATCGGCATCCAGAATATATAATTGCTGGCGAACGCGGTGGACAAAGAATAGAAGGCTTTCAACTTGGAAACTCACCTACAGAGTACGCTGAGGCAGTTGTTAGGGATAAAACCATTGTTCTTACCACAAGTAATGGAACAAACGCTATAATCCATGCCTCGAATTTGGCTGAGAGAGTTTTGATAGCATCTTTTCTAAATTTAACTACTGTTGTGCACGAATTAGCCGGTTATGATTCTTCAACAAACATTGCTATCGTTTGCGCAGGCAACAACGGTGAGATTTCTTACGAAGATACACAAGTTGCAGGAGCGATTATCTCAAAACTTACCAAGAACCGTGCTCATTATTTATCTGACAGTTCTAAAATAGCAATGAAACTATGGCATGCTCTTAAAAAACCGAATTTCTCAGGTGAACACGCAAAAAAACTTTCTCAGTTAGGTTTTGACAAAGATTTAGAATTCTGCCAAAAGGTGGATTACATACCGATTTTAGCCGAACTAAGGGATGGTAAAATAATTAAGGTGGAATATAACAGAAAATTCAAACGAGGTGAAAAAGATGTTAGAGCTGGTTGAGGTATCATACAAAACAAATGAGAAAGAGATATTGAGTAATGTGAGTATGAAGTTCCTACCTGGATACAAATATGCTGTAATAGGGACTAACGGTGCAGGTAAGAGTACTATTGGGTACGTTATAATGGGGCTGAGTTCGTACAAGCCTTACAAAGGAAAGATTTTACTTAATGGAAAGGATATTACAGACTTGCCAGTAACAGAGAGGGCAAAGCTTGGAATTACATTAATGTGGCAAGAACCCGCAAGATTCGAAGGAATGACTATCGAAAACTACTTGACGCTCGGAGGGAAATTGTCGGTTCAAAAAAGTGAAGTAGCTGAAGCTATGGAGTTTGTAGGTCTCAATCCAAATCTTTACTTGAAGAGATTTGTTGATAAAACTCTCAGTGGAGGGGAAAGGAAACGCGTAGAACTTGCTTCCATAATTCTACTAAAACCAAAGTACGCGATTCTTGACGAGCCGGATTCGGGTATTGATTTGATGAGTTTGAGCATAATTAACGATGTCGTCAACTACATTGCTCAATACGGTGGGACTCCAATAATTATAACCCATAGAGAGGAAATGGCCTATAACACGGATTATGGATACCTAATTTGTGCAGGAAAGGTGCTTATGCATGGTAAAACAGAGGATGTTCTGAATGCATTTCGTAACACCTGCGAAACATGTGCTCATCCGAATATTCCTGAAATTAACGAACTTAGAAAGTAAGGGGATGAAATTATGGACGTAAAAAGAGAATTTGAAGCCATTGTAAAGACTGCGGAAAAACTTGGAACTGATGCATCTAATTTTATGGATAAGCGTATTGCTTCAATCATAATTAGTGGCAATAGAGTTATAGGTCTAAACAATGTTCCAGGTTTGAAGCTAGTTCCGACAACGTTGGAGAATGGCGTACAAGTTGATATGGAAATCGAGGAGAACACTCAAATTCCTTTTCCTGTACATGTGTGCACAGGTTATCTAGAGAAGAAAGGATATCAACGTGTTATATTCAATATCAGGGTAAAAAGGAACGCCAAAGTCAAATTCACTGCACACTGCGTTTTCCCCCAAGCTGAAGAATTTACACACGAGGCAACGTCTAACGTTATTGTTGAAGACGGAGCTGTTATGGAATACAACGATGAACATTACCATAGCGATGCGGGGACGATAACGTTGAAAACGATAACAAATGCGGTAGTCGAAAATGGAGGAGTTTATAGAAACACATTTCATCTCACAAAAACCAGGGTTGGCAAGCTGGAAGTAAAGATGAACCTCACTTTGAAGGACAATGCTGTAGGTGAACTTGTCAGTAAGGTAAAAGCTTCGAAGAACGATGAGGTTGATATAAATGAAACAATTCATCTCGATGGTGAAAAGGCAAGAGGACTCGCTAAAACGGTCGTTGTTGGACTTGATGAAAGTAAGGTTAATGTTTTGAACGAGGCATATGGAAATGCACCTTATTCAAGAGCTCATATCTCGTGTGAGGAAATCACAAAAGGAGAAAAAGTCGTAGTAGCGACCACACCTATTTTGAAAATCACAAACGACCTTGCAGAGTTAACCCACGAAGCCTCCATAGGACGTGTGAGTGAAAAGCAATTAGAAACTCTCATGGCTAAAGGATTAACAGAAGAAGAGGCAACCGAATTGATAATCAAAGGGCTTCTTATGTAGCTTTTCCTCTGCAACAGGTGGTCTGAATGATAGCTACGATTATCACTATCCACTTGTTCTTTGCTACCGTTTATCTTGTTATTAAAGAACCGGAAGTTGTGGTAAAAAACAAAAAAGTTGTATTAGACTATGCTAGGGTTTCTTTGGGCGTGCTTGGATTGTTGCTGGCTTCAGGGATAGCGTCTCTTACAACGATAAAATCTGCTATAATGCCTCAAATGAATATAGTTCCCTGGCAGATACTTATCATTTTCTTTGGCTCTGCTTACATATGTGGTTCCCTTGATGCCTCAGGTGTGCTTAAGCTCATCGCTTATAAATTTGCGAGCGTTTCAAAGAATGGAAAAAGGTTGTTCATAAATCTTGTTCTTCTTGCAGGTATCCTTACCGTATTCACGTCAAATGACATCGTAACCTTGACACTGACACCTATCATAGTTTATATAAGCCAGTATACAAATATAAACCCTATGCCTTATTTGATAGCTGTTTTCTTTGCTTCGAATACTTGGAGTATGTTTTTTTACATAGGAAACCCAACTAATGTTGTGGTTGCACAAGCCTATTCGCTTAACTTTATGGAATATGCAAAGCTGATGTTCTTTCCAACAATTGTGGCTATACTCACTTCATTTTTCGGTTTTTATTTCAAGTATAGAAACATTTTACCAGGAAAGCTGAATATTGCATTCATTCGCGAAAATAGTAGGGTAGAACTTCAAAGTTTCATTAAAGACACGAAATACACTTTTCTATCGACTGGCTTTTTTGTATTATTCTTTATCACCATAGCCATTGGAGATTTGATAGGTCTGCAACTTTGGAAATCAATTTTGCTATTTTCTGGTATATATCTTCTGCTGAATACTGCTTTTTCAGATGTGCTTTCTGAAAGAGATGAAATCGTTGTTGAAATTGGAGGATTCGAGTATAATCTCACATTTTTGTTTGACACGGTGAAAAGAGTTCCATGGAAGATGTTGCCACTGGTGCTGACTTTCTTTGTGTTTGTTCATATTTTTACCCGGTTTGGCATAACAAGGTACGTTGGTTCACTCTTTAACTTTCAAAACGAGTTAATTGCAACGATTATCACAACCTTTACTACGGCTTTTGCTGCAAACGTTATGATAAACCAACCTATGACAATATTCTTTGCTCAAGCGTTTTATAAAAAGCCGATAAACTACGCAATGAGCTTAATTGTAGGTTCGAACATCGGTGGAAACATAACATTGATAGGTGCTTTAGCAGGTGTTATGTGGTCCAGAATACTAAAATTTTATGGAATAGAAATGAACAACAAAATATTTGTCAGGGAAACATTTTTTGTCGCCCTGTTAGTTTTATTTACCACTAGCATAGCGATTTATATGGTGTATATGCTATAATGTCACCGCTGGCTCTAGTATTACGGAAATGAACAATGATTGTCGTACCAAAGAAAGGAGAGTTAAAGAGAATTATAAAAATCTATAACACCTTAAGCGAAGCGTTGGGAGAGGAATAGTGACTTAGTGTTTCTTAAAAAATTCAACAGAAAAGTTTAAAGGAGGTTTGGTTATGTTTAACTTTTTTGTGTTATTCTTAGAATACATACTTTCGGCCATGATAATTTTGTTGGCACTGAGGTTTATGAAAAAAGAAGGTGCTTACGTAGCACTTGCTACTCTTATTATTGCATCCAACCTCGGTGTTGCAAAACTCTTCAAATTGTTTGGAATTGAAATGACGGCGGCAAACATGAGTATGGGTATGGCGTTTGTTATTTATTCTATTTTGACAGAAGTATATGGCAAAGAAGAAGGAAAAAAAGCTGTTTGGACCGGTTTCTTTGCACAACTTGCTTTTGTTTTGCTTGGTTTGGTTTACACAAGTTATCTTCCTTCGCAAAATGATTTTGCTCAGAGTTACTTATCACAAGTTTTTGCGGTAACTCCTAGGATAGCATTTGCAAGCTGGACAGCATTCATACTTTCTGGTTATACAGCGGTATGGATACATCACACGCTTAAAGGAAGAACGAAGTTGTGGCTGAGAAACAACGTTGCAACAAAAATAGGACAGATTGTTGATAACCTGATATTTGTAACTATTGCATTCCTAGGTATTGTGGACTTTAAGACATATCTCCAGATATTTATCACAACAAGTATCGTTGAATTCGCATTAGATTATGCAGATACATGGGTTGTATACCTCGGAGTTGGTTTTCTGAAGGATGAGGGGCACGATGGAAATTTTAAAATAGCAGAAGCTAGGGATTAAATTTTTCAACCAAATCGGTATAAAAAATCTTAGCTTCTTGCAAACAGGGGAGAAAGTTCCCCTGTTTTTTATCGTTACTTGGGTTCAGTCAATCAATTGCTTAAGAGTAATTCGTCGAAAATTATACAGCTTATGATACAATTTATTCTGATATACATCTGACCTTTTAAAAAGGAGGGTGCCTTGTGATTTATAAATTCCTGTTCTTTATGTCAGTTTTTTTCATAGCATTTGGATTAGTTATTGGTAACGTCAGCATACCATCACAAATTGCCACAATCATCAAATCGCCTGATTACTTGATAACGGATTATGTAGAAATTGCTGGAGTTGGTGGAGCATTCTTTAACAGCGGTTTACTTATGCTTTTATTTACATTGCTTCTCAAATTACTAAGGGTTGATCCTACTGGTGTTTCAATTGCTGCTATTATGACAATTGGTGGTTTTGCCCTATTTGGAAAAAATTTATTCAACGTTTGGCCAATAGTAACTGGTGTTTTTCTCTATACGTTAATGGTAGGCGAAAATCTCAGGACGTATCTATATGTGGCATTTTTTGGAACCGCACTGGCTCCAATAACCACTCATCTGGTATTTGGTAACGAATTTAACATATTAGGGATTGTGATAGTTTTGTTTATAGGTTTTTTTCTACCACCTATTGCAAGCTTTGCGTTAACACTTCACAAAGGGTACAATTTGTATAACGTTGGTTTCACGGCAGGATTTCTAGGAATGTTCATAGGTGCACTTTTGAGAGCATATGATCTTCACCCGGAACCAAGGTTGATATGGCATGAAAGAAATCAACTTTTATTAGCTCTTTTCTTATTTTCTTTGTTCTTTACCATTTTTCTTTTTGGATTCAAGTTGAACGGTTGGAAATTAACCAGTTACAAAAACATACTCAAGTACTCAGGAAAACTTCTAACTGATTTTGTGTTGCTGGAGAACGAAGCAGTAACTCTTATGAATGTCGGAATTCTTGGATTGTGTGGCACCATTTATGTTCTCGCAGTAGGTTCAAAGCTCAATGGTCCCACGATAGGTGGTATTATGACACTTGCTGGTTTTGGAGCTCTTGGAAAACATCCCAAAAATGTTTTGCCTGTGGCAGTAGGAGTTATTATAGGAGCTCTAACGAATTCGCAACCTTTTAATAGCCCGGCTATGGTTCTAGCTGTTCTGTTTGGAACTACTCTTGCACCGATTGCTGGAGAGTTCGGCTTTTTGTGGGGAGTTGTCGCAGGTTACTTGCATAGCGCTTTGGTTATCAATGTTGGTAGTCTACATTTCGGAATGAATCTATATAATAATGGCTTTTCTGGAGGGTTCGTTGCCATGTTCCTATTACCTATAATAGAGGCTTTTAGGAATATGAGAAATATATTTTTGGAACGAACGAAAGGAAAAAATGAGGAGTGATAAGCATGGAATTTGAAAAATTGATAGTGTCTGTTGTTAACGAAATGACCTACTACCTTTTAAAAAACGGTGCCCATGTTGTTTCCACAGAAATTGTAACTTTGGAAAGAAGTTTTTACATAGTGTTAGAAGCTCGAATGAATGTCAAAGATGAAATGTTAACTGAATTAAGGAAAATTTCCAAAATAAAAGACCATCCAGAACTGCGTTATTATTCAGCACTTGCGACAAGTGTAGGAAATTTGCAAGATATATTCATCATTGCTCCGAATATGAAAAAGTTTGAAGTTTTTGAAGATGACAACGGTATAAAAATAGAGATATTTGTTGAACGGTAAATTAAAAGTAAAGACTGCTTGAGAGGAGTGTCAGATTCTCTTATGTTCTACCTTGAAAGGATGCGCCATCCCCTAAAGATTTCAAAACCTGCGATTTTGGTTATTGATGTTCAAGAATACTTTTTTTCTGAGTCTTCACCAGCCTTTCTCAGAGGTAGTGAGAGAGTAAAAGAGAATATTCGCACATTTCTTAAACAAATTCGCCAGTTGTCGGAAGAACTTTCTGTGAGTACACCTGTTATAGCAACCATACATAAAGGTGGAAGCGAAAATATGAAGCGATGGTGGGGGAACGCTGTGGAAGACGTATGGGCTAAACTTGCAATAGAGCAGGAGCTGGTTGACGTTGTAATTTACAAAGATACCTACGATGCGTTTTACATGACAGAACTTGGGGATATTCTCAAGGCAGAATCAGTTGATCAGCTCATTATCACCGGTGTTATGACCCATCTTTGTTGTGAAACAACAGCACGTTCCGGATTTATTAAGGGATACGAAATTGTAATGGTCGAAGATTGTTTGTGGGACAAAGACGAGTGGTACCATTACGCATCATTGAAAAACCTGGCTCATGGATTCGTTGTTGTCTCCACAAGCCAGGAGGTTATTGAACGACTTAAACTTATCAAATAATTTTTCAACAGGGATTTCTTATTTAACTTCTGCAAGTTTAACTGAACGTTTCTTAAAGGAAAGCAAAATGCCAAGGAACACAGAAAGCAAAGCAGCAACTAAAACCCTGTAGTTGGAAGGTAGTAAGAATGTCACTGTGTGAGCTGGGATCCAGAAGAACGGGATAGTTTTCCCAAGCACAAACTTCACAAAAAACCTCCAATCAATAGCATTTAGAACATCATCGAATTTTGTGGTGAATATTTTCTTCAAATTGCCGTTGCCAAGGTCTATGTACGCATCTGTGATTCTGTGAAATGCCATGAATGTAGGAGCAAAGATTAGATTCATAAGAACGCTCGTATAAAAAGCTTGAAAGAAAGTTCTTGCATTGTTGGTATAAGGAAGCAATTGCTTTTCCAGTAGTGCTTTTGTTCCTGAGAAGAAAAGTTCAAAGACAGTAACAAACACTACGCCCAAAAACCCCCATACGATAAACCTATAAATTACACCCACCGGTGTTGAGTACTTTCCTTTCGATATTCTTAACGATAAAATCTCGCCGAATGTAGCTAAAATCCCAACTTTCAAAAAACCCAAGATGTAAGGATGTGATGAGTTCAAATTTACGTATATAGTTCTTGTCTTATCGTTTAACAAAAGGATCGCAAGTATCACGAAAAATAAAATTGTCAAAGTATCACCAAAAAGCAGTCTCGGACTTTTTTCCTGAGCACTTCTAATGGTATGCTTCATCATTTTTGAGCCTCCTTAAAATTAATTACTCAGCTAACCCAACAACGGCAGCAAATCGCTTTTTTGTCTTTTCTCTTCGGTAAGAATAGAAAAACTCCGTATGTTTGTATGTATCCACGTTCGAGAATTCTATCCTGAAAACCCCTACAGAATTTAATGTTAACTGAACTGCTTTCCACAGGTCCACATATATCTTTTCTTCAACTTCTTTGACAACCTCTCTTCCAAACTTCATTAAAAATTCGGTAGCCACTTCTGGCCCAACTTCAAAACTATTTGGACCAATTGATGGACCAATAGACACAAAAATTTCTGAGGGTTCACTACCAAATTCTTCATTCATTCTTAATATCATCTCTTTTGCAATTTCCAATAAAGTACCTCTCCAACCAGAGTGTGCAACCCCTACAACTCGTTTTACTGGGTCGTATGCAATGATAGGCATACAATCAGCGTATGTGGTGACAAGAAAAAGCCCTTTCTCATTCGTTATCAATCCATCAACTTCTCGAAGTTTTCTATTCCAGTATGGTTTTCCTATGTCTTCACTTGTCACAACCTTGACGTTTTTGCTATGGACTTGGTGTGAAAATACACATCTTTCAGGATTGATTTTCACCTTTTTTGCAAAGAACTCAAAATGCTTTGGAAAATCCTCACAGCTGATAGCCAAGTTCAGCTCAGAAAAAGCGTTATGTTCTTCATTGCGCGTAATTTTTCTGGTAGTTACATAATGTACAAGTTCAGGAAACTGGCTGAGTAATGGAGATTGAGAAACCCAAACACCATCAATTTCTTTCAATAAATAATTGCCAATGTGCTTTATTTTATCCATTTTCTCACCTCTTCTAATTGCACATTTTTTTACATGCAGGCCCAATTACTGAGCTACCTTCTTTCAATATTAATTATAGCATATATAGCATATGCTGCTGTGATGACTCGCTCTTTTCCTAACTTCTGCTTTTTTTGATAGCCACCGTTACAAACAGTACCTTAAACCTCTGCTAAGTTGAAACCGATTTTTCCTAAGCGTTTACAACTACTCTTTTTCTTCCTTTCCTTTGGAAATCTCTTTCTTCCTTGAGTATGCATTAGAAATTTCTAGTTTCCAACGTTAGAAAGAGCTTCTTATAAATGATATACTGAATATTGGGAAAATTAGCACCTAGTGTTTTGGAAGGGGGGAGTGAACTTGAAGGTAATATCCTTTGACGAAGCTGTTGAGTTTGTTAAACCTGGTAACACTGTTATGATTGGAGGATTCCTAGGAGTAGGCACTCCAGAAGGGATAATAGACAAAATCGTCGAAAAAGGTATTGGAAATCTCACAGTAATAGCCAACGATACCGCTTTTGAAGACCGCGGAGTTGGAAAACTTGTTAAAAACAAGCTGTGCAAGAAGGTAATAGTCTCACACATAGGAACGAACCCAGAAACGCAGAGGCAAATGATAGCAGGAGAGTTGGAAGTGGAGCTTGTTCCGCAGGGCACTTTGGCAGAACGTATTAGAGCAGGTGGTGCTGGCCTTGGAGGTATACTTACACCTACCGGCGTAGGAACTGTGGTTGAAAATGGCAAGCATGTTATTGAAATTGAAGGGAAGAAATATTTGCTTGAATTGCCCTTAAAAGCCGATATTGCACTAATAAAAGCCAAGAAGTGTGACTATTACGGCAACCTTGTTTACAACTTTACAGCCGAGAATTTCAACCCGCTGATGGCCATGGCTGCTGAAATTGTGATTGTCGAAGTTGAAGAGATCGTGCCCGTCGGAGTCTTGGCACCCAATGAGATAAGAACACCTGGAGTTCTTGTAGATTACGTCGTAGTTTCTCAGGGGGTGAAGTGATATGCCAGTTGACCCAAAAGAAAAGATAGCAAAAAGAGTTGCTCAAGAATTAAAAGAAGGGGACCTTGTAAACCTTGGTATTGGACTCCCAACACTTGTAGCTAATTATATACCAAAAGGCGTGCATATCTTTTTCCAAAGTGAGAATGGAATAATTGGAATGGGACCGGAACCGGAGAAAGGTTTTGAGAATAAAGATTTGACAAATGCAGGAGCAGGGTTTGTTACCGCACAACCAGGAGCAATGACCTTCGATAGTGCATTTTCATTTGCAATGATTCGTGGTGGCCATTTGGATGTAACTGTTCTTGGGGGCCTTCAGGTTGATGAAGAAGGTCACCTTGCAAATTGGATGATACCGGGCAAGATGATACCAGGAATGGGTGGTGCAATGGACTTAGTTACAGGCGCAAAACGAGTTATCGTTGCTATGACCCACACAGCAAAAGGCGAACCAAAAATAGTTAAAAAGTGCACATTACCATTAACTTCCATCCGACGAGTTGACCTCATTGTGACAGAACTTGCCGTTATAAGACCAACCGACGAAGGACTCGTGCTTGAAGAAATAGCCGAAGAAACGACACTTGAAGAAGTACTTAAATTGACAGAAGCGAAATTGATAGTCTCCGAAAAGTTAAAGAAGTTTTAATCCAAGATTTGCTGTGGAGGATGAGAAAAAATGGAAAATGCAAAAAATTCACGGTTGCCAAAGGCAATGATTAGAGTTCGTATGAGCCAAGCAGATGCACACTATGGAGGAAACTTAGTTGACGGTGCAAGAATTTTGCAGCTTTTTGGAGACGTGGCTACTGAACTCTTAATCAGATACGATGGGGATGAGGGACTTTTCAGAGCGTATGACAACGTAGAGTTTCTCGCACCTGTTTTTGCCGGTGACTATATCGAGGCATATGGGGAAATTGTGGAGGTTGGTCGCACTTCAAGAAAGATGAAGTTTGAGGCCTACAAGGTCATTCATTCCAGACCGGATATAAACGATAGTGCAGCTGAAGTTTTGGATGAACCGATTCTTGTCTGTAAAGCGAGCGGAACCTGTGTTGTTCCAAAAGATAAACAGAGATACAACCACGAAGAATGATAAAGTAAGTCAAAGACTGTATCAGCAATTTGGTAATTTGTGAGGTGAAAACCTATGGAAAAGTTAATTATTACAGTCGCAGTCACGGGAGCAGAAGTAACAAGAGAACAACAACCTAACCTGCCAATAACACCAGATGAAATTGCAGAAGAAGTTTACAGATGCTGGCAGGCTGGAGCATCTATTGCACATATACATGCAAGATTACCGGATGGGACTCCCACTCAGTCAAAGGAAGTTTATGCCGAGATTAAACGAAAAATCCAAGAAAAATGTGACATAATCATACAGTTTTCAACGGGTGGAGCTGTGTGGCACACACCTGAAGAGCGAATCCAATGTTTAGATGCTATGCCAGAAATGGCTACGCTTTCTGCTGGTTCTTGCAACTTTGGAAACGATGTATTCATGAACTCTCCATCTTTCATGGAATTACTTGCCAAGACTATGAAAGAAAAAGGCATCAAACCGGAGATAGAAATATTCGAACCAGGGATGATAGAAAATGCTTTGAGGCTTGTTAAAAAGGGATTGTTGGAACTGCCGCTCCATTTTGATTTTGTTTTGGGGGTTCCTGGTGCAATGACTGGAACTATCGAGGATTTGTTGTTCTTAGTCAAAAAAATACCAGAGGGTTGCACATGGTCGGTGGCGGGGATTGGTAGGTACGAACTTCCACTAGCTGTCCATGCAATAGTTATGGGTGGACACGTAAGGGTAGGTTTTGAGGACAACATCTATTACAGGAAAGGCGAACTTGCAAAAAGCAATGCACAACTCGTTGAAAGGATAGTAAGGATAGCAAGAGAAGTTGATAGAGAAATCGCCACACCTGATGAAGCAAGAAGAATATTGGGTATTAAGAAACAATAAACGAATAGATTTTTCAGGAGGTATCAGTATGAAAAACATTAAAGGATGTCCATTTGGAACACACAGGGTTATTGAACCAAAAGGGACTCTTCCTCAAGCAGCAACAAAAATTGATAACACAATGGAAATCTACACTAACGAACTCCTAATAGATGTCAAAACCCTAAACGTAGATTCCGCTAGTTTCACGCAAATTAAAGAATCATGCCATGGAAATGTGGAATGTATCAAGGATACTATATTAAAAATCGTTGCCGAACGTGGAAAATTGCAAAACCCAGTGACAGGTTCAGGTGGTATGTTGATAGGTGTTGTTGAAGAAATAGGTCCAGACTTTCCAACAGACCTAAAGGTTGGAGATAAGATAGCAACACTCGTTTCCTTATCGCTCACTCCTTTGAGGATAGATAAGATACTTAATGTAAATGTTGATACCGACCAAGTGGACATAGAAGGTAAAGCGATCTTATTTGAAAGTGGTATTTACGCTAAGTTGCCTGATGATATACCAGAAAAGCTCGCGTTAGCAGTTTTAGACGTAGCAGGTGCTCCAGCTCAAACACGCAAGTTGGTCAAACCAGGGATGACAGTCTGTATTATTGGTGGCGGTGGAAAATCAGGTGTGCTTTGCGCGTATGAGGCGATGAAAGCTGCTGGTAAAGATGGGAAGGTCATAGTTGTCGAATACTCACCAGAAAACGCAAAAAGGGTAGAAGAGCTCGGTCTTGCACACCATGTTATCATAGCGGATGCTACAAAGCCAGTTGAAGTTTATCAGAAAGTCATGGAAGTTACCGGTGGGCAGTACTGTGATGTAGTAATCAACAACGTTAATGTGCCAGCTACCGAGATGTCCTCAATTCTTATCACAAAAGATGAAGGTATTGTTTACTTCTTCAGCATGGCAACATCTTTCACAAGAGCTGCACTCGGTGCTGAAGGTGTAGGGAAAGATGTGACGATGATAATAGGAAACGGTTACACGAAAGGTCATGCAGAAGTGGCCTTGAATATACTCAGGGAATCGAAGAAGATAAGAGAACTATTTGAGAAATTGTATGTCTAACATGATGGGAGGTATCCTAAAGATGGCGAGACATTTTAAAGAAATTCCACTTTGGAGAAACGTTACGGAAGAAGAATGGAACGACTGGAAATGGCAACTAAGAAACAGGATAATGGATGTCGACACATTGAAGCAGGTTATAAACCTTACACCCGAAGAAGAAGAAGGTGTAAGGAACGCTTTGAAAACCCTGAGAATGGCGATAACACCGTATTACGCAAGTTTAATGGACCCAGATAATCCAAAGTGTCCAATAAGACGCCAAGCCGTTCCAACTGTAAAAGAACTTTACGTATCCCCATGGGACATGACAGACCCGCTCCACGAAGACGAGGATTCACCAGTACCTGGGCTTACTCACAGGTATCCTGACAGAGTTTTGATGCTTATTACCGATATGTGCTCAATGTACTGTAGACACTGTACACGTCGAAGATTCGCGGGTCAACACGACCGGGCAAGAACAAAGCAGGAAATCGATGCCATGATTGAATACATCAGAGAAACACCTCAGGTAAGAGATGTGCTTTTGTCCGGTGGCGATGCCCTACTGGTTGGAATTGAGATGCTTGAATACATTCTTAAAGAGCTCAGAAAAATCAAACACGTTGAGATAATAAGGATAGGAACAAGAGCACCTGTTGTCTTACCACAAATCGTGACTCCAGAATTAACTAACATGCTTAAAAAGTATCATCCAATTTGGTTAAATACACACTTTAACCACCCAAAAGAGATAACACCTGAATCATCAAGGGCATGTGAGATGTTGGCTGATGCAGGTATACCGTTGGGTAACCAAACCGTGCTTTTGAGAGGTGTCAACGACAGCCCATACATTATGATGGAGCTGGTTCACCAGCTTGTAAAAATAAGGGTCAGACCATACTATATTTACCAATGCGATCTATCTATGGGATTAACACATTTCAGAACCTCTATAAAGAAAGGTTTAGAAATAATGGAAGCGCTTATAGGTCACACATCCGGCTTTTGTGTTCCTTCTTTTGTTGTTGATGCACCAGCTGGCGGTGGAAAGATAAGAGTTATGCCAAACTACGTCATATCCATGTCCGACCACACGGTTATACTGAGAAACTACGAAGGTGTCATCGTTGCTTACCACGAACCTGAAGATACCACTAGTGATGTTGATGACTCAGAATACAGGGCAAAATACAAATTCTCGGGTGTTGCTAGCCTATTTACAGACAAAAAGATAAGTATCGAACCGGCACATCTTGAAAGACATGAAAGGATTAAGGAATGGAAAGAGAAAAAAGGAGGCAAGGAGAATGAACATTGATGATATTTACGTTGGTCAGGTTTACGAAGTGAAGAGAATTGTAACAGATGAGATGGTTAAGCTCTTTGCCGAAGCTACAGGTGATAAAAACCCTGTGCATCTTGACGAAGAATACGCCAAGAATACCATCTTCGGTGGGAGGATAGCGCACGGCATTCTATCACTTGGAATTATCTCATCTGTCCTCGGTATGGAATTCCCAGGCGCAGGGACAATTTACTTAATGCAAAATGCCAAGTTTAAAAGACCTGTTTACATCGGAGAAGAGGTCACTGTAAAGCTTATAGTCAAAGAAATCGATAGAGAAAAACGAAGAGTACTATTGGAAACCTACGTTGTAAAAGAAAATGGTGAAAATGCTATCGAAGGTGAGGCACTGGTAAAGATTTGAGATAATATGGCTGGAATAGAAAAAGTAGAAAGCGGAAGTGATTTTGAAAAGCTCATTAACGAAATCCTAAAAAGGAAAGTCATTGCTATCATAGGGCTTGAAAAGAACACAGGCAAAACAGAAACGCTGAACTTTATTGTAAAGCATGTAAGCCCTCAAAAAAGATTGGCACTAACATCCATAGGTACAGATGGAGAGGAAAAAGATTTAGTTTTCGGCACGTTTAAACCATCTGTATATGTAGATTACGGTTTTGTATACACAACAACCGAACTATTTTTCAAAAGAAAAACAGTGCTTTCAGAAATCATACATATTTCACAGCAACATACGCCAACTGGACGTGTTATCATCGCAAAAGCATTAGAGCCGGGAAAAGTCGTACTTTCAGGACCACCAACAGCTGTGTGGATGGAAGAGACTGTAAGATTGTTGAAAGAGCATTCAGACATTGTTATCATCGATGGTGCGCTTTCTCGCTTTAGTCAGGCAACACCTTTTATCGCCGATGGTATAGTTCTTGCAACTGGCGCAGCCTATTCTTTGGATAAAAGAGAAATAGTAAAACATACCCGATACATTTACACACTCTGCCAGTTGCCTGAAGTAAGCATGGAAGACAAAGAAAAATTGGCGCTGGCCAATACCGTTCACGTATTTCAAGATGGAGATTGGAAAGATTTGGGTATAGAGTCCGCACTCCAGCTTAATAAAATCTTTGATACGAGTTTAGATGCCAATACTAAAAAAATATACATTCCCGGGGCACTTACCGATAACGTCTTGAGATTTGTAAGCACCAAGAGCGTTGATGAAGTAATAGTTAGAGATTTCACGAAGATTTTTGTTTCGTATGAAAACTATATAAAATACAAGCCGACAATAAGAGTACTGAAACGTGCAAACATAATAGGTATCACTGTTAACCCGTTTTCCCCAACAGGGTATGTATTAAATTCACATGAAATTATCAAAGAGCTTAAGAAACATGTCGATGTTCCTGTAATCGACGTGAAACTAGAAACAGTTAACAATATTTGACCAGTTAAGTGGGTGAATTCTCTTATGTCACTTAAAACAATTCCTCCCAAAAGGGAAGACTTTGAAAGATTAACAGGGTATGAGTACATTAAAAATAAACTTAATCCCAAAACACAGATGGGACAAAAATACTTTAAACACATTCAACCGATGACTTACGAGCATATACTCGAGCACTTTGATGATACCGCATTTGTCATACGCTTGATTGAACGTGAAGCTAAATTAATCGCTGATATTGAACATGATTTAGAATGCATCCTTGATGTTTCAAGAACGATAGAGAAAATAACAAACAGCGAAATACTTGATGAGATAGAACTGTTCGAATTGAAGAATTTCGTTCTTGTTGCACAGGAAATCAGAAATAAAACCCAGCAGGTGTTTTCTAGTCATGAACGTTTTTCATTGCCCGATTTAGAAGAAGTAATAGACCTTCTTGACCCTGAACGCCTCAGACTCCCGACGTTTTACATTTACGATGCTTACGACGAACGTCTTTCTCAAATCAGGAAACAGAAAAGAGAGTTATTACAAAAGAAAAATGCAAAGGATGATAATTTAAAAGAACGAGAAAGTATTGAAGACGTTGTTCTTCAATTAACAGAGCAGGAAAGAAGTGTAGAAAACGAAGTATTAGAAAGGCTATCTAAAAAACTTTGGAATTTCGCTGATTTATTGGAAAAAGCTCTTCAAAAAATTAAATATCTCGATATCATACTCGCAAAAGCTAAGCTATCGGTAGAGTTAGAACTTTCAAAGCCAATTGTACATAGTAAAGACCACGAGCTCCAGAACATACGAATAACTGGAATGTTTAACCCCCAATTAAAAGAAGAGCTTGCAAAACATGGCAAAAGCTACCAACCTGTTGATGTAACGATTAAGCGTGGGGTTACTGTGATTGTTGGAGCGAATATGTCAGGTAAAAGTGTGGTCTTAAGAACTGTTGCATTAATTCAATACATGGCACTCTTAGGATTTTTTGTACCGGCAAAACATGCAGAACTTCCGTTTTTGGAACTCATAGCACTTGTAACTGAGGATTTTCAGCGACCATTGAGCGGACTTTCCTCGTTCGCTTCGGAGATAACTTTAATAGATAGCGCGTACAGAGATTCTCAGAATACTTCTGCACTTATACTGATAGACGAGCCTGCAAGAACCACAAATCCATACGAAGGTACAGCAATAGTTAACGCACTTGTAAAATGCTTTGAAAAAACAAAAAGCTTTGTAGTGATAGTTACTCACTTTGATGATGTTGAATGTCATACACGTTTCAGAGTCAAAGGTTTAAAGGAAGATGCACTGAAAAATATCCAATCAGTTAACGACATACAAGAACTGATGGATTATGAACTCATTCCCGATGATGGAAAGACAGTTCCAAAAGAAGCTATAAGAGTGATGGATTTGTTAGGCGTGAGCAAAGATATAGTATCGCAAGCATTGAAACTCTTGGACAGACATTCCGAAGAATACAAATAACATAAGACAATTAGATCCTACTATCAGGGAGGGGAAAATCGATGGAGCATTTTGAAAGCAAACTGGGGATAGATCCGAAAAGGGTGGAAAAAGCCCGGCAATTGGCAAAAGATATCGCAGTTGATGTTGTTAATTTTGTTCAAAAATACTCAACTGTTAGTGTTGAAAGGACCATTTGTAGGTTCTTTGGAATAGATGGAATTAACGAAGAAGGTGTGCCATTACCAAACGTTGTTGTTGACCATCTAAAAGAAAAAGGAGCTTTAGAAAATGGTGCTGCCTTATACATCGGTAATGCTGTGCTTGAGACCGGTATGACTCCTCAAGAAATTGCCGAAGCCATTGCTGCTGATAAACTCGACCTCACAAAATTACCGATGCATAACATTGATGATATCAAAGGCGTTGTCGATGAGTTAGCTGACAAAGCAATTAAAATCATTGACGAGAAAAAAGCAGAAAGGCAAAGAATGCTTGAAGAACTGGGTGACCCACCACAACCTTACATATACGTTATCGTCGCAACTGGAAATATATACGAAGACGTTGTACAAGCACAGGCCGCAGTAAGACAAGGAGCAGATATCATTGCAGTTATCAGGTCGACCGCCCAAAGCTTGCTAGACTACGTGCCTTACGGAGCAACAACGGAAGGGTTTGGTGGGACATACGCAACACAAGAGAACTTCAGAATAATGAGAAAGGCACTTGACGAAGTGGCAAGGGAGGTAAAAAGGTACATAAGACAAACGAATTATAGTTCAGGTCTATGTATGCCTGAAATTGCAGCACTTGGTGCCTTGGAGAGACTTGATGTAATGCTAAACGATGCATTGTACGGTATTCTATTTAGAGATATTAATATGATAAGAACAATGGTTGACCAGTACTTTTCCAGAATTATACTCGGGTATGCTGGGATTATTATCAACACAGGTGAAGATAATTATCTAACAACAGCCGATGCCTACGAACAAGGTTACACTGTAATCTCCTCACAACTCATCAACGAACAACTCGCGTTACTCGCAGGTATTCCTGAGGAGCAGATGGGACTTGGGCATGCATTTGAGATGGACCCATCACTGGAAAACGGATTTCTGTACGAATTGGCGCAAGCACAGTTATCAAGAGAACTTTTCCCAAAAGCGCCTCTTAAATACATGCCTCCAACAAGATTCATGACCGGTAACATCTTCCGCGGTCTTGTCCAAGATGCTATGTTCAATGTCGTTGGTATTTGGACAAAACAAGGTATCCAACTACTCGGAATGATGACAGAAGCCATACACACACCGTTCCTCTCAGACAGATATGTGGCTATCGATACAGCAAAGTACATATTCAACAACATGCGTAACATCGGCGATGAAGTTATTTTCAAGCCCGGCGGAATAATCCAAAGAAGGGCTCAACAAGTACTTGAGCAAGCGATAGAACTGTTGGAAAAGATGAGAGAAGACGGTTTATTCAAATCACTTGAAAAAGGCGTTTTTGCCAATACAAAACGTCCGATAAAAGGTGGAAAAGGACTTGACGGAGTCTTCGAAAAAGGAAAATATTATTACAACCCGTTTGTTGAAAAGATGCTCAAAAAGCAATTAGACCTGTGAGGTGAAGAAGATGGGTGGAGGACTCTACTCTCTCGAGAAAAAAGATTTCGATAAAACGTTGAATTTAAAAGCCATAAAGCCATATGGCGACACAATGAACGATGGTAAAGTTCAAGTTAGCTTTACATTACCTGTTCCAGATGGTGATGAGGCTGTAGAAGCGGCAAAACAACTCATGAAAAAGATGGGCTTAGACAACCCAATGATTGTTTACCATTACCAACTCACACCGGGGTTTACGTTCTTCATAGGCTATGGCGACTGTGTGCACACTGTAGATTTCACAGCTATTAAGGTTCCAAAAGTAGAAGTTCACAAAATGACGATGGAAGAAATAGACGAGTTCATTGAGAAAAACATTGGAAGAAAGCTTGTAGTCGTCGGTGCAACAACCGGAACAGATGCACATACAGTTGGGCTGGACGCTATTCTTAACATGAAAGGGTTTGCTGGTCATTATGGACTTGAAAGATACAAAATGTTTGAAGTATACAACATGGGAAGCCAAGTACCAAACGAAGAATTTGTTGCGAAAGCTATAGAAGTGAAAGCCGATGCTTTACTTGTTTCACAAACCGTAACGCAAAAAAACATTCACATAAAGAACTTGACGCACCTCATAGAATTACTTGAGGCGGAAGGGATCAGGGATAAAGTGATAGCTATCGTTGGAGGTCCAAGAATTACCCACGAACTTGCAAAGGAACTTGGTTTCGATGCTGGTTTTGGTCCCGGAACATTTGCCGAAGATGTTGCCGCATTCATTGCACAAGAGTGGGTTAGAAGGTTCGGAAATAAGAAATAAAGTCCATAAAAAAAGAAAAAAGCCCTGGATTTTCCAGGGCTTTTAATTTTGGTGGAGCCGATGGGATTTGAACCCACGGCCTCTACCGTGCGAAGGTAGCGCTCTCCCAGCTGAGCTACGGCCCCACACATAGTATCTTTGTACCTCCGAAATTTTAGCACATAAGTTCTATTTTTTCAAGAGGGTCATCAACAGAAGAGAAGTTGTGTATGCAAACTAAGTCAGTTAAAAATTCCACGAAAAAGGGTATAATAGTATCAGAAGATAGTAACACTTTGTTATTCATAAAAGGGGGTATGATACGTGAGGAGATACATTTTTAAGAAAGGTCGGAGGTATACGTTCTTATCGATAGTTTTAATAGGAATCGTCGTTGTTATACTCCTGGCTTTAGTGTACTACAATTCACTTAAAGGCATAGTCGAAAGGCACTACGGTGATTTCAAGGTACTCACAATCAGGGAAGCTTTCGAAAATGCATTCAAGAACGTGTCAATTCAACCTTCTGGATTTGCAATAGTCACTATAACGGCCATAGATGAAATGGGTAACATATATACTGCCCGTGTAACAAAAGAGGGTTTGATGAGTATCGCTATTGGTAACCAAATTAGTCAAAATCCAGAAGAGCTGTATAAAGCAATCTACGCGAAGGCGTTTTATAACCTGGTCTTAACCCAACCCATTGCAGACTTTGAATCTTCGGACCCAAAAAATGTGTTGAAGTATCTAAACGATGTTAGCTATGATTATTTCCAAGAAGATGGACGAGAGTATGTTGTGTTGGTTGGAAAGGACGAGCCTGGAAACACGATACAAATCGTATACAACATCAGCAAAGTCAACGGTAAAATAAGAATAATTGCTGAGAAAGTCTTTGTGAATGGCAAGTTATTGAGCGATGCTGGAAAGAGAATTTTCCTTGCGAAGGTGTATAAAAAATCCATAGAGTATGACCTTATTGAAGTTGTAAAAAATAGCTTTTTGAAAGATTATCCCGGAGTATCGATCGGTGAGGTATTTTCCAAACTAAACAACGCAAGGTGGACGATAAAAAACGAAGGTAAAAAGATGGTAGAATTTAACGGAATGGATGTTATAGAGGGAAAAGAGACTGTTATAACCATTGGCTTTAAAATAGACGAAAACGGCGAAACTATTGTTTCTTATGCCTTGTTGAACGGTCAGGATGTGGATAAAGAGAGTATACCCTATTTACTATCATATTTGTATAACAGATATTCTAATATCGATAGGAACAAGGAACTTGACAAGTACAAACAAATCATATTCTCAACAAAGATTCCAAATTCAACGAAAACCTTTGGAGAGCTTTTCACAGAATATGCTACGAATGACAAGTGGAATATAGAATATGCTATCGACAGTGTAAAATTAAGTGTTACAGCACAAACTATGAAGAACGATAAATTCTATATGGAGTTCATCTTCAGAAAGGATGGAGTTTATCTTGGCAAAGCTACGCTTAATGGTGAGGAAACAGAGTTTGACGTTTTAACCAACGTGATATTTGGAAATAATGCTGACAAAGTACAAAAAGTTAAATCAGGCAAGATTGTGAAGTACTCAAGCTTTACAAACAACGAAGAGGCTTTCAGAAGCTATCTGAAAAATCCTACATGGTCATATGATAAAGAAAAGGACAGAGTCATATTGACAGGTGTTGGGAAGTACGGAACGAAAAACTGGAACTTCACATTCGTTTTTGACCTTTATTTCGGGAGGGAACCCATTCTTGAAAGTATGTATATGGACGGAATTGCTGTCATCGATGAGGTATCGGACTATATAGTTTCTAAGATCTTCAAAGTTGACACCTTAGGTAACAACTTAGTTGAACTTGTAAAAAATTCCATATTCATATCGAAGACGTATGAGGAAATACTGGGACCAAAGGGTTGGAAACTTGATAGAAACAACGATAGAGTCCTCTACACAAGCGATAATTTGCAAATAACATTTGCAGTAGAACCGGCTGGTCAGGTAAAAGTTGTTCAACTTTTCTACAACGGTGAAGATTGGACAACAAGATCTTATGATGTCTTAAAAACACTTGAGAATGGTGGTAGCCTCATATCTTTAGAACAATCGCAACAGAAACCAGTGGAACCAGAACAACCTCAGGAACAACCTCAAGAACAAACAACAACACCGCAATATGGACAGTTCTGATTTTCGTACCCCAGCAGATGAAACAATTTTAACCTTTAACACACAAGGCAGGCTGACTTCAGCCTGCGCTTTTTCTTTTCTTAAAGCTGAAAGAATGTGAGGCTTCCCGTCCAATTAGTTCGTCACTAAACTTGAAGAATGCCGAGTGGCAAATAGGAAAGTACTTCAAAAGTGCTTAAAGAGAGGAACATATATGGAAAACAAGTGTGATTTGAGGCTTATGGTTTTAGCAGTCCTATTCCTGTTGGCAATTACTGTTTATTTACTCAGAGCGAAAGTCGAATTTCTCGAACTTATGGAAACTAGCGTAGAGACCGAATTTGAAAAATCCACATGCAGATTCCAAAGTTTGGAAATACATATAATTCTGACTTTGAAGACAGTTTAAACAGTAACGTTCAGGAGAAGGTCAGAAATATAGTCGAAGAGGTTAAAGCTGTTGCACACCAAGTTGCAAAAGATAGGATGCTACGAAGCAAATACGAAGTCCGCATTTCGACAGAAGTAAAGTTTAAATCGAAAGATTTTGTGAGCTTGGTAATATACTGCTACACATTCACAGGCGGTGCTCACGGTGTTACTACCTTTGACACATACAACGTTGACCTCAAAAATTCAAAACTCCTTACACTGAACGACATTTTCTTTGACACATGCGATTACGGGTAAACCATTAAGGATTTTATCACTAAGCAAGTAAGGAATCGAAAAGAAGAATTCTTCCCAGAAGCGGTTGAATACATCAAAAAAGAGGACATAACCAAACACCCATTTACAGTTACAAAAAAAGCCACTTCAGATTTGCTACGACGACTACGAATTCGCGCCACATGCAACAGGATTACCCGTATTTGAAATTCCACTATCAATTTTCAGGACTTGTCTTCGAATTAAAATTGACTAAACGAAAAGTTCTTATAGCCTAACAATACAATCTGTACCATACTTACTTAGGTTATGTTAAGAACCATTGTGTTGTCTTATTTTCTTTAGAACAAGATAATACATAAGACTATACTATCATATATAGTCTTAATAGATGTCATTAGTATAAACTACTTCTCTATCATCTAACCCACATATTTAGTGCTGACTTTCTTACATGGTGCCTATCTCCAATTAACACATATGCTGTACTTTCTGCCCTAGAAGATAAGAATCACATGAATACAGAGCTAAACAATACGCTTATGTTGGTTACAGTCTTTTTTAAATTTAAAATCTTACCATCGTGACTTTTGCAGGCAAATGTGGATAGCAATTTCCATAACAGAGTTCTAAGAGAGGCATAAAAGCTTGTTTTTCGAAGCCTTGCCTTTAGAACGGCCTATAACACTTTTCAATGGAACGTTTTGATAAAAATATCGCGTTTCTCCAAAACACGCTGTTATAAGCCAAATAAAGCGGACGAGGTTTTCTTAAGCAGTTAGGCTATTGTTTGAAGAAGATTTTAGAGATTTCTCTTCTGCTTTTCCAGGGTAGACCAAAAAATGCAATATAAGGTTTCTTATATTGCAGTTTTTGTTCCCAATGTCAATCTTCATATAAACAATTAATTTGAGATTATTTCAAGCCGATTTAAAACACCATCCTTTTTATTTGACCTATAAAGCATTTCATGACAGCCGATAATTCTTAATATATCTTCTCGTTTTTGAATGTGTTATAGGGCATTTTACAAGGGTGGCGTTCAAAAACTTTTATTTATACTATTTGTTGCGCGGTATGTTATGTGATTAGCATACAAACAATTGAGAAGTGCGGTGCGAAGGATAGTATTTAATACGATAATAGACGACTGTAAGACCGTACTCTGTTTTCTTATTTGTCTGTAAGATAAATACTGACGAAATGTGAATTTAAGAGCCTAAGAATAAGGGAAGACCATATAACTTAGGTATAGCTATGTTATATCTATGGTAGAAATTACACAGTTCTGACTAAGAAAATAATATATAAGAAAAGTACATTTGTCAGGCATAATAAAGTAGTCAAGATATATACAGTGTGGTTAAGCGCCGTTACTTGCTATTGGCATACTAAATTGTGTCATGGTAATCATGATAGATATACTAAGTAACAATATGAGCACTAATGAAATTTATATCTCAAACAGGTTTCAAGTTTTCAAAATGGAATTTCGAAGATTGGCATACCAGTTAAGTAAGGGGCAATCTCGTAATCTTGGTAGCATATTTGCAAGGCACCTTTTGTTATCGTAAATGGTCTTTGTGACAGGGAGGCTTTTTCAACATACGCAACGGTATCTTCGAAGTGAACATCTTTCTGCAAATTGATTTTGAGTTCACAAAAAACACTGCTAATAATCAATACGACAATAAATGCTACCAAAAGTGTGATTAAAAAACCAAAGTTTTTCCCTCTGTTTCCTCCCACATTAGATGAAGGAGTATGTCTTCGCATACATTATTAATTATACAGCGCACGATAAAGGCCATGGATTCGAATTCCATCGGCTCCACCAGATTTAACAACATATTGATGCGATGGATATGAGCCTTGAGAAATCAAGCCTATGCGTTTTAAAGGATGAACAAAGATAAGGTGAAAAATGAAGTGGTTCGACAGCAAAGTGAAAGCATTGAAAGGTCTAAAAAGTCGGTTGATGTAAAGAAAAAAAGAAAGTATTTGAAATATTCGGGCGATATGATATATATGATATAATTGTGATGATATACTAAAGTTGTAACATATTAACCTAATAGATGTAATAGACCTATAAGAAAGGAGAGGTACCTATGCAAGAATATTAGGTTAAGTGGTTAAGCGGAAAATATGGAGTTTCATTTAAAACAAACTTAGCTATTCTGATAGTAGTACTTTATTTTGTTAATCCCATAGATGCCCTACCAGATGTTATTCCTTTTCTTGGTATAACAGATGATGCAGGTGTATTTGCGCTAATAATAAACCAAATTAGAGTTGAGTTGGATAGATACAAAGGATGGAAGCAATGAGTTATTCATCTTGCGAACCTACCTTTTTCAAGAGTTGTTTGTGAGTGTCTCATATTTAAAGGATAATGTGCTTTTTGGAAAGTTTCAATAGTTTTAATAAACATTATAATAAATTTATTAATTGGAGGGATCGATTTGGCTGGTGACAAAATAACCTTAAGACAGCTTGAAACACATCTTTTCAAAGCAGCTGATATACTCAGAGGTAAGATGGACGCCTCTGAATATAAAGAATATATTTTTGGTATGCTTTTTCTAAAATATGCATCAGATGTCTTTGAGGAAAAAAGACAGGAGTTAAAAGATACCTATAAGCTCATGGGATTTTCTGAAGAGCAAATACATGAGCTCTTAGAAGATCCAATCTCTTATGGCGATGCCTTTTTTGTACCTGAAAAGGCAAGATGGGAAAATATTTTGAAATTAAAAGAGGATGTAGGAAATCAACTAAATAAAGCCCTGAGCGCTTTAGAAGAAGCAAATCCAGAGCTTGATGGAGTTTTGAAACACATAGATTTTAACGCAGTAAAGGGAAAAACCCGACTAAAGGATCAGCAGCTTATTGACCTTATTAATCATTTCAACAAGTATAAACTGACACCTTCAAACTTTGAATTTCCTGATCTGCTTGGTGCTGCTTATGAGTATTTGTTAAAGGAATTTGCCGATTCAGCTGGTAAAAAAGGAGGCGAATTTTACACACCGCCACATGTCAAAAAATTAATGGTAAGATTAGTTAAGCCCCGTGAGGGCATGTCAATTTATGACCCAACTGTGGGCCTGGTGGTTTTTTGATTGAAGCGTTCCACTACGTTGAGGAACAAGGACAAAACCCAAGAAACTTAGCTCTTTACGGGCAAGAACTCAATGGATTGACATGGTCTATATGCAAAATGAATATGATTTTGCATGGCATCAATGATGCAAAAATTGAAAACGAAGACGTACTAACAACCCCCATGTTTTTGGAAAATGGATACATAAAAAGGTTTGATAGAATATTAGCCAATCCACCTTTCTCAGAAAATTATAGCCGCGCAAATATGCAGTTTGAAGAAAGATTTAAATATGGCTTTACTCCTGAGAATGGGAAAAAGGCAGACCTTATGTTTTTGCAGCACATGATTGCAAGCCTGAAAGATGACGGAGTAATGGCAACAGTTATGCCCCATGGAGTTTTGTTCAGAGGCGGTCAGGAAAAGGTTATAAGGGAAGGGATTGTAAGAGATGATTTGATTGAGGCAATAATAGGACTGCCACCGAAGCTTTTCTACAACACCGGAATACCTGCTTGTATTATTGTGATTAATAAAAACAAGCCAGAACATTTAAAAAATAAGATCTTGTTTATTAACGCTGATAGAGAGTATGGAGAAGGTAGAAATCAGAATTTCTTGAGACCAGAGGACATAGAAAAAATAGTTACAGTGTTCGATGAAAAGAAAGAAATACCTAAATACTCCAGGTTGGTTGATATAAAGGAGATAGAAGAAAACGATTTTAATCTCAATATTAGGCGTTATGTGGACAATTCTCCAGATCCTGAAATCGAAGATGTTCATGCCCATCTTTTTGGTGGTGTACCGAAGAAAGAAGTATTGCTGTATGAAAAACTGTTGAGGAAATTTAACTTGAGTTATGATATTTTGCTGGCAGAGAAAAGCGAAAATTATTTGGAGTTTAAAAAAGACATTACTGACAGAAATCAAATTAGGGAACTGATTGATAATTGCACTGAAGTGAAAGTTACAATAGAAGAACACAAAGAAAAACTTTTGGAGTGGTGGCAGGTTGTAAGAACTGAAATTGAGCAGTTTTACGGCAAAAACAATCTTTGGAAGTTTAGAAATGAAGCTTTAGAAAAATTGAAAGATATCTTATTGCCAATTGGAACATTTGATGAGTTCAAAATATCGGGCATATTTGCAAATTGGTGGGAAGAACTTGTTTATGATTTTAAAAGTATAGTTTCTGCGGGTTGGAACAAGAATTTGGTTGAAAGAGAAAAAATTAAAGAAAAATATTTTAAAGAACATATGGAAGAAATTGAAGATCTTGAAAACAGACTTGCCGAAATTGAAGCAGACTTAAGTGAGCTTTTAGAAGAGGTTGAAGACTGGGACGAAGAAGAGCAAGGAGATAAAACTGCAAGCAAGGTCAAAGAGTTTCTGAAGGACTTGGTTAAAGATTTAGAATCAAAAGACAGCGAGGCTGCAAGAAGAGAAGCAAAAAAATGGAAAGATTTATTAGAAAATATTGCTCAAAAAGAAAAGGAATTTAAAAATGTAAAAAGTGAGATAGGCAGAAAGCAAAAGGAACTTGAAAATAAGATTGATGAAAAGATTGAATCTATTACTGAAGAAGAAGCAAAAGAGCTATTGCTTGAAAAGTTCTTTGAATTAATTAGCAATCAACTTGAAAAGTACTTAAATGCAGAGAAAAAAGAACTGATAAAGATTTTTGAAAAGCTGTGGGATAAATACAAAGTTTCTTTGCAAGACTTGAAAGCTGAAAGAGATGAAGAAATCAAAAAATTGGAGGAATTTTTACAAAGGCTGGGATATTGCTATGAGTGAGAATGTTAATTTGCCTGATGGATGGCAGAAAGTAAAACTGAGCGAAATAATTGAAGAAGTTAAAGAGAGAAATATTACTAATAATAAAGAGTATCCTATATTAACTTCTTCTCGTAAAGGAATATATATTCAAGAAGAATACTTTAATCGTGTTGTTGCAAGTGAAAACTTATCTAATTATAAAATCATCAGAAAAAATGAGTTTACGTATCGCTCGATGAGCGATGACCAAACTTTTGTTTTTAATAGACTTGAATTACTTGAGGTTGGATTAGTGAGCCCTGCTTATTATGTTTTCAAAGCAAAAAATTCTTTGAGCACATTCATTAAATATTTTCTAAATAATTCACAAGAAATAAAATCGCAGATTTCTAAAGTAATAGAAGGAACAACAAGGACAGCTCTAAGATTTAATCAAGTTTTAAAGTTTGTAGCAATGGTTCCCCCTCTTCCCGAACAACGCAAAATCGCTGAAATACTTGAGACAATTGATAATGCAATTGAAAAAACTGATGCCATTATAGAAAAATACAAACGCATAAAACAGGGCTTGATGCAGGATTTACTCACCAAAGGCATAGATGAAAACGGCAACATCAGAGATGAAAAAACACACAAGTTTAAAGATTCACCACTTGGCAGGATACCAGAAGAGTGGGAAGTTGGTTATGTTAGTAATTTTACTGAGATAAATCCTATTACAAAAATTAACCCAAAAGAATTATACCCATTCATTGAAATGGACGCTACTCCTATTATGGGAAAACAATATAAATACATCACTCTCAGAAGAGGCATTGAGGCAGGATCCAAATTTAAGAAAGGTGACATTTTGCTTGCAAGGATAACTCCAAGTGCAGAAAACGGTAAAGCTTTACTCGTTCCTGACAATATAGAAATTGGGATAGGATCGACAGAATTCATAGTTTTTAGAGCAAAAGAAAATATTGATAATAATTTTCTCTTCTATCTTCTAATAAGTAATTATGTTAGATCAATTGCTATTGGATTAATGGAAGGGACTTCTGGGAGACAAAGGATACCGAAATATGTTTTTGAAAAAGTAATCAAAGTTGCTATTCCAAAATCTAAATCCGAGCAACAACGCATAGCTTCAATTTTATCCCAAATAGATGAAGCCATAGAAAAAGAGCAAGCCTATAAGGAAAAACTTGAAAGAATAAAAAAAGGCTTAATGGAAGATTTGCTAACAGGCAAAGTTAGGGTAAACCATCTTATTGAGGAGGGAAATAAAGATGGTAACTAAATTGGATGAGGAGCATTATGTTGAAAATCCATTCCTCTTTCAGCTTAAAAAGCTTGGATGGAAGATTTATAGACAAAACAAAGATAATCCTGAGGATACAAAAGAAATAATATCGTTCACTTCTTCATTAGAACCTGAATATGGTAAAAGCCAAAAATTCAGAGAAAGTTTTAGAGAAGTGGTCCTTGAGGAAGTTTTAAGTGAGTCTTTAAAGAGAATAAACCCATGGATAGAAGATGACCAAATAAGTGAAGTTGTTCGAAAAATTACAACACCACAGTCAAACTCTCTTTTAGAGGCAAATAAAGAAATCCATGACTTGCTTTTAGAGAATACCTCGGTTTCTGAAAATAGAAAAACAGGAGAAAAGAGCCCAACTGTTAAGTTTATTGATTTTAAAAACCCAGACAATAATTCATTCATTGCGATATCACAGTTTAAAGTGAATATAACAGGGACTGAAAAACATATTGTTCCCGATATAGTTCTTTTTGTAAATGGTTTGCCTCTTGTGGTGGTTGAATGCAAATCTCCAGCAATTGCTGACCCAATTTCTGAAGCAATTACTCAGCTTATGCGCTATTGTAACAGACGTGGTGCAAGTGAGGGAAATGAAAAGCTTTTCTGGTACAACCTATTTGTAGTAGCTACCTCTAACCAGGTTGCGAAGTATGGTACAATAACCTCAGACTACGAGCACTTTGTTGAGTGGAAAGACCCTTATCCTTTTTCACTGTCAGACGTAAATCCAGATGGAAATGTAACAAGCCAGCAAATTTTGATTCATGGTATGCTTTCAAAAGAAAACCTTCTTGATTTGCTTCATACATTTACCATCTTTAAAGAAGATCCAAAGAGCAAAATGATTAAGGTTGTTGCAAGATATCAGCAATTTAGAGCAGTAAAGAAGATGATAAAAAGACTAAAAGAGGGCAAAACACCAGACGAAAAAGGGGGAATTGTTTGGCATACTCAAGGTTCCGGTAAATCTTTGACAATGATGTTTATGGTTCGAGAGCTTTATCACAATCCTGAGTTTGGAAACTACAAAGTCGTTTTTGTCACAGATAGAAAAGATCTTGAAAAGCAATTAAATGAAACATCAAGAAGTGTTGGATTTACAGTTAAGTTAGCAAGAAGCATTCAGGAGCTTAAAGAACTTTTAAAAACTGACACACCCGAACTTGTTATGGCTATGGTTCATAAATTTCAAGAGAGGGAATTAAAAAGTGAATTTCCCGTCCTTAATACATCACCTAATATACTAATAATGATAGATGAAGCACACAGAACCCAGTACAAGCTTCTGGGCGCAAATTTAAGAAAAGCTCTTCCAAATGCAACAAAAATAGCATTTACAGGCACACCTATAGAAAAGACCGAGATGACATTTGGCGATTACATAGACAAGTACAGCATAAAGCAGGCAGTTGAAGATGGTGTGACTGTTGAGATTGTATATGAAGGAAGAGTACACAACGCAGAGCTTTCAGACGAAGAGGCAGCAAATGCAAAGTTTGAAGATGTTTTCAAAGACGCTGATAAAGATACAAAAAGAATGATAATGGGAAGATTTACATGGAGAGCATATCTTGAAGCTGAAGAAGTTATCCGTGACAAAGCAAGAGATATGATAGAGCACTATATAACTCATGTATTCCCAAATGGATTAAAAGCTCAAGTTGTTGCAGTATCTCGCTGTGCTGCAATAAGATATAAAAAAGCACTTGAAGAGGCTCTCAAAGAAAAGATTTCTGAATTGGAAAAAGAAAATAATTCAAAAATAGATTTAGAAACATTGAAAAAGTTAGAGGTTGGTGTGGTTATTTCAGGAGCTCAGAATGACCCACCTGAGTATCATCCTTATACTGACCCAAATGATCACGAAAGGATAATCAAAAGTTTTAAACTCCCATTTGACAAAGTAGATGAAAATGGTATCAACGGCAATGTTGGTATTTTAGTTGTTCAAAATATGCTAATAACTGGTTTTGATGCACCTGTAGAGCAGGTTATGTATCTTGATAATGTGATTAAAGGACATAACTTGCTGCAAGCTGTTGCAAGGGTGAATAGAGTATACAAAAATAAGTCTTGTGGTTTTGTTGTAGATTATGTAGGTGTTTTGAAACATTTGAAAGAGGCACTTGCTATTTACGCAGATGAAGATATTGACGAGATTTCACAGGTAGTTCGGAACAAAGCAAAAAGCGTTGATGAATTGAAGTTGAATCACCGCAGGATTGAAGAGTTCTTTGAAAAATATAAGATTAAAAATTGGCGTCAGAATATAGACGAGTGTATTGACATTCTTGTAGATGAAGAGATTAGAGATGAATTCATAGCACTTGTAAGACAATTTAACCGTAGTATGGATGCAGTTCTTCCCGACCCAGAGGCCTTAAAATATGTACATGATTTAAAAATTCTGGGTTTTATAAAAGAATCAGCAAGGAATAGATACAGAGATGACAAACTAAGTATAAAAGATACAAGTAACAAGATAAGGGGGATTATTGAAGAGTATCTACATTCTCAAGGTATTGATCCTAAAATACCACCCACTCCGCTTTTTGAAGACAAATTTCTCGAAAAACTTCACAAGGAACCAAGTAAAGCAAGGACACAAGAACTTCAATATGCCATCGTTGAGCATATTGAGAAACATTGGGAAGAAGACCCAGAACTCTATGAAAGATTTTCTGATAGGTTGAAAAGACTACTTGAAGAATATAAAGAAAATTGGGACGTTTTGTATGATGAGCTTGAAAAATTAAGAGGAGAGATGAAAAAGGGAAGAGAAGTTGAACAAACATTTGGACTTGATCCTAAGAAAGAAATGCCATTCTTTGGTCTGCTCAAAAGTGAAATATTTGGTAAAAAACCTGTCAGTGAACTAACTGATAGCGAGATAGATTTTCTTGTTAACACGACTAAAGATATTATAGAAATAATAAGTAGAGAGGCTCAGAATGTTGATTTTTGGGAAAATGCAGTCAAACAAAAGAGGCTTAAATCTCATATAACTTCACAGTTGCTTAAGAAAATATCATCTTCTACTCTTAAAAATAATGATACTGTAAGTGAAGAGACTGTACCTTATATGGTTAATTCTATAACCGATATTGTATTCGGCAAAAGAAATGAAATAGCTCAAAAATTAATAGAACTTGCTTATCATCACTTCAGGAAGTGAGATTAATGGAAGACATAAAAATTGAAAAGATAATACGCTCGAAAAGAAAGACCATAGCTTTGCAGATAACAGAGAATGCAACGCTAATCGTTAGAGCACCATTTGAGTTAGATGAACAGACTATTTGGAAAGTTATAAATAAACATAAGAAATGGATTTATAAAAATAAAAAAGAGATAGAAGCAAGAGATCCAAAAGTTTTGCCCAAAGAATTTGTGAGTGGAGAAGGATTTTTATACCTTGGCAAGTATTATAAATTGCATATAGTAGATGGGCAAGAACAGCCGCTTAAATTTGAAAATGGGTTTTATCTTTCAAGAAGTGCTTTGCCAGAAGCAAAAAAGGTGTTTATAGATTGGTATAAAAAAGCTGCTTACGAGAAGATTATAGAACGGGTAAACTGGTGGGCTCAAAAAAGAGGTTTTAAATATAACAAAGTAAATATAACAAATGCCCAAAGAAGATGGGGGACTTGTTCTTCTAAAGGGAATTTAAACTTTTCTTGGCGGCTTATTATGGCCCCCCTTTCTGTTATTGATTATGTTGTTGTGCACGAACTTGTGCATCTTGAAGAAAAAAATCATAGCAAGGCCTTTTGGACAAAAGTAAAGATGCTTATGCCTGATTATAAAAAATATGAAGATTGGTTAAAAAAGAATGGGTATTTACTGAAACTCTAATGAAATTTGTGGAGGGTGGTAAAGTGCAAGAGATATTTAAAAAATATAAAGAAAGGTTGGTTAATTTAAGCGGCAGAAACAGAAGTTTGATGATGAAAAAGATATATAAAAAGCATTCATTTGATTTGTATCTATTAAAGAACTTTCAAGATAAAGATATTTATGCAGGAGGTATTATTTATGAACAATTCTGAATACGAATCTGAATATAAAAAATATAGGAATAAAGCTGAAGAATATATAAATGATAGAGAGAAAACCAGAAATCTTTTAGAACAAGCTACGAAAAAGGCTAAAAAACAAGGGCCTTTAGACAAAATATGGGATGATATTCAACTTATGTTTGGATTATTAGGCGATTGGTTAAGTGGAACATATAAAGTTTCAACAGGAACAATCTTAGCTATTTTGGGAGCAGTAATTTATTTTGTTACTCCCATTGACGCTATAGCAGATTTTATTCCTGTTCTTGGTTGGATGGATGATGCAGCTGTATTTACGCTAGTAATAAACCAAATTAGAGCTGAGTTGGATAGGTATAAAGAAAGGAAACGATGAGTTATTCATCTTGGGAAACCTGCTTTTGTCAAGAGTTAGTTGGGGGTGTTACCTATTTAAACGATAATGCGGTTTTTGGAAAGTTTCAATATTTTTAGTCTACATTATCTTACTAGAAAGAGGAGGAGTTATTTGTGATTGAAACAGACATTTTAGTTATCGGTGGTAGTGCAGGAGGTATACTTACAGCAACCACGGCAAAAAGAATCTATCCAGACAAGAGGGTCGTCGTGGTAAGGAAAAATAAAACAGTTATGGTTCCTTGTGGGATTCCTTACATATTTGGTACTCTCTATGACACCTCAAAGAACAGAATTCATGATGAAATGGTTAAAAGTGCTGGCGTTGAACTACTCATAGACGAGGTCATTAGTATTGACAAAGACAAAAAAGTAGCGATTTTGAAGAGTGGTGAAGAAATCAAATGGGACAAACTTGTTCTTGCAACAGGTTCACTGCCGGTTATTCCAAAGTGGCTACCTGGGCACGACCTTGAAAACGTCTTCCCAATTATCAAGGATGAAGAATATCTCTCAAACATGCTCAATAAACTCAACGAGATTAACAAAGTTGTTATAATCGGTGCAGGGTTTATCGGTGTGGAATTTGCTGAGCAACTTGCACTTGCTGGCAAAAGTGTAACACTTGTTGAGATAGCTCATAAGATACTTTGGCAAGCATTTGATGACGAATTCGCATCAATTGCAGAAGAAGATCTCGAAAGCCATGGTGTTACACTCAAGCTGGGTACTAAAGTCAAAGCAATCCTTGGGAACGGTAAGGTAGAAGAAGTGGAATTTGAAACTGGAGAACGAGTCAAAGCAGAAGCAGTCATACTCTCCATGGGTGTCACGCCAAATACGGAGCTTGCAAAACAGCTTGGACTTGACCTCACAAGAAAGGGTGCAATAGTTGTTGATGAGTACATGAGAACAAGCGCTCCGGACATTTTTGCTGTTGGTGACTGTGCGCTAAAAAGAGACATCTTCACCAGTAGACATGTTCCAATACTTCTTGCATCAACTGCCGCTATGGAGGCAAAAATTGCAGCAGCCAACCTGTATGGTATCAAGTTCATTAGAGAAAACAGAGGTACTGTAAGTGCATTCTCTACAAAAATATTTGGTAAAACGTACGGAGTTGCCGGTATAATCGAAAGATTTGCAAAAGAAGATGGGTTTGACTATGTGATTGGAAGAGCTGCCTCTATGGATAGACACCCGGGGTCTTTACCAGGAGCAAAGAAAATTGAAGTTAAACTGATCTTCTCAAGAACATCAGGCGTTCTTATAGGTGCCCAGGTAGTTGGTGGTGATAGTGTTGGAGAAATGATTAATATACTAAGTCTTGCAATCCAAAAAGGTCTAACAGCTAACGAACTTAACACTATGCAAGTTGCGACACATCCACTCGTGACTGCTTCACCTGTGACTTATCCAATAAATGCAGCAGCGCTCGATGCTCTTGTAAAAATCTGTACAAAATGCTGAACAAAAGACTATATATAAAAGGTCTGGGGTGTTCCCAGACCTTTCTTATTAACCAACGGCACCGGTAATTTACTAATTTACTTTTTAACCAACGTTCCAAACCTTTTAAGTGCAACTACAGCAATAACTGCTCCGAAGGCTATTGTTCCAAGTTTTCCACCAGCACCACCAAAATATGGGGCACTAAAGATGAAGATAATGCCACAAAAAATCCCAGCAATAATCGCATAAAACTCGTTTGGTAGTCTCTCCTTACTCGACATACCAGCAAACGAAGCACAGATGACTACCAATGCCAAAATCGGACCTATCTCTGGAAATATTTCAGGTAAGACAAGTCCTCCGGTGAGTCCTACTGTTGCCGAACTCAAAACAGGACTCTTTCCATACCTCACATTCAATGTGTAAGTTGCCAAGATTCCAATTACAGCAAAAATAATTATCAAAAGCCCTACTTCCCTTCCTGGCAATGAACTTTTGGTAAATTCTCGCCCCGTGATAACAGCGGTAAGAACTCCTCCAATCAATGCCACAGTTCCAAGCTTACCACCAACTCCCTTGAATATACGCTTGGTAATTACAAAAATTATCCCAGCAAGTACAGAAGCTATTAACAGATGCTCCAAATCATATACTGATGCGGAGCTCATTCCTACAAAGCTGCCACAATAAATTGGCACCTCGTATTTCGGTGCAACGACGTAGCCAAGAATTCCAACAATTCCGGCAGCAACAACCGCACCCAGTCCGACATGATTATTTAGATAAAAGGTAACCACCGCACCTACCACAACTGCAAAAAAGTCTGCTAACTTAATAAACCACCGTTCACTCTCATCACCTTTGGTATATTTGCCCGAGCTTATTTTATTCTTAATTTCCTTGTATCCTTCAAATATCAATAAACCGGTTAAAAGAAAAATCAAAAGTGAAATGAGTCCAAACCCTTCGTTTCTCAACGACTCAAAAATACTAACAATAAAAAGGATAATTGCTTTACCTAACAACAGTAAACCACCGAGGATTGTTGTTATCATAACCATCAACTCCTGCAAGAGAAGTCATCGCATAGCAAATCCAAAGATTATTTTACCATAGAGAATCGAGAAGATTGGAGGTATTAATATCGATGCACGAAAATCAGTTAATGACTTTATAAACACTATGAAAGAACTTGCGAAGGTCGATAAAGCATATAAGGATCTGAACAAAGGATAAAAAAGTCCTGGATTTTTCACAGGATTTTTAGTTATTTTACTTACAAAGGATAGTCATGAAGAATTTTAAAAGTAGTATAATTAAATTACAATGTTTTGCTTCAACTTGAACCATGAGCGGATAGACGGCTTCAAGTCGTTCAAAAATGCATAGTTAGTTCCAAACCTTATAGAAAGGGGGAAATCGGTATGGCAAGAAAGTTTGTTTTGACAGTTGTTTTCGGCATGTTGTTTTCGACATTATACCTATTCGCTATCACCATATCCGTTCCAGGAAACTCTGATTTCGTTATGTACATTAACCTTAATAACATCGCTGATCAGGAACTTACAACCATATTCCAAGATGCGGGTATTACTCCAATAATCTCTGTGTATGGAAAACTTTCATTCGGTAGTGCACTAAACCTCTCTTTTTTCGAAGAACTTGAAGATTTTTCGCTTAAAGCGCTAGTCGGTTCACCAATAGGTGTAGTGCTTCCAGGAAAAATTGGTGACAAGAGTTTAGAATTTTTGCTTAACTACGTGTTTGATGCCAACGTCCGAATCCCAAAATTAACGGTCAATGAAGCGACGATGGTCACAATTGATAACAAGAAATTCTACATCATACGCTCAAAAGATAATATTTACCTATGTTTCAACAAAGACATTTCCATGTTCACAAAAGACATGCTAAATTCCAAGATTTCAAGTATATCTCTCTCACCAAAAGATGACGTTGTAGCTTACTTTAAGACATACAAAAAATCACTCATAGGCGAACTCTTATACACGTTCGGAGATTATTTTGGTATTCCTGTTTCCGATGAACTTGTTATCACCAAGAAAGGTGAAAACTATCGCTTATCGGCGACAATTAACAAAACATTTTCTGACTACGAGAAAAAACTAGTACTTACCAGAAGGGGTATTCTGAAAGGACTTTCCTATCTGGATAGCGCCAACGTAATTGTTGCGTTAGGCACAAGCGACATTGAAGACTGCCTTCTTTTGAGTGGTGATTTGGATATGGATATTCCACAAGAAATACAAGAAGTATTCGAATTCTTAGACATCTTTAACTCAATTGCGTTTTCTTCAACCCTTGATGGATACTTCGCATTTTCAGGTATATACAAACCTGAAAATGAACAAGATGCACAATTTATAGCATCACTAATGAAAAATCAACTCTCAAGCATGGGATATCAAGTGCTTGTCGAAAATCAAAAAATAAATATATATCCAGCCGAGATAGACAAAACCTTGCTAAAGTCGATAACCGAAAACGCTTCGTTTATACTCTCAATGAACTACTCTGATGAAGAAAACTCGGCAACACTTAATATAAAAACTGAAATTTTAGACAACGGAAATTTGTCAATAACTGGAGAGTTTGAAAACTTAGCCTGGTTATTTGAAAACATCGAAGAAGTTGTAGAAGCATTTTTCGAAGAAACATATGAAGAGGAATGGGAATACGATGAATATGAGGAAGAAGAGGAGTCGGACGAAGAATATGAAGAAGACTACACGACAGAAGAAACCATAGACTACACAACAGAAGAAGAATACTATGAAGAATGGTATGAGGAAGAATACACAACAGAAGAATACAGCTATTCTGAGCTTGAATACGAAATAGTAGATGAGATTGTCAAAATATTTAACGCATGTGCTGATTACATTCGTGACCAAGGAGCTCAAGAGGTTACTTTAGAAGACTTGTACGACTATGGCTATATCGATTACATACCAGACTACTTCGATGTAAAAAGTGCTGTTATGAACGATGGGACGGTTTATGTTGTTATACATGTTGACGTTTCACAATATGACGTCGAACCAAGCAATATTGTAGATATACTCTATTACGACAACGATATCTACTCAGATATAATCAACGGAAAAATAAGTGTGTTTCTGTACGTTGTACCTCAGCAAGAATAAGACCCAGGACCAAAAAGAGAATTCAGTAACTTCGCATAAAATTGAGCAAATCGTGTCCCAACTGGGACACGATTATTTTTGAAGGTAGTATAATTGTAGAGGTGAGCCACATACAAGGAGGCTTAAAAATGCAAAACAACAGTCCATTAATTACCATCGGTTCAACTAATTTAACCATTCTTTGCGATGATACTCTTCAATCACCACTACACTCTGAACACGGCTTTTCTTTGCTGGTAGAAAGAACAGGAGAGCCGACTATTCTTTTTGATACCGGCACGACAAATATTTTTATGAAAAATGCTGAAATACTCGGCAAAGACCTCACAACAGTAGAATACATCGTTATCAGCCACGGTCACTATGACCATGCAGGCGGTTTGAAATATTTAACTTATCTTGGCAAAAAATTCAAAGTTTATCTTAGGCAAGATGCATTCTTACCCAAATACAGTGGTGAGAGATTCACAGGAATAGACTGGGAAGTCATAAAAGATGCATTCGAATATGTAATTGTCAAAGACAAAATCGTCAAAATAACAAATTTCATTTATGCTTTTGGACCTGCATGGATGAGAAACAACTTTGAAGAGCCAGATCCTAATTTTCAGATTATAAAGAACAACGAACGGGCCAGGGACTTTTTTGAAGAAGAATTAAACCTTATCATAGACGAAGGCGATGGAATTGTTCTCATAACCGGATGCGCACATAGAGGGATAGTAAACATTGTTCTTGATGCACTTGAATTGTTTGATAAGAAAATCAAACTTCTCATTGGAGGATTTCATCTCTACAAATCATCGGAGGAAAAAGTTGATAAAGTTGTCTCGATTCTTAAAAGCTTGCCAATTGATCAGATAATACCACTACACTGCAGTGGGGAATTGGCGAAAATGAAATTGACAGTAAGGATACTTTAACGTGTCCAGTTCAAAAGCAAAATGGGGCTGATGTTTCATATATTTTGTAATCATCCAAATAGAACTCGACTTTTTCAAAACTGTTCGTTGGGTCGTCAACTTCAACCTTAACTTAAACAACACCCGCAACCGTTGAACCGTCTTCAGGGCTCATGATTTTTACATCAACTCCAAAAACGAATGTTGCTATGACTACAGCAATTAAAAATATCCAGAATGTTTTTCGCATACCCGCCCCTCCTGTTTAAAAAATGTAATCCAAAGTTTTCTTCGAATATTATACCGCTACCAAGCAATTGCAAACAGCTAAGTCAATTCTGCAAAATACCTAAGCGCTTGTGGAATTTTTTTCTTTTTGCGAAAAGATGTGTTACGTGAATAAGAAAGTGAGGTATAATATTCATAGTATGATTCAAAGAGTATCAAATTCTCCGTTTTTTTTACTATAATGGGGGAGAATTATTTTGCATGAAAATACGCCTTCATTCGCATCAGGTTACAGCAATCGACATGTGGTTTAATAATAACTGCCGTGGGATAATTTCGATGGCAACGGGCACTGGAAAAACATTCACTGCAATTGGTGCTGTAGATAGATTGTTTAAGGAAATTGAGAAGAATGCAGTATTTATCTCTGCCCCGTATTCTCACCTTGTTACGCAATGGAAAAGTTCAATCGAGCGGTATGGTTTGAATGCCGATTCAATTATAGAATGCCACTCAGGTATTCCAAATTGGCATGAAAGAGCGCTAAAGGTTCTTAGAAAAGTTAAACTCGGTATCTTCAAGAACGTTATATTTCTCTCTACGCACAATACCATTGTAGGAGAAAAAATGAACAATCTCATCGAGGAAATTGCTCTTGATAAATTCGCGAAGTTAACTATCATTGCGGACGAGGTACACGGCATCGGTTCTAAAATGCGAAGGAAAAACCTTTCTAATCACTTCGAAAACAGGCTCGGATTAAGTGCAACACCCAAACGTATGTATGATGAAGTTGGAAACAGCTTCCTTCACGAGTACTTTGGAGAGATAGTATTTGAATTTTCACTTTGCCAAGCTGTGAATAATGTGAATCCTGACACATTGAGAACATACCTGACTCCATATTACTACTATCCGGTCCCATGTTATTTAACAGATGAAGAGATGAAGAAGTATAGGGAAGTTACAGAAAAGATAATCAAGAAAGCTAACTATCTACAGAAGTTTAATTATGGAGACCTTGAAGATGATCCTGAGCTTCAGAAATTGCTGTTCAAAAGAAGCAAAATTCTCAAGGCTTCGGTCTCGAAATACGAAGCTCTACATCGAATACTGAACCTGCTAAAAGCACATGGAAAGATCCAAAAAACAATAATCTTTTGTGATGAACAACTCATTGACCAAGTTATGGACATTCTAGACGCAGAGAAAATAACCGCTGTTAAATTTATACAAGAACTTTCCAAACAGGAAAGAGAGTATGTCCTCAAGCTCTTTCAAGAGGGGCAGATAGACATTCTTGTAGGAATTAAAATGCTTGATGAAGGTGTAGATGTCCCGGGAGTGGACAAAGCTATAATTCTCTCGAGCTCTACAAATCCTCGTGAATATATCCAGAGACTTGGTCGGGTATTGCGTATAGCTCCTGCAAAGAAATCTGCATATGTATATGATGTTGTAGTATTCCCGAAACCAACTGGTTTTGAAAGTGATAAGGTCTATAAGCGAATCTTAGAAGTGGAGTTTTCTCGAGTTGAAATAATGGCTCAATGTGCTGAAAACGCGTTTGAAGCGATACAGACTGTGTCCGGAATAAAGAGGGGGTTTTTCACATGAAACCAACAAGAGTTTCCGAACAACTCTACAAAATAATTTTAGAAGACTGTTCATCAGTATTTGGAGCAGATGGTGATCTGGTTGCAGATTTTGTAATGGAGATTTTCGGAATATATCTAAGCGAAGTTGGTTGGGAAAACGAAAGGAGAGTACTCGAAAAAGTGAAAGAAAAAATTGAAAATTTCCTTGCAGAAGATTTGAAAGATTGGAATAGGAACGATTCAAACCTACCTCAAAAAGAAAACGTTGAAAACAGCAAGGAGATGTGAAGTATGAAGCTTACTAAAGTTGAGATTGCTAACTATCGTCAGTACGTTAATGCTCAGTTCGACTTCGAAAACAATAAAAACAGCGAGCTCCATGTAATTGTAGGAAAGATGGGGTCAGGAAAAACAACGTTCCTTGAGGCTGTTAACTGGGCACTGTTTGGTGAAGAATTCTTTTCTACAAAAAGACACTATGGACCAGCAGATATTAATAACATTGAAACTTCTCTCGATAGTGGCAGGAATTCAAGCTCTGTTCCGGATATAGGCATATTGTCAAAGATTCGCTTACAGAATGATGGTGATTATAGAACATATGTCAAATTGGTTTTCGTTGGGGAGAAGGAACACTTAAGAATCAACAGAAATGCAAAATTCCTTGTCTCAAATGGCAAGATTAGTCCATCAATAGAAGCCGTGCCTTTGTCTGTTTTTTTGAATAATTCTCCTGTAACGGTTGACAGAGAGTTAGAAATTCAAAAACGTTTTCCGAAAGATCTAAGAGAACACTTCTTCTTTGATGGTGAAAGCCTTGATGTTTACTTAAAAGAAGCACGTGGTACGCATATAAAGAGGACCGTGGAACGTTTGTCTGGAATATCAAATATTCAGGACTTCACAGATTTCCTCTCAGGAGTCAGAACCAAAGTAATATACAAGGAACTTCGCAATATGGAAAAAAAGGGTAACAATCGGTTAGAAGAAATTTCGCGGAAAATAGAAGTGCAGGAAAGGACTCTAAAAGAACTGAACACACGGTTAGAGGAAGCAAAGCAAGAAAAAGAAAAAGTCACGAGAAGGCTCGAAGAAGTGGTTCAGAAGCTTCAGTCTCTTCAAGACTACGAACAATTAAAGTCTAAACTTGAGCAACTTGAGTCAGAAAAGCAAGCAAAAATAGAGAATAAAAAACGATTAATAAGTGAAAAGCTACTTCTTACTCTTGATGAAGCCTCGTATTTGTTTGGCTGGAAAGCAGTTGAAGAGTTCTACAAATTTGCTGGAACAAAGGAATCTTCTATCTTAAAAGAATTACCCAGGCCAGCTGTTGAACGCATGATTAATGAGAAAACATGTGCAATCTGTGGAAGTCATCTCTCTGAAGAGCTTTTGAACATACTCTACAAGTCTCTGACTTCAGAATCATTAGTTATTTCTGAGGAATATTATAATTTGCTAAAAAGAACAATTGTTAAGAACATATACCAAATAAGGATTCTAAATGAGCAAATCAGTGTTGTTGAAAAAGAAATTTCAGAAATTGACAAAAACTTGAATGAACTTTCAAAGAACCTTCCAAACGATGTATCGTCTGCCTTGGAACAATACCAGAATGAGAAAATCGAACTTGAAAGGCTTAAGGAAAACATTCAACAGAAAATATATGACATAACTAACAACATAAAAAGCATACAAAAAGAGCTGGAACAAAACAAAAGAGAATTGCAAGAAATTTTAGAAAGCAACAAATCGCTTGCGATTATAAAAAGGCAACTTGAGTTTGTACAGACACTTGAAGATATCTTAAGTAGAGGACTGGGGAAATTGAGGCAAATCATCTCCGCGGACATAACATCTCACACAAAGGAATACATAAACCGTGTCATGTGGAAGAAGGACATAATAGATAGTATCGCCTTCACTGAAGAATTTGAATTAATCGTGTCTGATAAATCCGGAGTAATCCAAATAAAAGAACTCTCTGGAGGGGAACGTTCAATTCTCACACTTGCTCTTGCTCTGGCAATACATAAAACAGCGGGTGTCTCAATTCCCATCTTCATTGACCGACCATTGACCAATATCTCGGGCGAGTCGTATTATGAACTGATAGAACTATTATCAAGATTTTCAGAAGAAAGGCAGATAATAATAACCATGACAGACCGAGAATACGATGATTTAAAGGAGCGTTTGGTAAAATTAGCCTCTACGGTTCACTACCTAAACACAGAAAAAAAGGGTGATTACTACATAACTACCGTGGAACGGTATCTGTGAAGCTTGAGAGAGGTGAAATATATGGCATCCGAAACTATAATCTTAAGACTAGATAAGGTAAAAAATGAAAGACTGGAAGAGATAATCGATTCTCTTAAAAAAATATATCCGCAAATCAGAAAAATAAAGGTTTACCTACTTGCAGGTTTCTATGGCTACTACTTAGGTGAGAGAAAACCATCACAAGGTGAGAAAATAGACGTTTCCCGTGGTGAATTCTTGGAAAAGAGCGAGTATAAAGACTTTAACCTTTATATCAAGGCAATATATGAACTCGCTCTAAAAGAAAATGAAAATAAAGGCGTCGAAGGACGACAAAGGACAATGAAAGATATGTATTCACTATTCGAAGAATATGTTAATGCTGGTGTGGACAAACTAAGTGAGCTTTTTCAAAGAGCCAATAAACCAGAGGAATTTCTGGAAGAATTAGAACTGGAGATACAAAAATCATATGAATCACTTGGACTAAAATATTTTGAACAGGAGGCACAGAGCGAATATGGACATGAAGAAGTTTGAAAGAGAATTTTACCAAGCTCTTGAAGACCTTTTCATCGGAGCAAAGATTGAAGGAAAATCTGGGTACATCAACCTTATGAAATTCAAAAGTGGGTATTACAACAATGTTGTAAAACCGGCTTTGATAGAACTTGTTGACCAAGAGCTTGAAAAAAATGGAATAGAAGATTTCAGAGAGGAACTTTTTGAAAAGCTCTACACATTTTTCAAAAGATACTTTTCTGAAAGTGGTTCAATATATTTTACCTACACACCTTGGAGTGAACGCATTTACGAGCGTGTTTATGACCCAGAAAGCGATGTTGCGCTTTTCTGGAAAACCCACATGCTTTACTATGTGAAAACTGAGAAAAACTATCAAAGCATGGAAGTAACGATAAAAGGTGTCAATGGCGAGGAATTATCGTTCTGGTTTGATGTCAGCAATTTGGAACACAAGAAAGCTAATGAAAAGAAGGAACTTAACTTTATATTTAGAAACATCGACGAAAAAGGAAGAATAATACTTGATTGTTATTACAAAGAAGGAAATAAAGAAACGAATGTTGAAGAAATTGTTAAGCAAGTTAGAAGCAAAGTGAAAGAGATATCTTCCGAAGAAATAAGGAAGAAACTGCAGAGTATAACGACAGATGATATAGAGAGGGCATTTCAGATTTTCAATAAGCAGTCGGAAGTGGATTATTTTATAAACAAAGATGCAGAGAAATTCTTGAAGGAACAACTCGACATGTTTATTTACCAATACATGTTCGATTCAGAGAACATTTGGTCAGCAAAAAGAGTAACGGAGATACAAACGTACAAGAAAATAGCAGAGAAAATTATAGAATTCATTGCTCAGTTCGAGAATGAACTTGTCAGGATATGGAACAAGCCGAAATTTGTTTTCAACAGCAATTATGTAATAACACTCGATAGGATATTAGCAAAACCAGGTGGAAGAGAAGTAATAGAAAAGTTACAAAACCATCCTGGCATGGAAAATCAGATAGCCGAGTGGAAAGAGTTGGGAATAGTGGAAGAAGGTTTTACTTTTGAGGAAGTCTTTAATACTAAAACAGGTAGTCTATTTAATGAGGTTAATGCAGAAATCAACCCAAAATACAAATTCTTACCGATAGATACTAAGTATTTTAAAGGTTTGGAAATAGAAATAATTAAGTTGTTTGACAGGCTCGATGATGAACTTGATGGATGGCTGATAAAGAGTGAGAATTATCAGGCATTGAATACAATACTACAAAAATTCAAAGAACAAGTGCAAACAATTTATATTGACCCACCGTTTAACAAAGGACAAGAAGCAGATTATCTATACAAAGTAGGTTATAAGGATGCTACATGGATAACAATGCTTGAGAATAGAATAAGATTGGGAAGGGATTTATTGAATGAAAAAGGGAGCATTTTTGTTAGGTGTGATTACAACGGAAATGCTTATGTTAGGCTTTTGATGAATGAGATTTTTGGGGACGAGAATTTTAGAAATGAGATAGTGATAAATAGGACAAAGAAAATTTTTACGGGTGTTAAAGGTTATAATGTAGCCACAGACAGCCTATTCTTCTACACAAAAACAGAGGAATTTAAGTTTTATGCTCAATATAAGCAAAGAGAAAAAGAACAGAAATGGTTAAATATGCATTCTCCTGGAGAAAGAAGACCGCCTGAAAGAATTATATTTGGTAAGGTTTTTTATCCTCCTAAAGGGAGACATTGGACGTTCGTTCAAGAAACCATAGACAAAATGATCCAAGAGGGAAGAATAAGAATAAAAGAAGATGTGGAATATGTGGATTTAATGGGAAATAAAGTAAGGGGAATGCCACAGTACTTAACCGGTGAGGAAGAACTTTTAGATTCTAATTGGACAGACATCCCAGGTTACTCTCAAACCCAAGGTTTCCCCACCGAAAACTCCGAAATTCTTCTTAAGCGTGTCATAGAATCCACTTCCAACGAAGGAGATCTGGTTTTAGACTTCTTCCTTGGTTCAGGAACAACAACAGCAGTAGCCCACAAGCTTAAAAGAAAATGGATAGGCGTTGAGATGGGCGAACATTTTTATACAGTGATTTTACCAAGAATGAAGAAAGTTTTGGCTTATGATAAATCAGGAATTAGCAAAGAAAAAGATGTAAAAGAAAAATACAATGAAAAACAAGCAGGTGGCTTTTTCAAATACTACGAACTTGAACAATATGAAGATGTTCTTAGAAATGCAAAATATGAACATGCAGACCTCATGCTCCAGCCTTCACAAGGCAAAGATGTCTTCAGTGAATATGTCTTTATGCGCTCTCCAAAGTTTGTAGAACATGTTTTGGAAAAAACAGATTCAGAATTTAAAGTGTCGTTTGAGAAGTTGTATCCAGATAAGAAGATAGATATAGCCGAGACTTTGTCGAATGTTTTGGGCGAAAAAATCTTAAGGATTTTAGACAACGCTGTTATTTTAGAAAAGAGTGGAAAAATAGAATTCGACAATATTCCTATCGAACACATTAAGCCTTTGATTTGGTGGTGAAAATATGCCAAGAGTTTCAAACAAAACTAAGTCGTCAAAAAATACAAGCTCTATGGAAATCATTCCACTACTTAGGGAATTTGTGGATACCAATGCCCCGGATTTTGAAAACCTTCCTGCAGAATGGAAGGAGATAGATATCCACAGTTTCTCGAACGAAAAAAGTCTCTGGGAATTCCAAGTTGAAGCAATCAAGTATGCTATACGCGCCTTGTATTATTACTATGGCATTAAAAACGGAGACAAATATGCGTTCTGGGAAGAATTAAGAAATTTCTCATTGCAAGATTTTAATATGGATTTAGAGAATGCTCTAATGATAAGTCCGTCAGATGGGGATATATTCTCAATTCTCAGTAAGTTTTTCTACAGCTATGATGAAGGCATTTCATTTGGTAACTTCTCAAATAGAATGAGCTTTTGGATGGCTACCGGAAGCGGGAAAACGCTTTTAATTGTGAAGTTAATTGATATTCTTGCAACCTACATGGAACGTGGGCTCATACCAAAAAGAGATATACTGTTTTTGACATATAGAGACGACTTGATTGAACAATTTAAAAAACATTTTGAAGAATATCGATTCAACACAAGCAAGAAACCATATCTATTCGAACTGAAACAGTTTGGTGATGTAAAAGAAAAGGGAGATTTCCTATTGTTGCCAGTTTTCTACTACAGGTCGAACAACATTAAAGACAGGCAAGGAGACAAGACCATTGACTTCAAAGACTACGACAACAACGGAAATTGGTACATAATCCTCGATGAGGCACACAAAGGTGATAAGGAATCGAGCAAGAGCCAGCAGTATTTTTCAATACTGTCAAGAAACGGGTTCCTTTTTAATTTCTCGGCAACCTTTACGGACATTCGTGATATTCTAACAACAGTCTACGAATTCAACCTTCGCTCGTATATCAGGGAAGGCTATGGTAAGGTGCTGAGAATCTTTCAGGAAAATTTAAATATAGGTGCCAAAGTAAAGAAGAGTGAGGATTTTACCAGTAAAGAGAAGGAACTCATAATACTAAAGATATTACTTTTGCTGGCTTATTTGAAAAAGAAAGCAAAGGAAATAAGAGAGCACACGGAACTAAGTGTTGAATATCATTCCCCCCTTGCAGTATTTTTGGGAAACTCAGTAAACGTTGATGATTCTGATGTGAAGCTTATATTTGAAAAGCTAAAGCAGATATCTTCTATTGAAGGATTTGAAAAGTACCTTGATAACAAAGAGGTTTTTGAGAAACTAAAACAAGAACTGCTTAGCTCACCGGTAAGTCGTCCGTTTGATGAGAACGAAGAAGATGATGATAATTTAAGGCTATCCAAGGAAGAATTCTTGTTAATAACACCCGGTGATGTATTGAGGGAAGTTTTCAATGCCGAGACTCCTGGGGATATTGAAATCATAACCTCTAATTCAGATAAAGAATTTGCTCTGAAATTAATGACCAGTGATAAACCATTTGCCCTTATAAAGGTCGGAGATGCTAAGAAACTTGCCGATATGCTTATAGAAGAGTTTAACCTCAAGGTGCAAGAACGGTTTGAAAAGGTTGATTATTTCTCTAATTTGGATGAATATGAGCATATAAATATACTCATTGGTTCAAGGGCATTCTACGAAGGTTGGGATTCCAACAGACCGAATATTATAGCTTTCGTAAACATCGGAACAGGTGACGAAGCTAAGAAATTTGTGCTTCAATCAATAGGAAGAGGACTCAGAATCCAGCCAACAAAAAGCGGTGACAGAAGAAGGTTAGAAACTGACAAACGTTTTAGAAGATACTGGAACTTAATAAAGCCTCTGGAGACGTTATACATATGGGGTACAAAGAAAGATATAATTGGAAAGATACTTGAAAACGTTAAAATTGTGTCTGATTTCTCGGGTAAGGAGATTACATTACGCAAGAATGAAAAAAGGATAGGTAACAACAAGCTTCTTATACCTGTTGCAAGAAAAATCGAAGTAGAATTTGACAAACACTTCTTGGAACGTTTTAATCCCCTGTCCGCTTACGAAAGGGATTACCTTGACGCAAAGAGCGTTGTTGAGAACACATCTGATGAGATGCTGTATTTTATGTTCTTTTATAGAAGCAAATATGCCAGTGTCAAGATACAACTACTCAGAGAGATTTTTAACGAGAGTAATAAAAACAAGTTCTTCGTGATAGACCATTCACGAAAAACAGGTATAGGTTGGTATTACACAATTCAAAGATTAGTCAAAGCAATTGAAAATAACTATGGCTATAAATACACCACTTTGTTCTCAGATGATGATGAAGAACATATTAATCATTACAAAAGGATTCTTATCAGACTTCCAGAGGATAAAGTCCAACATGTAAGGGAAGCCGTTGACGAAATCTATGGAGGTAAGAAAGGAAGAGAATTTCTCTCAGTTGGCGAATCCTCAGGGATTGACCTTTTGATAGAGTTCTTTGAAGAACACTATTACGTTCCCGTCTTAGAGGCACTTAACCGAGAAGTAGTTAGAAACAAAATAGCTGATTTGATTAAAGAACCAAGCGAAATCGAGTTCTTAAACGAGTTACGCTCAGCGTCAAACAAGTTCGAGGTTGACTGGTGGCTTTTCAGTAAACTCGTTGAACGAAAAGATAATATTTACATACCGTATCTTGATAAAGATGACCAGGAGGCACGCTTTTATCCTGATTTCATATTCTGGTTCAAGAAAGGCAACAGATATTTGGTCGTTTTTGTTGATCCAAAAGGTACCGAACATGTTGATGCAGAAAGAAAAATAGATGGTTTTGAGGAACTTTTCACAGACAATGGGGTGCCGAAAAAATTCCACGTTGAAAATTACGAAGTAAAAGTGAGATTGTTCTTGTATAACAAAGAACGAGAATCTTCGAAGAAATATTCGCAATATTGGATAAGGAGTATCAACGCACTTGTTGAACAGGTGAACAGTGAGTTCACAAATGAGTGGTAAGATGCTTTCCAACGACGAATTAAAACTGAGAATTCTTGAAAAGAGCCCTCAGTTTTTTTTGAGGAGCTCGTTTTGGAATTTATTGTGAAGATGGGATATGGTAAGTTGTTCGAAGAAGCAAGAAGCAAGCAAAGTGCTTGGAAAAAGTGGGGATGAAGGTGTTGATGGCGTGATTAAGGAAGACGTTCTCGGGTTGGATAATATATACCTTCAGGCGAAAAGATAAAATCTTGAACAATCGAGAGGTAGAGATAAGTAGAAAGGAAATACGAAGCTTTGGCGGTTTATTTTGAAGAGGAATAATTTATTCTGATTAAAATACAATCCCCAATAAAAAAACTGAGCGGAGCAACTTTCCGCTCAGTTTTTCTTGATTATCAAGCAATTTTTTACTTACTCAGCAATGCCTTTGCTTCATCCAATGTTGGTATCTTTCCGCTTAAAACTATTTTCCCATCAATTGCCACTGCGGGTGTTGCGACTACTCCTCTGGAAATGATTTCGTTGATTTCTTGGACTTTTTCGATAACCGCATCGATTCCAAGTTCTTGAACTGCCATTTCCATGATTTTGATAGTTTGTTTACACTTTGGACAACCAGCACCGAGAACTTCGATTTTCTTTGCCATACAACTTCCTCCTCCTTGTATACTTTTGTCATATTAGGCTATTAGCCCGTATATCATTCCAAATACTGTTGAAAAGAGTACAACCAGTCCGAAATATGTAAATGCTTTCTTTTTACCCAGAAGTCTTGTGATAACTATCATACTTGGCAAGCTAAGTGTGTTTCCAGCCATGAGCAATGCAAGTGTAGGACCTTTTGCCATTCCAAGTTGTGTGAGTGCTTGAACTATGGGGACTTCTGTAAGGGTTGCAAAGTACATTAGTGCACCGATAACAGAAGCTATAAAGTTTGAGAAGAGATTATTTTTTCCAAGTAGGTAAACAACCACATCTTGAGGCAATAATTTTGTAATTACTCCTGCAAGAAATACACCGACAAATAGATATGGAAGTATCTTTTTTGCAAAATCCCACGTTTCAGCTATCCAGCTCTTTGTTTGGTCTTTTTCAAACGCAAATACTGCCATTGCTAATGTACTTATTCCAAGGACACCCAAACTCGAGTATTTGACGGTTGGGTTAATCTTTAGTCCCGAGACAATGATGAAGAGTAGTTGAATTAGGAAGAAAACTACTGCTTTTACATTGTCAGTACCATCCGAGGTTGTTTGAACAAAGCCTCCGATACCTTTTTCTTTGAAGAGAATTTCCATTATTAGACCAATTATTATCGCTGCCGTAATTGTTGCTATCATTCTGGCAATACCTAAATCCCAACCAAGTACGCGAGCTGTTAAGAATATAGCAGCGATATTTATTGCAGGTCCTGCGAATAGGAATGTCGTAGCTGGTCCTATCCCAGCACCTTTTTTGTATATACCTCCAAAGAGTGGAAGAATTGTACAAGAACACACAGCAAGAATAGCACCGCTGACTGCAGCAATCGGATAAGAGATGTATCGTTTAGCGTCAGGACCAAGTAGTTTTAGAATAGCATCCTTTTTTAGCATGACAGAGATTGTTCCAGCGATAAAGAATGCGGGAACAAGGCAGAGAAGGACATGTTCACGTACATATTCATTGAGCATCTTGAAACCGTTCAAAATACTTTCACTGACAATAGGTGAATCAAATGGAACAAAGTAGAAAATCAAAAAGACGATAAGGAGAGCTATAAACAGTTTAATCTCACTTACCATTTATACTCACCTCCGAATTCGTGTGTCTTTCGATGATTTCTAAGATTTCGTGCAATAGTTCGTTATCTGAGAGTCGATATCTGATAGTATTACCCACTTTGTTATTTTCAACCAATCCACTCAATCTCAGAATCGATAGGTGTTGAGAAAGGTTCGGTTGACTTACTTTTAGCAAAGAAAGAAGCTCACAAACACACAATTCAGCATTTTGTTTTAGAAGCTGTAGTATTTTTAATCTTATTGGATGACCGATTATTTTTAATAATTCTGCCACGTTTTCCAATTCCATATAGACCACCTTCCATAATGAATTTTGATTTCTAGTTTTAGTATATAAGAAAATTCGAATATTGTCAATAACGAAATATGAAAGTCAGGGGCCTTGATTTTAATTACTTGGAAGTTGAATGAGAATTATTAGATTTTTGAGTATTGAGTATCGACTATTAGGATAATCAAAGAAGCCCTTTACTTGTATAACCTGGATATTTATACCTTCGCACCAAGCAAGTATTTTGTATTTTTTTGATTTGCAAAAACTTTTTATGTAATGCTTTGCTTTGATTCGGTTTTGAAAAGCGGAAGGTATAATGAAAAAGCACGGCTTCAAAAACGATTGAAGCCGTGCGAGATGAACTGCGGAATATTTTACATATCACGTTTCGCAGGTAAGAATTTGTGCAGTTTCAGATTTACCATTTTACAAACACCCGGATTACATGTTCGCTTGCATTCCCGAAAGTGTCGTAAGCAACAGCCTTAATTGTGACTGCACCGTCCGATACACCATACTTATCCCCAGACCTTCCTGTGTTTAGGTTATTTGCTCTGTCTTTGGGCCAAGGTGTGTTAGCCAATCCAAATGATGTTGTGTAAAGTGCGTAAAGGTGGTTGTCATCGCTTCCAAAATATATTACACCATCTTTACTAATTGTCAGACCGGAAGCTATATCTTCGTCAGCTTGGAATCTCCATTTGAGCTTTCCGTCAGGAGTCATCGCGTACAAATTGTTATCGTTGCTACCTATGTATATAACGCCATCGGCACCAATCACTGCGGAGGAAGTTATCGAATCTCCAGTTCTGAGTTTCCAATTCAACCTTCCGTTAGGTGATACAGCATAGAAATGGTTGTCTGTACTGCCAAAATAAACCGTGCCATCAGGTCCTATCACCGGACATGAGAGTATTTCACCATTTGTTTTGAATTTCCATTTCAATTTTCCATCAGGTGAGATTGCATATAGATAGGTATCTCTGCATCCAACATAGATTGTACCGTCAGCTCCGAGAGCAGGTGAGGATAATACTTCTGCATCCATTTTAAATTTCCATTTTAATTTCCCTGTGGGCGAAATTGCATACAAGTGCTTGTCAGTGCTTGCTACGTATATGGTGCCGTCGTTACCAATCGCTGGGGAAGAGTAAATCCAATTTCCGGTTTGGAATATCCATTTCAGTTTGCCTTGAGGTGTAAGAGCGTAAACGTAACTATCTTTGCTTGCAATATAAATCGTTCCATCGGGAGCTATAGCAGGTGATGACCAGATTTCATAGCCAGTTTTAAATTTCCACTTTAGTTTACCATCTGGTGTAACAGCATAAAGATAGCTATCACTACTTCCAATGTATATTGTTCCATCATTGCCTATAGCAGGTGATGACCAAATCTCATAGCCAGTTGGGAATTTCCATTTGATTTCCCCATCAGGAGATATTGCATACAAGAAGCCATCAAGACTTCCAACGTAGATTGTTCCATCATCTGCCACGGCTGGTGTTGAGAGTATGTCACCGTTAGTTTTTATTTTCCACTTAAGTGCACCTTCACTGAGGTTTAAATTGAATTCGTAAGGTTCAGAGGTTACCTCACCTACTTTTTGTCCGGCAACGTACAATTCAACTTTGGAAACTCCGTTCTCATCACTTGCTGTTACAGCAATCCTCGACTCTTTCGTTATTGTTGAAGCATCTGTCAAATCTATAAATGATAATTTCGGAGGGGTTCTATCGATGATGAGGGTTATGTATTTTTCTGATTTGTTTCCATACTTGTCCTGTGCAACTACTTTCAATGTGTATGGTTTTTCTTCGAATTCTGAAGTATTGATGTTCAAAAGCCCAAATCCTGTGTTAGCTTCGTGGACTTTTTGTTCGCCTAGGTATGTTTCCAGTTTTTCTATCCCGCTCTTATCAAATGCGTAGATAGTGACCTGGATATTTCCAGTAACTACTGTTTTCTCATTGTAGGGTGAGATGTAAACCTGAGGTTCACTGTTGTCTATTTTAACAAATACCGTTTGCTTCTTTTTGTTTTCCGCAACGTCGTAAGCAACTACGGTTAGTTCCAATTTGATTCCTGAATAGTCAAGTTCATCGAGGATATTTGCCGTATTTGCGAGATTTCTGCCAAGCTTGGGCCAAGGACTTGCTGCTAATCCCAACGAAGAAGATTGAATTGCAAACAAATAACCATTTGAACCTGAGATGTACAACCTGCCGTCATCACTAATTGTTGGAGGCATTAAAACCCCTGCATCTTCTTCAAGTTCTAAAACCCATTTCTTTTCACCTGAAACAGTTATCGCATATAGATACTTACCAGCTGTAACGTAGATTAAATTATCAAAGCCAAGTGTAGGAGATGAGGTAACAGGATTATCAGTTTCAAATTCCCACTTTAGCTTACCATCTGGTGAAATTGCGTAGAGTTTGTCGCTGCCTATGTAAATCGTCCCATCTGGACCTATTATTGCTGAGTACTTTATACCATCAGGTGTCAGGAATTTCCATTTGAGTTTTCCCTCGGACGTGATTGCGTAAAGGTATTTATCACTACTTGCGATAAATATGCTACCATCAATGCCTAGTGCTGGAGATGTGTCTATTTCACCTTCTGTTTTAAATTCCCAAAGTAATTTACCTGTTGGTGTTAGTGCATACAGATGCCCGTCCTTACTACCGATATAAATTGTCCCGTTATAGTCTATAGCTGGTGACGAAAGAATTTCACCTTTTGTTTGGAACTTCCATTTCAGTTTTCCATCAGCATTCACAGCGTATATGAATCCATCTCGACTTCCAAAGAAAATAGTACTATCTTCTGTGCTAATGGCTGGTGATGAGTATATTGCATCCCCAATTTTAAAATTCCATTTCAAGGAACCATCCGGGCAGAGGGCATATAAATACCCATTGAGATTTGCAACATATATGGTTCCATCGTTCGATATCGATGGTGAAGCGTGAATTCTTCCGTTTGTTTGGAATTTCCATTTAACTTGTCCAGAAGGGGTTAACGAGTACACAAAACCATCGTAAGTTCCTATGTACATTGTTCCGTCTCTTGCCAGCGCAGGACTTGACCATACTTCAGTATTCAACTTTGCCTTCCATATTTCTCTTCCTACGTTTTCTATGTTTGGAGTTCCAATTTTTGGAATTTGAACTGTGTTCAGGTCGATAACAAATGTATATGGCGGAGTTAGTTTTTCTGCTATCTTCTGACCTTGTAAATACAATTCTACTTTGCTGATACCATTATCATCTTTTGCTTCAGTTTCTACAGTGAACTCCTTTTTTACAAAATCTCCATGCTTTGGAGCTTTGAAGTAAAGAACTGGTGGCACGTAATCTGGAATGACTTTTATAACTTCCTGTGCCTTGTTACCAGATTTGCTATACGCAATTGCTTTAAGCTCCAAATATGAGCTAATTCCCGATTTGTCACCAAAAAGTGCTGTATTGCAGGCATTTCCTTTGAACTTGGGCCACGAACTGTTCGCAAGACCAAACGAAGAAGTTTGAACTGCATAGATAATTCCATTTGCCGTTGTGAAGTAAATCGTTCCACCGAGATTTATAGCAGGTGATGAGATAATAGCAGCTGCTGCTTTGAAGCTCCAGGATAACTGGCCATTGGAAGATAGACAATAAAGCATGTTATCTGAACTTGATACGTAAATCTTGCCATCAGCACCTATTAGTGGAGAGGAGGTTATTTCTTTCTCTGTTTTGAATTTCCACTTTTGTGTTCCGTCCGGAGAAATCGCATAGAGATAGCCATCTTTACTTGTTGCGTAAATCGTTCCATCAGGTCCTATAACAGGTGAAGAGACGATGTCATCACCAGTTTCGAACTTCCATTTTAGTGTTCCGTCAGGATTGATTGAATAAAGGAAATTGTCGAGGCTTCCAAAGTAAATTGTTCCATCGTTTGAAATTGCAGGTGAAGAGGTTATATCGTTATTCGCCTTGAACTTCCAAATGAGTTTACCTGTGGTGGTGACTGCGTAAAAGTAGTCGTCAGAACTTCCAAAGTATATTGCATTTTCTGTAATAGCCGGTGAAGAGGAAATCCAACCACCGGTTTTAAATTTCCATAAAAGCTTACCATCCTTCGTAACAGCGTAAAGATGCCCATCGTAGCTTCCAACATATATCGTGCCGTCTTTTCCTATGGATGGAGAAGAAACTATGCGGTCGTTTGTTTTGAACTTCCATTTCAGTGAACCATCTGGTTTTATAGCGTAAAGATATGTGTCTGAACTACCGATATATACAGTTCCGTCCGGTCCTACTGCAGGTGAAGAAAGGACCTCACCACCGGTTTTAAACTTCCATTTTATTTTTCCATCAGAAGATATGGCGTAGAGATTAGTATCTTTACTCGCGATATAAATTGTTCCATCTGCTGTCAGTGCCGGGGAAGATGCTATGTAGTTGCCAATTTGAAGTCTCCACTTGAGTTGACCAACGTTAACCGGAAATTGGAAATTATAAGGTTCATTGGATTTTTCCGAAATTTTGAAACCGTTAACGTATAGCTCTACTAATTTAATACCCTTTTGGTCGCTGGCTGAAACACCAACTAGGAACTCTGATGAAACGTAGCCCCCATTCTTAGGAGAGATAATTTTTACGTCGAGTGCAAATGCCAAGAGTGACAAAAAGATTAGGATAACAGGCAAAACTTTAAATCCCCGTTTCCGATGGAACTTCATAACTTCACCCCCTGATTGCATTTACTCTGATTTTACTAGAAGTACATTATCCCCCCTATTTTGCTCTGCATAAAACAAATCAATTAGTCAACTATTTTAGAGTTAGCTTTGGCACTCAACATGGTATTATTCAAAAATAAAACAAGCTTGCATGTTTACATACAATCACCATAGTTATTTTTTGAACAACACCATAGTTATATCGTCTTCTTGTAAAACAGAAGCACGCAAATGCAATGTTTTGAGATATATTGTTGATGTAGTATCACTTGGTGAAATTATATCAAGCAACCCCTGAGTAGTAAGCATCCCTGATTTTGTCTTCATTTCCGTTAATCCATCGGTGTACAACAGCAAGTTCCCATCGCTTAGATTGTAAGTGTTGATGATGGATTCGTCGTATTCTTCAGAGAATCCAAATCCGACGGGTATCACATTTTTCGTTTCAATCAATGTCTTCTTGGTCACATTTATTGGTGAAGGATGTCCCATGTTAACGAATCTATAAACCCCTTCGCTAAGTTGACCAATAACGCCTGTGAGGTATATGTTTTGAAAGCTGAATTTTTTGAGTTCGTTTTCCAGAAGGAACGGTAAACCTTGTAATGGAGGGTCGAACGCAATTATTGTATCCAAAGTAGTACGAACAAGCATACTTACAAGCGCAGCCGCAATACCGTGTCCGCTTATGTCTATTATGCCTACCCAAGGTGGATTGTAATATATCATATCCCCTCCAAGTCCAGTAGATGGACGATAGAAGAATTCGATATTTTCGGTGTTTTGTGGGACAAAACTTTCTTGAATTCTTATAGCAAGGCTCATATCTGCATCCATTTTTTCGGCATCAGTGAATAATTCAATGGCACCAAGTACTTCGTTATCCTTTTTTATGGGCAAACCAACAACTGAAAACTGGCGCCTTTTTCCTGATTTGGTAAGTCCATACACCGCAAATGGTACTTGAACTTAAGTCCATACACCGCAAATGGTACTTGAACTGGGATACCATTTTTGATTGATTGATAAAGTGGACACAGCTCAGTATTACACACAGGAATACCCGTTCTGTCAACATGGTTCAATACTTGTTCAGCACAAAATTTACCAACTACTTCATTTGCTTCGTAACCTGTTAACTTTGTAGCCTGCTTGTTCCAAAAAACGATACGTCGGTTTTTATCTACAACGTACGCAGGTATTTCTAGCTCATCAAGAAAATCTACAACTTTCGTTTCTTGAAGATGTTCTAATATCCCTTCTGAGAACATACTCTCACCACCCTAAGATTTTTTGCTGACTTTATTTTATTCTAGAAATGAATTCTTTAAGCCAGTCTTTGTATGCCGTTTTGTCGAACAGCAGACTTTCATTAAAGGTCAGATTAACAATTTGAATCTGGTCCTCTTCTAAATTGTTTTCAACGATTACCTTTGATAACGGCATTACAATATAAGCTCTTGTGTTTGGAAGAATCTTCCAAAACTCGTCTGTGTAGAATGAAAGGTCTGAGAAAAGTGTGCTTGTTTCATTCTCTGTTGTTAGCACTTTCCCAATCTTATTAGTTGCAACAAAAGAAAGCAGAATTTTGTGGGGTGTGTAAAAACAAGAACTGTCTACAATGAAATAAACGTCTTTGGAAATTCTGGCGCTGTCTGGTTCAATGGGAATTTGCTTCTTTTCTACTTGACGGTATCTATAGCGTGTTATTAGTTTCGGGTAAAGATAAGTTGGTTCATCTATAAGTCTTGAGATGATGGCTGAAGGGATGGTAGCATCACCATCAGAGGCGTAACGCAAATCGAAAATTATGCTTCCGTTCTTGTTTGACAATTTTTGAAATACATCTTCTACGACTTTCATATCCTCTTTTTTTGAAATATTAAAGGTGTTAATCTTCACAATGGTGTATTGTCCCAGGTTGTATAGTTCAACGGGTGTTAAATGCATATCTTTTTGAAAATCTTTAAAGGAAATGGTTTTGATGTAAGATGTGCGCTGAGCAGATGAATTGGGTAGTTGATACTTTATTTGTAAAGTACTTGCATCAATTATCTTAGGATAGTGTGGTAGGAGCTTATCTACGAAGGAGTAGACCTGTTGGAAGTTCTCACACGTGGGATACAAATTCTTATACTTTTCTAAGATATCCTCTATAGGATAACCATTTATCGACAATATAGTCGAACCAACGGGTATTTCACATTCGCTCATCGAAACAACGACTTTTCCATCGACGTACTTAAACCTTAAGGGTAATACTTTGTCCGTTGATTTTAGTGGTATTTCCAAACGGGTTGTGTTGTCTTTAAAAATCGAAAGTAACGGGTAAACCGCGAGGGCAAACTCGTATGGTGTTTGACGTTTATCGATTGTTAGTTTTGTGTTGGTTAATTCATAAATTAATTTGGCATCAACGAGGTCAACATGTCTGTCTCTAAGCCATTCTATGACAACTCCTAAATCGACTTGCAGAGCATATGGAGAGTAACGAAAGTGCTCGTAAGCATAAATGGCGATGCCACCTATTACGAATACTGCAATTATGAAGATTATAGTAAAATTAATCCCTTTCATTACCTATCACCTCACTTTTAAATCGTGTTTCTTCGTTTTTATTATACTACTTTTTTTCAAACAAGTGTGTGAAGTTAGGGCTGTGGTTGGTTGAAAAGTAATAGATTGAGAGTATAATCTTTTTAGAACGCGGTCTGCCAGGAGTGAGATTGGATGGGGAAGTTAAAATTTTTAAACATAAATGTTATTTTTGCAGCAATGACTCTAGTAATATTGCTCAGTTTCAGTCTATCATTTGGTCAAACTTGCGGTAGTGCGGATTATTTTGACGAGTTGAAAGTGGACTTATCGTCTTTATTTAAGACCAATGATTCGCAAATTTATCTGTTCTCATTAGGAGCGTTTAGCTTCGCACTCGACAGCACTGTTAACGAAAGTCTCCCGAGCTCGGATTTTTTCAAAGTCTTGAATGACATTGATATTTTTGATTTTGCATTAATTTCAATAATAGCATCGGGATTGATATTTCCATTTGATAGCTACACAGCGTGGACTGTTATCGAAAGTTTTGCAGTGAGTGTGCTTATAACAGGAACTATAAAATTTCTGGTGGGGCGTGCAAGACCTTTTGTTAATGGAAATCCTTTTCTTTTTAAATTCTTTTCAATGGAAAACGCCTACCAGTCGTTCCCATCAGGACACGCCGCGATAAGTTGGGCGATATTTACACCTATTGCCGAAAGGTTCGGGAAGTTTTGGTACGTTGTTCCGACAATATTCTCACTTCAACGACTTTGGTCAAAAAACCACTGGTTTTCAGATGTTTATTATGGATTTCTTCTTGGATACACAACGGGATATTCTTTGTATTATTCCAGAAGTGAGTGAACAGATATTTCAAACAATGTTCACCTTTGATGGGGGTGATAGGATTGTTCATCTACGAGTATGATAGGACACTACCGTTTAACCTTGAGGTTGAAAAAACAGAAAAATACGAGCTATTGTCATATGATACAGTATACGAGCCTGATATCCCCGAATCAAAGAAGATTTACACATATCGTTTCCGTGCAACAAATCCTTGGGCAAAGGTTGTATTTTTACACGGAATAGGCAATGGACATATACCCTATCTTATGTGGTTTGGCGAGTATTTTGCTTCGAAAGGTATCGAAACGTTTTTTGTGATTCAACCCTATCATATGCAGCGTGCCAAACCTAACTGGAATGGTGGCGAACCGTTCTTCCATCATTCACCGGCACATTGTATCGTTAGATTTCACCAGGCAATCAAAGATGTCAGAAGAACTATTGATTTGCTTGAGACACTCGAAGATGTTAAAAATCTTCCAACGGGTATCATTGGATTTAGCTTCGGTGGTATGATAACGGCAATGAGTATGGCTTTAGATAAACGATTGGAGGCTGGTATCATCGCATTTTCAGGCGGAGATTGGCGTTGGATAAATTGGTATTCACCATATGTGGAACCCGTTAGGGAAGGATACGCGAAATACAGTAACGAATGGGGATGCAAGGATGAGCAAAAATGTGTTGAACTAAGGAGCGCGAGTAGAAAAAAGGTTCACACGCTGAAAAGCATAGACGAGATATTCTCACTTACTCCAACGTGTTTTCATTACGACCCAATTTCGTATGCGAAGTTTATCGACCAACCAGTTTTAATGTTCACAGGGGTGTTTGATAAAGTTATTCCGCCTCAAGCCTCTAATGGTTTTTACAGATTACTACCAAATGCAAAAAAGATATCTGTGCCATCTGGTCACAAGTCATCATATTTGTTTAGAAGGTTCATCGGTAGAGCAAGTGTAAAATTTTTGAGAGATTGTCTTATCAAAAATCGAAGCCAAAATGCTAATCTTAATATCGTTTGACGTTTCATTTTTAAGAAGTCTTCTCAAACTGTCGGTTCTTATGGATAACCTTTCAAACGAAGTCCCAGGAGGAACCACAATTTGCCAAGTATTACGACAGTTATAATAAGAATAACGAGCACCGCTACAAGAACACTGCCGTTTCTAAATTTTTCTAATGATTTCAGGAATAGAGCATTTTTTCGTTTTTTCATGAAAATTTCCCCCATCCCCGAAACGATAATGTTAACTAAAAGTATTGAAACTTTCCAAAAACCGCATTATCCTTTAAAGATGGGACACCCCCAACCAACTCTCGACAAAGGAGGTATCCCGATATGAACAACTCAACACTCTCTTGTCCCAAATGCGGTTCCACCAGCTTGTACAAAAACGGTCATGACAAATACGGTAACCAACAATTCCTTTGCAAAGCCTGCCATCATTCTTTCAAACTTTCCCATTCTCACAAACACAAAAACTTCCCTTTCCCTTATCCCAAATGCACTTCTTGTGGTAAATCTAAGGTTTTTGTGTAGTGAAGAATCTTTGGAAAACGCACAATGGTAATATCAATCTCATTCTTTCACACTTACACTCTTTCATCACTACAAGTTAACACTATCATATATTTTTCAATTTATCTTAATACGTGATATAATAATTATACCACATAATTTTGAAAAACTACAAACGTGGAGGAATTGTTATGTGTCGAATGGCGGGATTCAGTTCGAGTGATGGTCTAAGAATAGCAAGAATAATCGATTTTACAAAACATATGGCAAATTACGGTATGGAATCCCCACACAACGACGGCTGGGGCATTATTGCTATGAACGATGAAGAAAAAATTATTTTCAAATCAATTAAGCCTATATACAAAGATTCAAAAGTTAATCTTTTTTCTGATAACACGATATACACTCTTGGCATTGTTCATGCAAGATTAGCATCTGCAGGTTTACCAAAGACCACGCTCCAGCTTCATCCATTTTATATCGATGGAAAATATTTTGCACACAACGGTACAATCAAAAGTGCAAAAAGAGAGAATATATACAGCAGCGATACTTATGAGTATTTCGAAAATATCGCTTTATTTAAAGATACGTTTGACCTTGGTCAAAAGATAAAAGATTATGCTCAGAAAAATGAATACAGTGGAATGAACTTTTTGATGATAGATGAAATTGAAAAAGCGTTGTACGTGTGTTGTCTATATACCGATTCCGAGAGGAATCGAGAGTATTTTACCTTACACTATTACAACGATGATGCCGATTTCATAGTTTACTCAGAAAAATTTTCCAACGACTACAAATCGATGGAAAACGGTGAACTGATAAAAGTAGTCGCTGGAAAGATAGTTGATAGACTTATTGTGCTTTGATATCTCCACGTTTTACAAATTGCAGTGTAATCAAAGATAACGTCAAGAAAGTTATCGAGAGAGCAAAGAGTGTGTTGTAACCGATATAATCGATAAACAATCCAGCAAGCGGTGGAGCTATTATATTCGCAGCCATGGAGAAGAAGTAATAAAGCCCTGTGTAACCACCAACTTTTTCTTCAACAGTCATATCAACAATCGTTGGCAGAGAATTCACATTCACCATCGCCCAACCAAGTCCACCGATTGCAAATAATGCAAAATAAACTTTTGTAATCAAACTTGGATTATCCAAGCTAACTCCCACGAAAAATGCAAATATTAAAACCAAGATCACTATCGATAAACCTATACTCATCGTTTTTCTTCTACCAAGCTTTGCACCTATGAAGCCAGCTGGTATTGCGAAAATCATGAACGTTAAAGAGAAAAATCCAAGAACAAGAGCACCCGTACTTTCTTTGATACCGAGGTTGAATTTAACAAAGCTTGTAAAAAACGTCTCAAGTGCGTTGTAACCTATGAACCAAAATAGTATCGAAACGAGCATGAATAACAAACTTTTTTCCTTGGAGTAAAATACATCTCTCATATTTTCTCTTAGCTCATAGAACGTCTTTTTGTAAATGTTTTCAAATTTCATCTTTTCAGAACTTTTTCTTTTGTATTTTTCGTCTTCTTTTATGAATAGCACAACAAGTAACTGAGACAACAGTAGTGTAACTCCTCCAATGTAAAAAGGCAGTCCATAGCTTTTATCGTAAAGTGGTTTTCCAGCAAAATAAGCAAGTAACGCACCAACTCCACCCATGAAGTTTATAACACCGTTAGCTTGACTTCTGTATTCAGAAGGTGTTATATCCGGCATCAACGCGATGACCGGAGATCTGAAAAGCGCCATGAAAAAGTTCATGAATATGATATTCAACATCATGAGCCACAGCAATTGTATCGCACGTGTCAAAGGTATGAGCCCGAAAGTCACAACAGCTAAAGGTGCACCGATAAGTATGTAAGGCATCCTTCTACCAAGCCGTGTACGTGTTTGGTCACTCATAACACCGATCAATGGTAACATGATAATCGCAAATAGATTATCGATTGTCATTATAAAACCTATGACCGTTGATGATAAGTTGAAATCTTTCAGAAAGACGGGTACGTATGCATTGTAAAGAGGCCAAACTAAACTGATACCAAAAAAACCAAAACCAAGAAGCAGCAAGTTTTTAAAACTCATTCCACGTTTAGTATCTTCCACGACTATCCCCCCCTGAGCTGTTTTGTACATTGCTATTTTAGCATAGATTTGTTAATTTTCTTAGAAATTAATCGCTTAGTCTATATCACTATTTTTCGTTTCAACACCCAAAAATGCAACGACGATTGCGGAGATAATAGATAACAAAGATATATAAAAGAATATTTCAAACAGCGATTTATTTTTCGACAGCATGAAACCAGCGTACTGTGGCGCTAATATACCGGCAATTCTTGCAACAACTCCAGCCATACCATTCCCAGTTCCCCTTACAGATGTTGGATATAATTCAGGTGTGTACGCATAAACAAGTCCCCACGTACCAAGCACGAACAACGAAAGTAAGATAGCCACAATTATCAAAAGCGCTTCAGAACTCACAAACGCCCACAACAGAGCACTTAAAGCCATTCCCAGCGTGTAAACAACCAACGATTTTTTTCTTCCAATTTTTTCTATAAAATACGCAGCAGATAAATAACCAGGAAGCTGTGCAACTATCATAAAGAAAGTAAACCACAACGATTTTGCACTACTTAGACCCTTTTGAGCAAAAATCTTTGGTGCCCATGAAAATAGAGCATAATATGTAAAACTGACGTTGAACCATTGAACCCATATCATTATCGTTCGACTCAGATATTTGCTTTTTAGTATCTCCGTTATCTTTGCTTTGTGATTAATCGAATACTCTATATCACCAGACGTCTCTATTGAGAATAGTTTTTCGAGTTTCTTTTTTCCATGCTTTTGAAATGCAAATTTTGGAGATTCAGGGAATTTTGCTAACAATGGTATTAACAATATTCCGCTGATAAAAACAAAATAACTTATACGCCAGTTTGTATTTACCGTAAGAACTGCTATAAGACCGATGATGATACTTCCAATCGCCCAACTTGCTTCGAGCAAGACAAGGTACATCCCCCTGAGATTTTTCTTAGTAAATTCGGCAAGATAAGCATTAGCTGAGGGCATCAAACCGCCGTAACCTACACCAGCCAAGAATCGAAACACGATAAACTGAATTGGGGAATTGGAAAAACCGATAAACGTTGTAAAAAGTACCGTGAATAAGAAATATATCATATTAGAAATCTTCCTTCCGAACAAATCAGATACCACGCCTACACTCAACGCACCGACTAACATCCCAAAAAACGTTGAGCTGATGATATTTGCCGATGTGGAAATATCCAAATTCCACAATTTGGAAATCGTTGGAAGCGTGAAAGACAACACAAGAACACCAGCCGCATCGAACATCCACATCAAAGAAGTGATAAGCAAAATCTTCTTCTGGTACTTCGGCGCTATCTGTTCTTCCAAAACCGCATCCAAGCTTACCATAAACTCATGCCTCCTTTGTGAAAATATATAAAGTTAATATTTTACCTGTTCCAAACAATATTTTACTATACAATACAGCACATGTCTATTAGTGTAAAAGTAATAAAAGCTTTTGAAAAATGCTCTAAGAGGACATAGAAAAAACAAAGACCTATCCACACTTTTTTGCGGATAGGTCTTAATTAGAATCATTTTCAGTTTTAGATACCATTTTATAAATAATTCATAGTGTTTTCACTTCTTCTGAAATTTTTTCACCAAACTTATATCTTGCAAAGTAATCCAATAGAACATAAATAGTTTGAGAAATTGTGATCAAGATTATAACAAAAATCCCGTCTTCAAGGTCAGCGTTCAGTGCTCTTGCAAAGAAATAATTCACAGAAAAATGTGCACCAAGAGATGTCCAAAAACTTTGTCGTGAATCGAGCAAGTATATGTATAAAAATCCAGCAGAAAAATAGTAAGGTACTTGTATCATATAGAGTTGAAAATCGCTCAGTCCATTTAAGCCAATACCACCCAACCTATTTTCATGAAGTATTGTGAATAGAGACAGAGAAAACAGAAGTGCAAACGTATTGTTCAAAGCCTTGCTATAACCTTTATAAATAAAAACTCTTATAATCAATTCTTCATAGAAAGCCAATACAAATACTTGCAGTATTTCTAACCAGAAGAGCCAACCTTCAATTATATCCACTTGACTCTTTACATAAAACAACGAAGCGATATGTATTCCAGGAAGTAGTATCACCGTAACGTGTGTAAGAAATGGAACGTACAACCCGAATAATAGCGATTTAATTGGCTTTTTTGTAAATAGAGAAGAAATCTCTCCAAAATAGTTTTTTAAGCCTTCTTTAGTATTTGAAAGATATACAACGGTAATCGATAGTAAAAAGTAAAAAAATGTATTCACGGCAGGTTCGAGAAGTCCGTAAATAAAGTTAAGCATGTTGTCTTTAAAGAATGGAGAACCGATACTACGTTGGAAAAACTCTCCACCGTTAATCAGTTTCTCTATCGAAATGGTTATATGCGTGCTATACTGCATCCACAAGACGACAAAAGCTATAGAAAGTACATAAAGTAATACTTGCTTTGATTTACGCATCTTTAATTACTCCTTTCACGAACTTTGATTTCTTGAAAAAATAACTCTGGAAAGACCTCACCCGAGTCATACACTTCCAATTTTATTTTAGATGAACCCGTCCCTGGATAATAATATCTTGACTTACTATCCCCTCTGATTTTGTAAGTAACCCTTGGAGCGTAGTAAATCCAGTTTACGTTAAAATCGTTACAAAAACCATAAAATGCGTATTCTAAGGATTCACCGGGTTTAATTGTACATGGTAATCTTTGGCTCACATCGACAGATGTTACGTATTTCTTTACATTACCGACTATCTCTATTTTTAATACTTCAACATCTGCTTGTGTGACATTCTCAATCCTTTCTTTGTAAAAAGGTAATTCTTTATTCGATTTTTTGAAGAGCACTCCATTACTCTCTCCCTCACTTCTAAAAACTAATAACCTTTCTTCTTCGGGAGTAGTTCCTATAATTATTAAATCCAATGGATATTCGTACTCTCTATTTTCAAACGTAAATATAAGTTTTTTCAAATTGTATTCTTTACCAGGTTCAACATCTTCATTTGAGAATCTTAGATAATATATACAAGAATACAAATCTGGAAATATTATTCTGGAAATATCGACAATTTCTTGTTGAGATATTCTTATTTTCTTACCATCATCGCATACCATTTCCTTAAAAGATAATGTTTTTAACACATTTTTTCTTCCAAAAATTTCTATTTTGAAATCTTCAAAACCTTCGATACCTTTTTGTTCTTCTTGAAGTATGTTGCTATCTAATATGCCCGTTTTCGTTTTTGAAAAAACAACGTGGCGAACACTAACATCGTTTGGAGGTTCAATGACAAATTTTTTACTTCCAGTGCACCCTCTTCTAATATAAACTGAATTTCGATCCCATTTAGCGAAAATGATTCTATCGCTTATTTCTCCAGATATAATGAGAATGAAAACACTAATCAGTAAAATGAGAGAAAAGACTATAGTTGATAGGTGCTTAAGGATAAACTTTTTCATCCACTTACCTCCCCTGTAAGCAAAATTATACCAAGCCTGGATACCAGGCTTGGCTTGGTTAAGTATTGTTAGACTTTAAAGTTTATCTTAAGGTTTATAGTCAACCCATTTCCAGCCTGGAGTTGCTGGTGAATGATCCGTATAATTTCCAGATCCTTTATATTCATATCCGGAACCAAAACCGACTGGTACATACTTTTTTACTGTTGTGACCTTTATGTTATTCATTGTATTATAAAGTTTAGAAATCCATCCAGGCTCTATTACTTTTTCAAATTCGTTAGTTTCTTCTCTTTTGTAACTAATATTAACTGTAACTCCTGCTTTCGCAAAATCTTCCATACCAAACTCACCTTTACAACCAACGTTGTTTTCCCATACTTCCCTTACTGTTCGCCTAACTTTTACAGGTGTTGCTCCTTTGCTGTTGTCATACACAAAAGCTAATTTTTCTCTGGTTATATATGATACTGATACCTCATAGCGAGTAGGTTCCCAAAACCATTCTGGCGAAATTGTTCCTTTACTTATGGAGGCTAACGATTCACTTGTTTCTGGCATTAATTCTGCCATAATCAACGAATTGTTCAATAGAAGAAATAAACTTGCAAGAACTATTAACACAACTTTACCACCCTTCATTTCCATCCCTCCTATGCGTGATTCCCTAAACCGCGGTTTAGTGTACGCTCAAATTTTAGTACATATTATGTTATCTATCAATCTCAATTAAGTACAGATACTAAAAAAAAAAAAAAGCACTATTTTGATTTATACGGTTATTTCTTTCATTTACTCATTTTTATTATGTAATTGAAATGTAACATCAAACACCAAAAAAATCCAAGTTAAGTATCAAAACAATTGAAAGTTCAAGAACTAAGTTTGGTACCAAAAGTCCTGTGCTTGAATAAAATGTATATTATGCTATAATATACTCGCAAAGTGCGATATCGCAAACTGCGAGGTAAGTGGTATGAAGAATCCTTTCAAATTTGGAACGGTTGTTAAGGGCAGTGATTTTTGTGATAGAGAATCTGAAATGGAGATGATTCTTTCGGATATTAGATCTGGAACACATATAACACTTATCTCACCAAGGCGGTACGGTAAGACTTCGTTGATACTGAATCTGTTTGATAGGATAGACTTTGCCGATACGTTTTACATCGATGTTATGGGCTTAACAACTGTGAGTGATTTTCTAAATGCTTATACAAAAACCTTCATTGAGAAACTCGGTGGCAAGAGTAAGATTGATACGATCGTGAAGAAATTCTTGCCTAAAGTTGAGGGATTACAGTTGACCTACTCCCCGCACTGAAGTGCGAGGATTCTTCATGCGGTATGTTAGGAAACTAACCTTAACCGCATCGGACTGGTCAAAGTCCCTACTCCTATTCCATTATAGGAATTCGGAGATACCTTTTTGAGTATATTCAATTCTCCATTTACATCGGCGTTTAACACTGTTCCACAGTGCTTACAAATATACAGTCCACGGTGTACTCTGTTAGTTTTATCAATTGTTCCACACCTTGAACATGTTTGTGATGTGTATGATTCGTTTACTTGTATCACTGTTATCCCATTTACCTTTGCTTTGTATCTTAGTTTCTCTATGAACTTTCCATACGGCATCTGATGAAGTTTTTGATTATTCTGTTTTCCTATATCGATATTCGTTATCCCTTTGTTTAGTTGTCCTATTACTATCGTTCCTATTCCGTTGCTTAAACAATATTCAACGATTTTCTTTGACGCTTTGTGCACAAAATCGTTGATATAGTTTTTCTTGTATCTGTATAGCTTATGCAAACGTTTAGATGTTTTGATTTTTTGCCTATCAAGTATAGCTTTTAGTTTTGCTGTTGTTTTGTTAATTAATCTTAGTTTCGATAGTAATATCTTTCCATCGATAATGAAACTATTTACTCCATCAGTGCACGTTGCAAAGTTACTTACTCCAAGGTCAATGGCTAAAAACTTGCTACTATCCAAGTGGATTTGTTTTTCTTGGTCTTTGAGAACATCGATAAGTTGTCTGTAAATTATCCTGAGAGAGTAACTGATATATCCAAAGGATTGGTATGGTACAAGTTCAACTTGCTGGATTTGTATAGTATCGAACGATAGAGTTTTTGGTAACTCTATCCATATGTAAGTGGATTCGATACTATACTTAGATTTGAGATATTCTTTTGTTTGCTTGGAAAGAGATAAACGAAGTTTGTTACCAATTAACCTGAAGCCTTGTTCTTTCCAAATGACAGGAAAATGACCGTCTTTAGGTTGGTATCGAGGACATTTGGTGTGTTTATCGAAGGTATTCTTCCAAGCGATTTGAAGCTTTTCAATTACGGCTTGAGCACTTTGAGAATGAAGATTACGAGCAAAAAAGCTATCCTTAAGTTTTTGCTTAAGTTCGTAAATTGAAGTACCATTTTCGATTACTTCGTGATTAGCAACGTTCCAGAGCTTGGAAGCTGAGTAAGTGAGATGACCAAAGATGATGGCAAGTTTCTTATCAGTTTTCCTCGAAAGGTCTAACATGAAGCACTTAGTTAAGTATTGTTTCAACGACATCACCACACTTTGGAATGTACTAATACAATTATGCCATACAAAACTAGATAACTCATAGGCTCTGTATCCCCGCATTGAAATGCGAGGTTTTAGAGCCTTGAAATTCTATAAATATCGGTTCGTTTGGTATAAGCTTGAATATATCACCGACTAATTCAAATATAGAAGAGGTTATCTCATTACCGGAAAAGTTGAATAAGAGAGTTGTCGTAGCTATCGATGAATTTCAAGAGATCGCAAATATAAAAGAATTCGATTTGCTTGCGATTTTCAGGAAAAAGGCTCAGTTTTTTCAAAATACAACATTCTTATTCGCTGGTAGTCGAAGACACGTTATGAGGGATATCTTTTCAAATCCAGAAAGACCTTTCTATAGATTCTCTAAGATAGTAAATATCGATGTACTTGATAAGACTGAAACAGTGAACTTTATAGAGTATAAGTTCAGGTCAAGTCTGATAGATATCGTTAAAGATATTTGTGAGATGATCTACGATATATCAGAAGGGCATCCGTATTATATACAGTATCTTTCATATACGTTGTGGAATGTCATTAGTCTCAAAAGGCGTTCACGTTGTGAAATAGAAGATTTCAACGAAGCCTTGAATCAAGTCTTATACTCAGAACACCCGATGTTTGAAATGCTATGGGATTCTTTAACGCCAAATCAAAAGACGGTTTTAAGAAATATCGCATTTGATAAATCGCCGTACGATTTGCAAATGAGTGCCGGGAGTGTGAAAAGAGTTATCGATACACTTGTGAAAGCTGATGTTATCGAAAAGCGGAACGAAAAGTATAAAATAATTGATCCTATGCTAAGATTGTGGCTGAAAAAAGAATAAAAAATATTTCATTTTATGCTCATGAAACTTTTCGGTAGTAACTTAAGATTTTTCAATTCAAAAGATATCCGCACTTGTATGAATTAGTGCGGATGATTATTAAGTACAAAGTATTAAGATAATAATATTGATACCTTCTTTTGCAACTATCATGTCAATTTCAATTCTTCAACTTCTTCTCTGTTGACCTTATGCCTAAGGATGTAATCCAGAAAAACATAAATAACTTGGAAAACTGTAATTAGAAGAATAACAAAAATTCCATCCCTAACGTCAGATTTCAAGCATTTAGCAAAGAAATGGTTTACAGAAAAATGTGCACCAAGAGATGTCCAAAAACTTTGTCGTGAATCAAGCAAGTATATGTATAACAATCCAGCAGAAAAATAGTAAGGTACCTGTATCATATACAGTTGAAAATCACTCATCCCATTCAAACCAATACTACCAAGCCTGTTATTGTGAAGTATTGTAAATAAGAACAGAGAAAATAAAAGTGCAAAAGTGTTATTTAAAGTTTTACTGAAACCTTTGTAAATAAAAACTCTCATAGTTAATTCCTCATAAAACGAAAACACAAATACTTGCAATATTCCTAACCATAATGGCCATCCTTCAATTATGTCTACTTGCATTTTTACGTAATATAATGAAACGTTATTCATCCAAGGAAGAAGTATTACTATAATGTGTGTAAGAAACGGTACATATAATCCAAATAATAGCGACCCAATTGGTTTCTTTGTAAACAGCAAAGAAATCTCTCCAAAATAATTTTTCAAACCTTCCTTACCTTTCGAAATGTATACAAGAAGTATCGATAAAAACAAGTAAAAAACAACATTCACAAGAGGTTCAATAAGACTGTAAATAAAGTTGAGCATGTTATCTTCAAAAACGGTGAGCCGATACTGCGTTCGAAAAGTTTTCCACCGTTAATTAATGTTTCTATAGAAGAAGCTACATCCCCACTATAATCCAGCCATAAAATGATAGCAACTATAGAAATTGTGTAAAGTAATGCTTGCTTTAATTTACGCATATTTAATTACCCCTTTCGTGAGTGTTGATTTCTTGAAAGAGCGATTTGGGAAATATTTCCCCCGAATCGTCTACTTGCAATCCTATCTTTGATAAACCTGTACCTGGATAATAATGTCTTAACTTATTGTCTCCTCTGATTTTGTAAGTAACCCTTGGAGCATAGTAAATCCAGTTTACCTTAGAATCGTTGCAAGAACCATAAAAAGCGTATTCTAAGGACTCACCAGGTTTAAGTATACAAGGCAATTTTTGGCTTACGTCAACGAATGTTATATATTTATTTACATTACCAAATATTTCAATATCTGCTTGTGTAACGTTCTCAATTTTTTCTCTGAAAAATGGTAATTCTTTATCTAATTTTTTGAAGAGTACGGTATTAGTCTGACCTTCACTTCTGAAGACTACTAAACTTGCTTGCTCTGGGGTACTCCCTATAAAGGTTACATCCATTGGATATTCGTACTCTTTATTTTCAAACGTAAATATAATTTTTTTCAAATTATACTCTTTACCTGGTTGAACATCTTTATATGAGAATCTTAAATAATACAAGCAGGAGTACAAATCTGGAAATATTATCTTAGAAATATCAACAATTTGTTGTTGTGATATTTTTATTCTCTTACCATCAGCACACACCACTTCTTTAAAAGATAATTTTTTGATACATCTTTTCTTCCGAAAACTTCTATTTGAAAGTCTTGAAAACCTTCGATACCTTTTTGGATTGTGTCATTGTCTAAGATACCCGTTCTTACCCTTGAGAAATTAACAGAACGAACACTGACATCGTTTGGAGGCTCAATTACGAAATGCTTGCTTCCAATATATCCTCTTCTGAGATAAATTGAACCTCGATTCCATTTAGCAAAAATTATTCTGCTACCGATTTCTCCGGATGCGATGAGCACAAAGACATTAATAAGTAAAACGAGAGAAAAAAACTATAGTTGATAAATGTTTAAGAATAAACCTTTTCATGCATCTACCCCCTACAAAAATCCATACCAAGCCCGGATACCGGGCTTGGTTTGTTTAATTATTGTTAGACTTCAAAATTTATTTTAAGGTTTATAATCAACCAAACGGGACATGATTATTACTCAGTTTTCTCCATGATACAGTTTGTAATATCTTATAGAGAAGAGAAGTATAATAATATACAGGTAAACTCTCCAGAAAGCAATAAACGAAAGACTAAAATTGGCTGGACAAAAGTTTGTAATTAAGGAAGAAATACTGAAAGCCAAAAAATTATAAAGTGTATCACTGACTCTAATCAGAAGTATCAGTACAAGAGAGACTACCAATAATATTTCAAATGCTGTTGCCTTCTGTATTATTCCTATTGAAAACACTGTGGTGGATGATATAATAATTAATATGCGCTCAAGTTTAGGAATAACGTTGTCTTTTAAAAGTATTAGATACGGTAAAGTATACATAAATATCAGCTCTAGATAAAAAGACCTCGGTGAAAATGTTCTAAGAACAAAAAGCGAACAAAAGTATAGAAGATTAATATAAGAATAAGTTACTAAGGTTCTCTTGATTTGGGTTGTTCCGATAAAATGAAAAAGAAAACAGAATATTACAGCGGAAATTAAATATAAACAAATGATCAAATCAACCTTTTTTTCATCGTAATTTTGAGTAGAAGATAATATTATGGACGTAGGTAATAATATGTATGGAATTTGAAAAATCATATTTGTTATCAGATTTGATATTTTTCTACTCTTTAAACTTAGTTTAAATGATTCCAAAGTTACCGGTGTTTTTTTTACAGAAAAATAAACAATAAATATCGCCATGATAAAGTAAACCACTTGAGATGTCGAAAATAAGGCTGAGAAGGAATTATCAGGTAAAAATAGCAAAAAATTATTATTCAAAAAGTGCATAAGAGAGATTATCAAAATAGAATTTGTGAAGTCATATACAACGGTTAAACCGAATCCGTGAATAAATAAATGAAGTAGAAGTATAAAATTCGGATAGTATTGTATATGTGCAAGTGAAAATATAATCGAAGAAACAACGGCGCTGAACATGGCGCTGTTGTTTCTTTTTAGGTATGTATAAAGTTTCACTCTGAATATGAATTCTTCAAGTAAAACGAGAGCAAATTCTAGAAAAAAATTATTTTCACTAAAATTCTCACTAAATCTGTTAAGTTTGCTAAAATACGTCAAAAGTATAAAAATAACAAATGTATAAATAATATTCTTTTTTAAACTTTCTAAAGCATCTACCGATACTTCTCTATTCGAATTCATTTTATCACCACAACTGAAGCATTTATGACAGCATTGTTTTAGGTCCTAATCATTTAATGATTTATTGGGTAAAGACATTGTTATATGAGATACTTCATAGATTCTTTCTATAGACATCGTACTGGAGAGAACAAGGTAATTATATTTTATCATCTCGTTGTACTCCTTCGCATTCTCCACACAATCTTCTACAGAATCACCAATTATTCTAACTAAATAATCACAAACTTTTCCACCAATGTACTCTACAACAAATTTAACTATAGCAATAAATATTTTTCCTGTTGAATTAGGCGAATGCATGTTCTTAACATAACTAATGTTTACTTCATTAAACGTCTCTGTAGAGATTTTTAATATGTCGGCTTTAACCACTGAAGGTACATACAAACCAAGAACGCATAAAAAAACAATCGTTACTATTTTCTCAATTTTCACTTTCTATCCCTCCTTAATTTTAATCTACTAAACCGCGGTTTAGTGTACACACTTATTTTAGTACATACCGTGCCATTCATCAATCTTAATTACAGGCTAAAAAAAAAACATTATTCCAGTTTATATAACTTTTTCGTTCATTTACTCATCTTTATTAAGTAATTGAAATGTAACTTCAATTACGAGAAGTCAGAGTTGCAAATTGAAACTTGAAAAACACACACCATAGAGCATTATAAATCTAAGTAATCGAGCAAAATATTAAATTATCCTGCTATAATAAATAAAAAGTCCGGAATTAATCCGGACTTTTTTCCTTTTCGTTTGTTTTAATTATTCCCTGAAGAATGTTAGATAAGCCACAAAAAGTATCGCAAGAAACCAAGTAAACCAATGTACTTCTTTTCTTTTTCCAGAGAGAGTTTTTACTATTGGATACGTGATGATTCCGAGAGCGATACCGTTAGCTATTGAGTACGTGAATGGTATCATCGTAAGCGTTACAAACGCAGGAACTGCATCCGTTATATCATCCCACTTGATACTCATCAAACTTTTGACCATAAGAACACCAACGAATATAAGTGCTGGAGCAGTTGCAGCAGCTGGAATTGTCAATGCAAGTGGTGAGAAGAATAACATTGCAAGCATGAGTAAAGCAACGACAACTGCCGTTAAACCTGTTCTTCCTCCAACTGCTATACCGGTGCTACTTTCAATGTAAGTCGTAACTGTCGATGTCCCAAAGAGTGCACCTACAACGGTTCCTATAGCATCCGCGAGATATGCCCTTGTGCCTCTTTCTAATTCTCCGTTCTTCTTTGTGAATCCTGTTCCCTCAGCAAGACCTGTTAGTGTCCCGAGTGTATCAAAGAAGTCAACAAAGAAGAATGTGGCAACAACGACCCAGAAGGTTCCAGAAAGAAGGGTTTGAGCATCGAACTGCAGTTTGAAGAATGTAGGAGATATGTCGGGAATCTTTCCTATTATTCCTTGATATTGAGTTACGTTGAAAAGAGGAGTAGCTCCAATTATAGTTGTAAGTATGATACCAAGGAGAATCGAACCTGGAACGTTTAATGCGAAAAGAACTACAGTTATAAAGAAGCCAAGAATCGCCAATAATGTATGAGGTCTATTTAAATGTCCAAGTGTGACGGCAGTCACAGGGTCAGGCATTACGATTCCTGCGTTTTTAAGACCTATAAGTGCTATAAAAAGGCCTATACCGGCACCTGTTGCTGCCTTAACCGGTTGTGGAACGGCTCTCGCTACAAATGCTCTCGCGCCTGTAACCGTCAGAAAAACAAAGATAAGTCCTTCAATGAAGACAGCTGTTAAAGCTAACTGCCAAGGAATTCCAAGTTTTAAACAAACCGTGTAGGTGAAATACGCATTGAGCCCCATACCAGGTGCAAGTGCGAATGGGTAATTCGCGTAAAGTCCCATAATGAGTGTTGCAATAGCACCACCTACGATGGTTGCAACCATAAATGCACCATAGTATGAGTTGTAAAGAGCTTGGTCAATAATCTTACCTGTTTGGTCAAAAACTCCTGGGACTGCTTGAACTAGGATGGAAGGGTTGACAAAGACGATGTATGCCATCGTCAGGAAAGTGGTAATACCGGCTACAACTTCTTTGCGAACCGTAGAACCTGCTTGTGAGATACCGAAATACCTGTTGATACTCTCCATACTCTTTTCCCCCCACGCTAAGATTTTGGGAATTTTTGCTGGGAAACTTTTTCTTTTTTTTGTCTGTTTCCCAGCTTGGTTTTTATACTTATTTCAACTTAATTTTTGTTCTGTTTTCAAACTCTACAACAACGCCATCAACTATTATATGGTCAATGTCAGTGCCTTCAACCATTTGAATAATGGCGTCTTCAAGGTCCTTTCTCTCTTTGTTGAGTTCTTTTATGGTTTCTTTGACTCGCAGGTATCTTCTAACAAAGTTCTCTAATGTCTGTAAAAATTGTTCTTTCTGTGCATCACTAATAATTTCTGCCATCTTATAACACCTCGCTTATCTTTTCTACTACAAACTGAATTTCTTCATCTGTAAGTTCTGGAAATATCGGGAGCGCAAGTGTTGTCTTAGATAATTTTTCTGCGACAGGAAAATCACCTTGTTTGTACCCATACTCAGCGAAACATTTTTGTAAATGCAAAGGTAATGGATAGTAAAGTGCTGTTCCAATTTCATTCTTCGTTAGGTGGTCTCTGACTCTGTCTCTTGTTTTTTCGTCTTCGAATTCAACAACATATTGATGGTAAACGTGGCTTCTGTAACCTTTTTCTTCAACCTTTGGATACTTTATTGGGAGTTTCTTTTCTTCAAAAAGTCGTTGATATGTTTTCGCTATTTCTATTCTCCTTTGGGTCCATTCTTCTAAGTGCCTAAGTTTGATGCTAAGTATTGCAGCATGAATTGAATCAAGTCTTGAATTGTAGCCTATCATTTCGTGATAATACTTTTTCTTAGAGCCATGTTGTCTAAGCATTCGTGCACGTTCAGCAAGCTGGTCGTCATTTGTCACTATCGCTCCTGCATCTCCATAAGCTCCAAGGTTTTTAGTTGGGAAAAAAGAAAAAATGCCAATATCGCCAAAGGTTCCTGATTTTTTGACAATATTGCCGATTTTCCCTTCGCTTCCTATAGATTGTGCGGCATCCTCCAATATTTTAACACCAAACTTTTGTTTTAGGAAGTCCAATTTTTCAAAATCAACAGTGCGACCGAATAGATGTACTGGGATTACAACTTTTATCTCTTCTTTCTTTAACACTTGTTCTACCTGGTTCAGGTCTATGTTGTAAGTATCGGGTTCAACATCGACAAATACAGGAATACCTCCGTTGCGAACAATACACGAGGCAGTAGCAAAGAAAGTGTAAGGAGTGGTTACAACCTTTTCACCCTTTTCTATTCCAATAGCATGGAGCGAAATAACAAGCGCGTCACTACCGTTAGCTACCCCAATTGCATGTTTAACATCTAAATATTCTGCAAGTTCTTTTTCAAACTTTTCAACACTTGGTCCAAGTATAACTCTTCCATCCAAAATAACCTGGTCGATCGCATCCAAGACTTCTTTTCTTATTTTTCCATACTGTCTTGTCAGATCGAAAAGTGGAATCATATTAGCACCTCCATAAGACCTTATCGTTTTGATGAATAGTTAATTTTGCAATGTTCTTCTGAGAAAACTAGCCTTACAAATTCAGTACTACGGAAGCTTATGTAAATATCATATCCTGGATTCTTTTCGATAAAATCTAAAATACCTTTATTTTCACTAACTGGCTGAAAATCCCTTGGCAGGTGAATGAACTGTTCCATACCTATTTTGGACTGCTTTAATGGTTTGGCGTAAATTTGGTATTCGCCGACTTGAACTTCAAAAGCTTTTAAATATTGTTCAGCAATTGTTCTATTGTTCATATTGTAATAAAGCATTCCCAAAAACAACTTACCTTCAGGGCTTTTTTCAAATTTTCTTATTTTGCTTAAGTCAACTTGGTACCCAGCTAGAAATTTCCTTGCCTCGATTGCCAACTGACCAAATACACACCATTCAGGAGCAGTTATAGTTTCACCTCTGAGATAGGCTTTGTGAACATTCAAACACGTATGGTTTTGGATAGGATAATCCCGGCTACTGTCAATGTAAACACCTAAGAGAACAACCAACGTAGCAAATCCTCTTTCACGCACAGCAGTGTTTAAGCTTTCCTCTGTTGCCTTGTTAAGATACATTTCGTAAATAAGGTTCCATAATGATGATTTTCTTGCTAACAATGTTAATATTTTCTCTATGCCATCGCACGTTCCTTTTAATAGTTCCCTTTCAAGTAAAAGCAACAACGGGTAGATTTGTTCAGGATTGTTTTTTAAGAATGTAATAGCCTCTTGTGATATATCTTCTCCGTTGTACATAGCTGATAAAAGCCTGTTATAGTTCGCTTCGATTCCACTTGCTTGTTGGAAGGATTCTTTAGCCTGTGATATATTTCCTTCAAGTAAGCGAATTAAACCTTCGTAAATAATCTTCCAATTAATGTTTGTGACTCTCGTCATGAAAGTTTTGAGAGTCTTAAGTACATCATCTATGCTTGCATCGTAATCTTGAAAGTTTATATCATAAAGCGTTAGACTTTTGCCTTCGGACAAATGAGCTGTGGTAACTACGCTTTCTCGAAGTTTTTTGATAGTTTCTTCGTCAACAGTAGATGGCTTTTGCTTATCTGTCTTCTTTTCCTTAAGCAACCCTTTCTTTTTCAAGTCTTTTTCGAGTTCCTCTTTAAGTTTCATAAGGTTTCTTAACTTATCGTCTTCGTTTTCGAAACCGCCAGTCATATCATCACCTCTTGTTCTGAATAGACTTACTTCAGGCGTTGCACAATACTGTAGTATGTGCTTCCTATAATTACGTGGTCATGGACAGTTATACCCAAGACTTTACCGGCCTCTACCAGACGTTTGGTAATTTCTATATCATCTGCGCTCGGAGTAGGGTCCCCAGACGGATGGTTGTGGACTATAATTACCCCATGTGCATTTCTCGCAAGTGCTTCTCGAAATACATCACGTGGATGGGCAATTGATGTCGTTAACGTACCTCTTGAAATATCGGAAGAACCGATGATTCTAAGTTTTGAGTCTAAGAATATAACTCTCACAACTTCTTGAGGAAAGTTCTGCATATCTAAGCAGTACTGAAAAACTTTTTCTGGAGAATTTAAAGGTCCTTCTGAATTCTTTACCTCTTCTTTTGCTAAGCGTTTTGCTATCTCTAAAGCGGCAATGAGTGTAACTATCTTCACCATTCCCAAACCTTTTACTTTTCTCAAATCTTGCACCGTGGCCCGCGATAGTTTATATAAGCTTTTCCCGTTTTGTTCGAATATTTCTTTTGCAACAGTCATCACATCCTTGTTTTTTGTTCCTGTGCGCAAAAGTATTGCAAGCAGTTCTTCTGTACTGAGGGCTTGTGGACCCTCCTTAAGTAATTTTTCCCTGGGACCATTTTCGAGTGGCATATTTTTGGATAACCCCCCTATCCAACAAAACCTGCCAAAGCTTTGGTACAGGTAATCCAACTACATTTGTATAATCACCAATAATTCTTTCAACAAAAACACTGCCAAGTCCTTGTATGCCATAAGCCCCAGCTTTGTCTAATGGTTCACCTGTTGAAATATAGTATGAAATTTCCCAATTGCTAAGCTGTCTGAATTTAACTTCTGTTTCTTCGAAAAATGTTATCTCTTCACCTGATATTTTAACACAGACTCCAGTAAAAACTTTATGCCAATTTCCTGAAAGCCTTCTAAGCATTTTTTCAGCTTCACTTTCATTGGATGGTTTTCCAAAGATTTCCCCATCTAACCATACAATTGTATCAGCTGTGATAATAGCATCGACCTCGTCAAACCTAAAATGATAGCGATTTCTGTAGGTATTTAGTTTATTGAAAACAGCTTCACATTTCAGTTTGGCAAGTTCTGTAACTACAACATCGGGATTGTATATTTTCCCATCCGGTACGTCTTCAGCGATATCTGGTTTTACAATCTCAAATGGCAAACCTAATAAGGAGAGCAACTGTATACGCCTTGGAGAAGAACTCCCGAGTATAATCAAATATATACCTCCCCGATTACAATCTCAAATCATACCAGATATTTCTGATGTTCATATTGTAATCTTTGAACTTATCTTTTGAACACACAACACCCTTGATCTCTCTTGCAAGTCCTAATATCAGCTCATCTGCCGGTGAATGATAGTAAGTGCGTTTGTAGTTAAAATATCTCGTATGAAACTTGTATTTAGCATTTGCATCGAAAACCAAATAAAATGGAAAGTAAGTTTGGTCTAATTTTGAGATTAATTCCAAAAGTGCATCTATCCTCTCTGGACCTCTAAGTTCAGAAGCAAGAAGTATGTTGTTTCCATCTATAACCACGGGAATTGTTTTTGATTTTGAGTTCAACACTTTCCATACATATGGATGCACTTTGTTTTTTATTTCACTTTTTTCTATAGGGCTTAGGTAATCAACAAAATCATTTATCCAAAGGTATTCTTCAAGGTTTTCGGGTTTAACTTTGAAAATCTCTTCCTTCACATCCCTCAAAAATGTGTCTTTTTCAATACTTTCCAGTGCATACAACTGAAGGAAATTTTCCAATTTTGCTTCTTTGAGCTTTTGGCGCTTTTTTGCAAGAAAAGCTTTGTAGTTTTCAACTTTCTCATTCGGGAACGGATACGTGGAAGGCTTTGACCAAAAGAGAATTTCGAAAAGAACGTATCGGGAAAGCTTGTTTTTCTCAAACTCTGATATCTTAATCTCAATACTTTCTCGGATTGTAAAAAGACTGTCGAGCAGGAATGACAAAATAATAGGATTGATTCTTCTCAATCCTTGCTTGTTGGGATGTTCTAGATTTTTTGTGAGCACTTCAACCTTTGCTTTGTCCAAAGCTTTGTAATTCTTCAAAATATCCACAATAACCTTTCGTTTGATTTCCAGGCTTCGTAGTCGTTCCAAGTAAGCTTGGTCATATATATCCGCGTTCCGAAACGATTTTAACAAACTACCACTTCCTGGATTTTATTTGAAGAACGGATTTATTTCGAACAATCTTTTTATAGTAACTATATCACCATGTCCTGGACAGATATACCAATCTTCTGGGAGAGTTTTGAATAGTCCTCTCAATCTTTTTATCGTTGCTGTCATTTGTTTTCTCATTTCCGCTTGTTCTAATTTATCTACATACAAATCGACCCTGCCAATTGAATTGGAAAATACAACATCACCTGTGAAGATAACCCCTTCAAAGATTATTATCCTTGAACCAGGTGTGTGACCAGGTGCAACAATTGTTTGAAAATATTCATCTATATTATACCACTCCACCTCAAAAGCGAAAGGTTCCGTGAAAAATGCCGATAGGTTTGATATGGGGTCCGTGAGTGCAATGCTGTCTTCTGGAGAAATGTATATTCTGTCAAAATCGATTTCAGGAAGCCCACTTATGTGGTCATAATGACCATGTGTGATTATAACGTCAACTTGTCTGTCTTTCTTAACTTTTCCGCCTATACCGAACCCAGGGTCTATAAGGTAAGTTATACCATCTAAATTGAATTTATACGTGCTGGTTTCGAACTCTCCTGACGTCTTAAGTATTTCGATTTGGGAAAGACTAAGCTTTGCTAGGTTCATTGGATAACCCCCCTTTGGAAATAGCATCCTTGAACTGTTAAAAGAATATTCTGTAGAGAATGTTTGCTGAAAATCCAGCGACTAATCCTCCAATTGTATGCGAAAGAATAGCCTTGCTTGTAAGATAACGATAACCCAGAGCATCCATCATGCCAACATGCGTACTAAGGTATCCACTCCAAGTCATACCAACTGCTGTAAAAACAGCAACATCACTTGGCTTGATAAGCCCATGTTCGAGAAACTTGGGAACCAACGCAAGTGCTGCACCTGTTGAACCAAGACAAGTTATTGGAAATGCGATAAGCTGTGGACTATCAAACCCGAAGAGGATTTTGATGGGCCAATATATGAGCTTTCCAAGTTTATCAAACAAAGCGATACCTTCATACGCTAAACCCTGATATCCTGTGGAAGGGTCTTTTGGTCCAAATGTTAGCATCATAACCAAAGTACTTATAACAAGTACACCTGGAATTATGCCGAGACCTATGTCGACCCCTGTCTTTCCCCCGTCGAGCATAGCTTCTAAGAACCTTTCAAATGCATTTCCTTCGCGAATATCTCGTAAATGGGACACACTCTTTTCCACTTCTTTGTGAACGCTTCCCAAACGTTTTTTGGTCGATATCGAAAATAATCTAACGCTCACAATGCTTCCAATCACTGTTCCTACGTTTCCTATAATAACAGCTGGTAGTAGATTAACACCAACTTTGCCACCTTGGGCAATAAAGAAAGTTGACACTATCATTCCCATTCCAAATGATGTTCCAAGATTACAAAGTAAAGGTTCCTGCCATTTTTCAAAATGTGATATGAAGGATTTATCTTTGGCAAGCGCTATTATCGCTGGGTTATCCGAAAAGTATGTAGAAATTATGCCCATTGCCGCGATACCTGGAAGACCATACAATGGACGCATAAGTCTATCAAGTAGTAAGTGAATCCAATGAACAATTCCAAACTCGTAAAGCAAACTAGCAAAAGCTCCTGTTAATACTGCCACAGCCATTATAAAAAAGACAGTATTCAGCAAAAGGTCATGAGCGGTTGCCATAAGAGTTTTAAAAAAGTTGGCACTACCCATCACAGATATAAATACCCAGAAAAAGATAATTACTACAGTCAAAAAGACAAAGCTCTCTAGTGAAAAGATGTGTTTCTTTTGCACACGTATACCTCCCTGACTTTTTTAATTTTGTCCAAGCTCTACTGGAAGTCTATCATCTAAAAGAAACATAGTCAAAAGTGTTCTGGTAGGAAAAATCCTGGTCGTTCAGTAATTAATCGTCGTTTGGTATTTAAAGTTTTATGAGATTCAACGCCGCTTAGGTATGATATAATTGACAGTAGATTAGCGAAGAAGACAATAAAGGAGGGAAATTTTTGTGTTAAAAAAACCAGAACTGAAGAAATTTTTCAAGTCGCCCGATTACACCCCTATGACTTTCAAAGAGTTGTGCAGACATTTTGAAATTAGTGACCCTAAAGAAAAGCAAAAACTAAAGTTTATGTTGGAGGATTTGGTAAATCAGGGTTACATATTCAGAGGTGACGACGGAAGATACACGCTAACGAAAGGTAATTTGCTTACTGGGATTATTGAATTCACCAGGAGTGGAAATCTGGCTTTTGTAACAACGGATGAAGGTCAAGAAATCGCAGTACCAGTTGAGAAAACGAATTTTGCAATGCACAAAGATAGGGTCTTGGTCCAAATCATAGGCAAATGGTATGAATTACCTGAAGGACGTGTTGTGAAAGTACTTGAGAGGGGTATCAAACAGTTCGTAGGAGTTTTTCAAACCCGAGGTCAATTCGCATTTGTGATTCCAGATGACCCAAAATTGCCAGTAGAATTCAACGTTCCTATTGAGGAGATAAACGGCGCAAAACCCGGTATGAAAGTTGTTGCTGAGATTATTAGATATCCATCTGCAACAAAGTCTCCTCAAGCACGTGTAGTAGAAGTTTTAGGAAGGGTTGAGGACCCCGCTACTGACTTTCCTACAGTAGTAATAAAACACAACCTGCCTGTTGAGTTTCCAGAGGAAGTGCTTAAAGAAACGGCACAACTACCGGATTATGTTCGAGAGGAAGATTTGGAAGGCAGGTGGGATTTTAGAGATGAAGTTATTGTCACGATAGATGGACCTGATGCAAAAGATTTCGACGATGCAGTGCAGGTGAAAAAACTTCCAAATGGGAATTACCTTCTCGGTGTGCATATTGCCGATGTATCTCACTATGTAAAGCCTGGAACTGCACTTGACAACGAGGCATATAACAGAGCAACAAGTGTCTATTTAGTCGATAGGGTAATTCCTATGCTACCTTTTAAACTTTCTAATGGTCTATGCAGCCTAGTCCAAGGCGAGGACAGGCTTGTTATGTCTTTGATTATGGAAATTAACAAACAAGGAGACGTTGTCGATTACAAAGTCGGAAACGGAGTAATTAGAAGCTACAGAAGACTTGTATACGATGATGTTAATGCTTTCCTTGAAGGAAAACCTGAAGGCGATAAGCTCAAGGATTTGGCAGAACATATATATTTGATGAAGGAATTAAAAGATATCCTACGAGAAAATAGAAGACGAAGAGGAGCTATACTTGATATCGAAGGTGATGAAGTAAAGATTATCCTGGATGAAAAAGGTCATGCAATTGATATTATTCCAAGAAAGCGAGGCGAATCCGAGGTAATCATTGAGGAGTTTATGATTAAGGCAAATGAAACAGTTGCTGAAATATTCCACAACGCGGGAATTCCATTCCTTTACAGAATTCACGAGGAGCCAGATTTTGATACAATGCTTCAGCTGAAGAATTATCTAAGCGCACTGGGAATTAAAATGAAATTACCACAAAATATACACCCTAAGATTTTGCAAGAGCTTTTGGAAAAAACAAAAGACCATCCGCTAAGAAGCAGTATACAAAGACTTTTGGTGCGTTCTATGAAGCGTGCAATATATTCACCAAGCAACGTTGGACACTTTGGACTTGCATCGGAAGCTTACACACATTTTACATCACCAATACGAAGGTATCCGGACTTGATAGTTCACAGATTGTTGAAAATGTACCTCGAAACTGGTGGAGCTATTCCAAGGAAGGAAATCAAGAAGTTAGAAAAGTACCTTGCAAAAGCGGCAGTGCATTGTAGCAAGAGGGAAAGGGTTGCTGATGAGGCAGAATGGGACTACGAGGCTCTGAAGAAGATTGACTACATTTCAAGACATATTGGTGAAATATACGATGTTGTTGTCACATCGGTTACAAAATTTGGTATGTTTGTAGAGATACCGGACAAATACATCTCAGGCCTTATTCATGTTTCAACCCTCGATGATTATTACTACTATGATGAAATTAAGAGCTTGCTTATTGGTAAGCGCACAGGAACTGTCTACAGAATCGGTGATATGCTAAAAGCCAAAGTAGTAAGAGCAGACAAAGTGAGGATGGAAATTGATTTTGAAATCGCTTCAGATAAGGATTTAAAGAAGATAAAAAAAGATAAGTCAGATGAAAGTGTCAAAACAGAATCTGATACCGAAATAGAAAAACTCCTCGAAGGTGTTAAGATTAAAGAAAAAGGAGCGAAGAAAAAAGGTAAAAGAGGGGATAGCGATGGTTCCGGAAAAAATAAGGGAAGAGGTAGAAAGACTAAGAAGAGAGATTGAGTATCATAACTATCGTTACTATGTTCTGGCGAGTCCTGTCATTACTGATGAAGAATACGATAAGTTAATGCAAAGACTTATCGAGCTTGAAGAAAAATACCCAGAGCTCAGAACTCCCGATTCGCCAACCCAGAGGGTTGGAGGTCAACCTATTGAAGGCTTTGAAACAGTCGAACACAGCGAACCTATGCTTAGTTTAGATAATACTTACAACGAAGCTGAGATTTTGAACTTTCATGAGCGTGTTAGAAAAACTGTAGGAGATGTCGAATACGTTGCAGAGCTCAAGATAGATGGTGTTTCAATTGCACTTAGATACGAAAATGGTCTACTGGTGAGAGCTATCACAAGAGGTGATGGAATAAAAGGTGACGATGTAACCGCCAATGTAAAGACCGTGAAATCTATACCTCTAAGACTGCCTGAACCGCTAACTATTGAGGTTCGTGGAGAGATATTCATGCCGGTGAGTTATTTCGAAGAATACAACCAGCAGAGGGAAGAAGAAGGGCTAACACCATTTGCAAATCCAAGAAATGCAACAGCAGGGACGTTGCACTTATTGGACCCTGCCGAGGTGGCGAAGAGAAACTTAGATTCTTTCATGTATTACATTGTTAAACCACAACAATACGGATTGAAAACTCAATGGGAAGCTTTGGAGTTTCTTAAAAAATTGCACTTCAAAGTGAATCCACATAGCAAGTTGTGTAAATCTATAGAAGAAGTTATAGAGTATTGGAGAAACTGGTCTAAGGAGAGGAGCAAGCTTGAATACTGGGTTGATGGTGTTGTCGTAAAAGTCAACGACTTTGCAAAACAGAACGAGTTAGGTTGGACTGCGAAGTCTCCTCGCTGGGCAATTGCCTTTAAGTTCCCAGCACAACAAGCAAGGACGAAGATTATAGGGATTACATACCAGGTGGGTCGAACCGGAGTGATAACTCCTGTTGCTGAATTTGAACCTGTGGAACTTGAAGGAACTATTATCAAACGTGCTTCGCTTCATAATTTTGACTACATAAAAGAGAAGGATATAAGAATTGGAGATTACGTGTTAATTGAGAAAGCTGGTGGAATAATACCACAAGTCGTTCATGTGGTTAAGGACCTAAGAACTGGTCAGGAACAACCTGTAACAGTTCCCGATGAATGTCCTGTATGTGGTGGACCTGTAGGAAAGGAGTCGAAGGAGTATGTTGCATACAAGTGCCTTAATCCACACTGTCCAGCGAAACTCAAAAGGCATCTGGAAGTTTTTGTATCAAGACAAGCTCTTGACATTCAAGGCTTAGGACCGAAGATTATTTCAAAGCTCGTTGATGCCGGATTAGTCAAAGACATCGCAGACATATTTTATCTCACCATCTTTGACCTTGCTCAAATCAGCGGGTTAGGTCCAAAGATGATAGCAAATATATTGTCAGAGATTGAGAGGGCTAAATCTGTAAGTCTTGAGAGATTGATTGTTGGACTTGGAATTCCTGGAGTTGGCGAAAGAACAGCAAAGATACTAGCAAGGAAATTCCGCTCGTTGGAAGAACTAGCAAACGCATCGATTGCAGACTTGCTTTTAGTGGAGGGAATTGGTGAAGATACGGCAAAAAGTATATATGATTACTTCAAACTGCCTAAAACAAAGGAGATAATAGAAAAACTAAAAAAAGCCGGCGTTAATATGAAGAGCAACATCGAAGTTAAAGAAGATGTTTTATCAGGACTGACCTTTTGCGTAACGGGAACCCTCAAAAACTTTTCCAGGGAGGAAATAAAGCGGTACATCGAGTCATTGGGTGGACATTACACTGATAATGTTTCAAGAAAAACCGACTACCTTATTGTTGGCGAGAATCCTGGCAGTAAACTTCAAAAGGCACAGAAATTTGGAGTTAAGACCTTAACAGAAGATGAGTTTTTGCAATTGGTTGAAGAAAGAAAAAAGAAAAAGGGTGAACAGCAAAAATGAGTCAAAAAGCATACGCTCTTTTAATGTTCGGGGGCATCGGTTCCCGATTTGGTTGGGATAAACCTAAACAGTTCTACGTTATCGACGAAATTCATAAAAAAACGTTATTACAGCTCGTTGTTGGAAAGTTTGTAGATTTTAACCTTTTTGATAAAATAGTTATTGTCTGCCCTGAAAAATATTTTAATGAAACCAAAAAGTTGCTAAGTGAATATGGCAGTTTGCTCGATTTTGTGGTTGGTGGGGATACGAGGGAACATTCTGTTTGGAATGGATTGGTTTTCTTAGAAAATTTTGCAGGTGAAGAAGACATCGTTGTTATTCATGACGGTGCACGCCCTCTCATAAGTAAAGAAATTGTTCAAAAGAACATAGAGTATGCCAAACATTATGGTGCTGTCGTAACGGCAATCAACGTAACTGATACGATTAGTTATTCCGAAAATGGTGAAAGGATAGATGAAATAATTCCACGCAGTAAGGTATTCATTCATCAAACACCGCAAACTTTTAAGTACCGTATCATTAAAGATGCTATGGAATCATGTTTGGAGATTCTTCACACATTTACTGACGAAGCATCAATAGTTACAGCATCTGGAATTGATGTTTACTACGTCGGTGGTAGCAAGATAAATATAAAGGTTACAACTCCAGAAGATGTGATTTTCGTTAAACGACATTTGAATGATAACAGCCTTGTCTGAGGTAAATCATAATATTAATCTCAGGAGGAGATTTGCTTGGATGTGAAGAAGATTCTAAAAAACGTACTCATAGCTTTAGTAATAGGATTAGCTATAGTAAATATCATAGGCATATTCTTTGCAAAACAAGACCCCATAACAGCGCTTAAGAACTACCCATTTAAAGCCATCATTGTTCTAATCTTACTAATGTTTTCAGATTACAGCTCTCAAGCTATTCGAACGATGATAGTCGTGCGTAGTTTAGGTTACAAAATAACCTTTTTTCAATCACTCGAAAATTTCTTCCTTACAGTGTTCTTTTCTCATGTGACTCCTATGTCGATAGGTGGTCAGCCTTTTCAGATATACCATCTTACAAGGTTAGGAATTCCCTCTCATGAAGCTACAAACATCTCACTAACAAGAATGTTTGAAAGTGTTTTTATAACATTTACAATCGACATCATAATGTTGAAAACTATACTTAATGTTCTTAACGGAACACTCGGTTTGTCGGTTATTATGTTAGGATTCTTTGTTACGCTCGGAATAACAATAGCTGGTATCTTAACGTTCACCAACAGAGACTTACTTTTCGTTGTCTTCAAGTTCTTCTCTCGAATAACGAAGTCAAAAAAACTCGAAGAAAGAGAAAAAAAGACTTTAGAATGGCTCGATATGATGACGAAATCGACAAAGGAGCTCTTCCGCAAGAACTACTGGACCTTGGCTGTTGATTTCATCCTGGGCTTATTAGTATCTTTAATTCCGTCTTTTATGATTAAGTATGCAATCGAAGTTATGAGTACTAAAAACGTTCCATTATCTGTTGTCTGGGGTGCAGTCAATATGCTCAACACTATTGTCTTTTATATCCCAACTCCAGGTTCAAGCGGTGGAGTTGAAGGGTTTTACCAATTGGTTTTCTCTCATCTTTATGAACCTAAGGCAGTGATGACAGGGATATTCGTGTTTAGGCTTGTAACATACTATCTTATCGTTTTACTTGGAATATTCCTTATGTGGAAATTTGCAGCGTTCAGAGAGGAGGTTTCGCATGTCGATGAAATTGAACAAGGAAATGAACAAGCACAATCAACTGTGGATGATAATAAGTGATTCGCATGATAACATACCTAAAATCAGGGAATTCATGGAAGTTGCCAAGCAAAGAGAAATCACACATGTTTTCCATTTAGGAGACATAGTTTCACCTTTTGTAGCTCCGTATTTTCTTTTGAATGGGGTTAAGTTCATAGGAGTATTTGGTAATAACGATGGAGAGAAACTGTTCTTAATGCAGAAATTTCAAAACAAACTTCACAACCAACCATATGAAATAGAGGAATCCGGTTTTAAAATCTTTCTGATGCACGAGCCGTATGCGTTGGTGCCGGCTATAAAATCCCAGCTTTACGACTTCGTTTTTTACGGCCATACACATCAAATTGACATTAGGAAAGAAGGCCGCACATTAGTAATCAATCCTGGCGAATCTTGTGGTTATCTCACAGGAAAAGCTACCGCTGTGATTCTTAACCCCGAAACATGTGATTATGAAATCATTGAAGTTTAACACCGAGCTGTCAAAACTATTCAAATATTTTGAGAACGCATTTGAAAATGTATTAAACCTAACGACGGACACAGAGTGCGTGGTGTGCGGTTCGCAAAGTTTTGGTAAAAGACTTTGCAAAGATTGTGCTTTTGTAATTAATAGTCCTCCTGCAATAACAACACGAAAAGTAGGTCCCTACGAAATCCATTATTTTGGATTTTATGAAGATAAGCTCAGGGAATTCATCTTAGCTTATAAATTCAAAAACCATCATTCACTTGCAAAAAACTTTGGCGAAATGTTATATAAAACGGTTGTAGTAAATAACATACCAGCTGAAATGATAACATACGTTCCAGCGACAAAAAGCGCTAAGAAAAAGCGTGGATACGACCATATGAGACTTGTCGCTGTCGAACTTTCAAAAAAGTTACGGACACCGATGGTAGATGCATTGAAAGCCGTTCGCGAAACTGACCAGCTGTTAACAAAAGACAGGGCAGAAGCTGTTAAAGGAAAGTTTGCTTTAAGAAAGGAAGCGAAACTTTTAGAAGGTAAGAGAATACTTCTAATTGATGACGTTTTAACAACTGGTAGTACCATGTTAGAGGCTGTAAGGATACTGAAAAGTGCCAAACCTGATAATATAAGTTGTTGTGTGATTGCTTTAAACAAAGGTTGATAAAATTTTGAATGAAGTAGGAGGGAAAATCAATGGATAACATTCAAAACAACCAAGAGGTATACATAACTGAAAATACAAGCTTCGAAGAAATTGCTGAATATTTTCCATACTTAATACAGCCTTTACTTGAAAAGGGTATCAAGGTTATAGTCTGTGGAGATGTGAAATGGGGGACAATAGGTGAAGAATTAGAGAGATTAGGCTTGAAAAAAGAAGAAATTTTAAGGGAATTGAACGAAATTGCTAAGAAACAAGGAGGACCTGTGCGTTCTTTCAAATTGGACATCTAAAAAGTTAATGAAGTCTGAAAGTTTTAGTGGTATAATAATTTGATGCAGCATAAAGATTGATGGATTCTTCCGAGCTCTCACTAATCAAACGATAGTGTTAACTTGTAGTGATGAAAGAGTGTAATTGTGAAAGAATGCGATTGATATTGCCATTGTGCGTTTTCCAAAGATTCTTCACTACACAAAATCCTTGAATATATTTCGCTAAGTTCTTCGTATTCTTCAGCCCTCGCTTGAGTCGGAAAAAGTCTTTCAACAATGAAAACTTAGATTCACATTGATTGTTTTTACCGAGCGGTACCACTACGTGATTGATATTTCTGAACAACAGCTTTACTGCACTTTCATATGCACCAAGTCCATCAGTAATAAGTTCAATGTTTCTAGGTTTTGAATTACCAAAGAACTTCTCGAGCAATACTTTGACTTGTCCCATATCACGATACTTTGAGACATGCCAACAAAGAATTAAGTTAGTTTCGTGATCAACTAATAGCCAAACATAGTACTTTTGTTCTTTGAACACAAGAACAGTTTCATCAGCATGAACTGAGAAAACATTTTCGATGGTAAATGTTGGAAAAAGTACAGAGAATAAAGTACACAATTTAATAACCCATTTGTATATGGTGACATGAGATACTTTGATATTAAGAGAATGAGCAAGAGAGCGATAAGACATATTGTGTTTCATATACAAAACAAAAGCCTTTAAGACGAAAAAGATAGGGAAGCGGAAATATTTAAATTTCTCAGGAATAAGGGTGACTGGTTCGGGGAGGTTAAAAGGTACTCTATCTTTGGTACGACAAGCTCTACAACGGAAGACAACGAAAGAGCGACGGACTTTGTAAATTTGCATAGATTTACCACAAGAAGTGCATTTGGGATAAGGGAAAGGGAAGTTTTTGCGTTTTTGAGAATGGGAGAGTTTGAAAGAATGATGGCAGAGTTTGCAAAGGAATTGTTGGTTACCGTATTTGTCATGACCGTTTTTGTATAAGCTGGTGGAACCGCATTTTGGACAAGAGAGCGTTGAGTTGTTCATATCGGGATACCTCCTTTGTCGAGAGTTGGTTGGGGGGTGTCCCCTCTTTATAAGGATAATGCAGTTTTTGGAAAGTTTCAATACTTTTAGTTAACATTATCCATTATGGCAAGGGAGGTAACACTCTTACCACTTCCAGATTCACCCACTATTCCAAGGGTTTCACCCTCGTAAACGTCAAAATCAACACCATCGACTGCCTTGACGACACCGTCTTCTGTATAGAAATACGTTCTTAGATTCCTTACACTCAAGAGTGGTTGCTTTTTTTCCAATTTATTCACCTCCAGCCATTTCAAACGTTATTTTAGTCTTGGGTCAAAGACGTCTCTTAAAGCATCACCGACAAGGTTCCAGGCAAGAACGAATAAAACCATTGCCATACCCGGATAAAAGACCGCATACCAGTATGTAAAAGCTGAACCGCTTGTTCCAAGTATCCAGTTCCTTGTAAAGTTGAGCATCGAGCCCCAGTCGGCATATCCCAGAGGCGCACCAAGTCCCAAGAACGAAAGACCTGCTGCAGTGATAACAAGAGAACCCATACGCATCGATGCTTGAATGAGAACTGGGAATATAGTGTTTGGCAGGATGTGTTTTATTATAATGAAGAAGTCCTTAATTCCAAGTGCCTTGGCAGCTAAAACGAATTGCTCTTCTTTGACTTGAAGAATGTTAGCCCTTATAAGTCTGGCGGCACCCATCCATCCAAAAACTGTCATTGCAATCATAACCTTGTCAAGACCGTTACCTAAGATTGTGGTTAGCACCATTGCTGCCAAAAGGAACGGGATGGACATGAAGGTATCTGTAATTCTCATAAGTATTTCATCAATCCATCCACCGTAATAACCAGCAATTGAACCAATTATTATACCAAAAATCGTAGAGAGTATAGTAACAGTCAAGCCAATATAGAACGCTGTCCTTGTGCCCCACACAACTCCGTAAAAAATATCCCTTCCCTGTATCATACCAAACGGATGTTCACGTGATGGTGGAACTGGTTCTGAGCTCCAAGTAATAATTGGCATTATGTATGGATTATCCAGCTTCATTGGTTTTCCTTCCTCATCAAGCATCATCGGGTTCAATGGCTTTGCAATAACTGGTGCGAATATAGCAACGAGGATAAAGAATATAAGAAGCGAAAAACCAAGAACAGCAGAAGGATTCCTAAGTATCTTTCTCAAAACTCTCCTGAATTCTGTGTTCATCTTTGTCGTTGTTACACCTTCGCTCATCTTCTGGCACCTCCTTAACCAAGTCTGACACGTGGATCAAATACTGCGTATAGTATATCAATGATGAGGTTACCGAGCACTAAGATTATCGAATAGAACAGAGTAGTTCCTAACACTGTTGCGTAATCAAGTTGAACGGAAGCTTCAGCAGCTAATCTTCCTATACCTGTTCTGTTGAATATAACCTCGATTATAACTGTACCGGAGAGCAAACCTATTACCATAGCACCTGCAACTGTTACAACCGGAATCATCGCATTCCTTTTCGCGTGCTTGTGGATGACGTCCTTTTCAGGAACACCTTTTGCTCTTGCAGTCCTCACATACTCTTTGGAAAGAACTTCAAGCATACTCGACCTTGTGATTCTCAACAAATATGCCCACCAAAGGAATGAGAGTGTTATAACCGGTCCTATTATATGCCTAAGTGCGTCCCAGAAAATATCAAGCCTTCCGTTGATAAGTGCATCAATTGTAAGAAGATGCGTGACTTTTAAGTACTCGGGCGACTTGACAATTTCTTCAGCCCATTGTGAAAGGTTTCCCGGAGGGAACCAACCAAGCACTGAATAAAAGACCATAAGCACGAGTAATCCAAAAACGAAGTCTGGGAAAGACCATCCAACGATTGCGATAATCCTAATGAAGTGATCAAGGAATTTATCGCGCTTAACCGCTGCAGTAACACCAAGCCAAATGCCTACGCCGACAACTGGTACTAATGCGTACAGAGCAAGTTCAAGTGTGTACGGGAACCTACCCCAAATCGCTTTCAAAACCGGTTCTTTACCTACCTGTGACCATCCAAGGTCACCTTGGAGTGCGTTGAATAACCATTTTCCATATCTCTCAATAAAAGGTTTGTTCAAACCATACTTTTCCTTCAAAGCTTCCAGCTCAGCTGGCGTCAACTTATCAAATACGTTTGGGTTAACGTATGAAGCAAGAAGCTTATCTGGACCTAGTATCTGGAAGAGTGAGAAGATAATCAGCGACACACCCAACACGATGAGGGGTAACAAAAGTAACCTTCTGATGATAAATGTAGTCAACTACATCCACCTCCCAAAGGAATATTTTAATGTGATAAGCACAGATTGACCTCTAGGTTTGCGTTATTAACGCTTCGAAACGCTTTAGACTCTTCCCTTGCTTAAATTATAACACCTATGAACCTTTTATCAACTTACTTAACAAGAATTTAAATGTCTTTCAGGTAAGATAGTTCGTTTAATAAACTTTCTGCAGCCTTTTTCCCAATTAATTGTTCAATTTCTTCCCTTGACGCAGTTTTCAATTCTTCAACCGAGGAGTAACGCTCAAGTAATATTCTTTTTCTTTTAGGACCTATCCATTTTATCTCATCTAAGAAAGTTCTCAAGGACCTCTTAGTTGCCAGCTGTCTTGCAAACGTATTTGCAACTCTGTGTGTTTCATCTCTGAGTTTTACTAACAATCTCAAAACAGGATGGTCATAACTTAAGCTCACAGCCCCATGCTTGGTTACAATCACCTCTTCTTCCTTGGCTAATCCAATAACATCGCACTTTTTACCTATAGCTTCTAACGCTTCGTACACTGCATTAACCTGTCCGATGCCCCCATCAACAAAAATGAGGTCAGGTAATTCATGTTTAGTGTATCTTCTTTTTATAAGCATCCTTATACTTGCGTAGTCATCTAAAATATCACCCAATTTGTATCTTCTATACTCTTCCCTTTTGACTTCCCCGTTTTCGAAAACTATAAGCGAAGCGACCGTATTTTTGCCGGAGGTGTGAGATATGTCAATTCCTTCCATCCGATAAGGTACTCTACTCAAGCCTAACAATTCCTTCATCTGCCTAAGAATAGCCTTGTTGGAAAGTATCAACCCTATTTCGTAATTGAGGTTTTCAATAGCCTTGTCAAGTAGTTCGGAATAGAGTTCGGCTTTAGGTGATGGAACTATGAATTCTATTCCGAGCACTTTGGCTAGTTTTGTTAGCCCTCTGCTTTTTTGTTCAACTAAAACAATCTTTGGCAGTTCGGCCCCCCTCGATACATAAAACTGTTCTACAAAATCTTCAAGCGTGCCTTCAAATTCGTAAAGTAACTTACCAATCAGATAACCTGAACGGATTCTCAAGACCAAATAGGTATTGCTCTTACCAACTATGACATCTAAATTAACTTGGTCAGGCAAGACTACACCTTGCGCTTCCATAACTTTGCTGAAATTCATCAATATATCTCTATACTTGGCTGCGTTTTCAAAATCTAACAGTTTCGCGTGTTGCTCCATTTTGGTTTTGACATATGCAACAACATCAGAGAAGTTTCCGCTAAGCACTGTTTCTAGCTTCTTCAACCTTTTTTTATATTCTTCAACACTTTCCTCACCTACGCATACTCCGGAACAAAGTCCAAGGTGGTAATCCATACAAGGTTTCTTTATCGATGTTAAGTCTTTCTTACATGTTCGAAATTTGTAAACTTTTCTAAGCACTTCGAAAAGTTGCCGAGTAAAGGCAACGTTCGTGTATGGACCGTAAAAAGTCCCTGTGCCTTTGCGTGAACGGACAATCTCTAAATACGGGACTTCATCATCACTTATACGTATGTAAGGATATACTTGTGTATCTTTTAGCATAGCGTTGTATTTTGGTTTGTGTTCAAAAATCAAATTGGCTTCAAGGATTAGTGCTTCCTTTTCATTTGAAACCAATATAATTTCCAAATCGTCCGCTTCCTCTACGATTAGCTTACTCTTCCCTGAGGTTGCTCTAAAGTGTGATGTTAACCTTTTTTTCAGGTCCTTTGCCTTGCCAATGTAGATATATTCGTTGCCTTTTTTAAATAAATACACCCCAGCTTTGTGAGGAATATCATTTAGTATATCTGGATTAACCATGCTGAGTCTCTCACCTCTGTGTAAATCAAACATCTTTTGGTTATATTATACTACCTTACACCACAATTTGCACGAGGTTTCATATTCAACGCAAAAGTTAACTAAAGTTAATGAGTTTTTCGTTGAAGAAAAAACTGTTTGAGAGTAAACTTAACATGAATTGGTAGAAAAGCTATACGTTTTTTCGTGGGGGTGTAATGATGCCTGAAAAGTACATAGTAGTAACTGGTGGTGTTTTGAGCGGTATTGGAAAGGGAATATTCTCCGCATCACTTGCGAGACTTTTAAAAGAAGTTGGGGTTGACATAAATGTGTTAAAAATAGACCCTTATTTAAATGTCGATGCAGGAACGATGAACCCAAATCAACATGGAGAGGTTTTCGTCACTGATGACGGCTACGAAGCGGACCTGGACCTCGGACATTATGAAAGATTCTTAGGTGTTAGTATGTCAAGAAGAAACAACATCACAGCAGGGCAGATATATTCGACGATAATCCAACGTGAGCGCGAAGGAAAATATCTTGGCTCCACTGTTCAAGTCGTTCCACATGTTACTTCTGAAATAAAAGAGCGAATTACATCAATGCCGGGGAAAGTGCTTTCAATCGAAATAGGAGGAACCGTTGGAGACATAGAAGGCGAAGTATTTCTTGAGGCAGTTAGAGAGCTCGCATTTGAAAAGAACAGAAACGATTTTCTGTTTATTCATGTTACTTACGTGCCTTATCTAAGAGTTACCAACGAATTCAAAACAAAACCAACGCAGCAATCTGTCCAGTTACTGAGAAAAATAGGAATTCAGCCGGATGTTATTGTTGTCAGAAGTGAAATGCCAATAGATTCCCAAAGTCTTTATAAAATAGCACTTTTCAGTGGTGTTCCAAGAGACATGGTCATAAATCTACCTGATGTTGGAAATGTCTACCAAATTCCAGAAACACTCTACGAAGCGGGTGTTCACAAACTTGTTGCCAATCGACTTAATATTCAAATCGAAGAAAAACCATTAGGCTGGTCATATCCAAAATCATTTAAACCATACAGAATAGCACTCGTTGGTAAATATCTTGGAACGGACGATGCTTACAAAAGTATCATTGAATCGATTTTCCTTTCCGGTGTTCAAAAACCAGTTGTCATAGATGCGCAGGAACTTGAGGAACTGGACGATGAAGGTGTTGCACAAAAGCTCTCCAGTTTCGATGCATTGATAATCCCAGGTGGATTTGGCAGGCGTGGAATTGAAGGCAAGATAAAAGCTATAAAATATGCGAGAGAGAACAAAAAGCCCATCCTTGGTATATGCCTTGGAATGCAACTTATGGTTATAGAATTTGCAAGAAATGTCTTCAATTTGAAAGGTGCCAATTCAACAGAATTTGATGTTGAAACTCCTTATCCCGTGGTAAATATGATGGAAGAGCAAAAGAAAATCATGAACCTTGGTGGCACAATGAGGCTCGGCGCTCAAAAGATGCAGGTTCTTAAAGGCACAAAGCTTTATAGTATTTACGGACAAGAAGAGGTTTACGAAAGACATAGACATCGATATGAGGCAGATACTGTTAACTTTGGGTTTTTATACAAATTCCCAGGAGAAGAAGGTTACAAATTAACTATATCCGGAAAGTCTGAATTTCTCGAAGCTATAGAGTTAGATGACCACCCATTCTTTGTCGGTATCCAGTATCATCCCGAATACAAATCAAAAGTTGGGGCACCGCATCCACTCTTTACCGCTTTAATAAAGGCAATAGAGGAGGTTAACAAGTGAGCGCAAAAAGTAAAACCTTGTTAGCAGATTACCATATTCATAGTAGATACTCACCAGACTCACAGTCGGAAGTTGAGGACATAATTGAAACTGCTCGAGAAAAAGGAATAAATCACATAATAATTACAGACCACTATGAACTTGCCGATGAGCACGCGAATATCATAGATATTGATTCTTATCGTTCTGAAATGGAAAAATACTCACTTCCAGTGGGGGTCGAACTCGGTTGGGATGGGTTGAAAGAACTAAAAGTCAATACAAAGAAATTTGACTACGTTTTGCTTTCCCATCACTATGTAGAAGAACCGATTACTCAAGAGAGTTACAAAAATTACCTTCTTCGTTTGCTCGATATAATGAGAAGATTCGACGAGTATCACACACTCGCACACCTTGATTTTCCAAGAAGATATCACAGAAACAAAGAACCGTTTTCCGTGGAACTCTACGATATTATCAGTGAGATAATGAAGATACTTATCAAAAACGGCAAAATGTTAGAAGTAAACACCGCAGCTATTGAAATTTACGGAGAACCGAACCCTTCCACTGAACTTCTGAAACTTTACAAATCTCTTGGTGGCAGGAATATAACAATCGGTTCCGATGCACATTCATTGGAACAGATAGGAAGAGGAATTGAGAGAGGTATTGAAATACTCAAAGAATTAGGTTACAATTATATCTTAGTGTTCGATGCTGAATGGCGAGAAGTAAGGATTTAATAAGTGAAGTATACATCACAAAAATACGTAGAGGAGGTTGGATGGTATGGAAATTAACGCCCAAATGGTTAAAGAACTTCGTGAAAGAACAGGTGCTGGTATGATGGATTGTAAAGCCGCACTCGCTGAAGCAAACGGCGATATGGAAAAGGCTATAGAAATACTCAGAAAGAAAGGGCTTGCAAAAGCTGCAAAAAAGGCAGGAAGAGAAACTAAGGAAGGACTTATCATCTCTTATGTTCACCACAACGGAAAAATAGGTGTCCTTCTCGAACTCAACTGTGAAACAGACTTTGTTGCAAGAACAGATGAATTCAAAGAACTTGGAAACAAAATTGCAATGCACATTGCAGCTATGGCTCCAAGATGGGTCAAAAGAGAAGATGTCCCAGCAGATGTTATCGAAAAGGAAAAAGAAATATACAGAGAACAACTGAAAGATTCTGGTAAACCTGCTCAGGTTATCGAAAAGATAATTGAGGGAAAACTTGAAAGTTTCTATCAAGACAACTGCTTACTTGAGCAAAAATACGCGCTTGACCAAACAATTTCAATCAAAGATATGATACAACAAGCAATTGCAAAGATAGGAGAAAACATCCAGGTTTCCAGATTTGTCAGAATGCAAGTTGGAGAATAATAAACAAAAAAAAGAAAAGCCATAACAAAACACCGCGGAATATAAACCGCGGTGTTTTTTTGTCTTTACACCAGTATTTTTGCAGTTCATTAGTTAGAGAAAGCTATTCATCTCAAAAAAGTAGCCTTTTGTGTTTTTGTAACGAAACGACAAAAAGAACGGTGTAAAATATTTTCGACATCTTTCAAAAAGTGGTGAGCAGTATGAAAACAGGTTTCACTCTAATCGAACTGCTCATTGTTATAATAATTATCGCCATTTTGATAGCAGTGACGATATATCTAACACCTGCAAGCACAATTCACATATCAAAGCAAATCAGGTTGCGCAAAATTTTAGAGCAATAAGAACGGTAGTGGAGAGTTACATAAAAATCGAAAAACACAAACCAGTGAGCATGGAAGAACTTGTTGAGAAGAATTATCTTTCATTTTCACCCGATGGCTTTTCAATTAATTTCGAAAATGCCGATGAAAATGGCGAGTACATTGTTCAGATAATTTATTCAAAATCGAATATTGACCTCAAGAAAGTTTTAGAAATTCTTCCAGATGTTCGAGAAAAAACTGAAGGAACAGAAAAACAGTTGGTTTACTCGTTTAGTATACAAAAATCTTGGTAGTTGTTGTAAAAATTTCATCCTAAAATTAATGCACTTCATAATGATTTGCTTGCATTTTATCCCGAGATGCTAACCGTTTAACCCAAAACTATCCAAAAACAAAAAGCTTGTGCGATAATATTAATAGAAGATTTGAAAAAACAAATTCAAATCCTAAAAAAGGAGGTTGGGATTATGAGAAAAGGTTTCACATTGGTTGAACTCTTGATTGTTCTTGCAGTTATCGCAGCGCTTATGTCAGTTGCAACACCACTTGCGCTTAACGCTGTGAAAAACGCAAAGGCAAGTCAGGTTGCACAGAATTTTAGGAACATCAGGGTAGCATTTGAAAATTACTTCAACACGGAAAAATCAACCCCGACTGACCTTGACACACTGAAAAACGCTGGATATCTTAGCAGTGTACCAGCAAACTTTGAACTATCAGTTAGTGGACCTACAGGTGGAGAATACACAGTTACAATTACGTACACAGGTAAAGATGTTGATGCAAACAAAGTTAGACAAAACGGATTACCGGAAGCAACAGAAACAGATGCGGGCTTAGAATATACATTCAGTGTGCAGAAATGGTGGTAAGAAAATTACCAATTTATCTAACCCATCCCGAAAGGGATGGGGTTTCTTTTTAATATGATAGTGTTAACTTGTAGTGATGAAAGAGTGTAAGTGTGAAAAAATGAGATTGATATTACCATTGTGCATTTTCCAAAGATTCTTGACTACACAAAAACCTTTTGAGCGTTTTTGTATAAGCTGGTGGAACCGCATTTGGGACAGGAGAGTGTTGAGTTGTTCATCTTGGAGAACCTCGTTTGTCAAGAGTTGGTTGGAGGGTGTCCCCTCTTTAAAGGACAATGCGGTTTTTGGAAAGTTTCAATACTTTTAGTTAACATTATCTTTAATATTGCAGGGTTTTTTCATTGAAGATGGAACAAAAAGATTCTTTGAACGGTTTTTACTCTCCTTAGGTCTAATAGATTGTAGTACTACTCAGAGATTGCTTTTTAAATGTGTCAAAAATTGTTTGCTTTGATTACATGAACGTGAGATGAACTTAAGGCACGGGGAAAGGCCGGGAACCCGGTGAGAGAGATGAAGATTTTTGGCTTGACATGGGTATCCTTTTGTGTTGGAAAAACGCAGACTCGAAGAGTATATTGCCCCCCCTTGCCAAACCTCCTTTCTCAAGTGGTGGTATTAGCGGGTAGAGATGTTATCTATGATAAGTTATTGAAAAAACCATCCCAACAGGGGATGGGTTTTTTAAAAAAAAGAGCCTATTTTACAATTCCCGCAATACAAGTCGTTGTTTTTCTTGGAATCATAAGTCCTGTATCAAGCACTGTGATTTTGTCTGTAACACCAAGTAGTTCGACGTAAGTCTTGTTCACAGTTATGTGCAAATCACCGTATCCCGGGGAAAATCTCATTGTTAGCTCGCAGTTGTTACGACTTTTGAAAATCTGTTCAAAAGTGTCATTGAGCTTTTCAATAGCTTCAGAACCCCAGGCGTCGAGTAACATAGCCTCAAGCGTTGATGTTTGCGAAAGATTTTCGATTTCTTCGTCGAGAGTGTTTCCTAGTGTGGAAATGAAAACCAGGAATGTATCGTACTGTTTAAATTTCCCAGGTATTGCAGTTTCCGGAATTTGGTCTTTTTTGAAAACATCCCAGTAAACAAACGGTTTTGCTACTTCTAATCCTTTTAGATATATCTTGTTTGCAATCTCCAATAACTTTTCATCATCTATAGCCTTTGAATAAATCACACCCGCACGTGCAAGGAAGATTTTTTTGGAAGGCATATATTGATACTTTTCGGGGATAAAGATTTGCAGTTCAACCACCTCCAATTGTTTGGTGATAAAATATATTGTAAGATGTTATGTAAGGTTTCTTTGGTTCATATGATATCACAAAGCTTTGCTAAAGTTAAGATACTGTAATAGGAGGTATATCTTATGAATAAACCTATCGGGATTGAAAATCCTGAAGTTTGCAAGATTTGTGGTGGAAAATGTTGTAAAACATACCCTGGACTTGCGACACCTGAAGATTTTGGGGCACCGGATATTGAAAAATTCAGAGAAAATCTGTTCAAAGCCTTATCTTCAGGTAGATGGACAGTTGATTGGGTTAGTCAGGAAGAAGGACTATATTTTGTCCGACCTGCCGTTAAAGGATTTGAGGGTAGTGTGTTTGACCATAGATATTCGGGTGAATGCACGTTTTTGACACCAACCGGATGTGAGCTTTCATTTGAAACCCGTCCAGAAAGTTGCAGGATGCTTATCCCAAAAATTGATGAAAGGTGTGATCCTCAAGGCTACACACGAGCTGTGGTGGCACAGCGCTGGAAGGAATATTATGATATTTTGATTGATGTAGCCATTGATGTAGAAAATTCCAACTTTTGAAAGGGGGTTAGGGTATGAAGAGCATAGTTATCTTCTATTCTCTTGATGGCCACACGAAGTTTGTTGCCGAGTTATTGGCACAAGAATTAACGGCAGATTTAGTTGAACTTGAGTTAGTAAAACCTTTCCCAATGAAAGGGTTCAAGAAATACTTCTGGTGTGGGAAATCCTCGGTCTTCAGAGAAAAACCTGCACTGAAAACTAAAATTCCAAATCTACAAGAATACGACCTGATAGTAATTGGCACTCCTGTGTGGGCAGGAAATTGCGCCTCACCTATCAATACGCTATTGTCTATAATGAGCAATGAGCAAAAACTTCAAGGAAAAAAAGTAGGTATCGTTGTTACAAACGGTGGTGGAACTATCAAAAGATGTGTGAAACAGATAAAAGAAGCTCTTCAAAACAACGAGTTCTTAGAACCTCTCCATTTCGTTAATCCATCAAAAGAGGATAAAGATGAAATCATCAAAAAGATTCGAGAGTGGGTCCAAGCCGTAAACTAAGGGTAGTGTTTGTAGTTAACCATTTTGTCTAAGCAAATTCCCATTGCAATCTATAGCTACAACCAATGGAAAATCTTTTACAGTGATTTCATAAATTGCTTCTGGTCCGAGTTCTTCAAATGCAACGATTTTCCAATCTAAGATTTTTTCCGATAGATATGCAGCACATCCGCTCGGAGCAACTAAATATGGTGCTCTGTATTTCTTTATAGCCTCTATTGCCTCATGTGTTCTTTCTCCTTTACCAATAGTTGCAATTACACCTTTTGAAAGTGTGTATTCTAAGAATTTATCCATCCTTTTTGACGTCGTTGGACCTATTACCATCCTACCATTGGAAAATGTAGGACCCGCGTAGAAGATAATCTTACCATATAGAGATATTGGCAGTTTGCCTGTTTCTCTTTCTTCTTCGATAATCCTTTTATGCGCTGCATCACGCATTACTAATAGAGTTCCAGAATAGTAAAACGATTCTCCTGCCTTCAAATTGCGTAAATCGCAGAGAGCAATTTTATCTATTTTATTCATTGATAACCACTCTCCCTGTGCGTGAGAGGTAGCAATCCACACTTATCGCGATGGGAAGTGTTGCTATGTGAGTAGGATAAGCGTATACCTTAACGCTTTGACAAGTGGGTCCAAAGCCCAGTGCCTGAACGCCGATGTGGAGTTCGTTTATGAGCGAATGTAGTTTTTGTGCTAAATCATCGTACCTTTCAAGATAAGGCAATTTGGGAAAATATTCATCTGTAAACAAGGCAAACCTTGAGATAAGTATGGCCATATCAGCTGTCCCACCGATACCTATACCAACGTTGATTGGAGGGCAAGCATTTGGTCCGTTCTTTAAAATATGCTGGACCACGATGTTGATTACATCGTCCTCAGTAGATGATGGCGGTATCATGTAAAGTGCAGATAAGTTTTCGCTTCCTCCACCTTTGGCAATCATCCAAATTTCTAATCCATCAGAAGTTTCAACTTCAAACTCATGAATTATTGCTGGTAAATTATCACCCTTGTTCTTTCTTAAATAAAGTGGATCCAAAACTGTACTTTTTCGGTAGCCATTCTTTTCGTAAGTATCTTTAACAACTCTGAACAGAGTTTTTTGTAAAGATTCCTCAAGCGACAGGTTGTAAGGTTTAAATACAAAGAACTCAACAATTCCGGTGTCTTGACAGAGTGGTATTTTCTTTTCTTTTGCAATCTTTATATTTTCTCTGATTTCATTTGCAAAGGGTCCTGTGTAACTTTCAAAAAGCCGTTGGGTATTCGGATTGAGATTTGTGTTGATTTCTTCTAGTTTTTCCTGAACTTTTTCGTATATATTTTGACTTTTGATAATTTTCATATATTCCTTCCTCCTGAAACTGGATGATATCATAGGTGTTCTTCATGAACCTCGGGAATCACCAATTCAACGTTTTCTATTGTGACATTTTTTATCCATTTTTCGCTTTTGATTCTGAAAAGAACGATAACGGCTTTCACGATTTCATCAGACAAAGTTAGGAAATAGACCCATGGAAGCGATAGTTTCAATACAAATGCACCAAGGAAAGTAAGAGGAATGCCAATAGCCCACAGTGTAAGTGTTTCGAGAATGAATGCAAATTTCGCATCACCACCTGCTCGTAATATACCAACAACCCCAACACCGTTGAAAGATTTTATAGGTGCTCCGATGACCATAACCCACATGGTTGCGGTAAGCATTCTTTTTGTCACAGGGTCTATCTTAAAAGTTGGAAGTAATAAATAGTATACCCCAATAATTACAAGTGCGGATGCCAAACCCATTACGGAGTTAATAATTAACATCCTTCTGCTGAACTTGTGAACCCTATCATATTCAAGCCTCCCAATCATTTTTCCAACCATCACAGATGCTGCTATGACCAAACCAAAAGTTATTGTCCAAACGTAGTTTTCAAAGGAAGATAGAATGTTTCTTGCAGCGTAGACACGAACTCCCATACGTCCAAAAATAATTCCATATGTAGTCATACCCAAAGACCAGGATATTTCATTCAAAGTTGTGGGCGTTGCAAACTCGAAGAATTTCTTTATAAAATTTCCGTCAATGTGTGAGAAAGTAAAGCTGTATGGAACTCTTAAAAAGGTTGCACGTATTATCTGATAGATTGGGATAAAAAACCTTGCGATAGTGGTCGCAACTGCTATCCCCAGTAATCCAAGTTTCGGAAAGCCCAGTAAGCCGTGAATAAGTGTGTATGCAAGAAAAATTTGCAACGCTGTGCCAAAAATGTAAGATTCCATAGGTATCAAGGCAAGCTCAATCCCGCGAAGAAGGGTTCTGAACGATATTTCTAAAGCCAAGCCAAAGTATGATATCGAGATGATTCTAAGAAATGGAACAGAATTCTGTATCACAGACTTATCATTTGTGAAAATGGCTGAAAAGAATTCAGGAAAGAAAAAAGTAAAAACGAAGAACGCAAGCGCTATTATTAAGGAGGAGTAGATCATGAGAGTTGAAGCACGTCTTATACCTTCTTCATCCTTTTTACCCCAGTATTGAGAGACAAAAATAGCTCCTCCGGTATTCAGACCGAATAGAAAAAGTATGACGAGGAAAGAACCTTGATTTGCAATCCCGTTTATGGTAACTTGCTTTTCTCCCATTTGTGATAAGAAGATAGTAAGGATGAATGTACCCGTGTTAGCAATGAGATTCTCCACTGATACCGGAATGGCTATTTTAAGAATATCTTTGACAGTGTTACTCATATGTTATCGTCTCACCCCGCGTGTATAAATGAGAATTTCTTCATTTTGTTCGAAAAACGAAGTTATCACTTCCTATTTTACCATAGAGAGTGTATAATTCAATGTGAGTGAGGAGGTATGGAGAGAATGATAAAGAAATATGACCTTGGGGTATACCGGTGGGCACTTGTGACAGGTGCTTCCTCTGGAATTGGCAGAGAATTCGCTTTTCACCTTGCCAAAAGAGGACTTAACTTAATACTCACTGGAAGAAACTTGAGAGCGTTGACAGAAACGGCAGATGAGATTCACAAAATCTCGAATTCAAGTGTTGTTATTTTGCAAGCAGACCTTACGAAAGATTTGGATATGATTCTCGATAATACTTCACGGTTCAATATTGATTTGCTCGTAAATAATGCTGGATTTGGACTTTACGGTGATTTCTTCAGCAATAGTCTTGATGATTATGTCCAGATGATAGAGTTAAACATCTCTTCGTTAACGAAATTAACTCATTACTACGGAAGTGAAATGGCAAAAAGAGAATGTGGTGGGATAATAAATGTCGCATCAGTTGCGGGTTTCTTTCCAATTCCTCATTTGGCAGTGTATGGTGCAACAAAGGCTTATGTTTACAACCTTTCAATGAGCTTGTGGGCTGAGTTGAAATCCAAAAATGTTCACGTTTTGTGTGTTGCTCCCGGTCCCACTGAGACAAAGTTTTTCGAAAGGGCAAAGATGGAAACTAACGGTAAGTTAATGAAACCTGAACTGGTAGTAGCTGGTGCACTAAGGGCATTCGAAAAGGGTAAGCCCTTATACATTCCAGGCTTTGGTAACAAGATGACTTACTATTTTGTCAGGAAGTTTTTTGGTGATAAGTTTATAGCGGAGTTCCTGGCTAAGTATTTTTAATGTAAGAATACTTAAACCTCGAAGGTGTGAAAAATGGTAATCTCAAGTAAAGATGTGAAAACCATATACTTTTGTCCAAGAAAGGCAAAGTTTGAAATAAGACACAGGGAAAGAAATAAAAAATCCCTATTGTCTGTTTCTAACTTTCAAACAGACGCTTTTGGTTGTATTCTCGTTGCTGAAGTTGACGAAATCGTTTCTGAAAACCCACTTGTCGTGAAGATATTGAAAACTGGAAAAAAGCTTTCTGAATACCATATGCTTGAAAGTGCGTTCGTTGGATATGTCATTGAGAGCAACGGAAAAAAGTTGGATGCGATAATAATTGAGAGCCCTTATTACAGTGTTTCTGTTAACTGGAAACCATACGTTAGTAGAATGCTTTCCATGATAGGGAGTTTCTGTGAAACAGATGAATTCAGGGTAATGAAGACTCACTTATGTCGAACGTGCCCATTTTCTCCAGAATGTTTCAAGGAAATTGTCAATTCAGAAAGTTTAACATTTTTACACGGTGTAAAAGAAAAGACCTTAGAGAAATTGAATTCGTATGGTATTAACACATTAAAAGATGTAATAAATATGAACCCAATAGTTGAGCAACTGCTTGGGAAGGAAAAAGCTAAACGGCTTGCTGTCCAAGCCAAAAGTATCATAGAAAATAGACCTATACTTATTAGACCTGTCCCGAAGATTTCCGAAGGGTTATATCTCGATATTGAAAGTTATACTCCGTTAAATTTTGATTATCTTTTTGGAATACTGGATGATGGTGTTTATATACCATTTTTGGCTTCAGACCCAAGTTCAGAGTCCAATGTCTTTAAAGAAGTTGTTAATTACATTTCCAAGACAAATAAGCCGGTTTACCATTTTCATAACTACGAGATAAATAGGTTTAAAAAACTGGCTCGGAGATATAACGTTGAACTGTCCAAAAACTTTTTTAATCGATTTATCGATGTGTACAAGCTGTATATCGACCACGTAGCCCTGCCAGTTCCTTCTTATTCACTCAAGAGTATAGCAAGGTACTTTGGCTTTAATTGGCGCACGCAGTTAAACGGTCAGCTTGTGGTTCACTCTTACGCAGAATATCTAACAACTGGAGATAAAAGGATACTCCAAGAGATACTGACCTACAACGAGGACGATGTGAGAGCTACGGAATTTATCTTGAAAAAACTGATAGAAATTATTGCTTGATTATAAAAAGATATCTTTGGTTTAAGAAGTACTAGCAAGGTTCGAAATTCAGTTAAATGAGGTATCAGAAAGAAAGCCCAAGAGAGATGTAGAAATACTGAGGTGAAAAGTTGAATTGGAATTCCGGATCCCCAAATAGATAAAAGAGTCTTACTCCAGTTTCAGCCGTTAGGAACAAAACATTAAGACCTGCGCCTAATTTACCATAGATACCGAGTGTGCCATTTTGCGAAAAGTTCATCACGTTACCGACGGTCGTATAAGCAGCACCACGTACGTATAAAAGCCCAAGTGGCAGCTTCAGGTTCAAACCAAACATCAGCTCGTTCACATCGAACTGTGATACCATACTAAATTCCTGAGTTTCAAAATCATATGAGCCAACTGGATACATCAGAGTGAGTATTCCTGCATCGAATCTTCCATACAAAGCGTAAACCTGGTCTTGCAGATTTTCAGCCTGAACACCTATGAACGAAAATCCTGCCGCTGCCATCACCAAAACAACCATCAGTAACAACTTCCTCACCATAGTTCCCTCCCTTTCGTAATTTGATAAAACATAAATGTTCGAAACCTCTCACACGTCTCCAATAGTTTTGACATGTTCACTATCAAAATCGTTCAAAAATTTTTATGAAAATTATGTTACTCCATCTGTGAGGTGCTTTATAACCTCTTCCGGTGCCTCTATAACCGGACTATGACCGATATCTTTCAGCACTATCAACTTACCTTGTGGAAAAGCCTCCGCTGTTTTCTTCATACTTTCGTAATCGAGTATAACATCTTTATCACCGTAAATTACTACAACAGGTACTTCTACCAAGAATGCTTTATCTGTGTAGTTATAATCTGCAAGAGCTTTTGCATTACCTATGAATGCTTTCTTTGCCATTCTTAGAGCATCTGATGTTATTTTATCAAAGAACTTTTCATCATCGTAATTCGGAGCGTTCATCATCAAAGCTCGTTTAATCATATCTGGGTTTTTTCTGTAAACATCTACAATTTTGTAAGCCGATTCATCGTAACGAGGCATACCAAATATCGGTGCTGGATCGACTAGTATCAATTTAGCTAAGTTTTTGGGATGTCTTACAGCGTAACCCATGGCGACTGCCCCACCTAAAGAATGACCAAGCAATATGAAGTTTTTTATTCCAAGGGTATCAACAAACTTTTCCAAGGCATCAACGTATTTTTCGATACTTACATCCCCCGGAAGCTCATCCGAAAAACCAAAGTTCGGCAAGTCAAGTGCGTAAACCGTGAACTGGTCTTTGGGAATCTTTTGTATGAACGGCTCAAAGAATCTGGAAGAAGCAAAATTTCCATGGACTAATACAACTGGGATATTTCCGTTTCCATGTTTAATATAGTGTATTCGTCCAACGTGGGTTTGAACAAACGTTCCAAAAGGTCTTCTGGATTTTTTTAGATACGCTATAATAGCGTTGAGGTAATTCATTCTGAACATCTTTACGTAGAAACTTATTCCCAAAGGCATGAACAGAACCACAAAAATCAGTAAAGCACCGAAAATAATAGTAAGTGAAAAGTTTGACCTGCTAAACAAAAATGGCATGGCAACGTAAATAAGTGCTCCGTAGAAAGGACCATCTACCGACGCCATACCACCTATAACGGATATAGCTAGCAAGTCGAGAGACTTTGCTATTCCAAAATCACTCGGGGCTATATAACCAATAACATGTGCATAAAGTGCACCAGCTATACCAGCGAACATGGAACCAATCGCAAAAGCAAGGACTTTGTACCAAGCAATATTTACACCCATCACAGATGCCGCAGTTTCATTCTCTCTAATCGCCATCCAAGCACGTCCGGTCTTGGAGTTTATTAGCCTATCAGCAACAACGTAAGCAACGAATAAGAAAGCAATTACTAACAAATACTTTTCTACATCGGAATTCCATAAGAATGGAAAAGGTATGTTCCTTATCCCTGCATGACCACCTGTAATGTGTTCAAGGTAACTGAAGAGTTGTTCAATAGCAACAACAAACCCCATTGTTGCGATAGCAAGGTAAAAGCCTGACAATCTGAGTGCAGGAAAACCTATTAAAATACCAAAGATAAAAGCTGTTATTCCACCCAATAGGATTCCAAAAACAATGGGGATGTTATAGTGCATAACAAGCAGAGTTGAAGTGTAAGCACCTATGCTCATAAAGGCTGCGTGACCTATCGATATTTGCCCTGAATATCCCATAATCAAGTTTAAACCTAATGCGGCGAGCGCGTAAATTCCTACAAGGCTAAGTATGGTAATTATGAAAGCATTTTGTAGTAACAAAAATGGCAACAACGCTAGTATTAACCAAATCCAAAACATCAAGCTCGCCTCCTTACTCTTCTTCCAAACAAACCATTCGGGAAAAAGACCAAGACTATCACTATAATAACCAGCGAGATGGAAGCCTTAAAACCTTCAGAAATGTAATTACCCACGATTTTCTCTATGACACCCAACAACAAACCGCCAAAAACTGCCCCAGCAAATGTCTCAAACCCGCCCAACACGGCAGCTGTAAAACCTTGTATTTGATAGAATGTAAGCATTGTTGGTGAGACAAAAACTTTAGGTGCAGCAATTACTCCAACCAGCGCAGCCATAGCTGTTCCAAAAGCCCAGGAAAATGCTAGAATTGACCCCACATTTATACCCATGTAGCCTGCAACTTCTTCGTTTTCCGAAACCGCACGAACGGCGATACCAAACTTGGTAAACTTAGTAAACAAAGCGATAACAATCGAAATCACAGCAAGGATAGAAAATACTAGTATGTCCTGCCTGCGGATAACCATTATTCCAAAATCTCCCCTTATTACATAAGGAGCCCCTGATATAAGTTCAGGGAACGACTTATATTCAGTTCCCCAGAGTTGGACAGCCAACCCTTCCAAAATCATGAGTATTCCAAATGTAACGATAAGCATTGAACCGTGAGAAAGATGTCTTATAGGTCTCAAGGCGTAGCGCTCAACTAAGATACCCATAAGAGCTGCAAACATTATTCCTAGTGCTATGGAAACAAATATATTGAGCCCTATTGAAGAACTCAGCCACCAAATTACGTAAGTCATGAACATCCCCATATTTCCGTAGGCGAAATTCATAACACCGCTCACTTTATACATCATGACAAGCCCTATAGCAACTAATGAATACATAGCGCCTGTTGAAAGACCAAGCAGTATTTGGTTTATCACTTTTTAACACCTCCAAGATATTTCTCACGAACAACCGGATTATCTCTAAGCTCTTTTGCATTGCCCGAGAGTGCCACTCTTCCGTTTTCTAAAACATAACCATAATGTGCAATGCTGAGAGCTACGGAAGTGTTTTGTTCTACAAGTACAATTGTGATTTTCAAAGAATCGTTGATATGTTTTATTACTTCTGTAATTTTCTCAATAACGATAGGAGCCAATCCAAGTGACGGCTCATCGAGGAGCAAGTATTTAGGATTGGCCATCAAAGCTCTTGCAATTGCCAACATTTGTTGTTCTCCACCCGACAAAGTACCTGCTATTTGGTTGAGCCGTTCTTTTAAAAATGGAAAGATATCAAAAACAAAGTCAAAATCTGGTCTCCTGTTTGTGTAGGCCCCTGCCAAAAGGTTTTCTTTTACGGTCATTTGATAAAATATCCCTCTACCCTCTGGACACAACACAATTCCCTTCTTTACTCTCATATGAACAGGTAGAGCATCTATGGATTCGTTTCCAAGGATTATCGTTCCACTGTATTTGACACTTCCAACAATAGCCTTTAATGTTGAGCTTTTTCCTGCTCCATTGGCACCAAGAATGGCAGTTACTCTACCCGATGGAATATTCAGATCTATACCTTTTACGGCATGAACAGGTCCATACCAAACATTAAGTCCCTTGATTAGAATGTCCTTAGCATCCGTTGGCTGAAAAGGTTTCATCATTTTCACCTCTCTGAACCATTATTGGGCGGTTGCCGTACCTGAACCAAGGTACGCTTTTATAACTTCTTCGTTATTTATAACCTCTTGAGCGGACCCTTCCGCAATCTTTTTTCCAAAATTAATTACGGTTATTCTATCCGATATATCGAGCACCATTCGCATATCATGTTCAATCAGAAAAACAGTAATCCCCTTATCTTTTATCTTAATGATTCTCTCTTTGAGAATATCTGATTCCTTCTCGGTCAAACCTGCAGCGGGTTCATCGAGAAGGAGTATTTTTGGCTCCGTCATAAGTGCTCTTCCCACGTCAATGAGTTTTTGGAAACCGTATGGAAGTGTTCCAGCATAAACTCCCAGTATGCTCTTTATACCAAGCAAATCGGCTACTTCAATAGCTCGCAACCTTGCCTTGCGTTCCTCCAGTGAAAACCTACTCGTGTGCATAACCTCGTCGAGATGATTGTAATTCAACCTCGAGTGATAGCCAAGCATTAAGTTCTGCAAAACAGTCATATATTTGAAAATAATGATGTTCTGGAAACTTCTTCCAAGACCATGGTAAACTCTTTTGTGAACCGGCACGTGGGTAATATCCTTGCCATCAAGGATAACCCTCCCATCGTGTTTAACCAATCCAGATATAGCGTTAAAGACAGTGGTTTTCCCAGCACCGTTAGGTCCTATCAAGGAATGTATGGTCTTTTCCCCAACTTCCATCGAAAGATTGTCAACTGCAACAAGTCCAGAGAACCTAACAGTTATATTCTCAAGCTTCAGCATCACTTCTCAACTCCCGTTTTTATTGTTTCCGTTGTTTACCCTTCATTCTTATTTTTACTTACAAAAGCCGCGGGCTTTTATCGTGAAGAGCCTTTATTTCACCTTGACTATCGCCCGCGGCACACAAGCTTTCAGCAATCAAAATACTTTGCGATTACTACCTTGAAATATTCTTTTTCGAAAATATTGTTCAAACTGTTATGGCCTAATTAAGTCGGTGAGTGGCACAAATTGACCGTTCTTAACAACCATGAAATACATTGAGGACTTACCGCGCCTAAGGTTTGGACCCCATGTAATATCTTTTGCAAGTATACCATTCCAATTTTTGAAACTTTCAAGAGCCTTCACAAGACCTTCCCTTGTCAAGTTCTTTCCGGCCCTAATCAATCCTTCTGTGAACACCTCTGCTGCGATAAATCCGGCAACTGCATATGAGGACATTATTTCTTTTGGATACGTTTGTTGATAAATAGAGATAGCTCTTTGGTAATCTCTCACAAATTCTGGTCTATCAGGAGTTGGAAGTGGTACCCATCCTGTAAAAATAACACCTTCAGCATATTTACCTGCTAGTTTTATGAAGGAGGGGTCGGCATTTGGATAGATGGTAATTATCTTACTATCAAGCCCGTAGTCGCGAATTGTTTTGATCCATCTTATTGTGTCCGTAATAAGTCCGTAGATAACAATAACGTCTGGATTTTTTTCAACGAGCTTTACAACAAGTCCGCTGTAATCTGTATCAGCGGGGTTGTAGGAAATCTCAACAACCAGTTTCATTTTGTAGTCTTCAAGCTTGGCTTTAAACGCAGCGTAGCCTTCTAAGCCAACATCGTTGTTCATGTAAACGATTGCTGGATTTTTGAATTTCGCAATCTCTCCTACGTATTTACCAATAAGAGTTCCCTCAAGAGTGTAGTCTGGTTGGACACCGAAGATGTATTTTTTCGGAGGAATAACGAGTTTTGATGTTCCCGCACCTTGATATACAAATGGAACTTTGTTCTGTTCGAGGTAATCCATAACTGCCAAACAACCGTAGGTTCCGAGTCCACCGACAATTGCAAAAACTTTGTCTTGCTCAACTAACCTCTTGACCTCGACAACTGTCTTTGCTGGGTTGAGTTGATCATCAGCGATTATTAGTTCTATTTTTCTTCCATGGATACCGCCTCTGCTGTTAATCCAGTTGAAGTACGCTTTCATCCCTTTGCTCATTTCTTGCCCGATGACAGCATAAGGACCAGACAGCGCTTGAAATGTTCCAACAACAACTTTGTCGTTATAGACACCAACTTCAGCAAACACGCTTACCAAAAAGATAAGCATAAGAATAACACTTAACAACTTCTTCATACAACCCACCTCCTATGATGGAATAAAATGGAAGCAAGAATAGCTCTACACACTTAGATTAATCCCAGCTTTTGAGCTTCTTTTGTTAAGTAGTCACGAAAATCCGGATGTGCTATTGATATTAACGCAAGTGCACGTTTCCTTGTTGGTAATCCTCTAAGTCTTACCGCGCCCCATTCTGTCACAACGTAATCCAATTCTTGCCGTGGAACTGTGATAGGTGAACCTTGTGGTAGTAGTGGAACTATCGTGGAAACCTGGCCTTCTTTAGCAGTTGACCTCATCGCTATGATGCCTTTACCTCCCTTGCTCTTTACCGCACCCCTATGAGTATCCAGCTGACCACCCGTGCCACTATAATGACTTGTTCCAATTGCTTCAGAACAAACATTTCCTGTCAAATCGACCATGAGTGCAGTGTTGATACTGACCATCTTTTCGTTCTGGGCTATGATGTATGGGTCGTTCACATACCTACCTCTCAAGAACAGTACAGATGGATTGTCGTCAATGAACTTATACATTCTCTGGCTACCGTAAGCAAACGTACATACAAACTTTCCGTTCCAAAGAGTTTTTTTCTTATTCGTGATAACTCCTGCCTCAAAGAGGTCTATCATGCTCTCCGTAAACATCTCTGTGTGTATACCCAAATCCTTTTTCTCAACTAAGAACTTTGCAACAGCATTTGGGATTCCGCCAATGCCCAGCTGAATAGTTGAACCATCTTCTATAAGTTCCACAATATGTTCTGCTATCTTTTTCTCAACTTCAGCTGGTTCAAGAAGTTCGGCTTGGGGCAAAGGATAGTCAACCTCTATTATGTAATCAACTTCGGAAATGTGAACATGAGTATCACCATGAGTTCTTGGAGCATTCGGATTTACTTCGAGTATAACTATATCTGCGTTCTCAAGTACATCCTTCTCGTAGACAACGCTTGCCGACAATGTGAAGAATCCTTTTTCATCCATAGGAGAGGCTACTCCGACAAAAACATTTATTTTTGTAGACTGTATAAGGTTCATACCAGCTTGGTGCAGATTATTCGGAACATAATATGTGTTTTTTGAAAGCTTTCGGTTGTAAGGTCCAAAAAACCAAGAATAATTGTAAAATCTATTGAAATATTCTTCGTTTGAACAAAATTCATAAGGTTCGGTGTTTAAACACGTATAAATTTCCAAGCCACTTACCTGTGTTCGATGCAAGTTTCTAAGGAAAACTTTCGGCTCCATGGGAGTCATTCCAACAACGATTGTCCAGTTATCTTGAAGGATCGACAGCACCTTGTCAATGTCAACAAGCTTTTTTTGATATTCCTCTCTTAGATTCACATCGCCACCCCCAAGCCTTCGGAGAGGTAAATGTAAATATCTTCCAAAAAGCGTTCCAACTTTTCTGTATCAGAAACTTTGCCTGCAAGAATGTATCGTTCACCCAAATAATGACCGATTCCCATTAGTAGAATGGCAATGTATTGTAAAATGCTTTTTGTATCAATAGTCTTGAATTTTTCCAAATTTAGTTGGAGTTTCCCGTCCTTAACTGAGTTTTCTAGAGCTTTGCAGTAAGAAATAAATATCGATGTGTAATAATCTTTCGCAATCTCTAAATCTAATGACTGGCTTTCTCTGACGATTTTGTACATACTCGCGTGACTTTTGAAAAACTGGACAAAGGCATACAACCCAGCTATCTCTTGAACTAACCTTGGATAGTGTTTAACATTTTCCATGGCTTTTCTAACGTTGTATCTTAGCCCCTTATTTATCCATCGTACTAATTCACGTAAGATTTGCTTTTTATTTTCAAAGTAGAGATACACTGTCCCAACTCCGATTCCAGATGCCCTTGCAATGTCGTATATCTGCGTTTTTTGGTAGCCGTAAGTTCCAAACAAGGTTTCTGCATTTGCAAGTATTAATTCTCGTTTTTCATCTACTTCGAGAACATGTTTTTCAGGTGTGAACGTAAATATTTCTTTTGGAAGATTTTGGAATTCCTTCTTTTCTTTTTGAATTCCGTTCATAATGAGCGAGAGAAAAACCTTAGGCTTTACTTGTACTCCCAACAGATTCCCAAAGTTAATTGCAAACCTTATTGGTGACCAGAAATAGAAGAGCCCAACATCAGTTAATCCATGTTTCTCCGAGATAGAATGTATTACATCTTCAAATTCGTTCCTTAACCATTCGAAATGATATTCGTTGAGATGCATGGCTTGGATTAAGTTCTTATTTCTCTTGCAGTATTCAAAATATTTTAGTGCGACATCTGTTATAGACTCCCCTTCCAATGACTCTTTAAGGTCTCTTATAAAATCGTCAACAATCTCTCGAAACAATTCATACTTGTTAATGTAGTATTGATAAAAGGCAGCCGTGCTCAAACCTGCATGTTTAGTAATTTGGGAGATGGACACGTCGGCAAAGTTGTTTTTGCTAAAGAGTTCTATAGCAGCCATCTTCAGTTTATTCTTAGATTCTATACCATCAGCTCGTTGGGGTATTCTTTTTGCTTTCTTATTTCCGGTGATTGTCACATCCTTCTGAAACATTTCTCTCTTCTTCACTCTCTATTACCTCCACACCTTCCCAAAGCGATTCGAAAAAAGTGAGAAATAATCAACAAAGGTCTAAACATCATATTCTAAAAGCAGTAGCAACTTGCTGATATCCAACACCGGATGTCAAGAAAATAACTACTTTACCTTTCACTTGCTCAATTTTTCCTTCATCAAACGCGTCATCGTAGGCCATGTACACACATGCAGAACCAGTGTAACCGTACTTATGCATAATCATATGTGCTTTTTCTATGGGCAGCCCAAGCGTTTCCATAACCTTTTCGATTGTCTTTTTCCTCACTTGTGTAAAGAATATCATACCTATTTCATCTTTTGTGATGTTGTATTTTTCCATAAGTTTATTAATCAACATGGGCCATCCTTCTTCGTTGACTGTAGATGGGTAAGCCGCTCTGAGATCCAGTTTGTGAAGCCCTCTTTCAAAACCTGCCAAGTTCATGGTGCCTGCCCCTATGTATATTCCCCAGTTTTGCCACCAACTACCGTCAGCGCGTGCCACACTACCTATAAACCCAGGTTCGTCCGAAGCCGTAAGTATTAGTGCACCTGCACCATCACTGAAAAGAGCTTCCCATGAATATTTCCAACTTAGAAACTTGGTCATCGCATATGTGCCTATAACGAGGACATTCTTGTAATCCCCCATGGCTATATACCTTGCTGCGATATCAAGCATCAACGCTCCATTTGCACATGAAGCATTTACGTTAAAAGCAAGTGGTTCTGCTTTGTGGGCACCTATGAGGTACTGAACCCTTGGAGCATCTGGTGGGGATACCGCTTCCGGAGTATCTGTACCAACAATTATCAAATCAATTTCTTCCGGTTTCATACCAATTCGAGCAAGTGCCTTTTTAGCTGCTTCTGCAGCCATGTAAGTAGGAGTCTCCCACTCTTCTGAAATATGTCTGTGATTGATACCAATCACATCTGAGAAATATGGGTCAATAGTAAACATCGTTAGCTTTTCGAACTCCGCATTCGTCATCACTTTCTTGGGAACATACATTCCAGAGGAAATAATCTTTGCGTACTTCATCTTAGTAAACCTCCTTTATGTTCAAAGTAAGTTTTAACTGTGTATGTTAAAAGATGAATCATATATCATATTTTATATGAATCACCTTTCAGATTATAGCACCTTTAACATCATAAAAGATATATTGAAATTCGAAAATATTTCGAGGATTGGTTTGAGAAATCAGTAATATTTGAAATATATTCTCGATATTGCACATTTTCTTAAATATTCTGGCTTTTACAGTAGAGAATAAAAATCCCACCCTTTTCCGGGTGGGAATAAATTTTTACTCATCAGATATTAAGGTAGTTTTTTATGTTACTATCCTTATCGAGAACTGGCACTATGTTATCTTCTTTTGATGTCATTATTATTACCATACCGGGACCATGTCCTGTTTTGTAGCAGTTCGAATGAACGACAACACCTATTGAAACGGCACCTTCTTTGTAACCTCCGGCTCCGTAACCGTTGTAATGGTCTGATATTGCAACTAAATCTCCTATCCTTACTTTATCAAGTTTAAACTTCTTAATTTCTTCTTTATCTAAGGTATTCATATCATAATCGGTAGATGCTGGATTACCCGCCCCAATTCCAGAACCTGTTAAGTGTGCAGGAACGATTGCCGTGACTGGGACGTGTAATTTTCTATTCTTAATTTTTATTGGTATCTTTTCAAACAAATCGGGGTCAATATTCATGACTTTTACTTCAGGATAATTAACTATTTCAAGTCCTTGCCCCCAGGCTTTAATCTGTATCTTATCTCCGATTGCCAGCTTCTCTTTCTCAGGGAACCAGATTAATATGTGATCTATTCCTCCATGTTTTCCTATTACGTATCCTTTCATGCCTTTCGCATCTCCGGATATTAATGTTGCTTCGTTCCCAATGCATGCAAGAGCCATACAAGTTGGATTTAAATCCTTGTCTTTGTTTTTGGCGCTAACATCAGGTTCGATATGGTCACCATGCATCTTGAATGCACTGTCACCAAGCCCGAAGTTGTATGTGATACCTCCAACTCCGGGAATGTAAAACGAAGTGCCATTACCATCTACAACAGGCATACGGACAACAGGGTGTGCCACCTCAACCAATATCGAAAGCTGAACAACTTGGTCCTTGTTCGTTCTGATAGAGTTGTTTTCTTTCGTTTTGTTAACTCCTCTCATGGTTCTTTCCTCCTCATCACATTAGGATGCAATAAAAGAACCTACCATTTCTCTACATGGATTTTGTTATCATCAACTTCTTTTAACGTATGCGCATCTTTTTCTTCGTCTGGATATCCAATTCCTATCACGCAAAGCACCCTGTAACCATCTGGAATACCAACAATCTCTTTAATCTTTCCTTCGACTGACACCCCATCTTGGAAGCGGTCATGCGCATGACCCCAGCAACTTCCGAGTCCGTAATCAACACATAGAAGCTGTATATACGTTGCCACAATAGAGGCATCTGACATCCAGGTTGAACTGGCCTCATTTGCTGTGACAATTATACATGCAGGTGCAGTTTTTAGGAATGAGAACGCTCCTTCTCTTGCTTTCATTATGCGTTCGATTTTGTCTTTTTCGGTTACAATAACCAAATCAACAGGTCTAGAGTTCCTCCCACTTGGAGCCAATAAAGCATACTTTGCAATTTCCGCAAGAGTTTCTGGTGAGATTTCCTTATTTTTGAATTTTCTTATGCTCCTTCGTTTTAGGATGACATCTTTCAGTTCCATCCTCTCACCTCCGGCTTTTTAACATATGAATTTTTATGCATTATTGTTCGTATTACAAACTTTCCTGACATAATTATACACCTACGCAGGTTAGTTTCAAATACCTGTTTAACTTTTTTCGAGATAATACAAAATAAAAACCCGGAAGACAACGTCCCCGGGTCTGTAAAAGTGTCTTTGGTTCAGATGCTTTCTGCTCAAGTATCTTTAACCAAAAAGTCAGCTTATCTTTCCGAAAGATTCCGAAGGTTAAACTAATCTTTCCAGAGCTTTCAATGCGACGGTGTTCAAGAAGTTCCAAGGTTTGTTGAAATATGGCTGGAAGAAGAAATCAGCAAATGCCAGGTCTTTGACTGTCATCTTGTTCTGCATAACAATTGATAACGTGTTCGCACTTTCTGTAACATCTGCTTTCGACATAACTTGTCCACCTATTATTGTGTGGTCGTCTTTTCTGTAAAGAAGCTTAACATAAACAGGTTCATACTCTGGCATAAATTCTGGTCTGTTGTTTTCTACACCGTAAATCGTTCCATAGTTTATACCTTTCTCTTGAGCAAGCAATTCATTTAAGCCGGAAGTGGCAACGTTGTAAGAAAACACCTTCACACCCGATGTCCCTTGAGTCCCTGAGTATTTAAGTCTGTCCTCAAATATATTGTATGCGACTATAGTTCCCATTCTTACGGCATTTGTAGCAAGAGGGATATATTCGTAACTGTTAGTTGGAGTATACCAAACCGCTGCACTATCACCTGCGGCAAAAATATCAGGATGAGACGTGTGCAGATAAGAGTCAACAATCAATGCACCGTTGGGCAACATCTCCAATTTGCCTTTGAATAGGTCTGTATTTGGTCTGAAACCTGTAGCTAACACAACCATATCGGTATCGAAGGAGTCCTTGTCTGTTATGACTTTTTTCACAAAACCATCTTCTCCTTCAAATTTCACAACTTTTTGCCCCAGCGCCAACTTAATCCCATTTACAGTAAGCTCATTTTCGAGTATATCGGTAAATTCCTTGTCCAAATACTTGGCTAATATTCTATCTGCTATATCTATCAAGACTACTTCTTTATTATTATGCCTAAAGGCTTCTGCAAGCTCAACGCCTATGTAACCAGCTCCGACTATAGTTATCTTGTTGGCATTTTTTGAGTGTTTTACAATGTCTTGTGCATGGTAAAAATTCTTTGAAAGCATTATACCTTTCAACTCAACACCTGGAACATTTGGAATTATGGGCCAAGAACCAGTAGTTATCACAAGTTTATCAAAGGTTTCTTTGAAAGTTTCGCCATTTTCGAGATTTCTGACAAGAACTGCTTTTTCTTCGATGTTAACATCAATTACTTCGTGCCTCATCATCATTTTTGCTCCCAAATCTGAGAGAACCTTGGGCGAGGAATAAAAGAGCTTCATGGGGTCTTTTACTACTCCACCAACATGGAGGGCAATCCCACAAGAGAGAAATGAAACTGTGTCGTTTCGTTCATACACCGTTATTTGGACTTTGTCACCATAAAGCCTTTTTGCTGTCGTGGTGAAAGCCGTTCCTGCATGTGTGCAACCAATAACTACTACCTTCACAGCTTTTCCTCCTCTCATATTGAAGAGTTTTGTAATTTGCACTTCGAAATATTTTTGTGATAAAATTAACTTACATCTAATTAGATTATACTAAGTCTATAATTATTTGTCAACTAAAATCTTATGATGTCTGGACAATAAATTCCTATTTTCCGCGAAATTTAAGATTTTCTGTAAATTCTTACTATAAACGTCGTTTTGTTTTTTCATACTTTTCTTGACTTTGTGGTTCTGAAGTGATATATTGTAAGTGAAAAAATTAAATAGCCCAGAGGGGAGCTCCATACTGCGGGGCTGAGAGGAAGGGGGCAACCCTTCGACCCTTTGAACCTGATCCGGGTAATACCGGCGGAGGGACATGGGCAATACAAAGAAAGATAGAAATCTAATAAAATGTTTTTAACTGAACAGTCCCTCCGAGAAATTCGGAGGGATTTTATTTTCTGAAAAGTTTTGCATGGAGGTGTAAAAGGATGAAGAAAGATTTGATTATCTCCAGGTTGATAGTCGAAAGTTTTTTTGAAAAGTTGAACAAAGGTTTGGAAGTTGACGTAGCTATCGCAGGATGTGGTCCTAGCGCTCTTGCACTTTCTCTTGCACTTTCTAAGAAAGGGTACAAGGTCGCAATTTTTGAAGCGAAGAACGAACCAGGTGGAGGCATTTGGGGTGGAGGAATGATGTTCAATGAGTTGGTACTTGAAAGAGAATTGAAAGGCTATGTGGAAGAACTTGGTGTTAACTACAAAGAATTTGGGGAGTTTTTGGTTGTTGACTCTGTACACTTCGCATCGGCATTATTGTATCACACCACAAAAGCAGGAACATTAGTGTTTAACAATGTTTTTGTTGAAGACCTTGTAATGTACGACAAAAGGGTTTCTGGAGTTGTAATAAATTGGATGCCAACAATTAGAGAAAGATTGCACGTTGATCCGATAAGCGTTATTGCAAAGTTTACAGTCGATGGGACAGGACATCCAGCTAACCTCGTAAGATTGCTTTCTAAACGCGGAATTCTGCTCTCTGTTACTGGTTCTACCGAAAATCTATGTAGTTGTGGAACTGTTGAATATGAATTCCCCATGGATGCGGAAAATGGTGAGAAATTTGTTGTGGAAGGAACAAGAGAAATTTACCCTGGACTTTATGTAATGGGGATGGCCGCAGTAAGCGTTGGTGGTGGTCCAAGAATGGGACCTATCTTCGGTGGAATGATTTTGTCAGGTCTTAGAGCTGCAGAACTAATCGAGGATGGTTTAAGAAGAGAAGTAGCGAAAATTGATAGGGAGACGAGAATATGACGCAACTCGAATTGGCACGTGCTGGGCTTATCACAAAGGAAATGAAGTATTGCGCTGAGTTTGAGGGTATCGAGTTTGAAAGGCTCAGAGCACTGGTTGCCGATGGAAAAGTCGTGATACCAAGAAATAAATTACACAGTTTGGAAAGGCCAGTAGCAATAGGTGAACAAATGACAGTAAAGGTCAACGCAAATATAGGCACATCCGTTGGATATTCCTCCTTAGAAGAAGAGTTAGGAAAGTTAGAAGTAGCGTTGAATGCTGGTGCTGATGCTGTGATGGTCTTATCGACCTGGGGTAATTTATCAGAGATGCGAAGGGAAATTGTGAAAAGAAGCCCTGCCCCGGTTGGTTCTGTTCCTATATATGATTCGGCTGTAAAGGCCTACGCGGAAAAGAGGAACGTGGTAGATTTTTCTGAAAAGGATTTCATCAACATGGTTCTTCAACATGCTGAAGATGGTATTGATTTTATGACAATTCATGTTGGGATAACAAAGCGAGTGCTGGAGAAATTGAAAAACTCAAAGAGAATTTTGAAGATTGTCAGCCGTGGGGGTTCGATTATTGCTGGTTGGATGATTAAAAACAATAAGGAAAACCCATTCTACGAACATTTTGATGAGATACTTCAAATCGCAAGGGAGTATGATATTACACTAAGCTTAGGTGATGGGATGAGACCAGGTGCTATTGTGGATTCTACGGATCCCCAGCAACTTGAAGAACTCTTTTTTATGCAAGAACTTGTTCTGAAAGCTTACGATGCTGGTGTGCAAGTTATGTTGGAAGGTCCAGGACATGTTCCTTTAAATGAAATCGAATTGAACGTGAAGCTTATGAAAAAGATAGGATTGGGACGACCTATATTTCTTCTTGGACCACTTCCAACAGATAGAGGAGTTGGTTATGACCATATTGTTAGTGCAATTGGTGGTGCATTGGCAGGTTATTATGGCTGTGATTTTCTATGTTATGTAACTCCTGCAGAACATGTAGGGTTACCGGATGCTGAGGAAGTAAAGGAAGGAGTAATTTCGGCAAAAATCGCGGCAGTTGTTGCAGATGTTGCACGTGGCAACAGAAAAGCAATGAAATTAGAAGAAGAAATGGCGATAGCAAGAAGGGATTTTGACTGGAATAAGATGTTCAAACTTGCCATACATGCGGAAAGGGCTCAAAGAAAATTTGAGAAGATGAAATATACAGATGACGGTTGTTCTATGTGTGGACCTTTCTGTGCCATAAAAATAACTAAAGATTTTGCGGAGGAAAAATAAACAAATGAAAGGTTATCGCTGCAAAAAGAGGAAAGGGATTTCCACAAGCACTATTCGAGCAAATATATTAAAGATAGAAGAACTGCCGTTTGCAGAATTGTATGAATTAACGTTTTTTCAAAAGCAAGACTTGGACACATTAAAAGAATTTCTAGAGAAACGTGGTAAACCATTTGGTATCCATTTGCCATTTGTTTTTAGATACGCAGCAGTTCATCCAAATCCAACTTCATTAGATATAAATTTAAGAAAGGATACCTACGTAGTTAACATTGAAAGCGCAAGTTTTGCCAAAAGTTTTGGTGCAGAATACGTTGTTGTTCACTTTCCAAATGCGAAACAAAATGAGGCTTGGAAAGACGTTTACGGTATCGTCATGGAAAGCCTTGAACACTTCTATGAATTAAACAAAATCATTGAAACTCGTCTGGAAAACGTTTATATGAATGATTATTTCCATTCACCAGATGATTATTTATTTGTTCTTAAGGAGACTGGTTGCACAATGTGTTTAGACATCGGGCATTTATTAATTGACTCCGAAGTTTACGATTTTGACCCTGTTTATTTTATTGAGAAATTAGCGGACTTCATAACTGAATTTCACATTTACTATGCTGATCTAAGAACTTATGAGCAATGCCACCACGCGCCGTGGGGGGATTCTTTCAACTTTAGAAGAGTTTTAGATGTAATAAAGGAATTTGATGGTGTGGACTTTGTCGCAGAACCTTCTAACGACTGTCCTAACCAGTTGTCAAAATTAATAGAATTCTTGGAGGTGATGCTTTGATGAGCGATACATCTGAGAAAAGAGTAATGGTAATTTCAGGATTTGACCCATCAGCTGGGGCAGGAATTTTACAAGATATTAAGTCATTCGCTTTATTAGGAATCAGTGCTATGGGTGTTGTTAGTGCGTATACTATCCAAAATACCCACAAGGTTTTTCTTGCGAGATTCCGCAAATGGGAAGAAATAGATCAAGAATTATCCGTCCTCCCCGAACCGGGCATTATAAAAGTAGGTTTGATATCCCCGGAGATGCTTAGGCTCATAAGGGAAAAATATCCATCAGCAGTCATCGTTTGGAACATAGTTTTACGTTCAAGTTCTGGCTATGATTTTGAACCCCCTGAAATTGTCAAGGAGAACTTGACCTATGCTGATTTCGTAATTCTGAATAATGAAGAGGCAGGTATATTAGGGTTAGAACCTTCAGATAGAGTTGTCGTAACAGGGGGTCATGGAAAAGAAGCTGAAAAAGTGATTGTAAAGTTTGGTCGCCTTGCTTTTGAAACAACGCGATTACCAGGAAGATACCACGGAACGGGATGTGCATTTTCTAGCTTATTTGCGGGGCATCTGTACCTTGGTTATTCTCCAGAAGAAGCTGTAAAGGCTTCTATAGAGATATTGCAAAAAGTCCTTGAAAAAAGCAATCAGCAAGTGCAACCGGAAATGCTTGCAAGAGATTGGATGAAGTTTGACGTACTCGATTCATTGAACAGTGTAAAGAAAGAGCTCTTAACAGTTGGAGAAAAAACTATTCCAGAGGTCGGACAAAACGTCTCGTATGCGTTACCGTGGTCAAAAGATGAATTTGAAGTTGCTAAATTTCCAGGAAGGATTCGACTAAAAGAAGGAAAACCTGTTTTCGTTTCGGATGCGTCTTTTGCTGATTATTCTCACACAGCAAGAATGGCACTTGTTGCAAAATCCTTTTCGCCCCATATAAGATGTGTCACAAATGTTAGGTATTGTGCTGAGTATATTGATAATGCTATCAAATCCGGATTAACAGTTTTCAAATATGATAGAAATTCCGAACCGGAAGATGTCAAAAGTGTTGACGGAAAATCAATGGAATGGATGATTCAACAAGCATACAAAACATTTGGAAAGATACCAGATATAATATATGATGAAGGATTCTGGGGAAAGGAAGCGATGATTAGGATTTTTGGAAGAAATCCAAAAGAGGTTATTGAAAAGATGAAAAAAATTATAGGAATCCTCTGAAACAACTTACTGTATTTTTTACTGTATTTTATACAGCAAAGTGCCCCGTCACGGGGCACTTTGCTTTTTAACTTTATCATTATTCTTGGAATTCTATCAATCCGTACTTTCCGTTCTTTCTGTAAATCATATTTATCTCACCGGTATCAACGTTTCTAAAGACAAAGAACTGATGTCCCATAACATCCATCTGAGCAATTGCTTCCTCCAGTGTTGCCTGCATCAGGTAAACCCTCTTAACTGTATCTATTTTGTCTTCTTCTTCCTCGATTTCATATCTTGGAGCAAGCTCTTCAACCATTGCCTCGGTTAGTCCCTTGACATTGGATTTATGATAGGATTTGTGCAGCTCCTTTTCTCGCTTGACCGATTTTTCAAAAGCGTCAGTTGCAGTGTCAATAACACCATAAATATCATTTGCTTTTTCCTGAACAACAATATCTTTACCATTGATGTGTGTCATCAACCTTAGGGTGTAATATGGTCCATCTTTGTCAAAACGCGCTTCGATGTTCACATCATCCCGTGAAACAAAAGTTTGTAATGCCCTTTTGACTGTTTCTAACCTTTTGTTGAGGTAACTTTCGATAGCTTCTGATAGTTCAAAGCCGCGAGCGAATGTCTTGATGTCCATAGAATCACCTCCGCATGATTTGTTCGTTCAGCTCAGTCACAAGCTCCATCGTGTAGAAAGACAAAGTGATAAAGAAATAAGAGACCAATTTACCAACAAACAATTGCTCTTCTCCAAGAATAAACTTTTTTGCAGTCATAATCAATGCAATGATAAGTGCTACAGTTACTAAGAAAAGAAACGGAACAAAGTAGGACATAAAAGCAAAGACTAATGTGAACGTAAGGTATAAATTTGCAAGAGCATAAAGCTTTTCATCGGTATTTTTGAACCATTTTGAAAGAACCACACTAATACCCACAACACCAATAAAGAAAACCGTATTCGCAATCCCGATAAAGACCTTCACTACTGGATGATTAATGAAAAAGAACGCATTAGAAATTATCGATAGGACGAAACCTAACGAAAAAATCACAGACGAAAAAACTATAAAGTCTTTTGAAGACTTTTCCTCGATAACGCTGTTTAAATAATCCTTAATCATCAACTAATACCCCCTTCCAACTACCAGTCCAAATACCTCTGGCCCAACATGTGCAGCAATTGCTGGTCCTATTCGTGCTATCGAGTGAACATTGAACCCTTCCAAGAGTTTGTCGAGATGTTCTTTCATGTAGGAAACTCCGTATCCGCCAATTACAATATGACTTCCAATTTTTGCCATAAATTCTTTAGTAAGTTCTCTCATCCGTCTTATAAGTCCATCATGTGTTCTTTCCATTCCTAACGAAGCAGTATAACCATCCTCTGTTGTTGTAAGAATAGGTTTAATCCTTAAAAGTTTCCCAAGAAGTGCCTTCGCATGGCCTATCCTTCCCCCACGTTCGAGATATTCAAGTGAAGAGACTGAAAAAACCAATAAACTATCTTTTACAAATGTATCGACAATTTCCTGGGTAACCTTTAAGCCATTTTCTACTGCGTTAATAACTCGATACAAAACATACGTTGTTTTTACACTCCCACTTTTGGAGTCCAAGACTGTCACATTTTTCAGCTTTTCCTCTTTAACAATGGATGAAATAGTATCGTACGTTCCACTTAGTTTCTGAGATATCGTGACTACGTATACGTTTTCGTATTCTTTTGAGTATTTTGTCAATTTTTCTCTCATCATTTCGGGTTTCGGTTGCGACGTTGAAACCTTAGCTCCGGAGAGACAAAAGTTATAAAACTGTTCATCAGTTATCGTTACCTTATCGATGTATTCCGTGTCATCTATATACACACGCAGTGGGAACATATCGGTCGGAACTCCAAATTCAAGACCAGGTTGATAATCTACAGAACTGTCGAAGAGGTATATGTTTTTCATGAGGTTCCCCCTTCCTTAGGGCACGATAACAATAAAACGAATCAAAAATCTAAACCCAAGAGTATTCCAAAGCCTTCTTTACCTACATGCGTCGTAACAGCGGGTCCGATGTCAACAAAATAAGGTTTTACGTCGTATAGTTGTGCTACTTCGTAGATAAAGTCTTTGTAATCTTCTTTACCAACTGCAGCGTAAATTCTTATTCCTTTTTCTTTTTTTCTTGCTTTTTCAACGAATTCCTCTGCTTTCTCTTTGATTACCTCTTTTACTTTTTTGATACCTATGGCTTTTTGGACTAACTGGACCTCACCATTTCGGGCTATAGTAAGAATAGGTTTTACATGTAGCATCTTTCCTAATACTGAAGTAATCTTTCCAATTCTTCCGCTTTTTTGAAGCTGTGTCACATCGAAAACGGCTATTAAAAAGAGCGAGTCGTCTCTATATGATATTATATCATCTTCCTCTATTTTTTTACCAAGCTCTATATCCTTTAACATCCTCTCTAAAACGTAAGTATTCTGTATACTAACACTTTTTGAGTCGAAAACGAAAACATTCTCGTATTTGTTTGCTATTGTGTAGAAAAGATTGTATGTTCCACTGAGCAGTGAGGAAATTGACAATACGTAAACAGCATCATATTTTTTGTGCAGTTCGTGAAAAGTTTTTTCAACCACATCCACGCGCGGTAAGGAGGTTTCCACTTTTTCGCCCTTCTCAATAGCCTCAAGTATCTTATCTGTTATATCATCTGAATCCTCGAGTTCCTCGTCATTTATAAACACCCGAACAGGTATGGTGTATATCTCTATATCTGTGTGGAAATCTTTCCTCAATTTTGTTGTACTATCTACAACAACTGCAGTTTTCAGATTCCTTCACCTCTTCGTTAAAGATATTAGAAATTGACCAAAATATCCACCTGAACTAGTTGAACTAACAATCTTAAGTTGACTTTATTCAGTTGACTTTATTCTTCCTTTCGAAACTTGTGTGGATCAAACTCTTCAGGTTTTCCAACTTCCTCGGTAAGTATCACTACGTTACTGTTACCATCGCAGTGGAGAAAACCATCAATTACCTTTAGCTTTTCTTCGCCTTCTTCGGTTTGAATACGAACATCTGAAATCGCTAGCTTTGTAATAATGGGTGCTCTCTTATCGAGAACACCCATTTCACCTTCTACAGTTTTAAAAACTATCAATTTTGCATTATTAAACTCGACAATTTTGTATGGAGTAACTATCTTTATTTTCATCTAGCTCAACTCCTAATCAAGCTTTTTTCAGAGGTAAATGTTCAATATGACTTCGTGATTCTATATCATATAACCGCCGATTTCATTAGTTTCTTAGCCTTTTCAACTGCTTCATCTATTGTTCCGACCATGTAGAAGGCAGCTTCTGGAAGATCATCGTACCTACCTTCCAGTATTTCTTTGAAACCTCTAATTGTTTCTTTAATCGGAACGTAAACTCCTGGTATTCCGGAGAATCTCTCAGCAACGTGTGTTGGTTGAGTTAGGAACCTTTGGATTTTTCTTGCCCTTTGAACTATCAATTTATCTTCTTCAGAGAGTTCTTCCATACCAAGTATAGCGATTATATCTTGCAGGTCCTTATACCTTTGTAGCACTTCTTGGACACCACGGGCAACTTCGTAGTGTTCTTTACCAACAATGTTTGGATCAAGTATCTTCGAGGTTGAATCAAGAGGGTCAACAGCAGGATAAAGACCAAGTGCTGCAAGTTGCCTTGAAAGGACTATTGTAGCATCCAAGTGTGTGAACGTTGTTGCTGGAGCAGGGTCTGTAATATCGTCAGCAGGCACGTATATAGCCTGAACAGATGTGATTGAACCTTTCTTTGTTGAGGTTATTCTTTCTTGCAATTCACCCATATCGGTTGATAGTGTCGGCTGGTATCCAACAGCAGATGGCATTCTTCCAAGCAAAGCAGAAACTTCACTACCAGCTTGGACAAACCTGAAGATATTATCAATGAAAAGTAACACGTCTCTACCTTCAACATCCCTGAAGTATTCGGCTATTGTCAACGCTGTAAGAGCAACTCTAAACCTTGCTCCCGGTGGTTCGTTCATCTGACCAAAGACAAGAACAGTGTTGCTTAGAACTCCTGCTTCTGACATTTCAAGATAAAGGTCATTTCCTTCCCTAGTTCGTTCACCAACACCAGCAAATATGGAGAAACCATGGTGTTCAATAGCTATATTTCGAATCATTTCCATAACGAGCACTGTTTTTCCAACACCAGCACCACCAAAGAACCCTATCTTACCACCTTTCGGGAATGGTGCAAGCAAATCAATGACTTTCAAACCTGTTTCAAGGATTTCTATCTCTGTCTTTTGCTCTGTCATACTTGGAGCAGGTCTGTGGATGGGCCAGAATTCTACATCTTTTAGTTCACCCTGTTCGTCTATTGGTTCACCAATTACATTGACCATTCTTCCCAAAACTCCACGTCCAACAGGTGCTTTAATCGGCTCACCGGTATTTTCTACCTCTAACCCTCGGACCAAACCATCAGTATTGTCCATAGCAACAGTTCTAACAGTATTATCACCTATGAGCTGTTCTACTTCGAGAACTAGCTTCTTACCTGTTTGTGGATTTGTTACTACAAGTGCATCGTAAATGTCTGGTAGTTCACCTTCTAGGAACTTTACATCTACTACCGGTCCTATTACCCTTACAATTTTACCTATAGACTTTTTGGACACGCTTACCACGCTCCTTTTTGTTAACACCTCAAGAGTTACTCTTTTCTCTTATTCATTCTTCTTTCAATGCATCAGCACCGGTGACTATTTCTATGAGTTCTTGGGTTATAGATGCTTGACGTGCTTTGTTATATTCGATAGTTAACAGTCTAACAACCTCTTCTGCGTTTTCTGTGGCGTTTCTCATCGCATTCTGACGTGCGTAGAGTTCGCTTATTTTTGTTTCAAAAGCCAATGCGTATAAGACACTTGAGGCATAGAATTCTACTAATGCGTTCTGAAAGCTTTCTTCCGCTGGTTCAAATTCGTACCTGTCACCTTTTTCAGAGGAACTTGGCTCCATCCTTATTGGTGTTAAATCGTATACATCCGGAATTTGTGCTAGCTTGTTTTTAAACTTTCCATATACGACCTTTACCGTCCCAACACCGTTTGCCAGCAAGTCGTTAATCAAAGTCTTCATGAAGTCGAACGTTGGAGTTTCGTAGACATGCTCGTATATTCGAACAACTTTTGGATTGCTTCTAAATATAGGTGCAATCTTTGCTCCGACAACGTAAAGTTGATCAAAGTTCTCTTTTTTATCAACATATATCGCTTTCTTTGTAATTTCCGTTGGGAATGACCCACACAAGCCCATATCTGTTCCTATAACAACGAGTGCCTTTTTTCCTTGCCCTGTCACAAACGGATGTTTTACTTCGAAATGAACACGGGCTGCTATCTTCTTCGTCTCATTTAAAAACTCCCGTGCCATTTGCAATCTTTTTTCAACCTTTTTAATACGTGCAGTTGAAACCATCTCCATTGCTTTTGTTATCTTCTTCAACGATTGGGTGGCGTTGATTTTTCTTTTAATCTGGAGTAATTTACCTCGACTCATTCAACATCACTTCCCGTAGACTTTTACAAACTCTTCTTTGAACTCCTTGATTATCTTGTGCAGTCTTTCCTCAAGTTCTTTTGATATTTGTTTGCTCGTTCTTATTTCCTCAAGAACATCATTGTACTTCTCTTTCACAAACTTTAAAAATCCATCCTCGAACGGTCGAACCGCCGAGACTGGTAAATCATCAAGGTAGCCATTAACTCCAGCAAAGAGTACAACTACCTGCTCTTCAACTTCCATAGGACTGTATTGAGGTTGTTTCATGAGTTCCATCAACCTCTGACCTCTTGTTATTTGAGCTTGAGTTGCTGGGTCGAGTTCTGTAGCAAACTGTGCAAATGTTTCAAGTTCTCGGTATTGGGCTAAATCAAGTTTAAGTGAGCCAGCGACTTGTTTCATAGCCTTTATTTGTGCCGCTCCACCAACACGTGAAACGGAAAGACCTATGTTAACAGCGGGTCTTTGCCCTGCATAAAAGAGGTTTGGTTCAAGGTATATTTGACCATCTGTAATTGAAATAACGTTTGTTGGAATATATGCTGAAATGTCGTTTGCTTGTGTTTCGATTATCGGAAGAGCCGTAAGTGAGCCTCCTCCGTATTTTTCATTAAGACGCGCTGCACGTTCTAATAACCTTGAATGAAGATAGAAAACATCGCCGGGATAAGCTTCCCTTCCTGGAGGCCTTCTAAGCAACAGTGAAATTTGCCTATAAGCAACAGCATGTTTGGATAAGTCGTCGTAAACTACGAGCGCGTCCTTGCCGTTAAACATGAAGTATTCTCCCATTGCACAACCAGCATATGGTGCAAGGTATTGTAGCGTTGCAGGATCTGAAGATGTTGCAACAACAACAATTGTATATTCCATAGCACCTGTTTGCCTTAGTTTTTCAACTATTCGGGCAACAGCAGATGCTTTCTGCCCAATTGCCACGTAGATACAGTAAACTCCTTTTCCTTTTTGGTTAATAATAGTGTCTATGGCTATCGCTGTCTTTCCGGTCTGTCTATCTCCAATTATTAATTCCCTTTGCCCTCTTCCAATAGGTATTAAAGAGTCTATAACCTTAAGTCCTGTCTGGAGAGGTGTATCGACAGGTTTTCTGTAAATAACACCTGGTGCTTTGAATTCAACAGGACGGGTTTGGCTGTACTGAATCGGTCCGAGGCCGTCAAGTGGTTCTCCCAGAGGATTTACAACACGTCCCAGAAGCCCCTCGCCAACAGGAACTTCCATGATTCTATTCAGTCTTCTGACTGTATGACCTTCTTTGATTTCTTTGTAATCACCAAGGATTATTATACCAACGTTATCCTCTTCCAAGTTGAACGCCAAACCTTTAGTTCCGGTTTCTACGAACTCGACCATTTCGTTTGCCATCACGTTATTCAATCCGTAAACTCTTGCGATACCATCTCCAACTTGAATTACCTTTCCAACATCTTCAAGCTTTATTTCTTCCTGATACTCTGCTATTTTACTTTCCAAAACTCTTACAATCTCTCCAGGGTTTAATCTCAAGGTATCACCCCTCTCTTCTTAGCACGTTACGGGCTAAATTCTCAAGTCTACCTTTGATACTTGCATCGAACCTTTTTCCGGCAAATTCCATAACAACACCTGCAATTAAATCCTCGTCAACGCTAACATTGAACACCGGTTCCCTACCTGTATGTTTTTTGACAAATTCCGACAGCAACTGTTCTTCTTCGGTATTCAATTCGACAGCAGTAGTTAAATCAACAGGTATTAGACCTTTATCTTCAAGAACAGTGAAATCAAAAAACGCAAGTATTTGTTTGATATATTTGAGCCTCTTGTTACTTATCAACAGATAAACAAATCTACTGAAAGGTTGGTCTGCAGGAAAACCTAATTCGTTCATCAATTGACAAACAACCTGAGCACGCTTCTCAGGTTTTATTGCCTGGTTATTTAAAAAGACAGACATATAGTCGTATATCTGTGCCAAAACCCTTAGCCTGTCTTTATATTCCTCTGTCTTGTTATTTGCTTTTGAAACATTGTACAAAGCCATTGCGTATTTACTAGCTATAGCTGAGTACATCATTTTTCATACTCCCTTATGATTTTCATAAGGTATTCTCTCTTTGCCTTTTCATCTACAACATCTTTTAAAACCTTCATTGCAAGGCTAATTGCAATTTCAGTTGCTATAGATTGAACCTGGGAAATAACCTCTTGTCTTTGCCTTTCAATTTCTGATTGAGCATTGATAATTATTTTCTCGGCTTCTTTTTGAGCTCTTTGTTTTGCATCCTCGATTATTTTTTCAGCTTCTCTCTCTGCCGCAGCTATAACCTGCTCTGCTCTTTGACGCGCAGCCTTAAGTTCTTCTTCGGCTTGTTTTTTCATTGCGTCCGCGCTTTTACGAAGTTGCTCAGCTTCGGCTAAATCGCTTTCTATTTTCTCTCTTCTCTTATCCATCATCGAGAAGAAGGGTTTATAGAGAAGCTTGTTCAGCATCCATAGCAAGAATAAAAAGCTAAGGAGCTGAACAACAGCTGTTAAATTAATTTCAAAAAGATCCATAAGGATCGCCTCACAACACAAAAAGTATCAAAAACGCGATAACAAGAGAATAAATACCTGTTGTTTCGGCAATAGCGTCGGCAAGAATCATACGTGTTGTTATTACGTTTGTTAACTCAGGTTGTCTTGCGATAGCATCCATAGCATGTGCACCAACGTTACCTTCACCGATACCAGGACCGATAGCACCAATTCCCATAGCAAGCCCTGCACCTATAGCCTTCCCCGCAACTGCAATAGCCTTTGCAAGTTCACTGATAACCTCAGGTGTGAGTTGTTCCATAAATACTCCCTCCTCGTAATAAGTTTTTGAACTTAATCAACCTTCAATTTGTGAAGACATATAAGCAATTGCCAACGTTGAAAAGACGAAAGCTTGTATTAAACCTGAGAATATTCCAAAGTAAGCCCATAGGAAAGGTGGTAAGAACATGTATTTGACTAAATAACTAATGACCAAAACAAGTATACCACCACCCGTAACATTGCCAAAAAGACGCATTGCATGTGACAGAGGTTTAGCAAGCTCTCCAACGATGTTCATTGGTAGCATAAATGCAACAGGTTCAAGAAATCCTTTTAACCATCCTTTCACGCCTTTTGTCTTTATTGCAAAATACTGACTTATTATGAATACCATAACTGCATAAGTAAGGTTGGTGTTCAAATCACCTGTGGGTGGGAACCATGTATCGCTGAAAAGGACAAATTTAACAGTCCTTGCACCATTCTCAGCTATCGAAACATCTGCCGAAATTCCTGGAATGAAACCACCAATAAGGTTTGAAACAGCAATGTATATGAACAAAGTCATGGAGATTTTGAAAATACTTCTTGCATACTTTTCATTTGGAACACTACTTTCAACAATCTCGTACAAGAAATCCATTAAAGATTCGGCAAAAGCTTGCTTTCTACTTGGTATAAGAGAAAATTCTTTGTGAACAGACCTTGCAAAAGCGAGTATAACTATAATTACAAGAAAAGACATGATTACCGTCATAGGGTTGATACGGTAATACCACGCATTTGTTGGACCAAACTGAACAATCCAACGATTAGCTATGTTCTTAAGAGCCTCTGAAGGAGGAGCAGTCATAAGCTTAGCATTTAAAAGTCCGACTGTTATGTAAACTATAAGAAAAATAGTTAGTTGTATTTTTGCTTTGGTACTCATTTTCTTTTTGCTCAAGGTTTCCACCTCCAGGCAAAGAGAAATACCACTATTTTTAAACTCATCAGTCCTGCAAAAACCCCCAATATGCCTTCTGTCGGATTTTTCAAAATAAGTGATGCCAACAAGAATAACGATGCATAAAGAGCATATCTTAAAAGGTATCCAGTCCTAAGGTATCCTTTCCCAAATTTGATAAATCGGTCCTTTGTTGTAACACTTGATATTAATCCAATTATAACACCAACCTCGCCAATTAGTACACCTAAAGCAAAGCTAAAACGCCTCAATAACACACCTAAAAGAAGTGTCACGGAAGAAACCACTAAAGAATAGATTATTATCCTTACCACAAATCGCAGAACATCATTACTTGGAGAGTTACTCATCTTTTTCATCTTCCCCGTGCTTATGCTCGTGGTTCTTGAAGTCAGTTGCTCTGTTGTTTCCACTATCAACACTGTCTATTTTATCATATCTTTCGAGCTCTTTAATCAGGAACTTTATCCCGTTATAAACACCTGATAAGGTTCCAAGGACTATGAAAACTATTTTAAAAAGCCTTGCAGTTGAGAACAAATTATCCAGAAAAGCACCTAGGACGAAACCAACTAAGATATTTGCTATAATTGTGAATCCTAAACTGGATATAAGGTTCAGTTTTGATAATTCTTTACCGATGCCTTTGCCTTGATGCGGTTTTTGCCCACCTTTGCTATGTTGACCAACCACGATTTTCATTCCCTCAAATGATTATCAATTCTCTTGTCAAAGTTGTTAAGACCTCGCAGCCGTTCTCCCTAACAACGACATCTTCTTCTATCCTTATACCGAATTCACCTTCGAGATATATGCCCGGTTCCACGGTAACAACTTGCCCCGGCTGTAAATGTTTATCCCATCTGAAACTGAGACTTGGATTTTCGTGGACTTCAAGTCCCAACCCGTGACCTAAGCCATGACCGAAGTATTCTCCATATCCAGCTTCTTGGATATGATTTCTTGCTATAGCATCTATCTCTTTTCCAGTAACACCAGCTTTTATAGCTTCCAAAGCTTTTTGCTGGGCTTCAAAAACTATCCTGTGCACTTCCTTAACTTTTGAGTTTGGTTCACCGATACAAAACACACGCGTTAGGTCACTATTGTAACCCTTATATCTTGCACCCCAATCAACGACTACAGGTTCACCTTTCCCAATAGTTTTGTCAGAAGCACGCCCGTGTGGAAGCGCTCCCCTGTAACCGGAAGCAATAATAGTATCAAATGCTATATCATCTGCTCCCAACAGTTTCATCTGGTACTCAAGATATGCCGCAAGTTCTCTTTCTTTCATCCCTGGTTTGGCAATTTCTAGCATCTTTTTGAACGCCTCTTGCGCGATTTCAACAGCAATTTTCATTGTTTCAATTTCATCCTCATCCTTAACAGACCTCACATCCACAACCAACGAAGATATATCCTCAAATTCACAATCTGGAAGCTTTTCTTTGAGTGTGTCGTAAATACTTGCAGAGATTCGCTCTTTTTCTAAAGCCAACTTTCTCAAGTCGAGATTTCTAATCAACTCAACAACGGTATCCAAAAAGCTTCTTGGTGGAACATACTTAACAAGTTCAAAAGTGCTTTCTTCTTTAACCTGTACCCAGTATCTAGAATCTGTGATTATTATGTGCCTTCTTGGTGTAATCAAAAGCGCGGAAAAACTTCCTGTGAACCCAGATAAGTATCTTGTGGTAACACTGTTGGAATTTTCAATGTTTATGACGAGGATGGCATCTACATCCTTTTCGAAAACACGCGCTTTTACCTTCTCGAGTTTTGAATTTGTAGGTTTCATAAAGTAGCCTCCTTCTATCTTAAGCATTATTTTGTATCGAAATTGTTGGCGTGCTCGGCGGGACTTGAACCCGCAATCTTCGGATCCGGAGTCCGACGCTCTATCCAATTGAGCTACGAGCACGCGCTAACACAGTTCATTTTATCACAACTTTGAAAAAGAGGATTAATTTTTGCAAATTTTCAATATCTAATTCCGATATAACCTGTCTATTTTCTATGTTCATTATAACGTACTCTGGAGCTTTTTCAAGATTTATAATCGCTTCTCGAAAATCCTTCCAAACCCTATACACGAAAATCCCGTGTTTATAGAGGGTATAAGCAATGTATGGATCTTTAGAAAATCCTATACCTTCTCTTACAGAGAATGAACCATCGTAAGGAACTTCTATGAACACTGCAAAATTGCAGAAAACTGGTTTGGATTCTAGTACTTTATATTCTTTCAACTCGATAGCTCTATCTGGATTTTGAATGTACTCAAGGAGTAGTTGTTCTGCGCTGAATCTATCATCATCTTTCTTCTCGAAAGACTTCGCCATCTTTGTGGTTACTCTCTCGTCAAGCAACAAAACCTTTTTTCCTGAATTTTTGATTTTCAGAGCAAACTTGATTACTTCAAACGTTTGTGTCGAGTAGTTTCCACTCATGGAAAGAGGTAAACCGAACAAAACTGTGTCATATCTCTCGATTTTCTTTACCAAATCTGCGGTTTTTATTGTTCCACTTTCAGCTACAAAGACACTACCTATTGCATATCCACACTTGCTTTTTCCGTAATCAATTGCTATCAATGCCATGTTTTAACTGCTCCTATATTGAAGACTTAGACAATCAGTTCTGCATCGTAAAGATACCTTTCATCGATAAGCTTAAACATTTCCTTGACGTTGAGTGACTCTATTTGCAAGGTGTAGCGTTCAAAGTATCCTAACTCGATGTTCCGTTCCTTAAGTCTTGTTATTTTTTCAGGCTCAAAGTCAACAGCACAAACAAGGTTTTCCCTGATACCGCCAAGGTCTCTGTAAACGCTCTTGATAACACCCTTTGGCACACTATAGTTAGAAAGGAATTGTTCGAATTCCTCTAATTTCATTGGTAGGTATACGTTGAGTTCTTCCACAATTTTCTCCAATTCTTCTTTCGATGGGAAAAGTTTTCTGAGCGAATCACGTTTCCTAGAAACATCTTGAGTCGAGTAGTTCAGTTGCAAGAGTATGTTTCCCTCGCCGCTTACAGTGTCTATTATCTCACTCAAAGTATATGGAAAGTCAAAAAGCCTTACTTCGACCTTTCCAAAAAGCGAAGGCAACGAATCATTATTGGTAGAAGAAATAAGTTTTTTTACCTTTCTTTTCCTCACCAAATGCGAAATTATCAGTCTCTGGAATGGCTCAAGTTGAGACGAGTAGAAAACAGTATCTCTGCTTGATACACGCTTTATGTAATTATTGAAGAACACTTCTACTGAATTGTGTGTGGAAAACAGATAAACCAAGGAGGAATTAGAATTGTTCAAAGATTTTGGTTGATTTCTTTTATCTTCAATTGAAAAATCACTCTTTCCGTTAACTTCATAAGTCGGGAGATTGGTTTCAAATGTATACAGTGTTGTGAAAAACGCAGTTTTTCCAAACTTTCTTAAAACCTTTTCATAAAGTTCCGGGTCAAAGTTCCTCATAAAATGAATTTCGTTAAGCACAATGAAATCGAAATCAGAAAGGTTGTCTAGAAATTTTTCTGCGTAAACGGCATTAGTTACCAAATGTTTCCCTGCGACACGATGGATAGAATTTGCAAGTGCTAATCCCGGGATGTTGTGTCTTTGCAAACTTTCGTAGACATGCATTGCTTCCGTGCTTGAAGGATTCACTATGAGGGTTCTTCCCTTTCTCATCAAATGGAAGAAAAAGGCATTTCTATACGGTATATCGAAACGTATCAATGCAGGCCTTTTAATTTCAACAAGTTCAGCAATGCGCGGCAGTCTTTGGTATATGTCATCTTCTATCCGTTGATGGTCATAATCTTCTTCTCTTTGCTGTCGCCAGTTCGATATGAACGAATGTATAAATGTCCTGTCAGCTAAATCTTCATCGTTAACATGTGTCACTTTTAAGTCTATTAAGTTCAGTTGCAAACCACTTTCTCCCATTCTTAGATTGCCAACGACATCCATTCTAAGAAATTGTGGTTGCAGTCCATATAATTCAGATGGTTGAATTTTCAATCCAAAACCGACTCCTTCTATGCTTTTATTATTACCTTTTAACGTTACTCGAACATTGTACCCAGTTTCCCCAAAGATTTTGAATCTTTCAACAGCACTGTTTTGAATTAGAAACACTGGTTCCGGGTTACCGTGGCCATATGGTTCGAGCAACTCAATGGCCCTTATTATACCATCATTAATCTCATCGATTGTTATCTTCTCATCTATCATAACGACAGGCTCAACTTTTACATCGTCTTCCGTTATATGCGTTTTAATTGCCTCTATTAAGTCTGGTATTTTTTCCTCTCTAAGACTAAATCCTAATGCCATTGTATGACCACCAAAGTCTTCAAAAATATCCCTGAACCTTTCGAGAAGCTCTATAATGTTTACTCCCTGAACACTCCTTGCAGAACCTCTTGCAACACCATCTTCTTCAATAGAAATAACCATAACAGGTTTATTGTACAAATGAACAAGCCTTGTAGCAACTATTCCGATAACACCCAAGTGCCACCCGTGACCGTATGCAACAACTATTGGAAGTGAACTGAGGCCTTTTTCTTCAACCATTTGAACTGCTTCATTGTATATCTTTGCCTCAATACTTTGCCTTGTTACGTTGTAACCCAACAACAATTCAGCCAGTTCGGTAGCACTTGCTTCGTCCTTTGTTATGATTAGCTTGAACGCATCATCTGGCGAATCGAGTCTACCAGCAGCGTTGAGTTTTGGAGCTATTCTATAGCCGATGTCACGAGAGCTTATGATTGATATCCCAAGTTTTTGCACCAAACGAACAATACCAAGCTTTGCGGTATTATTTAATCTTCTAAGTCCTTCTTTAACTATGTAACGGTTCTCGTCAAGTAACTCGACCATGTCTGCAACAGTTCCCAACGCCACGAGGTCAAGCAATTCATCAACAACTGCCGGATGAATGTTAAGCCTTTCAGCCAATGCAGATACCAGTTTATAAGCGACTCCAACGCCTGCGAACTCTTTAAATGGATATTCCTCGTCATGACGTTTGGGGTTAACAATAGCATCCGCATTTGGGAAGGTTTCTTTGGGTTGGTGGTGGTCAGTAATCACAACTTTCATTCCCAATTCTTTGGCTTTATCAACAGCTTCAAATGCTGTAATTCCACAGTCTACGGTTAAGAGAACCCTTGCACCATTTTTATAAGCATCTTCTACAAACTGCGACTGGATTCCATAACCGTCATCCGCACGCTTAGGAATGAAATAATCTACATCCCAACCATTTTCCGAAAGGAAGGTGTATAATACGGCAGTTCCAGTTATACCGTCAACATCATAATCTCCGTGAACAACAACTTTCTCACGGTTATCCCTTGCTCTTAGCAAAATATCAGTAGCTTTGTCCATGTCTTTCATTAGAAATGGTGAACGTAAAATTTTTCTTGTTGGATACAAGAAATTCTTAGCTTCTTCGGCAGTTTTTATACCACGAAGCACTAACAGTTTTGCCACCAAACGGTCAATTCCCAGCTCCCTGGTAAGCTGGTCGACAAGTGTTTCATCAACTTCTCTTATTTCCCATCTCATCAGCCCCTCAACCTTTCTTTCTTAGATTATTTAATTCTACTTTGAATTTTACCACAAAATCAAAAGTTTTGGGCATGTAACAAGGTTAAATTTCAGAAAAATCTGGAATTCTTAATTCGCTTTACGAATTATATGTGTTATAATCATTTTGAACACCGCTAGCCCACAATAACTTGGAGGTGAAAGAGGTATGAAAAAACTAATAAAGGGAGGAACTCTTGTAACAATAACATCTGGAACTTTTGTTGGTGACCTTCTTATAGAAAACGGAAAGATAAAAAAGATAGCAAAATCCATAAATCTGAAAGAAAAGAACGTTGAAATCATCGATGCAGCGGGAAAATACGTCCTACCGGGTTTCATTGATGCACACTCACATATAGGACTATTTGAGGAAGGCATAGGTTTTATGCAGGATGGCAACGAGATGACTGACCCTGTAACTCCGGATGTTCGAGCAATAGATGCATTCAACCCATACGATGTTGCAATCAAACGAGCTCTCAACGGTGGCTTCACAACTGTGATGATTGTTCCCGGAAGTGCGAATGTCATTGGTGGTCAAGGTGCAATTATAAAGTTCAAATCGCACATTGTTGATTACTGCATCGTAAAATCACCAGCTGGTTTGAAAATGGCGACTGGCGAAAATCCAAAGCGTGTCTACGGAGAAATGAAAAAGATGCCTTCCACTAGAATGGGGATAGCTGCAGTTATGAGGAATTAC